>PLJD01000066.1 GCA_003140175.1 Actinomycetota bacterium
CTGCTCCTCGAGCGCCGGGTCGCCCGCGGCGGCGGGACCGTCGCGTTCGCGACGGGCGCGCCCGCCTCGCTCCTGTCCCTGCACACCACGGTGGCCCGAGCCGCCCGCGACGCCGGCGCCCAGGTCGTGACCTGCGACGCGGTGGGGCCCTACCTGCTGGGGCGCTCGCTGTGGTGGCACGCCAGCGTCGCGGTCGCCACCGATGGCCGGACGCTCGTCGAGGAACGCCGACCCGAGGCCGGCGACGAATGGCTGTTCGCCGTCGGGCGGCCCGACCTCGTCATCGCCGACGGGATCTTCGCCCGCCAAGCCATCGCGGCCGGGCTCGAGACAATCGCGGTCGCCGACCTCGACGCCCCCGACGCGTGGCTCGCCGCGCATCGCGGCGGCGCCGTGGTGGTGGTGCCCGCCGCCTCGCGGCGCCCCCCCGCCGCCTACGAGCCGCTGGTCGAGACCCTGCTCGGGGCCGTGCCGCCGGGCCCGGCGGCACCCACCCCGGGGTGCGCCTCGGGTGACGAGACACGCCAGCCGCCACACTTGGCAACAGAGACCCCGGGGCCCTACGCTGCCCCCGAGAGCGGGGGAGAAGAAGAGGGGTGAGCGTCGTGTCGCAGTCGTTCGCGGAGGCGCGCTTTCTGACGGTGCAGGAAGTGGCCGATCTCATGCGCGTGTCGTCCATGACGGTGTATCGCCTGATCAAGGCGAATGACTTGCCGGCTGTACGGGTCGGACGGTCGTTCCGGGTCCGGGATGTGGACGTGAATAGCTACCTCGCGTCCCGGTACACCCAGGCCGGCTGAACCGGGTGACGGCGCGAGCCCACTGATCAAACCGGTCGCGTTCCTCTCGGACTACGGCCTCGTCGACGAGTTCGTCGGTGTCTGCAAGGGCGTGATGCTCGGCCTCGCGCCCGGCGTCGACGTCATCGACCTCACCCACGACCTCGCGCCCCACGACGTGCGCGCCGGGGGACTCGCGCTGGTCCGCGCCGTGCAGTACCTCCCCGAAGGGTGCGTCGTGCTCGCGGTCGTGGATCCCGGCGTTGGCACCGACCGGCGCCTCCTCGCGGTCGAGTGCGACGCGGCCACGTTCGTCGGTCCCGACAACGGGCTGCTCGCCCCCGCCGTGGCGCTGCTCGGCGGAGCCCGCCGGGTCGTCGCCCTCACCAGCGAAGCGCACCGCCTCCCCGCCCCCGGCCCCACCTTCGCGGGCCGGGACGTCCTCGCACCCGCCGCCGCGCATCTCGCCGCGGGTGGGCTCCTCGAGGACCTCGGCGAGGTCGTCGACCCCGCCGGTCTGGTCCCGGGCCTGGTCGGCTTGCCGAACGTCCTCGACGGCGGTGCGCTCGCAACCGAGGTCTGGTGGGTCGACCGGTTCGGGAACTGCCAGCTCAACATCGGACCCGACGACCTCGTGGCCGCCGGCGCGACACCCGGCGGCCCCCTGGAGGTGCGCTGCGGCGAGCGGGCCAAAGCCGCCCGCTGGGTCCAGGCCTACGCCGAGGCCCGACCCTCCGAGCTCGTCGTGCTCGTCGACTCCTACGGCCTGGTGGCGCTGGCCCTCGACCGCCGCTCGGCCGCCGCCGAGTACGGCCTCGCCGCCGGGTCGCCAGTCCTGGTGCTCCCACCCGGCGCTACGGTGCCCCCATGAGGCCCGGCACCACCATCGCCATCGTGGTGCTCCTCGCCCTCATCTTCTTGGCGTCCTTCGCCCAGTTCGTCCTCCGCCTCAGCCTCTGACCGGAATACCACGGTGGGTGGTAAACCGCTCAAGCCCACCACCTAGAGCGACGATGCAGGGAACGGTTCCGGCCCGCGGGCGTGGGAAGCGTGACGCCACGACAAAGTGGCGATCACTGGCCTCCCAGCCCGCCCCAAGACCCACGCCCGCGGCTGGAGCCCTCCTCGCCCGGGACCTCCCGGCGACCCCAGCCGCTTCTCGTACCATCCGCCCGTGAACCTCGCCGACGTGCTGTTGGGGGCCGCCCGGGACACCCCGGATGCCGTCGCGCTGCTTGGCGCCCGGGGCTCCACCAGCTTCGCCGAGCTCGGGGCTGGCGCCGCCCGCCTCGCCGGCGTCCTGCTCGAGGTCGACGTGCCCCCCGACGGGCGGGTGGCGCTCGTCAGCCCGAACAGCGAAGCCTTCGTCACCGCCTACCTCGCCACGCTCCACGCCGGCGCGATCTGCGTCCCGCTCAACCCGAGCGCACCGCCCGCGGCGCTCGAGCGGGAGCTCGACGCGATCGAGCCCCACCTGGTGCTGGCCGCTGGCCCCGGGATGTCCCTGGTCGCCGCGGCTGGCCACGCGGTGCAGGCGGTCGACCTCGACGCGCTGCCGCCCGACGAGGCGCCCCGCGCCGAGCGGCGCCCCGATGACGTCGCCGTGCTGCTTTTCACCTCCGGCACCGCTGGGACGCCCCACGCCGCCATGCTCACCCACGCCAACCTCGCCGCCAACCTGCACCAGGTCCAGGAACACCCCGGGCTCGCGCTGCGAGCCGACGACGTCGGCTTAGCGGCGCTGCCGTGCTTCCACGTCTTTGGCCTCAACGTCGTGGTCGGGGTCGGCCTCGCCGCCGGAGCGACCACCGTCCTCGTCGAACGGTTCGACCCCGCGGCGGTCGTGCAGCTCGTCGGCGAGCACGGCGTGACCGTCCTCGCCGGGGTGCCCACCATGTTCGAGGAATGGCTCGCGCTCGACGCGACCGCTGCGCCCCGCGACGCCTTCGCCCGCATCCGCCTCGCCGTGTCGGGAGCCGCGCCGCTGGCGGCCGAGGTCGCCGCGGCGTTCGAGGACCGGTTCGGGGTGGTCCTCCACCAGGGATACGGGCTCACCGAGGCGTCGCCGATCGTGACGACCACCGCGCTCAGCCCCACCCGGCCCCGTCCGGGCTCGATCGGTCGGCCCCTGCCCGGCGTGGCGGTGCGCCTCGTCGACGAGGACGGTGTCGACGTCCTCGCCGGCGACCCCGGCGAGATCTGGGTCCGAGGCCCCAACGTCTTCCCCGGCTACTGGCGCGACGACGCCGCCACCGCGTCGGTGCTCGACGCCGACGGGTCCCTGCACACCGGCGACGTGGCCGTCGCCGACGACGACGGCTCGCTGTGGCTCGTCGACCGGCGCAAGGACCTGATCATCGTGTCGGGCTTCAACGTGTACCCGGCCGAGATCGAGGAGGTGCTGGCGACCCGACCCGACGTGCGCGAGGCCGCCGTGGTCGGCGCGCCCAGCCCCCGGACCGGCGAGACCGTCGTTGCGTTCGTCGTCCCCGAGCCCGGCACCGACCCCGAGCCCAGTGTGCTCATCGCCCACTGCGCGCACACGATGGCCCGGTACAAATGCCCCACGCGCGTCGAGTTCGTCGACGCGCTGCCCAAGAACCCGGCGGGCAAGCTCGTGCGGCGCGCGCTGACGCCCGACTGACCCGCTACCCGGGCCCCGACCCGCTCGGTGTCCGCCCCATCTCGGCGACGCGGAACCCGACGTAGATCACCGTGATCCCCACCGCCAGCGTCACCGCGAAGGCCTCGTCGTGACCGACGAAACCCTGCAGCAGCCCGCCGCTGGACAGCACGAGCGTCCCCAGCGCGATGAGCGCGTTCGCGCCGGCTCGCCGCGCGTGGCCGGGCCGAGTGCGGTTCCGGGCGAACCGGACTCCGGACACGACCGCCCCCACGAAGATGACGGTCGCGCCGACGCCGCTCCCGACGCCCGCCAACGCACGCGGGAACGCTCCGAACGTCGAGCTGGCCCTCGGGATGGCCGTGCCCGACACGGCCCGCATCGGCGCGCTCAGCACCACGCCCCCGGCGAGCCCCGAGAAGAACACGACGAACCACTGGACCCGCCGCCCCACCGCCGGGCCGAGCAGGAGGTCCACCGTGCCCAGCGCCAGCCACGGGACGTCGAGCACCGCGCCGAGGAGGAAGAAGACCCGGTAGGTGCCCCGGTCCCAGCCGTTGGACGTGCCCAGCGCCAACGCGGCCGCGGCCAAGGCGAACATGGCCAGCGCCACCGTCCAGTCCCAGAGCTCGCGGCGTCGCCGCTGCGTCGCCCGAGCCAGCGTCGATTCGGCGAAGATCGAGGCGATCGCGGTGGCCAGGAAGGCGAGCCCCGTGACCATCTCGCGTCGGAGCGTACCGGCGACGACCCCACCGGCACCCCTCAGCGCTTGTGACCGCGTGCACAAGCGCGGGCTAGGGTGACCGATCCGGTCGTCGCGCCGGCACGGCGCACGGCGCGGTGCCGAGGCGAGAGGAGCCCGACATCCCGGAGGCCCGGCTGATCCCCGAGGCGACCGTCGCCCGCCTCCCGCTCTACTACCGGGCGCTGCTCGAGATCGCCGATCAGTCGATCGGCACCGTCTCCTCCGAGCAGCTCGCCGAGCTGGCCGGCGTCAACGCGGCGAAGGTCCGAAAAGACCTCTCCCATCTCGGCTCCTACGGGACCCGAGGCGTCGGCTACGACGTCGAGCACCTCGTCGGCGAGGTCTCCCGGGAGCTCGGCTTGACCCGCGACTGGCCGGTCGCGATCCTCGGGCTCGGCAACCTCGGCCGGGCGCTCGCCAACTACCGGGGGTTCGGGGCCCGAGGCTTCCGGATCGTGGCCCTCGTCGACGCCGACCCCGACAAGGTCGGCCAAGCCGTCGGCGACCTCACCATCGAGCCGGTCGAGGCGCTCAGCAGCATCGTGGCGCAGCGGCGGGTCGCCATCGGGGTCATCGCGACCCCCGCCCCCGCCGCCCAGGCGGTCGCCGACCGCCTGGTGGCCGCCGGCGTCGCCTCGATCCTGAACTTCGCCCCCACCGTGGTGGTCGTCCCGCCCGAGGTGACGCTGCGCAAGGTCGACCTCGCCACCGAGCTTCAGATCCTGTCCTTCTACCAGCAGCACCGCCGACGAGTCCCCGACCGGGCCCGCGTGTGACCATGGGCCCGTGGGACGCCCTGGCCTCGGCGGCTATCCGGTCAATCTCCTCCTCGACGGGCGGCGCTGCGTCGTCGTCGGCGCGGGCCGGGTCGCCGCCCGCAAGATCGCCGGCCTCCTCGACGCCGGCGCGGCGGTCCACGTCGTCGCCCCCGACCTCAACGCCGAGGTCCGCGCCTGGCAGGCCGGCGGCCAGGTCACGGTCGACCGGCGGGCGTTCGTGCCCACCGACCTCGACGGGGCCTGGCTCGCCACCGTGGCGACCCCCGACCCGGCCGTGAACGCGGCGGTCGCCGAGGCCGGTGAGGCCCGCCGGATCTTCGTCAACGCCGCCGACGACCCCGCCCACTGCTCCTTCACCCTCATGTCGGTCGTGCGCCAGGGCGACGTCGTGGTCACCATCGGCACCGGCGGGCGGAGCCCGGCGCTGGCGACCTACCTCAAGGACCACGTCACCTCCGAGATGGGCCCCGAATGGGGGGTGCTCCTCGAGCTGGTCTCCGACGAGCGGGAACGCCTCCGGGCCGGGGGCACCTCGACCGAGACCGTCGATTGGAAACGGGCCCTCGATTCCGGCATGCTCGACCTCATCCGCGCCGGGCGCGTGGACCAAGCGAAGGAGCTGCTCCGGGCGTGTCTCTCGCCGTCATCGGACTGAACCACCGCACCGCCGAGGTTGGGCTCCTCGAGCGGATGACGGTCCCGCCCGCGGGGCTCCCGAAGGCCCTCCACACGCTCGCCGACCGCGAACACCTCGCGGAGGTCGTCCTGCTGTCCACCTGCAACCGCACCGAGATCTACGCCCGCGCGACCCGCTTCCATCCCAGCGTCGACGACGCCCGCCACTTCCTCGCCGAGCTGGCCGGCGTCGACCCCGACACGCTCGCCGAGAGCCTCTACACGTACCACGACGACGCCGCGGTGGCGCACCTGTTCGGCGTCGCCGCCGGCTTGGACTCGATGATCATCGGCGAAGGTGAGGTGCTGGGCCAGGTCCGCGAAGCGTGGCGGGCCGCCGAGCAGGAAGGCACCGCCGGCCCGATGCTCTCGCGGACGTTCCGCCACGCCGTCCACGTCGGCAAACGCGCCCGCCACGAGACCGGCATCGCCCGCCACGTCGTGTCGGTCTCCTCCGCCGCGGTCGCGCTGGCCGCCGAGCGACTCGGTTCCCTGTCGGGCCGTCGCGTCCTCGTGCTGGGTGCGGGCGGCGTCGGGGAAGGCATGGCGGTCGCCCTGGCCGGCGCCGGCGTCGGCGAGGTCGTGGTCGCCAACCGATCCCGCTCCCGGGCCCGGGAGCTCGCCCGGCGGGTGGAGGGGCGAGCCATCTCCCTCGACGAGATCCCCGACGAGCTCGTCACCGCCGACGTGCTCCTCGCCTCGACCGGGGCGCCGGGGGTCCTCATCGAACGCAGCGACATCGAGGTCGTCATGGAGCGGCGCGGTGGACGGGCGCTGCTCGTCGTCGACGTCGCCGTTCCCCGCGACGTCGACCCGGGCGTCGGCCAGGTGTTCGGCGTCACCCTCCTCGACATCGAAGCGCTCCGAGCCCTCGGCGAGCAGTCACTCCAGCAGCGCCGAGCCGAGGTCGGCAAGGTCCGGGTCATCATCACCGACGAGCTCGACCGGTTCCGTCTCGAGCACTCCGCCCGCGAGGTCGCCCCGCTCGTCGCCGCACTGCGAGCCCGCGCCGACGCCATCCAGGCGGGCGAGCTCGAGCGGCGCTCCGGCCGCCTCGCCGCCCTCGACCCCGAAGCCCGCGAGCTGCTCGAAGCGACAACCCGGGCGGTGGTCAACAAGCTCCTCCACGAGCCCACCGTGCGGGTCAAAGACGCAGCCGGCTCGGACCAAGGCGAGGTGCTCGCCGACGCGCTCGCCGATCTGTTCGCGCTCGACGAGCCGGAGTGACCCGGCCGCTGCGGGTGGCGACGCGCGGCAGCGTGCTCGCCCGCTGGCAGGCCGACCGGGTCCTCGCCCTCCTCGGCGGCGTCGGGGAGCTCGTCATCGTCACGACCACCGGCGACCGCGACGCCCAAGCCCCGATCCACACCCTCGGAGGTCGCGGCGTCTTCGTCAAAGAGGTCCAAGAAGCCGTCCTGGCCGGCGACGCCGACCTCGCGGTGCACTCCGCGAAAGACCTTCCCTCCGGGGAGCTGCCCGGACTCGTGCTCGCCTGCGTCCCCGAACGGGCCGATCCCCGCGACGCGCTGGTCGGCGCCTCCCTCGAGACGCTCCCGACCGGAGCCCGCGTCGCGACCGGGTCCGTGCGGCGCCGGGCCCAGCTCGCGCACCGCCGCCCCGACCTGACCTTCGCCGAGCTGCGCGGCAACGTCCCGACCCGCCTCCGACGAGCCGAGGAGTTCGACGCGGTGGTGATCGCCGCCGCGGCCCTCGACCGGCTGCACCTCGCCGACGACCGCGTGCATCGCCTCGACCCGAGCGAGCTGTTGCCCCAGGTCGCCCAGGGTGCGCTCGCCGTCGAGTGCCGAGCCGACGACGAGGCCACGATCGCCGCCCTGTCCGGCGTCGAGGATCGCGACGCCCGCCGCGCGGTCGACGCCGAACGGGCCTTCCTCGCCGAGCTGGGCGGCGGCTGCGACGTGCCGGTCGGCGCGCTCGCGACCGTCGAGCCGTCCGGGGTGACGCTCACCGCGCTCATCGCGTCCCTCGACGGGCGCGTCGTGCTGCGCACCACCACCCGCGACCCCGACCCGGTCCGAGCCGGGCGCGAGGCCGCACGGGTCCTCCTCGACGACCGCGGCGGGCGCGCCGTGCTCGGGGACGCGCCGTGAGGCGCGGGCGGTGACCGTCTACCTCGTCGGCGCCGGACCCGGCGACCCCGGCCTGTTGACCCGCCGCGCCGCCGAGCTGCTCGCCCACGCCGACGTCGTGGTCTACGACCGGCTCGCCGCCGACGAGCTCTTGGCCCTCGCCCCGCCCGACGCCCGCCGATGCTCGGTCGGGAAGGCCCCCGGCGCGGTCGAGGCCAGCCAAGGCGAGATCAACGCGCTCCTCGTCGAGCACGGCGCCGCCGGGCGGACGGTCGTGCGCCTCAAAGGCGGCGACCCGTTCGTGTTCGGCCGCGGCGGCGAGGAAGCCGAGGCGCTCGCCGCGGCGGGGGTGCCCTTCGAAGTGGTGCCCGGGATCACCAGCGCGATCGCCGCCGCCGCCTACGCCGGGATCCCCGTCACGCATCGGGGGCTCGCCACCCACGTCACGATCGTCACCGGCCACGAGGACCCCGCCAAAGGCCACGCCGACGTCGACTGGGAGCAGCTAGCCCGAGCCGGCGGGACGCTCGTCATCCTCATGGGCGCAGCGCGGGTCGCCATCATCGCCGCGCGCCTCCAAGCCGGCGGGCTGCCGCCCGACACGCCCGTCGCGGCCGTCCAACGCGGTACCCGACCCGACCAGCGCACCGTCCGGGCGACCCTGGCCACCATCGGCGCCCAGCCCATCGCCGCCCCCGCCGCGATCGTGGTCGGCGCGGTCGCCGGCCTCGACCTGGCCTGGTTCGAGCACCGCCCCCTGTTCGGCGTCTCGGTGGTGGTCACCCGGGCCCGCGAGCAAGCCAGCGGGCTGCGGGGCCAACTCGAGACGCTCGGCGCGACGGTCCTCGAGCTGCCCACCATCGTCGTGGAGGCACGACCCGTCGAGCTGCCCCGCCTCGACGACGTTGCCTGGATCGTGCTCACCTCCGTCAACGGCGTCGCCGCGTTCTTCGACCAGGGTCTCGCCCCGCGAGGGCTCGATGCCCGGGCCCTCGCCGGCTGTCGCGTCGCCGCCATCGGGCCCGGCACCGCCGCCGCGCTCGCCGAGCGGGGCGTACGCGCCGACCTGATCCCCGAGCGGTTCGTCGCCGAAGCGCTCGTCGAGGCGTTCCCGCCCGCCGCGAGCGGCGAACGGGTCCTCCTCGCCCGAGCCGAGCAGGCACGCGACGTCCTCGTCGACGGCCTCCGCACCCGCGGGTACACCGTGGACGTGCTCACCCTCTACCGGACCGTGCCCGCCGCTCCGGATCCGGACGCGGTGACCCGGGTACGAGCCGGCGCCGTCGACGCGATCACGTTCACGTCCTCGTCGACCGTCACGAACTTCTGTGACCTGGTGGGCCCGCTGGCCCACCAGCCGCTCGTCGTGTCCATCGGCCCGGTCACCTCCGCGACCGCCCGCGACCGAGGCCTGCGGGTCGACGCCGAGGCCACCGAGCACACCATCGACGGGCTCGTCGCCGCGTTGCGCGACACCCTGGCCGCCGGTCGCCCACCCGGCGGCGCCACGCCACGCCCCCCGTCGTAGCATCGCGGCGTGTCCTTCCCCGACCAGCGGCCCCGCCGGCTGCGCCGCAGCGCCGCGCTGCGCCGCCTCGTCGCCCAGACCCGGGTCGGCGTCGAGGACCTCGTCGCGCCGCTCTTCGTCAAGGAGGGCCTCGCGGAGCCCGAGCCGGTCGCCTCGATGCCCGGCGTCGTGCAGCACACCCTCGAGAGCGTGCGCAAGGAGGGCCGGGCGCTCGCCGACCTCGGCGTTCCCGGCGTGGTGCTCTTCGGCGTCCCGACCCACAAGGACGCCCGAGGCACCGGAGCCGACGCCGCCGCCGGGATCGTCCAACGCGCCCTCGGGGCGCTGCGCGACGAGGTCGGCGACCAGGTCGTCCTCATCGCCGACACCTGCCTCGACGAGTACACCGACCACGGCCACTGCGGCGTGCTGCGCCCCGACGGCAGCGTCGACAACGACGCCACCCTCGAACGCTACGGGTCGGTCGCGGTCAGCCAGGCCCAGGCCGGCGCCGACGTCGTCGCCCCCTCCGGGATGATGGACGGCCAGGTCGGCGCGATCCGCGCCGCGCTCGACAGCGCCGGATACGCCGACACCCCCATCCTCGCCTACGCCGCCAAGTACGCGTCGGCGCTCTACGGCCCGTTCCGCGACGCCGCCGAGTGCGCCCCCGACTTCGGCGACCGCCGCTCGTACCAGATGGACCCACCCAACAGGCGAGAAGCGCTCAGCGAAGTCGCGCTCGACCTCGCCGAAGGCGCCGACCTGGTGATGGTCAAACCCGCCCTCGCCTACCTCGACGTGGTGGCCGCGGTGCGCGACGCGACCGACGCGCCGCTCGGCGCCTACCACGTGAGCGGCGAATACGCCATGGTCGAAGCCGCCGCCGCCAACGGGTGGCTCGACGGCGACGCGGTGCTCGACGAGCACCTCACCGCGATCAAGCGCGCCGGCGCCGACTTCATCCTCACCTACGCGGCGCGCCGAGTGGCCGAACGGCTCCAGTGAGCGAGGGACTCCTCGCCCGGGCCCAGGCCCGCATCCCCGGCGGGGTGAACTCGCCCGTCCGGTCCTTCGCCAGCGTCGGAGGCGACCCGTTCTTCGTCGCCCGCGGCGAGGGCCCGTTCCTCGTCGACACCGACGGGGTCCGCTACCTCGACTACGTGCAGTCGTGGGGGGCATCGATCCTCGGACACGCCCACCCCGCGATCGTCGAAGCCGTGCAGCGGGCCGCCGCCGCCGGCACCTCCTACGGCGCGCCGACCCCCGGCGAGGTCGCCCTCGCCGAGTCCGTCGCGGCGCGGGTGCCGTCGGTCGAGAAGCTCCGGCTCGTCTCGTCCGGCACCGAGGCGGCCATGACCGCGGTCCGCCTCGTGCGCGGCGTGACCGGACGCCCCAAGATCCTGAAGTTCGCCGGCTGCTACCACGGCCACCTCGACGCGCTCCTCGTCGCCGCCGGCAGCGGCGTCGCCACCCTCGGCCTCCCCGGCTCGGCGGGCGTCACCCCCGGCGCGATCGCCGACACCGTCGTCGTCCCCTTCAACGACGAGGCCGCTCTCGACGCCGCCTTTGCCGCGCACGGCGCCGAGCTGGCCGCGGTGCTCGTCGAGCCGGTCGCCGCCAACATGGGCCTGGTCGCTCCCCGACCCGGCTTCCTCGCCGGGCTGCGGCGCCGCTGCGACCACGCCGACGCGCTCCTCGTCTTCGACGAAGTCATCACCGGCTTTCGGGTCGGGGTCGCCGGCGCCCAAGGACGGGTCGGGGTGACCCCCGACCTGAGCCTCTTCGGCAAGGTCCTCGGCGGCGGCCTGCCCCTCGCCGCGCTCGGCGGACCCGCCGCGCTCCTCGACGAGCTCGCGCCCGTCGGGCCCGTCTACCAGGCCGGCACCCTCGCCGGGAACCCGCTCGCCACCGCGGCCGGGCTCGCCTGCCTCGAGCTCCTCGACGCCGGCGCCTACGACGAGCTCGAAGCCCGCGTCGAGCTCCTCGGGCGCGGTATCACCGACGCGGTGACCTCCACCGGCCTCGCCGCGCAGGTGCCCCGGGTGTGGACGCTGAGCGGGTTGTTCTTTGCCGCCGAGCCCGTCGTCGACTACGCCGGCGCCCAGGCTGCCGACGCCAAGCGCTACGCCCGGTTCTTCCAGGCCATGCTGGCCCGGGGGGTGTTCCTCCCGCCGAGCCCGTTCGAGACGTGGTTCACGAGCCTCGCCCACCGGGAAGCCGACATCGAGCGCACCGTGCAGGCCGCCGGTGAAGCAGCCCAAGAGGTGGTGGGAGCCGACTAGCGCCGCTCGTCGTCGTTCGACCGGCGCCGCACCCGATCCATGAAGAACAGCGCGAACCCGATCGCGAACACCATGAGGGCGAACGCGACGAATGCCACCCCGCCCGACCCGTTGCCGGCCCCGCCGCCGGCGTCGATGAGCTGCTGCGCCCCCGCCGGGGCGGCGAGCACCAGCAGGGCACCCAGCGCGACGAGGCCCACGGCCCCGGTTCGAAGCGATCGCATGCTCATCCTCCTCACGAACCCACCGGCTCGGGGGTCCGCGTCTCGAGCGACTCCGTCGTCGCCTTCGCCTTCTCGAGGGCCCGCTCGTCCTTCTCCCGCCAGTGCAGGCCGAGCAGCCCGAGCCCGAACAGGATGCTCGCGCTGAGGAACGCCACCAGCGGCGGGATCCGCAGCGAGCCGTAGACGTACCCGAGCACCACGAAGCCGGACTTGGGGTTCACGGTGTCGCAGGTCGGCGTGGGGGGAGGCAACCCGAACGGCAGGTTGTCCGCGGCCACCGCGCAGTAGCCGACGACCGCATAGAGCGGCTGGTGGCTGAACTGCCAGGACAGCAGACGCGGGTTGCTGCCACCCACCTGGCGGTAGGTGGTCTCCATGTAGTCCGTGACCGCCGGGAACTGGGCGAACTTGTTCTCGTCGGGAGGCAACGGGATGCTCGCGACCGGCTGGGCCGTGACGAGCCGGGCGTCGGCGGCGGCCTTCACCGCCTGCTGTTGCGCCGTCGACATGGGATGGCCGTCCTTGGCGATGTTGCGGACTTCAGCAGGCAACGACTTGCTGTTCAGGTTCGGTCCGACCGCATCGACCTTCCAGATCGGGATGGTGCCCTTCAAGGTGTTCAGCGGCGACGCGGTCGTCAGCCACAGCAAGGTGAGGAGCACCATGAACCCGGCCACCCCGGTGTAGGCCAAGAGGAACCCGAGGCGGGCACCGAGGTTCGTGGCCAACAACACGTAGATCGACCCGCAGAACAGGGCGAGGGCCGCGACCACGACGAGGATCCCGAGGATCGTCGGGTACCAGATGCCGTGAGGCGGCGGCGGAGTCGTGGAGACTTGGGCGAGGATGAAAGGCACGGGTCCGCTCCTGGCTACAGGCTGCGCTCGTAGTCGACGATCGCGGCGATCTGCTGGGCCGAGAGCAGGTTGCCGAAGTGTGGCATGCGCCCCGACGAGATCCCCCGAGTGCCGTACGGCATGTTGGCGGGCACCCCAACGGTGACCCACTGGATCTGCTCCGTGCGGCCCGTGTTGCCCGGGAACTGCAAGAGGGTGGACCCGTCGGTGAGCGGCGGACCGAACGCCCCGCTGCCCTGGGGCGCCGGCCCCGGCTGGCCCAACTTCGTCGGGTCCTCGAACGACCAGTTCTTGGTATGGCAGCGGGCGCAGTTCACTCGGAACAACAACGCGCCTTCGCTGAGGCCCTGCACCTGGGTGTTGTTGGCCTGGGCCGACGACAGCTCCGCCTGGAGCTGGGAGATGCTCGTCTGGTCCGCGCTGATCGTGGCCGCGCTGGCGTTCTTGGCCTGATCCTGGGCGAGGGTCTGCTCGGCGGTGGTCAGGCTCCCCTGGGTCGAGGTGACGAACTCCACGGCCTGCTGCTTGAACTGGACGACCGCCTGGTTCGACTCTTGCTGGGCCTGCTTGGGCGAGATCTGGATGCTCTGGATGAAGTTCACGATGTCTTGGATGCTCTGGTCGCCCAGGACCCCCTTGCCACTCGCCACCCCCCACGACGGCATCGGCGTCCCCGGCCGCCCGTACGTGATGATCTGCGCCAACTCGTCGGAGCTGTACCGCAACAGCGCGGTGTTCAGCGCCGGGGCCTGCCAGATGACCTGCTGAGGGAGGCACTCGGGGAGGTTCGGGTTGCTCTGGTTCTTCTTGATCTGGCAGATGTCCGCTTCGGGTTGCAGCGTGTACGGCGTCGAGCCGCCCTCGCCGTGCACCCCGTGGCAGTTGGCGCACAGCAGCGACGTCGTCGCGTCGTAGGACTTGCTCTGGGTGTTCGCGAACAGCGTCGCGCCCCGATGGATCGACTGCTGCAGGAACGTCTGGCTCGCGGTGGCCTCACGGTTCGGCTCGAACAAGAAGTACACCGGCAGCGCGACGGCCAGGATGATCGTGAACAACAAGGCCCAGCCCAGGACCCGCTCGAGCTTGCGCCCCTCGAGGGTCTCGTCGGGCATCCCCGGCGCGACGTTCATGGGCGGACGCACCTCGGGGTTGCGGCGCAAGTTCACGACGCGGAACAAGATGAAGGAGAGGATCACCACCCCGACAACGACGTTGAGCAGAACGATCGCGGTCTCGAAACTCACGGCCGAATTGATCCTTCCGATCGGGTGGCGGATGCCCGCCCGTCGCTCGAACTCAGACGCACAGCGCGCCCTCCGCGGCCTGACCGGTGGTGTCGGTGCCGATCGGCGGGCCCAGGATGATCACCCCGGTGTCGACGACCATCGAGCCGCCCGAGATCGAAAACGGGAACCGGTCGAGGCCCCGAGGGGCGGGACCGCCCCGCTTCTCCCCGACCCGGTTGTACTTCGAGCCGTGGCAGGGGCACTCGAACCACTGGGAGGTCTGGCACCACGGCACCCGACAGCCCAGGTGCACGCAGCGCTGGTACAGGGCCACGTAGCCCATCTGCATGCCAGCCAGGATGAGTGGCGAGTAGATCTTCGCGGCCTTCTTCACGTCCGCCTTCGGGTACGGGTTGATGTACACCTTCGCGGTGGCGTTGTAGTACGGCATCTGCTTGGCGATCGCGGTCTGGATGTCGGCGACGGCGCCGATGTTGATCTTCGAGCCGAAACCGCCTGCGCTCGAGGCGCCCGGCCACAAGAAGCCCAGCGCCGCGGCGCCGAACCCACCGACGGCCAGCATCATCCCGGTCAAGATCCCCCGGTTGAAGAACTGCCGGCGCGTGATGCCCAGCTCTTCCTCGTCGATGGGCTCGTACCGGGTGACGCCCCGCTTCCCGGCGGGGACGGGCACCGAGCTCCCACTCTCGATCGCGCGCCGAGACGCATCGGCCCGGGCGCGGGGGTCCTCTCCGCCCTCGGCGGCCTGGTCCGTGGTCTCGCTCACCGTCGCGCCCACGCCCACCAGGGGCTCAGAGGCGTCGGCGTGGACGGTCTCGCGGCTGAGCGAACCCGTCGAGGCCCGGCGCCGAGCCGAACCGACGACGAACAGCGCGGCGAGACCGAGGAGGATGAGAACGCCGATGATGATGACTGCCACGGGTTCTCCTTTCCTACAAGTCGAAGAAGATGCCGTTGTTCCACGGGAAGACGAAGTTGAAGCCCTCGCCGCGGAAGAACGAGCCGATGATGACCAGGATCGACCACAACATGACGAAGACCGTGAAGATCGCGACGGCGAACTTCCGGTCCTTCGGCTTGTGGGACGGGTTCTTGTCGACGAACGGTGCGGTAGCCAGCAGGCCCAACCCGACCCCGGGGATCGTGACGCCCGCGACCATCGGGTGGAACATCGTGAGGAGTTCCTGGAGGCCCAGGAAGTACCACGGTGCCTTCGACGGGTTCGGGGTCTTGTTGAGGTCGGCGAGCCCGAGCAGTGGCGCCTTGACGACCGCCGAGAAGATCGTCAACGCGGCGAGGACGATGAGCACCGCCGCGAACTCGGTGACGAGCAGATGCGGCCAGGTGTGCACCTTGTCTTGCGCCTCGGCGCGGGTCTGCTGAATCGAGCCGGACTTGACGACCGTGAGGAGCCGCTGGGTGTGCCCCCCGGGTCCAGTCGCGGTCGGCGCCAACGGTGCCGCCACCGCAGTGGCCGCACCCGCCGCGGCGGGCGTCGCCGCGCCCTCCCCGCCGACCGTGGCCCGGCGCTTCTTCGAGCGCTCGAGCAGGTGGGCCGGGATCTTGCCCCCACCCGGGGTCTCGACATCCTCGCCGCCGCCGGTCGCCTCGCCACCGCCCGCGGCCGGGCCGACCGCGCCAGTTGTCGCCTCGCCCTCGGCGGGAGCCGGGGTCTCCCCCGCGGGCGCCTCAGCGCCCTCCTCCCCCTCGACGGGGAGGCCGAGCGCCTTGCGGCGTTCGCGGGACCGCTGCAGTAGGTGATCGGGAACGTCGGCCACGGTGTGCTCCTCCCTCGACCTACAGGGGACCCGAGATCCCGCCGTCCTTACGGACGCGCCAGAAATGGACTGCCATGAAGATGACGATCACGAACGGTAGTAACAACACGTGCAACACGTACCATCGCAGCAGGGTCTGATCGCCGATCTGCTGTGAGCCGAGCAGCACGTACTTGATGCTGCTCCCGAACACCGGCGTGTACCCCATCATGTTCGTGCCGACGGTGACCGCCCAGAGTGCGAGCTGGTCCCACGGCAGCAAGTAGCCGGTGAAGGACAGCAGCAGGGTCAGGGTCAGCAGGATCACGCCGATCACCCAGTTGAACTCCCGGGGAGCCTTGTACGCGCCGTGGTAGAAGACGCGACACATATGCAAGAACACCGAGAGGACCATCAGGTGGGCGGCCCATCGGTGCATGTTGCGCACCAGGGACCCGAAGGTGACCGCGGTCTCGAGGGTCTTGATGTCGTTCCACGACGACGCGGTGGCCGGTTGGTAGAAGAACATCAAGAAGATGCCGGTGACGGTCAGCAGCATGAACAAGAAGAAGGAGATCCCACCGAGGCACAACGTGTAGGAGACCTTCACCGCGTGCCGCTTCACCTTCACCGGGTGGAGGTGGTACAGCACGTTGTTCATGATCACGTAGGACCGGTTGCGGGGACTGTCCGTGTAGCCGCGCCGGTACACCGACCCGGGCCGGAAGATCGAGTTCCAAGCCTGCGACCCGCGCATCTTGTCGTCGACCCGCTCCACCGCGGCCGAGACCCGCTGACGACCGTTCCCGTTCCCGTTGGTGCCGTTGCCGTTCGCCACGACCCTCGTCTCCTCGCTGGTTCCTACAGTGTCGCGGGCGCCCCGGGGCGCCCTAGAACCGCACCCCGTACGCGTAACCGTGGCGGGCCGTCCGGGTGTGCGTGTCGCCGGCCGCGATCGAGCCGCCCAGTTTGCCGAGGATGATCACGCCGGTGGGGCACCGGTCGACGCACAATGCGCACCGGGTGCAGACGTCCTCGTCGACGATGAACGCCACGTGATCGGTGGGGTCCTCGCCCGGCTGCTCCGTGCCGACCGCCTCGGCGATGGCGCCGACCGACACCATGTGGATGCACTTCCACGGGCAGATGTCGACGCAGCCCTCGCAGAGGATGCATTCCGACTGGTCGATGTGGAGGAACTGCTTCGGCTTCACCGACTGGGTGAGGAACGCGGGATCGACCTCTTGGAGCTGATAGTCGGTCACGAAGTCGGGCATCGGCGGGTTGGCATCGGTACGGGCCACGGCGGCGCTCCTAACCCTGAACTCGGACCGGGCGCCCGAAACGCGACCGCCGCGCGGGGGCGGCAGCCTCCCCTTCGGCGGGGGCTTTCTTGACCTCGTGGCGTCGCTGCCACATGACCCACAGCTTGAGGTCGACGCTCAGCATCACGACATAGATCAGGACCGCGACGGTGTCACGCATCGACGGGTAATCGAAGTTGGTGGGCCAGTGGATCGGGAGGAACCAGATCGCTTCGCTGCTCTTGATCACGAACTTCGTCGTGTCGCCCCAGAGCAGGTAGGCGTTGGCGTAGTTCAGCCACTCGCTCGGGATGATGGCGAAACCCAAGATGAACAGGCCGAACACGCCGATCGCGCCGGCGAAGCACTCGGCCCAGGTTGCGGACTCCTCGGGGTCGCGGCCCTTGCTCGTCGCGACCATGAACACGCCGAGGCCGATCAGTGCCAGCGCGGTGAGCCACACCATGACCGTTTGCACGTTCGGCAGGAGCCGGGCGGCGACGATCCCGACGACGAGAATCGCGGGGAACGCGGAGTAGAGGACCTTGTCGGGGACCGGCCGTTTCCCCACCGGGCGTTTCAGGAGCGCCACGACGAACATCATGCCGAAGCTCAATGCGATGATGCCCCAGAGGAGCCGGCCAGCGGGCCGGATCCATGGCAGCCAGTCGGGCAGCAGGTTGGGCATGCCGGCCGGTGTCCTCCCTCGGGGGACCGTCAGCCTCTGGAAGCCGGAGCTCCTCAGGGCCCTTGTCCCGTAGGCGTTTCCTACCACGCTAACTGTGGAAGCGGCATATCGGGACGCGCCTTGGGTGGTCGCCCGAGGTCGCGGCGATGGCACGATGGTCCGCGATGGGAACCGACGACCGATACGACGTGCTGGTCGTCGGTGCCGGGCCCTCCGGGGCCGCCACCGCGGCCTGGCTCGCCCTCGCCGGGCACCGGGTCCTGGTCGTGGAGCGCAAGCGGTTCCCCCGCGAGAAGACCTGCGGCGACGCCCTGACCCCTCGAGCGGTGCGCCAACTCGAGGATCTGGGCCTCGCCGACGACCTCGCCCCGCACCTGCGCTTTGAAGGCCTCCGGTCGATCGCCCACGGCGTCACCCTCGAGCTGCCCTGGCCCGAACATCCCGACTTCCCCTCGTACGGCTATGTGGTGCGCCGCCGCGACCTGGACGCCCTCGTCGCGGACCGGGCCATCAAGGCCGGCGCCACCCTGCGGACCGGGACCGAGGCGCTCGAGCCGGTCCTCGACGGCGGCCTGGTAACCGGGGCCGTCCTGGCCGGTGAGGCCGACGGCGGCCACGAGACGGTCCGGGCCCGCTACGTCGTCGTCGCCGACGGGGCAAACTCACGCTTCGGTCGGGCCCTGGGCACCGCCCGGGACCGCCGCTACCCCCTCGGGATGGCCGTGCGCGGCTACTTCCAGAGCCGCTACCACGACGAGCCCTGGATCGAGAGCCATCTCGACCTCCGGGACCGCCACGGCAACCACCTCCCCGGCTACGGATGGATCTTCCCCGTCGGCGACGGAACGGTGAACGTGGGGGTCGGGCTGCTCTCGACGTTCGCAGGATGGAAGGACGTCAACACCAGCCGCCTCATGGAGGCCTTCTGCGACACCGCGCCGGCCCGATGGGGCATCGGCCCCGACACCGCCTGCGGCGCGCCCACCGGCGGGAAGCTCCCCACCGGGCTCAGCGTCTTCCCCAAGGTCGGCCCCACCTGGTGCACGGTCGGCGACGCCGCCGGGTCCGTGAACCCCTTCAACGGGGAGGGCATTTCGGTCGCGTACGAGACGGGCCGGCTCGCCGCCGACGCGATCGACGAGGCCCTGCGCTGCGGCGACGGCCTCGCCCTCCAGCGCTACCCGCAGCGCCTCGAGGAGCAGTACGGCCTCTACTTCAAGGTCGCCCGAGCGTTTGTGCGCGCCATCGGCAACCCGGCGGTCATGCGCGAGCTCACCCAGGTCGGGTTCTTGTCCCGCTCGCTCATGGAGTGGGTGCTGCGGATCATGGCCAACCTGCTGCGACCCGACGAGCTCGGTCCCGCCGAGGCGGCGTACCGGCTCGTGGCGGCGCTCGTCGCGGTCAGCCCGGAGCCCTAGCCGCGGCGTCGCGCCGCGGCCGCGCCCCCCGCCCCGCCGCGCCGCCTCCCACGTCCCCGGTGCGTGGAGGGGTCGGATAGCCTGCGCGCGCCAGCCCGCTCGAGCGCGACCCGGGAGGGGACACTGTGGTCCAGTACTTGCCCATCCTCGCCATGGTCGTGCTCGTGCTGCTCTTTGTCGCGATGTCCTTCTCGGTCTCGGCGCTGCTCGGCCCCCGCCGCCGACCGACGTCGGCGAAGGAGGCGCCCTACGAGTGCGGGATCGTCCCCGAGAACGAACCCGCCGAGCGGTTCCCGGTGCGCTTCTACATCGTGGCGATCGCGTTCATCGTCCTCGACGTCGAGATCATCTTCTTGTACCCGTTCACGACCGTGTTGAAGCCCCTGGCGGGCTACGGGCTCCTCGCGGTTGGCGTGTTCCTCCTGGTTCTGCTGGTCCCGTTCGGGTACCTCCTCTCCACCGGCGCGGTCTCCTGGGGACCGGTGCGCCAGGTGGGGGAGCGGCTCGCCGACCGGAGGGTGCTGCGGGCCAGCGGCACGCCCGGGCGCGACGGACTCGACCCGGCGCGACCCCACGACGCAGAAGCTGCGTAACGCATGAGCCTCGAGCAGATCCCGCACAACTTTTTGACCGCCCGGCTCGAAGACCTCGTGCAGTGGGCGCGCGAGCGGTCCGTGTTCCCGGCCACGTTCGGCCTCGCGTGCTGCGCGATGGAGATGATGGCCACCGGCGCCGCGCACTACGACCTCGCCCGGTACGGCATGGAGGTCTGGCGGGCCAGCCCCCGCCAGGCCGACCTCATCATCGTCGCCGGCCGGCTGAGTCAGAAGATGGCCCCGGTGCTGCGCCAGGTCTACGACCAGATGGTCGAGCCGAAGTGGGTCATCTCGATGGGAGTGTGTGCCAGCACCGGCGGCATGTTCAACAACTACGCCTTGGTGCAAGGCGTCGACCAGGTTGTTCCCGTGGACGTCTACGTCCCCGGCTGCCCGCCGGGTCCCGAGACGCTGTTCCATGGCATCCTCACGCTGCACCACCAGATCCGCACGGGTGAGCTGCTGCGCCGCCGGGAGGCGACCGGCGCCGGCGCGGGCATCCAGCTCGACCAGCGCGACGGCACGCCGTCGCACGTGCAGCCCATCCCGGTTCGTCGGAAGTCGGCCTGATAGGCCCCGGAGCGGCATGGCGACGGACCAAGAGGACGCGGCCGCGGGCGAGGCCGCCAGCGCGGCGAGCGACGTGACTGATGACGTGGCCCGCGCCGTCGTCGGCCGGTTCCCCGCCAGCGTCCCGCACGACTCACACGGCCAGCCGGTCGTGTACGTGGAGCGCGATGCGTGGCACGACGTCGCCCGGTACCTGCGCGACGACGAGCGGTTCACGCAGTGCGTCGACGTGACGGCCGTGGATCACCTCGTCGACGTCGAGCGTGCGACCATCCCCGGCGTCGCACTCGAGCGCTTCGAGGTCGTGGCCAACTTCCTGTCGCACCCACGGAACCGGCGCCTGCGCGTGATCTGCGAGCTGAGCGACGACGCCCCAACGTTGGCCAGCCTCGTCGATCTCTACCCGGGCCTGAATTTCGCCGAGCGTGAGATCTTCGACCTGTACGGGATCGACTTCGACGGCCATCCCGACCTCACCCGCATCTTGATGCCCGAGGACTGGGTCGGGTATCCCCTCCGCAAGGACGACGCGCCGGCGCGGATCCCCGTCGTGTTCAAGGAAGATCCGGGGCCTCGATGAGCGACCGAACCCGCGCCTCCGACCAAGAGGAACAGCGCCTCGAGCACCAGACCGACGAGGGCGCGCAGGCACTCGCGCGGCGCAGCGAGGTGGTCTCGGGAGGCCCGTGGCCCGAAAACGACGAAACGATGATCATCAACATGGGTCCCCAGCACCCGTCGACCCACGGCGTGCTGCGAGTCATGTTGGAGCTCGACGGGGAGACGATCCTGCGCTCGAAGCCCGTGATCGGCTACCTGCACACCGGGATGGAGAAGACCGGCGAGGAGCTCACCTACGTCCAAGGCGCCACCAACGTGACGCGCATGGACTACCTCGCGCCGCTCTCGAACGAGCTCGTCTTCTCGATGGCCGTCGAGCGACTCCTCGACCTCGAGATTCCACCCCGGGCGGTATGGATCCGCATGATGCTCGTCGAGCTCCAACGCATGGCGTCGCACCTGCTGTTCCAGGCCACGAACGGCATGGACGTCGGCGCCGTCTCGATGATGGTGTACGGATGGCGCGAGCGGGAACTGACCCTGCGCTTCCTCGAGACCATCACCGGGCTGCGCATGAACCACAACTTCATTCGTCCCGGCGGCGTCGCGGCGGACCTCCCGGACGGCTGGCGCGCCGACCTCGACGAGCTCTGCACCCTGGTCGAACGCGGCGTCCGCGACTACTCGGCGCTGCTGAGCGAGAACCCCATCTTCCTCGAACGCCTGGTCGGGATCGGCACCATCACGACCGAGGAAGCGATCGCCCGAGGCATCACCGGACCCATCCTGCGAGCCACCGGGTTTCCGTGGGACCTTCGCAAAGCCCAGCCGTACCTCGCCTACGACGACGTCGACTTCGACGTCGTGTACGGATCACACGGCGACTGTTACGACCGGTTCAACATCCGCCTGAACGAGATCCTCCAGTCGGTCAACATCGTCCGCCAGTGCGCGGACGGCCTCCCGGCCGGCGATTACCGCGTCCAGGACCGCAAGGTGACCCCGCCGCCCCGGGCGCGCATCGACGAGTCGATGGAGGCGCTCATCCACCACTTCAAGCTCTTCACCGAGGGATTCCGGGTCCCGGCCGGTGAGACGTACGTCGCCATCGAATCTCCCCGCGGGGAGATCGGCTGCTACCTCGTCGCCGACGGGACGGGGAAGCCGGTGCGGCTCCACATCCGCGGGCCGTCCTTCTACAACCTCCAGGGCATCGAGCCCATGACGAGCGGCGCGCTCATCTCGGACGCCGTCGCGACCATCTCCAGCATCGACCCCATCATGGGTGAGGCGGACCGCTGATGGGCCTCACCGACGCCGATCAGCGGCGCGCGCAGCAGATCATCGACCGGTACCCGTACCCCAAGTCGGCGGTGCTTCCGCTCCTGCATCTGGCCCAGGACCGCGACGGCTGGGTCAGCCCGGAGGCGATGGAGCAAATCGCGGAGCTGCTCGGCTTGACCCCCGCGCTCGTGCTCGGGACCTGCTCCTTCTACACGATGTTCAAGCGTGAGCCGGCGGGCGCCCTCGTCGTGTCCGTGTGCACCAACCTGTCGTGCATGGTCAACGGCGGCTTCGACCTCTTCGACCAGCTGCGATCGCGCTACCAGGAAAGCTCGGACGTGTCCGTCGAGGAAGTCGAGTGCATCGCCCACTGCGACCACGCGCCGGCGTTCCAGGTGAACTACGACTTCCACGGTCCAGCCGACGCGCACGGCGCGGCCGACGTCATCGAGCAGTACCTCGACGGCCGGCTTGCGGCGCGGACGATCTCGGGGACCGCGCGCCAGGAGGTGCCGCGATGACGGACGCCAGCGGGAAGGGCGGCCCCACCGAGACACTGATGGTGACGAAGTTCCTCCGCGCTCGGCCGCAGGATTCCTGGACCATCGACGCCGCCCGTCGGCACAACAACGCGTACCAGACGCTCGACAAGGCGTTCGCGATGGAGCCCGACGCGGTCGTGCAAGCCGTCTCGGACTCCGTCCTGCGCGGCAAGGGCGGGGCCGGATTCGGCACCGGGCAGAAATGGTCGTTCCTCCCGAAGGACGTCTTCCCGCGCTATCTGTGCGTCAACGCGGACGAAGGCGAACCGTGCACCTTCAAGGATCACATGCTTCTCGAGCGCGACCCACACCAGCTCATCGAAGGCATCGTCGTCGCCGCGTTCGCGATCCGGACCGACCTGGCGTTCGTGTACGTCCGCGGCGAGTTTGCGCTTGCGGCGGACCGGCTCGGGCAAGCGATCCGAGACGCCTACGACGCCGGCTTCCTCGGCAAGAACATCCTGGGCTCGGGCTTCGACCTCGACCTCGTGCTGCATCGCGGCGCTGGCTGCTACATCGCCGGAGACGAGACCGGGCTCCTGTCGAGCCTCGAAGGTGAACGCGCCATGCCGCGGATCAAGCCGCCGTTCCCGGCCGCCCAGGGGGTCTACGCGGCACCGACGATCGTCAACAACGTCGAGACCATCTCGACCGTCCCGCACATCATCCGGCGAGGCGCCAAGTGGTACAACGCGATGGGCGAGAACCGCTCCACGGGGACGCGGATCTTCTCGGTGTCAGGCCACGTCGAGCGGCCCGGCAACTACGAAGTGGAGCTCGCCAAGACCAGCTTCCGGGACCTCATCGAGGGCCTGGCCGGCGGCGTGCGCGACGGCCACACCTTGAAGTTCTTCATCCCGGGCGGCGCGTCGTCACCCTGGCTCATGCCCCAGCATCTCGACGCCCCGCTCGACATGGACTACGTCCAGGGTGAGCTGAAGTCGATGCTCGGCTCCGGGGCGGTCATGGTGTTCGACGACACCACCGACCCGCTCCAAGTCGCGTGGCGGCTCGGCAAATTCTTCGAGCACGAGTCCTGCGGCAAATGCACCCCCTGCCGTGAGGGCTCGGGCTGGATCGCGAAGGTCCTCTACCGGATGGCGAACGGGCAGGGCCGCAGCGACGACCTGGACCTGCTCTTGTCGTTCGGGAACAACATCGTGCCGGGGCTGAACGCGCCGTTCGCGCAGACGACGATCTGCGCCCTCGGCCCGAGCACGATGAGCCCGGTCGTCAGCCTCAATCGATGGTTCCGGGACGAGATCATCGAACGGATGCGCGCCGACGAGACACGCCGCGCCGGGTTGGCGGTGACCCCCGCATGACGACCAACGCCGTCCCCATGTCGCAATGGCCTTCGGAGCATCGCTACACCATTCCCGTCGCCCCAGGACCCGAGACGGTGACCGTCACCATCGACGGACGGGCCGCCCAGATCCCTCGCGGGGAGCTGCTGATCAAGGCGGCGCAGGATCACGGCACCTACATCCCTCGGTTCTGCTGGCACGAGCGGCTCAAGCCGGTCGGGATGTGCCGGATGTGCCTGGTCGAGATCGAAGGCATGCGCGGGCTGCAGATCTCCTGCGCGACGCCAGTCGCCGACGGGATGGTGGTTCACACGACCAGCGACGCGGTCACGACGGCCCAAGACGGCATCCTCGAGTTCCTCCTCATCAATCATCCCCTTGACTGCCCGGTCTGTGACCGCGGCGGCGAGTGCCCGCTGCAGGACCAGACGCTGGCGTTCGGGCCCGGCGAGTCCCGCTTCGTCGAGGAAAAGCGGCACTTCGAGAAGCCGGTGCCGATCTCGGACCTGGTGATGCTCGACCGGGAACGCTGCATCCAATGCGGCCGGTGCACCCGTTTCGCCGACGAGGTCGCCGGCGACCCGCTCATCGACTTCGGCGGGCGGGGCGGCAGCACCGAAGTCATCACCTACCTCGACGAGCCCTTCCACTCCTCCTTCTCGGGCAACACGGTCCAGATCTGCCCGGTCGGCGCGCTCACCGCTCGCCCCTACCGGTTCCGCGCCCGCCCCTGGGACCTGGCGTCGACCGAGACGTCGTGTGGGGCCTGCGCCGTCGCGTGCCGCGGGTCGCTGGAATCCACCTCGAACCGACTCGTTCGCCTCCTCGGGGTCGACTCGGAGCCGGTGAACCAGGGCTGGCTCTGCGACAAGGGCCGCTACGGCCTCGACTGGGTGCACAGTGACGCCCGCCTCCGCCAGCCGATGGTCCGTCGGGCCGGGGAGCTCGTCGAATCGTCGTGGCCCGACGCGCTCGATGCCGCCGCCGCCGCAATCCGGAACACGCTCGACACGCACGGGCCGAACGGGATCGCCGTCCTCGGCGGGTCCCGCGGGGTGAACGAAGACGCCTATCTCTGGGCGCGCCTCGCGAAGGGGGTGCTGGGAACCGACCACGTCGACGCGCAGCTCGGCGACGGTCTTCCCGCCGACGTCGTCCTCGGGATGCCGCGGGCCACGATCCCCGACCTGGATCGGGCCAAAGCGATCGTGCTGCTGGCTCCCGACCTCAAAGAGGAGCTCCCCGTCCTCTATCTGAGGGTCCGGCGGGCGGCCCACGACCTCGGCGTCCCGCTCGTCGACGTCGCGGTCCGTGACCACGGTCTGACGCCGTACGCCACGGCAGTGCTTCGACACGCGCCCGGCGATCCCGGCGCGGCGGCGGGCGTGGTGGCCGACGCGCTCGTCGGACGGCCCGGCCGAACGAAGGTCGGAAAGGCGATCGTGGACGCCACCGACGGCCGGGACGGCCCCGTCGTCGTGATCCTCGGGCGGACCTCTGTGGCCGAGCACCCCGACGCGATCGTGCACGCGGCGTCGCGGCTCACGGGCCTCCCCCAGGTCCGATTCCTCTCCGCGCTAGCGAACCCCAACGTGCACGGCGCACTCGATCTTGGCCTCACGCCCGGCTTCCTGCCCGGCCGGGTGAGCCTCGACGCGGGGCGCGACCACTTCACCAAGGCGTGGGGTGCCGTGCCCGACGCAGTCGGTCGGGACGCCGCCGGCATCCTGCGGGCCGCGGCGACCGGCGAGATCGCGGCGCTGGTCCTCGTGGGCTGCGACCCGCTCGCCGAATGCCCGGACCGCAACCTCGCCCGCGCCGCCCTCGAGCAGGCCGACACGGTCATCGCGGTGTCTGCCTTCATGGACACCGCCGCGTTCGGGGCGACCGTCGTGCTGCCCCCCACCGTGTGGGGTGAGCAGAGCGCCACCACCACGAACCTCGAAGGCCGCGTCGTGCGCCTCGGGCGGCGCGTGACACCCGACGGTTCCACCCTCGAGTCGTGGCGGATCCCCGCCGAGCTCGCCGCGCGCCTCGGGTCGGACTTCGACCTCGAGACCGTCGACGAGGTCCAAGACGAGATCGCCCGCGTCGCGCCCGCCTTCGCCGGGGTCGACGCCTCCCTGCTCCGCCGGGCCCGGGACGGCGTCGTGCTGCCGCTCGCCGACCACGCCGACGAGGTCACCTTCGGCCGCGCCGGCGCCGGACCGGGGCCGTCGTGGGAGCCGATCCTGCCCGTGCCCGAAGTCGTCGGGGACGACGACCGCTCGCCGAGCACGTCAGCGTCCGACTCGCCCAGCGCGGCGGTCCCCGCGCCGACCCCGCCGGTCCCGCTCCACCGATGGGATGCCCCGCCGGATGCCCCGAGCGTCCCGCCCCTCGACGCGTACGCTCTCCGGCTCGTGGCCGGCCACGCGCTGTACGGGGCGGACGCGATCGTCGCCGCGACGCCGGCGCTGGCATCCCTGACGCACGAACCGACGCTCGGTCTCAACGCCCGCGACCGCGACCGCCTCGGCGTGCACGACGGAGACCGAGTGCGGATCACCACCGCGCGGGGGTCCGTCGACCTCGCGGTCCGCACCGATGCCCAGACGCCTCCCGGGACGGCGTGGATCGTGGCCAACGCGGCGGGGCCGGGCGCACCGGACCTCATCGATCTCACCAGCCCCGTCACCGAGCTGCGGGTCGAGACGATCTCGTGACACGGCTCGCGAACCCCTTCCCGGGCGGGGACCCGCTCTTCAACCACGGCCTCGACCTGACCGTGATCGGCTTCGTCATCGTGAAAACCCTCATCGTCTTCGGGCTGCTGCTGGTCTCGGTCCTCCTCTACATCTGGTTCATGCGCAAGGTCATCGCCGACATGCAGAACCGGATCGGGCCCGACCAAGCCGGCCCATTCGGGATCCTCCAGACGCTCGCCGACGGGATCAAGCTCTTCTTCAAGGAGCACTCCACGCCCGCGCGGGCCGACCGGCCCGTCTACCTGCTCGCACCCTTCGTGTCAGCGCTGGCCGCCTTCCTCGCCTTCGCCATCGTGCCCTTCGGGGGCATCGCCCGACTGGGCACCCACACCACGTTCCTGCAGCTGGCGGACCCGCCGGTCGGCGTGCTGTGGCTCCTGGCCATGTCGGGGATCGGCGTCTACGGCGTCATGCTCGCCGGCTGGTCGTCAGGGTCGAAGTACCCGCTGCTCGGCTCGGTGCGGGCCTCCGCCCAGGTGCTCAGCTACGAGGCGGCGATGGGCCTCTCGATCGTCGGCGTACTCGTCCACACCGGGACCCTCTCGACCCGGGGGATCGTCCTCCAGCAGACCTGGCAGAACTGGCACTCGTTTGTCAGCCAGTGGCTGTGGCTCCCCGCCATTGGCGCGTTCGTCATCTTTCTCATCGCGGCGACCGCCGAGACGAACCATCCACCGTTTGATTTCTCGGAAGCCGAGGAGGAGCTCGCCGGCGGCTACCACATCGAGTACGGCGGGATCCGCTTCGCGATCTTCTACCTCGCCGAGTTCATGAACATGATCACGATGTCCGCCATCGCGGTGACGTTGTTCCTCGGGGGACCCTCCGGCCCGAAGCTCGGGTTCCTCAACCAGGGCGGCTGGGTCAACGTGTGGATCGTCCCGGTGTTCTGGTTCCTGCTCAAGCTCTGGGTGGTGCTGTACGCGACGGTGTGGCTGCGTGCCTCGCTGCCCCGCCTTCGCTACGACTTGCTGATGGACCTGGGATGGAAGGTCCTCATCGAGGCGGCGTTCCTCTGGGCCATGGTCACCGGTGTCATCGTGGTCGGCCAAGACCAGCACTGGAACCTCTGGATCGTCACGCCGGCCGCGGCGGTGGCCGCGCTCCTCGTATACGGGTTCCTCATGATGTGCGTGCCCGGGAAGCGCGAGCTGGAGGACATCCGCTAATGGGCCGCCTGTCGGGATTCCGGGTCACGATCACGCAGGTCTTTCGCCCGCGCGTCACCGAGAAGTTCCCGCAGGAGAAGCGTCCCAAGCCGCCCCGGTTCCACGGTCGCCACGTGTTGAACCGCTACGAGGACGGCATGGAGAAGTGCATCGGCTGCGAGCTCTGCGCCGGCGTGTGCCCCGCCCAGTGCATCTACGTCCGCGGTGCCGACAACCTCACGGACGCGCCGGTCTCACCCGGCGAGCGCTACGGCTTCGTGTACGAGATCAACTACCTCCGCTGCATCCACTGCGACCTGTGCGTCGAGGCGTGCCCGACCGAAGCCATCACCGAGACCAAGCTGTTCGAGTTCTCGTTCGCCCGCCGCCAGGACGCCATCTACACCAAGGACGAACTCCTCGTCGACGACGAGGGCCGCGCTCGCCGCCAGCCCTGGGAGCTCTGGCTGGGCGGCGAGGACGACGAGACGAGCGCCTGGATGCGGGCGACGTCATCGTCAGGCAACGCGGCCTATGAGAACCGGGTGGCGTGGTCCGGCGAGCTCGGGTTCGGCGTGCGCGAACCCGAACGGGGACAGGGCGGAGACCCAGGAGCCCTCCCCGCCCCAGACCAGGGTGGGGTGTCGTGACCGTCGTCTTGTTTTTCATCTTTGGCGCGCTGACGATCGGCGGCGCCTTGGGCGTGGTGCTCGCCCGCAACCCTGTGCACTCGGCACTGTTCCTCGTGCTCACGCTGGTCAGCGTCGCAGTGCTGTTCCTCCTCCAAGACGCGCAGCTTGTCGCCGCGGTGCAGATCATCGTCTACGCCGGCGCGATCGTTGTCCTGTTCCTCTTCGTGATCATGCTGCTCGGCGTCGACCAGACCGAACCCTTCGCGGAGCCGCTGCGCTTCCAGCGACCAGTCGCGCTCGCGTTGGGAGCGATCCTGCTCGCCGAGGTGCTGCTCCTCGCCGGCCACCGGTGGGCGACCGGAGCCAAGACCGCGCGCGGCGTTGGCATCACTGGTGGTGCGTTCGGCAGCAACATCCAGCGGGTGGCGCGGGTGCTCTTCACGACCTTCCTCTGGCCGTTCGAGATCACCGCGGTGCTGCTCGTCATCGCGGTCATCGGCGCGGTCGTCCTCGCCCGCCGCAGCGCCCAGACTCCCGATTCTGAATCCGAGTCTGCTCCCCGGAGCGGTTCGTGATCGCCGCCTTCACCATCACGCCCAGCTTCTACCTGATCCTCGCCGCCATCCTCTTCAGCATCGGCGCGGTCGGGCTCCTCGTGCGCCGCAACGTGATCGTGATGTTCATGTGCGTCGAGCTGATGCTCAACGCAGTCAACCTGACGTTCGTGTCGTTCGCGAAGGCGCTGAACGACGTCGGAGGTCAGGTGCTCGTGTTCTTCACGCTCGTGGTCGCGGCCGCCGAGGTTGCGGTCGGCCTCGGGATCATCGTCGCGATCTTCCGCCGCCGGCGAGACGCCACAGCCGACGACCTGCGGACCCTGGAGGGCTGACCGTCATGCACACCGGGGGGACGGCGTGAACGCGCGCGACTTGCTCAGCTACGCGGGGATCGTGCCGCTGCTGCCGCTGATCGGTGCCGCGGTCCTCATGCTGTGCGGCAAACGGCTCGGCGACCCGCGCGCCGGGTGGCTCGCGACCGGTCTGATGTTCCTCGCCTTCGCCTGGTCGCTGGTCCAGTTCTTCGCCCTGCTGGCGCTCGCGCCCGCGGGCCGGAGTCAGGTCAGCATCGTGTTCACCTGGCTGCCCGCCGACCAGCTCCGAGTCCACATCGGCTTCCTCGCCGACCCGCTCTCGATCACCTGGTGCCTCCTGGTGACCGGCGTCGGGGCGCTGATCCATCTCTACGCCATCGGATACATGCGCGGCGACCCGAACTTCGGCCGTTTCTTCGCGTACTTCAACCTGTTCGCCGCCTCGATGCTGCTCCTCGTGCTGGCCAACAACTACCTCCTCACCTTCCTCGGCTGGGAAGGCGTGGGCCTGTGCTCCTACCTCCTGATCTCCTACTGGTTCGAGCGCAGCACCGCGGCGCTCGGCGGCAAGAAGGCATTCATCTACAACCGAGTCGGAGACTTCGGTTTCCTGCTCGCCATGTTCTTGATCGTCGCGAAGTTCGGCACGCTGGACTACGTCGCGACGGGACACGCGGCATCCCACACGTCCAACGGGATCGCCACCGCCGTCGCCTTGTTGCTGTTCCTCGCCTGCGTCGGCAAGAGCGCCCAGATACCACTCTTCCCGTGGCTCCCCGACGCGATGGAAGGCCCGACCCCCGTTTCGGCGCTCATCCACGCCGCGACCATGGTGACCGCGGGCGTGTTCCTCATCTGTCGGGCCCATCCCTTCTTCGCCACCAGCGGCTCGGCGATGATCGTGGTGGCGTGGGTCGGCGCGGCGACCGCGCTCATCGCGGGCACGGTCGCGGTGCTGCAACCCGACATCAAGCGAGTTCTGGCCTACTCGACGATCAGCCAGCTCGGCTTCATGTTCTTGGCGCTTGGATCCGGGGCGTACACCGCGGCGATCTTCCTGGTCCTCGCGCACGCCTTCTACAAGGGCTGCTTGTTCCTCGGCGCCGGGTCGGTCATCCACGGCAACGCGGAGAACCAGGACATGCGCACGATGGGCCGGCTGCGTCGGTACCTGCCAATCACCGCGATCGGCATGGTCCTGGCGTCGGTGGCCATCGTCGGGATCCCGCCGTTCTCGGGGTTCTGGGCCAAAGACGCCGACCTCTCGGATGCCTACCTGCACCATTCCTACGGGATCTGGGTGATCGGACTGCTCGCCGCGTTGATGACCGGCATCTACATGACCCGCCTCGTGCTGCTCACCTTCTACGGCAACGAGAGGTTCCGGGCCGACCCGGCTCGCGCCGCGGTGCGCGGCGGCGCCGACGACGACGAGCTNNGCGGCGGCGCCGACGACGACGACGGCGAGGAGCCCGACGTGGAGGCCCTCCTCGGGTACGACCCCGACTTCCTCCCGACCGTCGTGTACGGCGAGCCGCCGCGCCCGCCCCGGCTGCACGGCCACGACCCGCACGAGAGCCCGTGGCAGATGGTCGTCCCGATCAGCGTCCTGGCCGTGCTGGCCGTCTTTGGTGGCCTCCTCGACCTCCCGCTGCGCGGGGTCTCGTTCCTCGAGACCTGGCTCGCGCCGGTGTTCCGCGACGTGCACCAGCCAGCACCGCACACGTTCGCCGGCGCGGGCGAGCTGACCGCGGTCGCGTTCGTGTTCGCCGCCGCCGGAATCCTGATCGCGGTCGTGCTGTACCGGCGGGGCCTGCCCAGCCCCGACGCCGACCCGCTGCGCGACCGACTCGGGGCTGTCGCCGACCCGGTCGGGCACGGCTACCACTACGACGAGGCGATCTCCGCCGCGGTGGACGGTCCCGTGCGGGGCGGCGCCGACTTCCTCGATCGAGACGTCGATCAGGGTGTGATCGACGGATCGGTGAACGGCACCGCGCGCCTCGTACGGGAAGCCGCGCAGGGGCTACGCCACGTCCAGGACGGCTACGTACGCCGGTACGCCATCGGGATCGCGCTCGGAGCGGCAGCCCTGTTGCTCTTCCTCCTCGCCTACGCCGGCCGCTGACATGACCGACTTCCCGATCCTCACCGCGATCATCGCCACGCCACTGATCGGCGCGGTGGTCGTCACCATGTTGCCGAGCCGTCGCCCCGAGATCATCAAGGCGGTCGGCTACGGGTTCACCATCGCGACGCTCGGGCTGGCGTGCTGGCTGCTGGCCGACTTCTCGACCAAGAACATCTTCTTCCAGTTCGTCGAGAACCAGCCCTGGCTCCCCGGAATCGGATCGCGCTACATCGTTGGCGTCGACGGCATCAGCCTGTTCATGGTTGTGGCGACCGCACTCCTCATGCCGCTCTCGCTCCTCGCGTCACAGCGCTACCCGAGCCAACGTCCCAAAGCGTTCACGGCCTGGTTCTTGCTGCTCGAGTTCTCGCTGCTCGGGATCTTCCTCTCGCTCGACCTGATCATGTTCTTCGTCTTCTGGGAGATCCTCCTCGTCCCGATGTACTTCCTGATCCAGGGCTGGGGTCACGAGCGACGCCAGTACGCCGCGCTCAAGTTCTTCCTCTATACCGCGGTGGGCTCGGCGCTCATGCTGGCGTGCATCCTGGTGCTCGGATTCCTGCATCAGGGGGCCACTGGGGTCTTGACGTTCGACTACCGCGTGCTCGCCGCCTGGGCGTATCACGGCCTGTCGCTGACCACCGAGACCGTGCTCTTCCTCGGGTTCATGATCGCGTTCGCGATCAAGCTTCCCCTGGTGCCGTTTCATACCTGGCTTCCCGACGCGCACACCGAGGCGCCGACTGCGGGCTCGGTCGTGTTGGCGGGCGTGATCATCAAGATGGGCGCGTACGGGTTCCTCCGTTTCTCGTTCGAGCTGTTCCCGCACGCCTCGGTGAACCTGGCCCCGCTGCTCCTGACCCTCGGGGTGATCGGCATCCTCTATGGAGCCGTCGTCGCCGCGATGCAGAAGAACTTGAAACGGGTCATCGCCTACTCGTCCATCGCGCACATGGGCTTCGTGATCGTCGGGATCTTCTCGCTCACCGTGCTCGGACTCGACGGCGCGGTCTTCACCATGCTGAGCCATCCGTTGACCACCGGCGCGCTGTTCCTCGTCGTCGGCATGCTCTACGAGCGCCGCCATACCTACGAGATATCGGAATACGGCGGCGTCTGGCGATCGGCACCGATGCTGACCGCAATGTTCATGCTCGCGATGGTGGCGGGCATCGGCCTGCCCGGCTTCTCCGGGTTCATCGGCGAGTTCCTCTCGCTGGTCGGAACCTTCGTGTCGCGGCGTCCCTGGGCCATCGCCGGCGCGATCGGCGTGATCTTCGCCGCGGTCTACATGCTCTGGGCCTTCCAGCGCGTGTTCATGGGCAAACCGTCGGCCATCACGCTTCGCATGCCCGACGTCAGCCTGCGCGAGGTCATCGTCGTGGCCCCACTGCTCGCGCTCAGCCTCTTCCTCGGCCTCTACCCCAAAGCGGCGCTGGACCGGATCGAGCCGTCGGTGAAGCGCACGATCGTCAACGTCGAGCTCAAGACTGGCTTCCACGAGAAACGCCCCGCCGGCTACTCCAAGACCACGCTGCCCAAGGGCGTCACGGCCAGCGAATCGATCCGACTCGGATTGGGTGGCCCGTGACCCCCCCGATCTCCACCCCGTCCATCAACTGGCTCGCGATCTCGCCCGAGATCGCGCTCGCCGCCGCGGGCGTCGTGATGGTGATGCTGCGCTCCGTCCTGCGCCGGCGTCCCATCACGATGCCGCTCTGCGTGGTGGTGGCGATCTCGGGCGTTGTCGCCGCGGGCGCAGTCGAGTACCGGCTCTGGCAGGTCGTCGACCATCACCGCGCGATCAGCACCGTGGCCGGGATGGTCCGCGTCGATCTGTTCGGGATCTTCCTCGGCGTCGTGGTCCTCGGCGCCACCCTGATGACCCTCCTGCTGTCCGTCGCGTATCTGCGCCGCGAGGGCCTGGACGCACCCGAGTACCTGGCGCTCGTGCTGCTCTCCGCGGCCGGGATGCTCGCCATGACCACCGCCAACGACCTCATCGTCGTGTTCCTCGCCCTCGAGGTGCTCTCCATCCCGCTCTACGTGCTGGCCGCCTTCGACCGGCGCCGCCTCAGCTCGCAAGAGGCGGGCATCAAGTACTTCGTGCTCGGGGCGTTCTCCTCGGCGATCTTCCTCTACGGCGTCGCCCTGACCTACGGCGCGACGGGCACCACGTCGCTGACCGGCATCGCCAGCTTCTTGGCCCACAACACCCTCCTCGACCAGGGCACGCTCCTGGCCGGGATCGCCTTCTTGCTGGTCGGCCTCGGCTTCAAGGTCGCAGCCGTGCCGTTCCACATGTGGACACCCGACGTCTACCAGGGTGCCCCGACCCCAATCACGGCGTTCATGTCGGCGGCGACGAAGGCGGCTGGCTTCGCGGCCCTGCTGCGCGTCTTTGGGGTCGCGTTCCCGCTCTACCGCGCGGACTGGCGTCCTGCGGTCTTCGCGCTCGCCGTGCTCTCCCTTGTCGTGGGGAGCGTGGCGGCCGTGGTGCAGACAGACGTGAAACGGATGCTCGCATACTCGTCGATCGCGCACGCGGGCTACATCCTGATCGGATTTCAGACCGCGACCTCACGCGGCCGCGAGGCCGCGCTGCTCTACCTGTTCGTGTACTCCTTCATGACGGTCGGCGCCTTCGCGGTCCTGACCGTGGCCACTCGACGGGGGGACGACCGCCACTCGCTCGACGACTACCGGGGCCTCGCGCTCGAGCGTCCGATCGTCGGGGGTTTGCTGATCTTCTTCGTCCTCGCCCAGGCCGGCATTCCGTTCACCGGCGGGTTCATCGCCAAGCTGGAGGTGTTCAGCGCGGCCGCGCAGGCCCACCAGTACGTGCTCCTCGTCATCGGCGTCCTCGCCGCGGTCGTCACCGCCTACTTCTACCTGCGCATCGCGTACACGGTTCTCACCCCCGGCGAGGAGACCAGCTCAGCGAAACCGCTCGAGACGCCTCGGCGCGTCGACGTCTGGAGTGGGCTCGTCCTGGTCGCCTGCGCCGCCCTCGTCCTCGTCGTCGGCGTGGTCCCGGGCGTGTTCGTCCACTGGGCGAGAGACGCGACGTTCCTCCTCTGACGAACCGTCGCGTGCTCGGCCGCGGGTCCGGCAGTCGGGTCGCCCCCGCCCCGGGGCGCCGGTCCGATCAGACCCGTAGGCTCGGCGCGCCGAGAGGAGCCGTTGGATGACGCGGATCGTCGACACCGCCGAATGGCAGGAGCTGGCCCACCACTACGAGCAGCTCCGGGACACCCATCTCCGAGACCTGTTCGCGGCCCAGCCCGATCGAGGCGAGTCCATGTGCCTCGAGGCGGGCGACCTGTACCTCGACTACTCGAAGAACCGGCTGACCGCCGACACGATCCGGCTGCTCGTCGCGCTCGCTCGGCGGGCCGGCGTCGAGCAGCTCCGCGACGCCATGTTCGCCGGCGAGAAGATCAACATCACCGAGCATCGGGCCGTGCTCCACGTCGCGCTCCGAGCTCCGCGGGGAGAGCAGATCACGGTCGACGGCCAGGACGTCGTCCCCCAGGTCCACGAGGTCCTCGATCGGATGGGCGACTTCGCTCGACGGGTGCGCTCCGGTGCATGGACCGGGCACACCGGGCAGCGCATCCGCAACGTCATCAACATCGGCATCGGCGGCAGCGACCTCGGACCTCGCATGGCCTACGAGGCGCTCCGCGACTTCAGCGATCGGTCGATGACGTTTCGGTTCGTGTCGAACGTCGACGGAACCGACTTCTGGGAAGCAACACGAAACCTTGATCCGGCCGAGACGCTCTTCATCGTCGCCTCCAAGACGTTCACCACGCTCGAGACGATGACCAACGCCCGTACGGCGCGCCAGTGGACCCTGGCGGCACTCGGTGACGACGCGGCGATCGCCAAGCACTTCGTGGCGGTGTCGACCAACGAAGCAGAAGTCGCCAAGTTCGGAATCGACACCGTGAACATGTTCGAGTTCTGGGACTGGGTCGGCGGCCGCTACTCCTATGACTCTGCCATCGGGCTCTCCCTCATGCTCGCGATCGGACCCGACGGGTTCGCCGAGATGCTGGCCGGCTTCCATCGCATGGACCAGCACTTCCGCACCGCGCCGATCGAGCAGAACCTGCCCATGATCCTGGGGTTGATCGGTGTCTGGTACAACAACTTCTTCGGTGCCGAGACGGTTGCCATCCTCCCCTACAACCAGTACCTCGCCCGACTGACCGACTATCTCCAGCAGCTCGACATGGAGAGCGACGGCAAGTCCGTCACCCGGGACGGGGAGCCCGTCGCGTGGCAGACCGGACCCATCATCTGGGGACAGCCCGGCACGAACGGGCAGCACGCCTACTACCAGCTGATCCACCAGGGCACGAAGCTGATCCCCTGCGACTTCATCGGCTTCTGCCAGCCCCGCCACCAGGTCGGTGACCACCACAACGTCTTGATGGCAAACCTGTTCGCCCAGCCCCAGGCGCTCGCCTTTGGCAAGACGGCCGAGGAAGTGCGAGCCGAGGGCGTCCCGGACTTCCAGGTTCCCCACCGCACCTTCGCCGGCAATCACCCCACGAACACGATCCTGGTCCCCGAGCTCAGCCCCGACACGCTGGGCCAGCTCATCGCCCTGTACGAGCACAAGGTCTTCACCCAGGGCGCGATCTGGAACATCAACTCGTTCGACCAGTGGGGGGTGGAGCTGGGCAAGAAGCTGGCGCTCGACATCGTGCCGGAGCTCGACGCCACCACCGACCCTGCGCTCGACCACGATTCGTCGACTAACGCGCTGATCCGTCGCTACCGACGTCTCCGGGGATGACGGAACTCCCAGCACAGCTCTGGCTGGTCCGCCACGGCGCGACCGAATGGAGCCAGAACGGGCGCCACACCGGCCGCACCGATCTGGCGCTGTTACCCGAAGGCGAGGACGAAGCCCGCGCCCTGGCCCCCCGACTCGCGGGACACGACTTCGCCCTCGTGCTCACCAGCCCCCGCCAGCGCGCCCGCACGACGGCTCGGCTTGCCGGCTACCCCGACGCGGTCGTCGATGACGATCTCCAGGAATGGGACTACGGCGACTACGAGGGCCTGACGACCGAGCAGATCCGCGCCCGTTCTCCCGGCTGGACGATCTGGTCCGGTGAGACACCGGGAGGCGAAACCCCGGCCCGAGTGGAGGCTCGCGTGCAGCGCGTCATCGAGCGGTGCGCAGCAGCCGGAGGCGACGCGCTCCTCTTCGCCCACAGCCACGTCCTACGCGTGCTCACCGCGGTCTATCTCGGCTTCGGGCCTCGGGCCGGGGGCCAGTTCATGCTCGAGACCGCGACGATCAACGTGCTCGGCCGCGAACACGAGTACCCGACCCTGCGACGCTGGAACGCCTGAGCTCGCGTGGTTCGCCCCCCACCGCCTGACGACGCCACCACCGGCGGCGCGGCGGTGGGAGACCGGCCGCGTAGTTGTCGAGCGCCTGCAGCGCCAGCTGGTGCGCCTGTTTGATCAGCGCCTCGCCCCCCGAGAAGTCGAAGAACTCTCGATCGTCGATCGGGGCGGGGAGCACGACGAGGTCGACCCCGTCGGGGACCCACTGGAGCTCGAGCTCGAAGCGCTGGTCGCGCGAGATCGCGAACGCTCGGACCGCGACGTCGAGGGGGGAGCGAATCGCCCGGGATCCCATCGGGTCGGAGACGTCGAGCACGAACACGCGGCTGGTGGGACCGGCGAAGGCGTGTGAGATGGGCACGAGGTTGACGACCGCGCCATCGACGAGGCGGTGGCCGTGGAGCTCGACCGGGGGAAAGATCCCGGGGATGGCCGCGCTGGCCAGGAGGGCGGGCATGACCGGACCCCCCACGATCAGGATCTCGTCCCCGCTGTCGAGATCGGTGGTCACAACTCGCAGTCGAACCTCGAGGTCGGCGAAGGCCTCGGCCGGCCCGGACCGCTCCAAGACGTCGACGAGCCCGTCGTTCGACGCGAGATGATCATCCCGACGCAGTACGTTCCAGGCCCGCTTCCACGCCCCGCCGGGGAAGAGCTGCTCGCCCCGAAGGCCGAGCCAGACCTGCTCGAGCTCGTCCACCTTCGCCAAGGTGGGGCTGGTGGCAATCGCGGCGCCGTTGAGCGCGCCCGCCGAGGTGCCCACGATCACGTCCGGGGTGATGCCGCGCTCGAGGAGCGCGCGGAGCATCCCGACCTGCGCGACGCCCTGATTGCTGCCACCCGACAAGACGAAGGCGGTCACCGGCCGGTCCGGGTGGCCATGCCACGGTCGTTCTCCTCGCATCCGGCCCTCCACGGTCCCCCGAGATCGTCGCGCACCGCACCCCGCGGCTCCGCGGTACAGGTGCCGCCGACCGCCGCTGATATCCTCCGCGTCCGGTGGACTCCCGGGGGATCGAGAGGACCGGTTCGCGGTGACCGAGTTCTATCGCCAGTACCTGTCAGTTGCCGTGCTCATCGGAGCCGCGGCGCTGATGTTCGGCGCGATGCTCGGCGCCGGACGCCTGCTGCGGCCGAATCGGCCCCAGCCGGAGAAGTTCATCACCTACGAGGCCGGATCGGATCCAGTCGGCGGCTGGGGCCAGTCGAACGTCCGCTACTACGTCTACGCCCTTCTCTTCGTAATGTTCGACGTCGAGGCGGTCTTCATCTTTCCGTGGGCCGTCAACCTCAAGAGTCTCGGCGTCTACGGATTGATCGAGATGGCCGTGTTCATCATCGTGCTCACGCTGGGTCTCGTCTACGCGTGGCGAAAGGGAGTGCTCCGGTGGGCCTAGTCGAGCAGGGTCGGCTTCCCAAGCCCATGACGTGGCTCCTCAACTACAGCCGGAAGTACTCGCTGTGGATGTTCCAGTGGGGACTCGCGTGCTGCGCCATCGAGATGGGCGCCGCCCTGGCCAGTCCGCGTTACGACATGATGCGCCTGGGGGTGATCCCCTTCCCGGCGAGCCCACGCCAAGCGGACCTCGTCGTGATTTCCGGGACGGTCACCGACAAGATGGCGCCCTCGATCAAGCGCCTGTACGAGCAGATGCCGGACCCCAAGTACGTCATCTCGATGGGCTCGTGCGCGAACTGTGGCGGGCCCTACTGGGACTCCTACTCCGTCACCAAGGGCGTCGACCAGGTCATCCCCGTCGACGTGTACGTGCCCGGCTGTCCCCCTCGGCCCGAAGCGCTGCTCCAGGGCATCGTGTTGCTTCAAGAGCGCATCCAGAATGAGGGCATCGGCAACGACGAGCTGCAGAAGCGCTGGCGCGGGGAGCCGATCGTCGTTGCCTGACGAACCGACTGCCGCCATCGGGGAGGACGCCCTCCCCGAACCCAACCCCGAGCACGAGGAAACCCTCGCGATCTTGCGGGACAGCCTCGGTGCCGACGCGATCCTCGACCAGGCCGAGGTCTTCGGGAACCTGATCGTGCGTATCACCCTCGCGTCCTGGGCTCGGGCCGCCGAGGTCGCGCGCGACCAGCTCCACTGCGACTACCTCTCGTTCATCTCCGGAATCGACTGGCAGCCCGCCCCGCGCGAAGGTGACGACGCCGGCGGCGACACCTCCTCGCCCGTGCAGCCGACCGAGACGACGTACGGCGCGGCCGGATCGGCCGGACGGTTCCAGGTCTTCGCCCATGTGCAGTCGACGAGTGACCACCGCGCGCTGACCCTCAAGACCGACGTCGACGAGGCCAGCCCCTCGGTCGCGTCGTGGGTCGCGGTCTATCCGGGCGCGGACTGGCACGAGCGGGAATGCTGGGAGATGTTCGGGATCACGTTCGACGGGCACCCCGCACTCCGCCATCTCTACCTGCCGAGCGCGTTCGAAGGCCATCCGCTGCGCAAGGACTTCCCGCTGCTTGCCCGTGTCGTGAAGCCCTGGCCAGGCCTGGTCGACGTCGAAGCGATGCCTGACGTTCCCGAGACCGCCGAGGCGGCGACCAGCGGTGAGGCCTCGGCGTGAGCACGACCGACGCCGCCCCGCCCTCCTCGTTCCAGGTCGACCGCGCGGCGATGCGCCACCTCGCCGACGCGCAGGTCAACGTCGAGCTCGACACCGGCGACATGATCCTCAATCTCGGGCCTCAGCACCCGGCGACCCACGGCACGCTGCGACTCGTCGTGCGCCTCGACGGTGAGCGCGTGATCAGCGCCGATCCTGTCATCGGGTACATGCACCGCGGCTACGAGAAGCTGACCGAGTTCCGCACCTACCCGCAGATCACCACACTGATCAACCGAATCGACTGGCTGTCGAGCTTCGCCAACGAAGTGCCGTTCATGACCGCGGCGGAGCAGCTCATGGGGATCGAAGCCCCCCCTCGAGCCACGTACATCCGCACCGTGCTCACCGAGCTCTCGCGCATCGCGACCTTCTTGCTGTTCCTCGGCGAGATGGGCCTCCAGGTCGGGGCCCTGACCCCCGCCTTCTACGGGTTCCGGGACCGCGAGTACGTCTTGAACCTCATCGAGGCCGCGACCGGCGGACGCTTCCACCCCAACTTCAACCGCATCGGCGGCCTCAAGGACGATCTGCCGTGGGGATGGATCGCCGAATGCCGCTCCACGATGAAAATCGTGCTCGACGCGTGCGACGACTTCGAAGACCTCGTCTTGGGCAACGAGATCTTCCGGGCCCGGACCCGGGGCATCGGGATCATCCCCGCCGCGACCGGCGCGCCGTACGGCGTTTCAGGCTCCAACCTGCGAGCGTCCGGCGTGGACTGGGACCTGCGGCGCGACGCCCGCCCGTACCTCGCCTACCCCGACCTCGACTTCCAGGTCTGGACCCACCCCGACGGCGACTCGTACTCCCGCTACTGGGTGCGTCTCCAAGAGACCCGGGAGTCAGCCCGGATCGTGTTGCAGTGCCTCGACGGCATCCCGGCCGGCCCGATCATGGCGAAGGTGCCCCGCATCATCAAGGTGCCCGCGGGCGAGACCTGGGTCGAGACCGAGAACCCGCTCGGTCAGATGGGCTACTACGTGATCTCGAAGGGGGCGACGGGTCCGTTCCGGGTGAAGATTCGCTCCGCGTCGTTCAGCAACGTGTCGATCCTGCCGTGGCTGCTGCGCGGCGTGTACGTACCCGACGTGATCACGATCCTGGCGTCGCTCTACTTCATCCTCGGCGACATCGACCGATGACGGCGATCCCGACGCTGGCGCTCAGCATCGGCTGGGGCACAACCCTGGCCATCAAGACCCTGATCATCCTCGCGATCATCCCGCTAGGTGCGTTGATCCTCGGGTACGTCTTCTTGCTGAAGATGATGAGCCACATGCAGAGCCGCCTCGGCCCCATGGACCCCGGCGGCTTTCACGGCTGGTATCAGCTGGTCGGCGACGGCCTGAAGTTCCTCCAGAAGGAGGACATCATGCCGGCGCAATCCGATCGGCGCGTCTTCGCTGCCGCGCCGGCGGTCGTCGTGCTGTCGACGTTCCTCGTCTTCCTCGTGATCCCCGTCGGTCCCGACCTGGTCGATAAGAGCCTCAACGTCGGCGTGTTCTACGCGCTCGCGGTCTCCAGCCTGTCCGTGATCGGGGTCCTGATGGCCGGCTGGGCCAGCGCGAACAAGTACGCCCTGCTCGGCGCGCTGCGGGCCGCCGCGCAGCTCATCGCCTACGAGCTGCCGTTGCTGCTCGCCGTGGTCGGCGTCGTGATCCAGGCCGGCACCCTGAGCCTGCAAGGCATCGTGCTCTCGCAGCAGCACGGCGCGATCTTCGGCTTTGGTGGCCTCGGCCAGCCGTTCATCCTGACCCAGTTCTTCGGCTTCGCCCTGTTCCTCGTCGCGGCCCAAGCCGAACTCACCCAGACACCCTTCGACATGCCCGTCGCCGAGAGCGAACTCGTCGCCGGCTACATGGTCGAGTACACGGGCTTTCGGTTCCTCTTCTTCTTCATCGGCGAGTTCGGCACCGCCTTTGGGTTCGCGGCGATCGCCGCGACGCTCTTCCTCGGCGGCTGGGCGCTGCCCGGGGTCCACGGCACCTGGGCCGACATCCTGGGCCCCGGCGTCCTCTTCATCAAGCTCATGGCCGTGGCGTTCTTGATGTTCTGGGTGCGGTTCACGTATCCACGCCTGCGCGAGGACCAGCTGCAGGCCCTGGCGTGGAAGGTGCTCATCCCGCTCGGGTTGGCCAACATCCTCCTGACCGGCGTCTTCAAGGTGGCGTTCTGATGCCTCGGTTGCACAAACCCAAGATGCCCGGGCTGATCGGCGGGCTCGGCATCACGTTCAAAACGATGCTGCGCCCGGCGGTCACGGTGCAGTACCCGCACGAGCGCGAGGCCCCGGTGACGCGCGCGCGCGGCGTCATCGCGCTCAAAGAGGAGAACTGCACCTCCTGCATGCTGTGCGCCCGTCAATGTCCGGACTGGTGCATCTACATCGAAGGTCACAAGGAGCAGCGACCCCCTCGCCGCGAGGGTGGCCGACCCCGCTCCGTCAACATCTTGGACCGCTTCGACATCGATTACGCGCTGTGCATGTACTGCGGGATCTGCGTCGAGGTCTGTCCCTTCGACGCCCTGTTCTGGACCCCGGAGTTCGAGTACTCCGAGTTCCAGATCGGGCGACTCCTGCACGACAAGGTCAAGCTGGGCGACTGGATGCAGACGGTGCCGGAACCCGAACCCCTTGAGGTCGGTGCCGAAACGAAGGGAAAGAAGTAGCCCAGTGTGGGAGCAGCAGGTTGCCTTCTGGGTCCTCGCGGTCGCGATGGCCGCCGCCGCGATCGGAGTGGTCCGCTCCCGCAACATTGTGCACGCCGCACTGTTTCTCGTCGTGGTGCTCGCCGGCGCGGCCGCCCAGTACATCTTGCTCGCCGCCGAGTTCGTGGCCTGGGTCCAGGTGCTCATCTACATCGGCGCGGTGGTCGTCCTGTTCCTCTTCGGCATCATGTTGACCAGAGCCCCGATGCACGACGACGCGGGAGCGCTCGACAACGACCAGCGCTGGGGCGGACTCGTCGTCGCGCTCTTCGTCCTCGGAGTGCTGATCGCACTCCTCGTGAACGCGTTCGGCGGCAAGAAGATCCACTTCAGCAACGCCCTGGTCTCCCTCGGACGCACGAGTCACGTCGGCACGGATATCTTCCGGGTCTTCGTCGTGCCGTTCGAGGTCGTCTCGATGCTCCTCCTCGCCGCGCTGGTCGGCGCCGTCGTCCTGGCCCGAAAGGACTGAGGTGCAACTCAACGAGTTCTTGATCCTCGCCGCGTTCCTGTTCTGCACCGGGGCCTACGGGGTCCTCGCCCGACGAAACGGCGTGCTGGTGCTGATGAGCATCGAGCTCATGCTGAACGCCGTCAACATCAACCTCGTCGCCTTCTCGGCGTTCACGAAGAATGTCAGTGGTCAGATCTTCGCGCTCTTCATCATCACCATCGCCGCCGCGGAGGTCGGCGTCGGCCTCGCGATCGTGCTGCTGATCTATCGGAACCTGCACAGTCCCGACCTTGACGAAGTCGATCAGCTGAAGGGCTGACCCGCCGTGCTCGAGAACGCCTGGATCATCCCGACGCTGCCCGCGGTCGCGTTCGTCGCGATCGTCTTCTTCGGCAAGCGGTCCCCCGGGAAGGGAGCATTCGTCGGAATCGCGGCCGTGGGTGCGTCGTTCGTGGCGTCCTGCGTGGCGGCCGGCCAGTGGATCCAGCGGGTGGACAACGCGACGGGCAAGAGCGAGGGTCTGGCTGCCTTCACGAAAGGCGTCGTCTCGGCCGGTGGCGCGCATGCCGTCCAGCCGGTCACCGAGTCGATCACCTGGTGGCAGAACGGGTCGATCAAGTTCGGGGTCGGGACCTTCGTCGACGGACTCACCGTGATGATGGTGGTCGTCGTCACTCTCATCTCGCTGTTAGTCCAGATCTACTCGACCGCGTACATGCGCGGCGACCGTCGCTACACCTGGTACTTCGCCGCGCTGTCCCTGTTCACCGCGTCGATGCTGACGTTGGTCGTCGCCTCGAACACAATCCAGCTCCTCGTGGGCTGGGAGCTCGTCGGGGTCTGCTCCTTCATGCTCATCGGTCACTGGTGGGAGGAGCCGGCGAACAGCCGGGCCGCGATCAAGGCCTTCCTCACGACCCGAACCGGCGACATCGGCCTGATGATCGGGATCATCATCTTGTTCTTCACCGTCGGCTCCTTCGGAATCGGCGCGACCAACCTCTACGCGACCAGCGGGCACGCCCAGCACGCCTTCCTGCTCGCCGCCGCGGTCTGCCTCCTCGTCGCGATCATCGGCAAGAGCGGCCAGTTCCCCCTCCACACCTGGCTCCCGGACGCGATGGCGGGGCCCACACCGGTCTCCGCACTGATCCACGCCGCGACCATGGTCGTCGCCGGCGTCTTCCTCGGTGCCCGCCTCTACCCGGTGTTCTTCAACGGGTTCTCGATCGGACACGGCGGCGTCAACGCCATGGCGCTGGTCGGCGGCGTCACCATCATCATCGGTGCGGCGCTCGCATTCGTGCAGACCGACATCAAGAAGGTCCTCGCCTACTCAACGATCAGCCAGCTCGGCTACATGGTCATGGCGCTCGGCGTCGGCGCCTGGTCGGCGGCGGTCTTCCACCTCTTCACCCACGCCTTCTTCAAGGCGTTGCTCTTCCTCGGTGCCGGATCGGTCAGCCACGCCGCCGGCCACTCCTTCGACATGCGCGAGATGGGGGGCCTGCGCAAGAAGATGCCGATCACGTTCTGGACCTTCGTCATCGGGTCGCTCGCGCTGGCGGGAATCTTCCCACTGGCCGGGTTCTGGTCGAAGGACGAGATCCTCGTGAACGCCGGCAAGAACGGCTACACGGCGTTCCTGGTCGTCGGGCTCATCGGCGCGTTCCTGACCGCCGCCTACATGACCCGCGTCGTGTACCTCACCTTCTTCGGCGAGTACCGAGGCCACGAGCACCCCCACGAGTCCGAGCGGGCGATCACGATCCCGCTGGTCATCCTCGGGGCCCTGTCCGTCGGGGCCGGCCTCGTCAACGCCGCCCCCCTCGGTCTCGAGAAGATCAAGGACTGGGTGCAACCCCAGGTCGCCTTTCCTCACCTCAACAACGCCGCCTTCGACTACCCGAAGGCGATCCTGTCGGTGTCCATCGCGCTCGCCGCGATCGTCATCGCGGGCTACTACTGGCTCCGCCGAGATGAACTCCGCGCCTTCCGGGGACTGACCGAGCGCAACGCGCTCGCCCGATCGGGCTACCAGTTCCTGGTCAACAAGTACTACCTCGACTACCTGTACGAAGACATCATCGTCGACGGCATTCGAGGTGCCGTCGCCCGTGCGTCCTACTGGGTCAATCAGCACGTCATCGACGGCGTGGTCAACGGCCTGGGGAGCGGCTCGACCCGGATTGCCCGATACACCTACGACGTCATCGACCAACGAGTCGTCGACGGCGCGGCCAACGGCATCGCGCTCGAGACCGACCGAGCCGGAGCTGAGGTGCGAGGTTTCCAGTCCGGGCACGTACAGCGGTACGCGCTGGTCCTGTTCGGAGGGGTCGGACTTCTCAGTCTCGCCCTCTTCTTGATCAACATCCACTGAGCCGAGAGGTAACCCGAAGCCATGCACTGGTTCGATGACTGGGCACTGACCTTGGCGGTGTTCATCCCGCTGGTTGGGCTCGCGGCGGTGCTGTTCATCCCCCGCGCGCATGAGCAGGCGATCAAGACGACGGCCCTCGTGGCGTCCCTCGCCACGTTGGCGGTCGGGGTCGGAATCTTGGCTGACTTCAACTACAGCCAGGGCGGGAAGCTGCAGTTCATCGTCGACAAGTCGTGGATCCCGCTCATCAAGGCGCGCTACCACATGGGTGTCGACGGGATCTCGCTCCCGTTGCTGATTCTGTCGATGCTGATGGTCGTCCTATGCATCATCTACTCGTGGAACCACTTCCCCGAGCCGCACAACCCGAAGGCGTTCCTCGCGCTCATCTTGCTCCTCGCGGTCGGGATGAACGGGACCTTCGTCGCGCAGGACCTAATCCTCTTCTTCGTGTTCTTCGAGATCGTCCTCTTGCCGATGTTCTTCATGATCGGTGTCTGGGGAGGACCAAACCGCCAGTACGCCGCGATCAAGTTCTTCTTGTTCACGCTGTTCGGGTCGGCGTTGATGCTCGTCAGCTTCTTGGCCATCTTCTTCTTGTCCAAGCATCAGACCTTTCAGATGCCCCAGCTCGCTCAGTTCGGCGGGTCCGGCATTGCCAGCGGAACCCAGGCGCTGGTCTTCGGAGGCCTGTTCCTCGGCTTCGCGATCAAGGTCCCGATGTTCCCGTTCCACACCTGGCTGCCCGACGCGCACACCGAAGCACCGACGGTCGGCTCGGTATTGCTGGCTGCCATCTTGCTGAAACTTGGTGCCTACGGATTCATCCGAATCGCCCTGCCGATCCTGCCCGCGGCTGCTCGAGCCTGGGCGCCGTGGATCGGTCTCCTCGCGGTCATCGCGATCATCTACGGCGCACTGTGCTGTCTCGCGCAGCGCGACATGAAACGGCTCATCGCGTTCTCGTCGGTGTCCCACATGGGATTCGTGATGCTCGGCATCGCCACGCTGACGAGCTTCGGGATCAACGCCGCCGTCTTCGGCATGGTGGCCCACGGTCTCATCACCGGGCTGCTCTTCTTCGTCGCCGGCTCGGTGCAGGAGCGCTACAAGACCAGAGAGATGAACCGCCTCGGTGGCCTGCTGACCCAGGCGCCGAAGCTGGGCTGGATCCTCGGGTTCACCGTCATGGCATCGCTCGGCTTACCCGGCCTGGCCGGATTCTGGGGCGAGTTCCCCGCGATCCTGTCCGCCTACAACCCGGCCAAGCTGACCCAGGGCCTCTTCAACGGCGATCAGCTCTTGACGTTCCGCGTCTACCTGGTCGTCGCCGCGATCGGCACCGTTCTCGCCGCTGGCTACCTCCTCTGGATGCTCCAGCGGGTCGCGTTCGGCGCCGTCAAGGCCGAGTTCGAGAACGTTCACATCCACGATGTCCACGTCTCCGAATGGATCGCCTGGGTTCCGCTCCTGCTCCTCATCGTCGCCCTCGGCATCTATCCCAACCTGATCTTCCACATCACACACGGCGCCGTGTCGAACGTGTCGAAAGTCTTCGGAGGCTGACGGTTGAATCCCCACGTCGACTTCCACGCGTTCGCGCCCGAGATCGTCCTCACGGTGACGATCGTGGCCGTGCTGATAGCCGACCTGTTCACCGACGACTCGAAGCTGCCGGCCCGAATTGCCGCGCTGGGCGTCCTCGGCTCGCTCGTGCCGGTGCTCACGCTCGCCGTCGACGGGCAGACCCGCTCGCTGTTCGGCGGCGCGTTCGTCGTCGATCCCTTTTCGCTCGTCCTCACCGGCTTCTTCCTGGTCGCCGGATATGTGACATTGCTGTTGTCGTTCGACTACATCGGCGAAGGCGACTACTACCAGGGCGAGTTCTATGTCCTGTTGCTGACGTCCTTGCTCGGGATGATCGTCATCTCGTCGGCCCGGGACCTCATCTCGATCTTCGTCGCCCTCGAGACCATCACCATTCCGACGTTCGTCCTCGCCGGGTGGCGCAAGCACGACACCAAGTCCAACGAAGCCAGCTTGAAGTACTTCCTCATCGGCGTCCTGTCATCCGCCGTGATGCTCTACGGCATGTCGTTGGTGTTCGGGCTCGCCAACTCGACGGTGCTCGTCGATATCCACAAGTACGCCAGCGGCCATACACCGGCGCTCTTCGCGGTCGCCGTCTTCCTCACGCTGGTCGGGTTTGCCTTCAAGGTCAGTGCCGTCCCGTTCCATTTCTGGGCCCCCGACACCTACGAAGGCGCCCCGACGCCAGTCACCGCGTTCCTGTCCGTCGCATCCAAGGCCGGCGGCTTCGTCGCCCTCCTGACGATCGTGCGACTCGGGTTCTTCCCATCGGGCAACTCCTGGCAGCCCATCCTGTGGGTGCTGGCGGCGGCCTCGATGACGCTCGGCAACCTCGCCGCGCTCCGTCAGACCAACATCGTCCGCATGCTCGCGTACTCGTCCATCGCGCAGGGCGGATTCATCCTCGTTCCACTCGCGGTGGCCGGCGACGTACGAGGCAACGCGGCGTGGCAGGCCGTCGTGATCTACATCCTCATCTACGGGGCGATGAACCTGGGTGCGTTCGCCGCCGTGATCGCCGCAGCCCGGCGGACTCGGTCGGCGGAGATCTCGCGACTCGCGGGCTTCGGACGTACGAACCCCGCCATTGCGGTGATGTTCTCCGTGTTCCTCTTCTCACTCGCCGGCATCCCGCCCCTCGCGGGATGGTTCGCCAAGTTCGTGATGTTCCGGGCGGTCTTCGACGCAAACACGACCGTCGCGGTGGTCCTCGGAGTCATCGCGGCGGTGAACTCGGTGATCGCGTTCTTCTACTACTCGGGTGTCGTGCGCCGCTTGTGGTTCGACGAGCCCGCGGCAGGGGTCGAGCTCAGTTCGCCACGGCTCCCGGTCGGGCTGAGCGCGGCCATGGGTCTGATGACCGCGGTCATCCTGGTGGTCGGTGTCTATCCGCAGTTCTTCGCCCGCCTCGGTGAGATCGCCTTTCAGCGCGGCTGACCTCGCAGCACGCGGCGCTCGACCCGACGAGCGCGGCGCGCGTGGCCGCCGCTGACGTCGGCCGACGCTTGGCCGACCAGATCCGCCGAGCCGGTCCGATCACCTTCGCGGAGTTCCACGGGGCAGCCGTCGACGCCTTCTTCGGCGAAGGCCGCGGGGCGGGGCGCGCGGGACGCGACTTCATCACCAGCCCCGAGGTCGGTTCCCTGTTCGGCACCCTGGTCGCCCGGGCGCTCGACGAAGCGTGGCGGCGCCTCGCCGATCCCGACCCGTTCGTCCTCGTCGACGCCGGCGGTGGGCGCGGACGGCTGCTCGCGGATGTCCTGCGCGCCCGCCCGGCCTGCTCCCGCGCGCTGCGGGCCGTACTCGTCGAGCGCTCGCCGGCGTTGCGCGACGAGGCCCGCGCCGTCCTCGACCTCGAGCCGGCCGCCGTCGCGCTCGGACCCTTCGCCCGTGACGCGCTGGACGAGCCCGCCGAGCCCATCCTCCGATCGGGGCCCGTGGTCACCGCCCTGCGGGACCTCCCCGCCGTGGCCCTCACCGGCGTGGTCGCCGCTAACGAGCTGCTCGACAACCTGGCGGTGCGGCTCGTCGAACGCCGCGACGGCGGCTGGGCCGAGGTGCGGGTCGCGCTCGCCCACGACGACTCCCGTTTCGAAGAGCTGCTCGTCGAGGCCCCGGCGGACCTCGCGGGCGTCGCCGACGAGCTCGCGGGCGACGCCGTCGTGCGGCACGGAGACCGTTTGCCCATCCCCGCGGCTGCTGGTCACTGGCTTGCGCACGTCGCGACCACCCTCCCCCGGGGCGAGCTCTGGATCATCGACTACGCCGACGAGACCGCGGGTCTGCTCTCGCGCGGCCCGAACGGCCCGAGCGGCTGGCTGCGCACCTACCGCTCGCACGGGCGAGGCACCAGCCCGCTCGACGCTCCCGGTGAGCAGGACGTCACCTGCGACGTGGCGCTTCCCTGGCTCCGCCGGGCGGCCGCCCGCGCCGGGTTCACCGTGCAGCACGAGACCACCCAGGCTGACTGGCTCCGCGGCTTGGGACTGGACGAGCTGGTCGGGGCGGGCCGCCAACGCTGGGACGCCGGCGCCCACCGGGGCGACCTGGAAGCGATCCGCGGGCGCAGCACGGCGCTCGAGGGAGCCGCACTCACCGACCCCGCCGGCCTCGGCGCCCATCACGTCATGCTCCTGGGTCGGGGTGAGGGACGCGGCCCCGCGCGCCCGCCCGCGGGGTAGCGGGGCGTTTGCGCCACAGGTGCCGCGTTAGCCTCGCCGACGCTCGAACTGCCAGCACTGGGGGCACGCGAATGTCCGAGACCATCGAGTCCCTGCTCGCCGAGGGTCGCACCTTCGTGCCATCCGAGAACTTCAAGAAGGACGCGCTGGTCACCGGGGCGGAGATCTACGACGAGGCCGGCCGGGACAGCGAGGGCTTCTGGGCGCGTGAGGCCGCCGCGCTCTTGGACTGGTCCGAGGAATGGCACACGATCCTCGAATGGGATCTGCCGTTTGCCAAGTGGTTCGTCGGCGGGAAGCTCAATGCTGCCTACAACTGCATCGACCGCCATGTTCTGGCCGGGCATGGTGATCAGGTCGCCTACTACTGGGAGGGCGAGCCGGGCGACACCCGCACGATCACTTACGCCCAGTTGCAAGTGGAGGTGTCGCAGCTCGCCAACGCCTTGCTCGAGCTCGGCGTCGAGAAGGGCGACCGGGTCAACATCTACCTCGGGATGGTCCCGGAGCTCCCGATCTCGCTGCTGGCGTGCGCTCGGATCGGTGCACCGCACTCCGTGGTCTTTGGCGGATTCTCCGCCGATTCGCTGCGCGACCGGATCAACGACGCCGAGGCCAAGGTCCTGATCACCGCCGACGGTGCGTGGCGACGCGGCACGGTCGTTCCCCTCAAAGAGACCGCGGACGTCGCGGTTCGAGACTGCCCGTCGATCGAACGGGTCCTGGTGCTGCGCCGGACCGCACAGGATGGCGTCGCGATGACCGCCGAGCGCGACGTGTGGTGGCACGACGTCGTCCCGCGCCAGTCGACCGAGTGTCCCCCCGAGCCGATGGACGCCGAAGACCTCCTCTACCTGCTCTACACGAGCGGGACGACGGCGAAGCCCAAGGGGATCATGCACACCACCGGCGGCTACCTCACCCAGGTCGCCTTCACACACCGGTACGTCTTCGACCTCAAGCCGGACACCGACGTCTATTGGTGCGCAGCCGACGTCGGCTGGGTGACTGGGCATTCGTACATCGTCTACGGGCCGCTCGCGAACCGGACCACCAGTGTGCTCTACGAGGGGACGCCGGACTTTCCTGACAAGGACCGGCTCTGGCAGATCGCGGAGCGGTACGGCGTCACCACCCTCTACACGGCACCCACCGCGATCCGCACCTTCATGAAGTGGGGAGCGGAGTACCCGGAGCGTCGGGACCTCTCCTCGCTCCGGCTGCTCGGAACGGTCGGTGAGCCGATCAACCCCGAGGCGTGGGTCTGGTACTGGGAGCACATCGGGGGTGGCCGCTGTCCGGTCGTCGACACGTGGTGGCAGACCGAGACCGGCGCGATCATGATCAGCCCCCTGCCCGGCGCCACGACCCTCAAGCCGGGCAGCGCCACGTTCCCGCTGCCCGGCATCGCCGCCGACGTGGTCGACAACGACGGGACGACCGTTCCCACCCCCGGCGGGGGCTACCTCGTCCTGACCCGACCGTGGCCCGCCATGCTGCGCGGCATCTGGGGCGATCCTGACCGCTACCGCAGCACCTACTGGTCGCGGTTCGGTGACTGCTACTTCGCCGGCGACGGTGTCAAGCGCGACGAGGACGGCTATTTCTGGCTGCTCGGTCGCGTCGACGACGTCATGCTGATCTCTGGCCACAACATCTCGACCGCCGAGGTCGAGCACGCGCTCGTCGGGCACCCCGCAGTCGCGGAAGCCGCGGTCGTCGGCAAGACCGACCCCACCACTGGCCACGCCATCGCCGCCTTCGTCACCCTGCGAGCCGGCCAGGAGCCCAGCCCCGACCTCGGCGATGCGTTGCGCGAGCACGTTGCCCACACCATCGGCCCGATCGCCCGGCCCCAGACGATCCTGTTCACCGACGATCTCCCCAAGACTCGCTCCGGCAAGATCATGCGTCGACTCTTGCGCAACGTGAGCGAGGACGAGGCGCTCGGGGACACCACCACGCTCGCGGACCCGACCGTCGTCGAGGGCATCAAGGGCCGGTACCTGGCCAGCCAGGCGACCGGCGCCGACGAGGAGTGACCGACTGGCCTGATCATTGGACCTGGCGCGATGGGGCCGTCGCCCCGGGTCCAGCCGCGGTCATCGATCTCGACGGGGTCCTGTCGGACGCCGCGAGCCGCCAGCACTACCTCGAGGCGCCCCGCCAGGACTGGAGGGCCTTCTTCGACGCCTGCGGTGAGGATCCCGTCATCGAGGAGGTCCGGGTGCTCCTCGAGCTGCTCGACCGCGACTTGCGGGTCGTGCTGCTCACCGCCCGGCCGGGGCGAATCCATCACCTCACCGAGGCCTGGCTGCGCCACTACCGGATCCGCTGGGACCTGCTCCTCATGCGTCCCTACGGCGACTACGACCAGTCGCGGGAGTTCAAACGAGCATCGGTTGGGGACCTGCGCCGCTACGGCTTCGAGCTGCGCCTCGCCATCGAGGACGATCGACGCAACGTGGCGATGTTCCGTGACGAAGGCGTCGCGTGTCTTTACCTGCACTCCGGCTACTACGACTGAGTCTCCCAGCCGGGAACGACCAGACCCAGCCCAACGTTGCGAACACACAAGACGAGATGTGCAACGAGGCCTCCCCCGGGCCGCATCGAGGCGAGGGGACATGCTCAGGAACACGCTGAAGACCACGGTCCTGCTGGCCGTGCTCGGAGCGCTCTTCATGGGGGTCGGCGCCGCGATCGGCGGCAGCGCCGGGCTGGCGATCGGGCTCCTGATCGGAGTGGCCTTCGCCGGCGGCTCCTACTGGTTCAGCGACACGTTGGCGATCAGAGCCGCGCGAGCCCAGCCCGTCACCCGCGAGCAGGCCCCCCAGCTCTACGCGATGGTCGAGGACCTCGCCCGCCGCTCCGGCATGCCGATGCCCCGGCTGTACCTCTCCCTGGAGCGCCAGCCGAACGCCTTCGCGACCGGCCGCAACGAGCACCACGCCGCCGTGTGCTGCACCCAGGGCATCGTGGAGGTCCTCGACGCCGACGAGCTCCAGGGCGTCCTCGCCCACGAGCTGTCACACGTCCGCAACCACGACATCCTCATCAGCTCCGTCGCGGCCGCGGTGGCCCTGGGCATCATGTTCGTCTCCCGCCTCGCCATGTTCGGCGCGATCTTCGGCGGTGGGGGACGGGACGGAGAGGGCAACGTCTTCGGGCTCCTCGCCATGATGATCCTCGCCCCGATCGCCGCGATGTTCGTCCAGATGGCGCTCTCGCGGTCTCGGGAGTACGAGGCCGACGCCAGCGGGGCCCATCTCCTCCACGACGGCGAGCCGCTCGCCCGAGCGTTGGAGAAGATCGAGGCCTACGCCAAGCGGGTGCCGATGAACATCAACCCGGCTGAAGCCACGGCGTACATCATCAATCCGCTCACCGGGCGCCGAGTCGGCTTCGCGGCGCTGTTCTCGACGCACCCGCCGACCGCCGACCGAATCGCCCGACTCCGGACCGCCACCTGGTGAGCCGCCCGGTTCAGTCCCGCTGATTGATGAACTGCAGCGGGATGCCGAAGTCGTGGTCGCGCATGGCCTGGATCGCGGTCTGCAGGTCGTCCCGCTTCTTGCCGCTCACCCGGAGCTGATCGCCCTGGACCTGATGAGCCACGCCCTTGAGGTTCAAGCCCTTCAGGAACTTGCCGATCTCCCGAGCCTTGTCCTGGTTGATTCCCACGTTGAGGGTGACGGCCTGGCGCACCGCGCCCTTGGACGCTTCCTCCACCTTCCCGAAGCTGAGCAGCTTCAAGGACACTTTGCGGCGCACGAGCTTCTCCTCGAGGACCTGGGTGAGGGCCTTCAGCCGCTGGTCGCTGTCGCTGTGCAACTCGATTCCCTCGTCTTTGAGCGCGACCGTGGAATCGGTCCCCTTGAAGTCGAAGCGCGTCGACACCTCCCGAGAGGCCTGATCGACCGCGTTGCGGACCTCCTGCATGTCGACCTGCGAGACCACATCGAACGTCGGCATCTGGCTTCACCTCGAAGACCACGAAACGGTGGCTGCTACTGTACGCGGCGCGGGGTCGGTGCCCGAGTGGCCAAAGGGAACGGTCTGTAAAACCGTCGCGCAAGCTTCGCTGGTTCGAACCCAGCCCGGCCCACGGCAGGACCTGAGCTCCGGTGAGCACGCCTCACCGGCGTGACGTCCAGGGCCGCCGGCCGCCCGCCGAGCCGGCCGGGCGGCCCTGGCGTCGGCTACGTGCGCTCGATCTCGGCGACGAGCGCGTCCACCACGCGCCGCAGCTCCCGGGTGAGCACCGACGTGGGGCAGCGCGCACCGAGGACCCGCGCCATCTCGCCGTAGTACCAGGCCTGGGCGGACGCGCCGGCGTTGAACCGATCCCAGATCGACGGACCGTGCTCGCGCAGGTCGCTCAGAATCGACCGGGCGTTGTGGAGCTTGTCGGCCGACGTCACCCGCAACGCGCCCGTGGACAGGTTCGGGTCCTCGAGATGGGCGAGATAGTCCCGCTTGCGGGTCTGCCAGTCGGCGCCGGGTGGCCGTTTCTCCGAGCAGGCCACCACGATCTCCGCCACCGGGCCCCCGTAGCGGGCCCGGATCTCGGCCTCGCTGACGTGGCAGTCCTCGATCGCGTCGTGCAGGACCCCGGCGATCGCCTCCTCCTCGGTCCCGCCGTCCTCGAGGACGAGCGATGCCACGGCCAACAGATGCGAGATGTAGGCGATCCGGGTGCCCTTCCGAGCCTGGTCGGCGTGGAGCAGGGAAGCCCACCGGGTGGCCTCGCCGAATCGGGCGGTCAGGACCGCGGTGGGCAGATCGTCACGAGCCATGGTTGACCTCCGAGAGCATGCGTTGCATCACCACAACGTCGAGCCAGTGGCTGAACTTCCGTCCTACCTCGCGCTCGACTCCTACGGGCTCGAACCCACAGCTGGCATGGAGGGCGATCGATGCCTCGTGGCCCCCCACGATCCGGGCGACGATCGCGTGGAAGCCGTGATCCCGTCCCAGCGCCACCAGCTCCGCCAGCAGCAGCTGGCCCAGCCCCCGTCCCCGATGGTCTCGATGGACGTACACCGAGTCCTCGACGGTGGTGGAGTACGCCGGGCGAGGCCGGTACGGCGACAGGGACGCGAACCCGAGGACCGAGCCGTCCCGGTCGTCGACCGCCACGATCGCGGCGTGGGCGCCGCGGTGCTGGTCGATCCAGGCCTGCTGCTCCTCGGTGCTGCGCTCCACCATGTCGAACGTGACCGTCGAATCGAGGACCTCACGGTTGTAGATCGCGCGTACCGCGTCGGCGTCACGTCGCTCGATGAGCCGCAGCGATACTCCCATCGGACCGGAACGTAGCCGGTTGCTATCCTTTTCGCCGCGCCCCCTTAGCTCAGCGGTAGAGCACTTCCATGGTAAGGAAGGGGTCTACGGTTCAAATCCGTAAGGGGGCTCGGCGGTGTAGCTCAGTTGGCAGAGCACGCGGCTCATAATCGCGGCGTCGCGGGTTCGAGTCCCGCCACCGCTACCAACCCGAAAACCCAAGAATATCCAAGAACATCGAAGAACAGAACCACGCAGCCCAGCGGACTGCTCGGGTCGGCGAAGGAGACGGAGCGACCCATGGCGAAGGCGAAGTTTGAGCGGACGAAGCCGCATTTGAATATTGGGACGATTGGTCATATTGACCATGGGAAGACGACGTTGACCGCGGCGATTACGAAGGTGTTGTCGGAGCGGAATGCGAATACGTCGTTTACTGCGTTTGATGAGATCGATAAGGCTCCGGAGGAGAAGCAGCGGGGGATCACGATCTCGATTTCTCATGTTGAGTATGAGACCGAGAATCGGCATTACGCGCATGTGGATTGTCCGGGGCATGCGGATTACATCAAGAACATGATTACGGGTGCGGCGCAGATGGACGGCGCGATTTTGGTGGTGGCGGCGACGGATGGTCCGATGCCCCAGACGCGTGAGCATGTGTTGTTGGCCCGTCAGGTTGGGGTGCCGTCGATCGTGGTGGCGTTGAACAAGACGGACATGGTCGACGATGAGGAGATCTTGGAGTTGGTGGAGCTCGAGGTCCGCGAGTTGCTCAGCGAGTACGAGTTTCCCGGTGATGACATTCCGGTGGTTCGGGTGTCGGCGTTGAAGGCCCTGGAGGGCGATGAGGCGTGGACCGCCAAGATCGTGGAGTTGATGGAGGCGGTCGATTCCTATATTCCTGAGCCGCTGCGGGATGTGGACAAGCCGTTCTTGATGCCGATCGAGGATGTGTTCTCGATCACGGGTCGAGGCACCGTGGTGACGGGTCGGGTGGAGCGCGGTGTGGTGAAGGTGAACGGAGAGGTCGAGATCGTCGGGATTCATCCGACGACCAAGACGGTCTGCACGGGTGTGGAGATGTTCCGCAAGTTGCTCGATGAGGGCCGGGCGGGCGACAACATCGGTGCGTTGCTGCGAGGCACGAAGAAGGAGGAGGTGGAGCGGGGTCAGGTGTTGGCGAAGCCGGGCTCGATCACGCCTCATGCCAGTTTCTTGGGTCAGGTGTATGTGTTGACCAAAGAAGAGGGGGGTCGTCACACTCCGTTCTTTGGGAACTACCGTCCCCAGTTCTTTTTCCGCACGACGGACATCACGGGCGCGATCCAGTTGCCTGAGGGTACGGAGATGGTCATGCCGGGGGACAACACCGAGATGACGGTGGAGTTGATCGCTCCCATCGCGATGGAAGAAGGGGTCCGCTTCGCTATCCGCGAAGGCGGCCGCACCGTCGGCGCCGGCCGCGTCACCAAAATCGTCAAATAAGT
>PLJD01000048.1:0-149 GCA_003140175.1 Actinomycetota bacterium
CGCTCCACCCTCGACTCGGTGCTGGGCGCCGCCCCCGCGCCCCGCGACCGCCAGCGGCCTCGCCTGTGGATCGATCGGGTCTTCGCGGCCAAGGGCGCTGGGACCGTCGTGACGGGCACACTCACCGGCGGCGCGCTCGGGATCGACGA
>PLJD01000048.1:217-68280 GCA_003140175.1 Actinomycetota bacterium
GCGGTACGCACGTCTGCGCTTCGACGCGCCACTCCCCCTGGCCCCCGGCGACCGGATCGTGCTGCGCGACCTCGGCCGGCGCGCCACCGTCGCGGGCGCCGAGGTGCTCGACGTGCTGCCGGCGCCGCGGGCGAAGGACGCGCCGGCCCGGTTGCTCGAGCCGCTCGGCCGGCGTCTGCTCGGCGCCCGACCCTGGCTCGACGCCGAGGACCTGGCCCAGGCCGGCGGCCTGGCGCCCGGCGACGCCCGGGCGCTCGGCGACGATCTGGTCCAGGACGGCACGGCGGTGCGCCTCGGACCTTGGCTCGTCGACACGTCCTCGCTCGCCACGCTCCTGGAGAGCGCCCACGCTCGCGTCCGCGAGCACCACGCGGCGCATCCTCGCGACCCTGGCCTCGACCTCGCCGCCCTCGCCGAGTCGTTGCGCCTGCCCGCGTCGCAGCTCCGGGCTGCGCTCGAGGGGAGCGCCGACTTCGTGGTGGAGCACGGCACCGTCCGAGCACCGACCCACGCCGGGGTGACCTCCGCGGCACCCGAGGCGGCGGCGCTCCTCGCCGCGCTCGACGCCGCCCCGTTCTCGCCGCCCAGCCCGTCCGAGCTCCACGCCGAGTCGGATCTCGTTCGGGCGCTCGTCCGCGAGGGAGCGCTCGTGGACCTCGACGGGGTGGTCTTCTCGGCCCGCGCCCTCGACGCCGCCCGGGGCGCGGTCATCGAGGCACTGCGGGACCGGGGTCGCCTCACCGTGTCGGACGTCCGAGACGTGCTCGGCTCGACCCGCAAGTACGTGTTGCCGATTTGCGGGTGGCTCGACCGTCAGGGCATCACCCGCCGCCGCGGCGACGAGCGGGTCCCGGGTCCGGCGAGCGGCGTGGCACCGTGAGCGCGGCGGTTCCCCACTCCGAGCCCTGGGACCCTCGGGCGGGCCCGCCGAGGGTCGCGCGACGTCCTCGGGGACGAGCCTCAGCCGGCTCGGCGCTCGAGGAGCGCCTGGCGTTCGCTCTCGGTGAGCCCGCCCCAGATGCCGTGCTGCTCACGGATCTCGAGCGCGAAGTCCCGGCACGGTGCGCGAACGGGACAGCCGGCGCAGATCGCCTTGGCTTGGCGCTCCCGACCCTCGCGCTCGGGTCGCGTCTCGGGCGCGACCGGCGGGTAGAAGAGCGTGGATCGCGGGCCTCGGCACGCCGCCTGGCGTTGCCACGCCTCGTTGACGCTGCGACGCGCCACGGTTCCCCCTCTCGTCGGCCCGGAGCCGGGGGCCAACGCGCGGACGATACCCCCGCGCGTTGCGTGAGGAAAGAGGACTGGCGGGCGCCGGGGGATTCAGCCCGGGTCGGACTCGCCTCGCCGCTTCGAGCGGGAACGAGCCCGGTCGCGGTAGTCCCGGGCTGCTCCCTCCTCGGGTTCGACCTCGAGCACGAGTCCCTCCACCGCGACGACCCGGGCCGGGGCGCCCACGCCGATTGGGGTGGCCCGGTTGGCTCGGGCCCGCCAGCGGCTGCCTCGGATGACCACGACGCCGTCGGGGTCGACGGCCACCTCGGCCTGCCCGAGCTCGCCGATCAGCCCTTCCCGGCCGATCGTCGGGGTCGAGAAGCGAGCCCGGACGAAGGCCGGCACGGCGGCGACGAAGAACGCCAGGGTGGACAAGACGACCAGGGCCAGCTCCCACCAGGGGACGTCGAGGCGGCTCGACCCGCCGTACAGGGTGAGCGACCCTCCCACGAGCGCGGCGGTGGCGATCGCGGTCCACGGGCCGAGTTGGCCGGCCTGGACGTCGATGCCGAACGCGCCGATCGCGAGGCCGACCAGGGCGGCTGCCCACACCGCGAGGGGCAAGTGCGAGAAGCCGTAACAGCTGCTCACGAGGCAGACCGCTCCGATCGCGGACCCGAGACCGACGCTGGCCGCGAAGAACTCGAAGACGATGAGCGCCAGCCCGACGACGAAGAGGAGGTACGCGAGGCGGGGGCTGATCAGGGCGTGCTGGACCCGCGCGCCGAGCCCGAGGCTGGCGAAGACGACCTCCTGGTTGGGCTGGCGGCGCCGACCGGTTCCCTTGCCGGTGACCGTCGCCGTCGAGAGCCGGATCACGCCGGCGCTGGTTCGCACCCGCTGGCCGTCGAGCGTCACGACGACTTCGCCGAGGGTCGGCCGGGCCCCGTTCGTCACCCCGATGGCGGCGCCGACGGTCGCCCCGATCGACGTGGTCGTCAGCTCCTCGGCTCGCGTCGGGTCTCGTCGGTTCGTGCGGGCGAGGCGAGCCAGCTCGGCGCGGACCGCGACGTTCGACGTGGCACCGGGCTGGTCGAGACGCGTCGGCGTCGCGGGGCCGAGGTCGGAGCCCTGCGCCACGAAGAGGACCGGCGCGGCCTCGGCCACGAGCGCCGCGCCGCCCTGGGCGTGGGCGCCCGACGGCCCGACCCACACGACGACGGGGACCCGGGAGCGTTGGATGGCCTGCACGAGGGGGGCGACGTCGGTAGCGACCACCCCGTTCGAGTCGAGCTGGATGAGGACGAGGCTGGTGCGGGCCCGGTTTGCCTGCGTGAGGGTGCGCAGGGCGAGGGCAGCCACGGGCGGGTCGAGGTATCCCTGGAGCTGCAAGACCGTGATGCCACGCCGGCCGCCCGGCTGCACGGTGGCGCCGGTCCCACGAGCCGCCGCGGCGCCCGCGGTGAGGACCACGGCGCTAAGCGCCAGTGCGCCCAGCACACCGGCGCGGCGGGCGCGCCGACCAGAGGAGGAGGGCGTCGGCGCTCTCGTAGCATGCCGACGGTCGAGCCTGGAGGCTGGTCCTGCGAAATCCACCATGAACGTGGAGCAGTTCTGCTCCGCCTCCCGCGTCGTGATCGTGGCGGGCAAAGGGGGCGTCGGCAAGACGACCGTGACGGCCGCGCTCGCGACCGCTGCCGCCCGCGCCGGGGCCAGCGTGCTGATCGTCGAGGTGGAAGGCAAATCGGGGCTCAGCACCGCCCTGGGCTGTCCTCCGCTCACCTACGAGGAGCGGCCGATCGCCGACCGGCTGCGAGCGCGGACGCTGACCCCCGACGAGGCGCTCCTCGAGTACCTCGAGGAGCGCGGCCTGCGCCGCATCTCGCGGCGCCTCGTGCGCTCCGGTGCCCTCGACGTCGTCGCCACCGCGGTGCCGGGCATGCAGGACATCCTCGTGCTCGGCAAGGTCAAACAGCTCGAACGCGGCGGGACCGCCGACCTCATCGTGATCGACGCGCCGGCGGCGGGCCATGCCGTGAGCTTCTTGATGTCGGCGCGCGGGCTCCTCGACGCAGTGCGGGTCGGGCCGGTGCGAACCCAGGCTGAAGACGTCATCGCGCTGCTCACGGATCCGGAACGCTGCCGGGTTGTCCTGGTCACGCTCGCCGAGGAGACACCCGTCAACGAGCTGATCGAGACCGCCTTCGCGCTCGAGGACCGGGTGGGGGTCAAGCTCGGGCCGGTGGTCGTCAACGCGGTGCCCGACCCGCTCGGGGTCGACGGTCCCGCCCTCGCCGACGCGGCGGACGCCGGCCTCGCCGTCCCGCTCCCGGTGGCGGCCGCGCTGGACGCCGCGGCCGCGTTCCGCTCCGAGCGCCGGACGCTGGCCCTCGCCCAAGCCGACCGGCTCGCCCAGCGCCTCCCCCTCCCCCAGCTTCGCCTGCCCTTCGTGTTCGGAGAGATCGGGCCCCGCCAGGTCGGCGAGCTCGCCGACGCGCTGACCACCGGGATCCACGCGCTCCCCGGTCCAACGTGAGCGCACTCGCCGACCTCGTCGCGCACCGCCGCGTCGTGGTGTGCTGCGGCACCGGAGGGGTCGGCAAGACCACCGTCGCCGCGGTCGTCGCCCTGGCGGCCGCTCGGTCCGGACGCGACGCGGTGGTGGTGACGATCGACCCCGCCAAGCGGCTCGCCGACACGCTGGGCCTCGTCGAGCTCGGTGACGCGCCACGCGAGATCCCCCGGGAGCGCTGGGACCTCGACGCCCGGGCACCCGCCCAGGGGCGGCTCTCCGCCCTCATGCTCGACACCCGCGCCACCTTCGACGGGCTCGTGCGCCGCTACTCCGCCGACGGCGAGCAGGCCGAACGGATTCTCGACAACCGCTTCTACCGCAACATCGCCGGTGCGCTGTCAGGCACCCAGGAATACATGGCCGCCGAGAAGCTCCACGAGCTCTCCGACGAAGGCGGCTACGACCTCATCGTCGTGGACACCCCGCCGTCGCGCCACGCCCTGGACTTTCTGGACGCGCCGCAACGTCTGACCCGCCTGCTCGACAACCGGATCTTCCGGTTCTTGATGATGCCGACCCGCGCCTACCTGCGGATCGCGAGCAGTGCCGTGCAGCGTTTCCTCCGCACCGTCGGCCGGGTGATCGGCGCCGAGGTACTCGACGACATCGTCGCCTTCTTCCGCGCCTTCGAGGGCATGGAGGCGGGGTTCCGCGACCGCGCCGTCCGGGTCGGTGAGCTCCTGCTCGACCCGTCCACCGCATTCGTGCTCATCACCTCGCCGCGGCGCGATTCGGTCGACGAGGCGGAGTTCTTCGCCGCTCGCCTCCGGGAAGCCCAGCTCGGGGTCAGCGCGCTGATCGTGAACCGGGTTCACCCCGACTTTGGGGGCGGCCCCCCCGACCAGCTTCGCCGCCGCGCCGCCGAGCTGCGCGAACACGGAGATCCGGCCGCGGCCCGACTCGGCGCGCGCTACGAGAACCTCGCCGACTACGCCGAGCTCGGAGACCGCGAGCGCCGTGCGCTGCGCGCCGTCGCGACCCGAATCGGCGCGGCCACGGTCGCCTACGTGCCCTCGCTGCCGCACGACGTCGTCGACTTCGCCGCGCTCGCGGCCGTCGCGAGCCAGCTGTTCGACCACGCCGACGTCTCACCCCCGTCGGCCCAGCACCGCCCGGCTGGGTAACGTCTCGGCGTGGCCACCATCCTCGTCGCTGCCGACGCCGTCTGGCTCCGTGACCAGGTCCGCACCGCGCTCGTCGGTCCTGGTCTCGACGTCATCGAGGTCGACCGGGGCCAGGAGGTTCGTGACGTCGCGGCGGCGCGTCAGCCTGACCTGGTCATCTTGGACATGCAGATCGCCAACATGGGCGGCGTCGCTGTGGCCCTGGACTTACGGCTCGAGGCCTCCGCGGGACGCCTGCCCGACGTGTCGATCCTGCTGCTGCTCGATCGCGAACACGACCGGTTTCTCGCCCGGCGTGCCGCCGCCGACGCCGAACTCGTCAAACCCATCGACGCGGGGACGCTGCGTCGCACCGTCAAGCGGATCCTCGCCGAGCGCGCCAGCGTCTGAGGCCGACGGCGCGCCGCAGGATCGCGAGAGGAGACGCGGGGACCGCCCGCTACACTCGCACCGCCACGGGCTGTGGCGCAGTTTGGTAGCGCGCTTCGTTCGGGACGAAGAGGTCCCGGGTTCAAGTCCCGGCAGCCCGACCACCCGCGCCAGACCTCCGGGCTCGCGCCTACCGCGACGCCAGCCGATCGGGTGGCGAGCGCAGCTCCACCAGCAGCTCGGCGAGCTGGACTGCGTTCAGCGCCGCCCCCTTGCGGAGGTTGTCACCCGTGACCCAGAGGTTCAGGGTGCGCTCCGCGAACGGATCCTCGCGGAGGCGCCCGACGAGCACCGGGTCGATCCCGGCCCCTTCGAGCGGCGTCGGCGCGCCGTCGCCGCTGTCCACGAGCGTCACGCCCGGGGCCCGGGCGAGTACGACGGCGGCTTCTTCGCGGGGCAGGGCGCGGACGAACCGGAGGTTCGCGCTGGCCGAGTGCCCGACGTACACGGGGACTCGGACGCAGGTCGGACTGACCTCGAGGTCGGGGGCGTGGAGGATCCGCCGAGCCTCATAGACCAGCTTCCACTCTTCGGAGGTGTAGCCGCCCTCGCGTGGGCTGCCGGCGAGCGGGATGACGTTCCCCGCGATGGGCCGCGACCACACCTCACCGGCCTCGAGGCCCTGACCGGTGGCGCCGGCGCGCCGCAGCGCCTCCTCTTGGCCGGCTCCCTTCGTCCACTGCTCGGCGAGCTCGCGCATCCCGGGCTGCCCGGCCCCCGAGACGGCCTGGTAGGTGGAGACGACCACGCGTTCGAGACCCGCGGCGCGATGCAGCGGCGCGAGCGCCACGACGAGCACCATCGTCGTGCAGTTCGGGCAGGACACGATCCCCCGCCGAGCTTCGGTCAGGTCCTCGGGGTTGACCTCGGCGACGACGAGCGGAACATCGGGATCCATGCGGAACGCCGCCGAGTTGTCGACCACGAGCGCGCCCGCCGCGGCTGCCTTCGGGGCCCACTCGGCCGCCAGCTCGTCGTCCACGTCGACGATCACGAGGTCCAGGCCGTCGAAGCACCCGGCGCGGAGCCGTTCGCACACCACGTCGTGGCCCGCGAACACCAACCGGCGGCCCTCGGAGCGCGCCGAGGCGTAGACGCGCAGCTCACTCACCGGGAACGAGCGCTCCTCGAGGACCCGCAGCATCTCCGTCCCGACGAGCCCGGTCGCGCCGACCACCCCGACCTGCACGGCTCAGCCCGCCTCGAGCTGGAGGGCGCGGTGAAGGGCACGCACGGATCGTTCGACGTCTCGCGCTGCGACGACGCACGAAATTCGGATCGACGAGGTCGAGATCATCTCGATGTTGACCGATTCGTGGGCGAGCACCTCGAACATCGTCGCCGCGATTCCGGGGTTCGTCTTCATGCCCGCCCCGACGATCGAGACCCGGCCGATGTCGGCGTCGTGGGTGACGCCGCGCGCCTCGAGGTCCTCGACGATCGTGTCCGTGACCTTCCGGGTCCGGGCGAGGTCGTCGCGCGGCACCGTGAACGAGATGTCGGTCTGGCCGGCGCTCGACACGTTCTGCACGATCATGTCGACGTTGACGTTCTCGTCGGCGAGGGTGCGGAACAGCCGGGCGGCGATACCCGGCCGGTCGGGCACGCCCACGATCGTCACCTTCGCCTCGGTCACGTCATACGTGACACCGGAGATGATGGCCTGCTCCATCGACGGGTCCTCCTCGCCGACCCAAGTCCCCGGCTCCCAGGTGAAGCTCGAGCGGACGTGGACCGGCACGTGGTAGTTGCGGGCGAATTCGACCGAGCGCAGGGCGAGGACCCGACCGCCGGTGGCGGCCAGGTCGAGCATCTCCTCGTAGGACACCCGGTCCAGGCGGCGGGCGGCAGGCACGAGGCGCGGGTCAGCGGTGAACACCCCGGCGACGTCGGTGTAGATCTCGCACGCGTCGGCGCCGAGCGCGGCCGCCAGCGCGACGGCGGTCGTGTCGGACCCGCCCCGGCCCAGCGTGGTCACGTCCGAGCTGGTCGAGACGCCCTGGAACCCCGCCACCACCGCGATGCTGCCCGCGGCGAGGGTCTCGCGTAGACGCTCGGCCCGCACCTCGACGATCTTGGCCCGGCCGTGGGTCGTGTCGGTCAAGATCCCGGCCTGGGAGCCGGTGAAGCTCACCGCGTGCTCGCCCCGATCGATGATCGCCATGCAGAGCAGGGCGATCGAGATCCGCTCCCCGGCGGTGAGCAGCATGTCGAGCTCGCGCGCCGACGGTGTGCTCGACACGTCGAAGGCGAGCTGCTCGAGCTCGTCGGTCGTGCGGCCCATGGCCGAGACCACCGCGAGGACCTCGGCGCCCGACCGGCGGGTCGCCACGATGTGGTCGGCCACCGCCTTGATGCGGTCCGGGTCGGCTACCGACGTGCCGCCGTACTTCTGCACGACGAGGGTCACGACCAGCGATGGTACCGGCGTGCCCCCCGCGGAGCCCGCAGGGTTTCGTAGACTCCGCAGCCGTGTCCAAAGCCAGCCGGCGGGAACGCCAACGCCAGAACCGCGAGGCCCGCCGCGAGTACGAGGCGAAGCTCGCCAAGCGACGCCAGCTCATCCGCACCGGGCGCCGGGTCGCGATCTTCGCCATCCCGGCGGTGATCGCGCTCGCCGTCATCGAGCTGACCAGTGGGGGTGGGTCGAACTCCAGCGCGGCGGTGAACTGCCAGAGCGTCAAGACGCCGCCCGCCAAGACGGTCCATCTCACCGCACCCCCGCAGGGCCTCACCGTGGGCGCCAGCTACACCGCGGCGATCCAGACCTCCTGCGGAACGATCGACGTGTCGCTCGACGCGTCCCAGTACCCGAAGTCGGTCAACAACTTCGTGGCGCTCGCCAACCAGGGCTTCTACGACAACCTGGCATTCGTGCGCGCCGCGAAGGACCTCGTCATCCAGGCCGGCAGCCCCGATCAGAGCAACCACACCGCCAACTCCGGCCCCGGGTACTCGATCCAAGCCGAGACGCCAACCACCGCGCCGGGCGGGGAGGCGTACCCGCAGGGCACCGTCGCGTGGGGCACGACCAGCAGCGATCCGAGCGGCACCGCCAGCTCGCAGTTCTTCATCGTCACGGGCACCGGCCAGGGCCTGGACCCCACCTACGCCATCATCGGTCGGTTGACGAACGCGAAGAGCCTCGCGGTGGCGAAGAAGATCGAATCGTTCGCGCCCAAGAGCGGCGACGGCACGCCGACGACCCCGGTGGTGATCCGGACGGTGAAGATCACGACCGGCTCGACCACCACCGCAACGACCTGATGCGTTAGGTGCCCTCGAGGGCGTCGAGGGTCGAGCCGGTCGGATAGCGCGCCGCGTCACGTCCCTGGTAGAGGGTCACCGCACCCTCGCCGACGACCCGCCACCCCCCCGTGGGATCCCGGACCAGCGCGGTGCGTTCGTCGACGCCGACCAGCTGGGCGGTCGCGGGGAGCAGATCGATCGAACGCTCCCGGAGATGGTCCGCGGCGGTGCCGTGGTACGGGAACACGGCCAAGCCGGCGACCACGCCCAGGCCGACCGTGTACGCGCCGCCCCGGGGGTCGACCATCGGGTCACACACCAGCGTCGCGCCCGCTCCGGACGCGGCCAGCACACCCCCGGCGTGGAAGGCGGCGAGCATCGCCTCGAACAACGCGGAGCCCTTGAGCACCGAGCGCAGGTGCAGCGGCGACCCGTCGGAGAGATACACGAAACGCGCCTTGCGCACGACGTCGGCCAGCTTCGGATCGTTGGCCTCGGCGCGGTGCAGCACCATGAGCGGCTCGGCGGTCGCGCCCAGCGAGGCCCAGTACTCACACGCCCGGTCCGCGACCCGCTCGGGGTGCTCGAACGCGGCCGCGGACGGCAACACGACGACCTCGTCGCCGCCCGACGCGGCGAGCAGCTCCGCATCGAAGGCTCGACAGCCGTCGGTCCACTCGCCGCCACCGACGAGCGCGAGCGTCCCCATGCCGCGCCCGACGCGCTTGGGGTCCGGCATCGGCGCAGCCTAGACGGCAGCGTCGCGCGCCCGGTTGGGGTCCCGAGGCTCCACGACGCATACTGGCGCGGTGGCGTCGGTGACGGTACGAAGGGGCGACCTGTACGAACTGCTCGGGTTGACGCCCCGCGCGTCCCGCGACGAGATCGCCGCCGCGTTCCGGTCCCACGCCAAGCGTCTGCACCCCGACCGCAACCCCGGCGACCTGCACGCGGCCGAGCAGTTCAAGGAACTCACCCTCGCCTACCAGACCTTGATCCGGCCGGACAGCCGCGAGGCCTACGACGAGCGTCACCACCAGCCCGGGCGCTCCGCCCCCCCCGCCCCCAGCGCGCCGGTTGCCACGTCCGCCCACGACCCGATCTTCCGGACCCCCCGGCGAGCCCGGGCCGCGATGGTGTCGGGTGTCGTGTGCTTCGCGCTCGGCGTCACCGCCGCGGTGCTGCTCGCCGTGGTGAACACCGGCGGGACCGCGGAGACCGTCACCTTGTGGATCGCGGCCATCAAGCTGCTGGTCTGCGGACCTGTCCTCGTCGGCGCCGGGGCGTACCGGCTGCACCGGCTTGCTACTGGGCAGTAACCTAGAGGCTTCCTTGCCGCCGGACGAGGGGACACGGCATGGAGGTCAAGCGGGTGGGGATCGTCGGCTCCGGGATCATGGGCGCCGGGGTGGCCGAAGTCGCCGCGAAGGCCGGCTTCGAGGTGGTCCTGCGGAGCCGGGCCCAGTCCAGCGCCGACGCGCTGGCGGCCGGGCTCGAGAAGTCGCTGCACCGCCAAGTCGAGAAGGGCAAGCTCGACGACGCCGAGCGCCGCGCCACCCTGGAGCGGCTCCGGGTCGTCACCGACCTCGGCGAGCTCGAGGCCTGCGACCTCGTCCTCGAGTCGGTCGTCGAGGATCTGGCCACCAAACAGCACCTGTTCACCGAGCTCGACCGGGTCTGCGCCGACGGGGCGATCCTCGCGACCAACACCTCGACGCTGCCCGTCGTGGACCTCGCGATGCAGACCGGGCGTCCCGACCGGGTCTGCGGTATCCACTTCTTCAACCCCGCCCCCGCGATGGCGCTGGTCGAGGTGGTCCGGGCGATCACGACCTCCGACGAGACGGTCAGCGCGGCTCGGTCGTTCGCCGAACGCTGCGGGAAGGTCGTCGTCGACGTTCGGGACCAGGCGGGCTTCATCGTGAACGCGCTCCTGTTCCCCTACCTCAACAACGCGGTGAAGCTCCTCGAGGGCAACGTCGCCACCCGCGACGACATCGACGCGGCCATGAAGGGCGGCTGCAACTTCCCGATGGGTCCCCTCGAGCTGCTCGACCTCGTCGGCCTCGACACCAGCCTCGCCATCCTCGAGGCGCTCTACGCCGAGTTCCACGACCCCAACTACGCGCCCGCCCCGCTGCTGCGCCGCCTCGTCAGCGCGGAGCGCTGCGGGCGCAAGTCCGGGGCAGGGTTCTACGAATACCGACGCTGAGCCCAGCCGGGCCGGGCCGTCCCGGATCCGCTCCCAGCCGGGCTCGTCAGGTCCTCGCGCCGCGACGAGAATGGAGCCGGTGAAGGACCGCCCGTGGATGATGCGGACCTACTCGGGTCACTCGTCGGCTGCCGCCTCGAACGAGCTGTACCGCACCAACCTGGCGAAGGGCCAGACCGGCCTGTCGGTCGCCTTCGACCTCCCGACCCAGACCGGCTACGACCCCGACCATCCCCTCGCCCGGGGCGAGGTCGGCAAGGTCGGCGTGCCCGTCCCGCACCTCGGCGAGCTCCGCACGCTCTTCGACGGGATCCCCCTCGACGAGATGAACACGTCGATGACGATCAACGCCACCGCGATGTGGCTGCTCGGGATGTACCTCGCCGCGGCTGACGAGCGGGGACTGGACCCGGCCCGCCTCGCCGGCACGACCCAGAACGACATCGTGAAGGAGTACCTGAGTCGCGGCACCTACATCTTCGGGCCGGTCCCGTCGCGACGCCTGACCGTGGACCTCATCTGTCACACGGTCCGTCACGTGCCGCGGTGGAACCCGATCAACGTCTGCTCGTACCACCTTCAGGAGGCCGGCGCGACGCCCGTGCAGGAGATCGCCTACGCGCTCGCGACGGCGATCGGCGTGCTCGACGCCGTGCGCGACTCCGGGCAGGTCTCCCCCGACGAACTCCCGCTCGTGGTCGGACGGATGTCGTTCTTCGTGAACGCGGGCATCCGATTCGTCGAGGAGATGTGCAAGCTCAAAGCGTTCAGCCGCCTCTGGGATCGCCTGACCGCCGAGCGCTACGGCGTCACCGACGAGACGATGCGCCGGTTCCGCTACGGGGTGCAGGTCAACTCGCTGGGCCTGACCGAGACCCAGCCGGAGAACAACGTGCAGCGAATCGTCCTCGAGGCGCTGGCCGTGACGTTGTCCCGCGACGTGCGGGCCCGGGCGGTGCAGCTGCCGACCTGGAACGAGGCCCTGGGGCTCCCCCGACCGTGGGATCAGCAATGGTCGCTGCGGATCCAGCAGATCCTCGCCTACGAGACCGACCTGCTCGAGTACGAGGACCTCTTCGAGGGCTCCCGGGTCGTGGAGGCCAAGACCACCGAGCTCGAGGACGCCGCCGCCGCCGAACTGGCCTGGGTGCTCGACGGCGGAGGCGCGTTCGAGATGATCGACGCCATGAAGGGTCGGCTCGTGCAGAGCCACGCGGCCCGCCGGCGCCGCGTCGAGGACGGCGAGCTCACCGTGGTGGGCGTCAACGCGTTCACCGAGACCGCGCCGTCACCGCTGCTCACCGAAGACGCCGAGCACTTCTTGGTGGTCGACCCGGCCGCCGAAGCCGAGCAGATCGAGCATCTCGAGCGCTGGCGGGCCGAGCGAGACACCGCCGCGGTGCAGCGCGCCCTCGACACGCTCCGCCAGGTCGCGGCCACCGACGAGAACCTGGTCCCGGCGACGATCGCGCTCGCCCAGGCCGGAGGCACCGTCGGGGAATGGTCCGACGCGCTTCGCGAGACGTTCGGCGAGTACCGGGCGCCGACCGGGGTCAGCGCCGCGGTCGGCCCCACCAGTGGCGAGCTGATCGCGGTCCGCGAGCGGGCGCAAGCCCGAGCCCGCGAGCTCGGCGGGCCCCTCCGCCTGCTCGTCGCCAAGCCCGGGCTCGACGGGCACTCCAACGGCGCCGAGCAGCTCGCGGTTGCGGCCCGCGACGCGGGGCTCGAGGTCATCTACCAGGGGATCCGGCTGACCCCGGCCCAGATCGCCGCCGCGGCCCGCGACGAGGACGTCGACATCGTCGGGCTCTCCATTCTCTCCGGCTCCCACCGCCAGCTCGTGGCCGACACGCTGGCGCACCTGCGCGACGCCGACGTCGACGCTCCCGTGGTCGTCGGCGGCATCATCCCCGACGCCGACCAGCCCGCACTCATCACCTCGGGTATCGCGCGGATCTACACCCCGAAGGACTTCCAGCTGGCCGACATCGTGAGCGACCTCGTCGAGCTCGCCGCCGAGCACCGCCGAGCCACCCGCGCCGCGGCGCCCGCCAGGTAGCCGCCGAGGACGTCGCCTCCGACGAGCCCCGCGCTCAGTGCTTGGCCGGCGCCGCGGTCTCGCCGGGCAGGAGTCGGTAGTCGGGGTTCAGGATCACCAGCTGGTCCCCACGGCGACCCACCATGCCGTCGACGACGAGGCGCGCTCCCGGCTCGATCCCCGCGATCTGGCGGCGGCCGAGGAACACGATGATCACCCGACCCGTCCCATCCGCCACCGTGCACTCGAGCGTGGGCTGACCAGACCAGGGCTGGACGCGCAGCGCATGCACCCGTCCGGCAATCCGGACCCGCTCGCGCTCGTGGAGCTGCCCGATCGGGACGGCACCTTCGACCGACACCCCCGCCGCCGGCGGCGCCGGACGGTCGCCACCGCGCCGGGCGCGGCGACCGCGAGCCGGCACCGGCGAGGAGATCGGTTGGGGATGGTTCTGGCCCAGGTGGAACGGGACGATGGTCACGTTCGCGTGCGGCAGGTCACTGAGCACCGCGGCCATCTGGTCGGCGGTGCGGTCGTGTAGCAGCCGGTGCCAGAAGCGGCGGTACTCCCGCCGGGGCAGCAAGACGGTGGCCTCGGTCTCCCCGTCGGCCACGGCCTCGGCGACCACGCCCAGGGCGCCGCGGCTGAGCCGACGGTCGGGGCACTCGAGGAGGTCGAGCGGGAGGCGCGACAAGCCGAGCCGACGCCAGGCCTCGGCGAGGTCCTCGGTGCGGACCGGGTCCAGATCGAAGTGCACGGCCCGCAGCTCGTCAGGCATCAGCGTCCGGGCGTACTGGATCGCCCGCGCGGCGGACAGGTCCAGGGAGTCGACGAACACGAGCACCACGTGGCGGCGCAGGATGGGCGCTTCGGCTGCTTGGGGGGCGTTCTCCTCGAGCTCCTCGGCTTCGGACTCGTACTGCTTGTTCAGCCGCGTGAGCCCGTAGACCATGATCGGGACCAGCACGATGATCACCCACGCGCCCAGAATCGAGCCGGCCGGCTTGAACTTGGTGACCGCGATGATGATGGCGACCGCGCCGGACAGCACGCTGCCGGTCGCGTTGATGAAGAGGCCCCGGCGCCAGCCCGGCTCTTTGTGCGTGACGTGGTGCTTGGCCATGCCTCCCTGGGACAGCGTGAACGACGTGAACACGCCGATGGCGTACAGGGGAATCAGCCGGTCGACCCGTGCGCCGGTGATGATGACCAGCACGGTCGACACGCAGGCCAGGAACAGGATGCCGTTGGAGAACACCAGCCGATGGCCGCGCTTGGTGAGCTGTCGGGGCATGAAGTTGTCGCCCGCGTGGAAGCTCGCCAGTCGCGGGAAGTCGGCGAACGAGGTGTTGGCCGCCAGGACGAGGATCAGCATGGTCCCGGCCTGGAGGCAGTAGTACAAGACGTTGCCGACTGCACCGCCGCCGAAGACGATCTTGCCGATCTGCGAGATCACCGTCGGGGTTCCACTCGCATACGGGGCCACGTGCATGTGGGCGGTGAGAATGGAGAGCCCGAGGAACATCGCGCCGAGCGTCGTCCCCATGATCACCAGCGTCGTGCGAGCGTTCTTCCACTCCGGCACGCGGAACGCGGGGACCCCGTTCGAGATGGCCTCGACCCCGGTCACGGCCGCGCCGCCGGAGGCGAACGCACGCAGCACGATGAACACCGTGGCGCCCATGAGCAGCCCGCTCCCGCCCTTGCCGATCGGCACAAGTCCGGGATGGTGCAGCGATTCGACCGGCAGGTGTCCGAAGAGCATCTTCCCGAGCCCCATGCCGAGCAGAGCGATCATCGCGAAGATGAAGAAGTAGGTCGGGACGGCAAACATGCGGCCCGACTCGCGCACGCCCCGGAGGTTCCCGAACGCGATGAACGCGATGAAGAACACCGAGATCGGCACCGCGTACGGTGCGAGGCCAGAGACCGCGGAGATGAGCGCGGCGGTGCCGGCACTGACCGAGACGGCAACGGTCAGCACGTAGTCCGTCAACAGCGCGACCCCGGCGACCTGGGCCGGTAGGAGCCCGAAGTTGTCGCGGGTGACGATGTACGCGCCGCCGGCGCTGGGGTAGGCCTTGATCGTCTGTCGGTACGACAGGATCAAGAAGGCGAGAATCACCAACAAGACGATCGTGATCGGCAGCACCAACGCGAACGCGGCGATGCCGATGTACGGGACGAGGTGGGTGAGGATCTCCTCGGTGCCGTAAGCGACCGAGGAGAGGTTGTCCGACGCGAACACCGCCAGCGCGGTGGGCTTGCCAAGCCGCTCGTGCACCAGTTGCTCGGTGTCGAGTGGCGGTCCGAGCAGTCGGTTCTTGACCCGGTACCCGAGCGACTCGGGAACTTCGAACGGCGCGTTCTCGGGAGGCGCGGGAGGAGGCGGCGCCGGGCGGGGAGCTCCGGTGGCCGCTACGTCGAATTCCGTTGCCATCGGTCCTCGAATTCGTCGTCCGCGTCGACGGAGATGTGCAGTCTGACACGCGCGGGATCCGACATGTGTCTGACCGCTCGCGTGTGACAGGATCTGCGGATGCACGTGATCGTGGTCGGCTGTGGACGCGTCGGGTCGGGCCTGGCCGTCGCGCTCGAACGAGATGGTCACAACGTTGCAATCATCGACAAGAACACGGACGCGTTCCGCAAGTACCTCCCCGCGGACTGGAACGGTCGAAGGGTCCACGGCTTCGGCTTCGACCGAGACCACCTCGAGCAGGCCGGGATCCAGGAGGCCGGCGCGCTGGCCGCGGTGACGAGTGGGGACAACTCGAACATCCTGGCGGCTCGGATCGCCCGGGAGACCTACGAGATCCCGAAGGTCGTCGCCCGGATCTACGACCCGCGCCGAGCCATCATCTACCAGCGCCTCGGGATCCCCACCGTGGCGACCGTCACCTGGACGACGGATCAGGTGATGCGCCGCCTGTTCGAGGACTCCGCGAGCACCGAGTGGGCGGAGCCCACCGGTCAGGTCGTCCTCGTCGAGCGTGGCCTTCCGCCGTCGTGGGCCGGACGGCGCCTGAGCAGCCTCTCGAACGGCGCGACCTTCCGGCTCGTCGCGCTGACGAGGGCCGGGCAGGCCCAGCTTCCAACCGACGACCTAGTCGGCCAAGAGGGCGACATCGTGCACCTCGCCGTGCGCAAGGACTCCCTCGACGGGCTCGCCGACGCAATCTCGACCCCCCACAGCGGGAGCTGACGTGAAGGTGACGATCGCCGGTGCCGGCAACGTGGGGACCTACATCGCGGCCGATCTGCGCGAGGCGGGCCACGACGTCTTGGTCATCGATCGTAACCCGGCCGTCGTCGCGCGAGTCAAAGAGACGCTGGACCTGACCTGGTTCGTCGGCGACGCCTGCGAAGTGAGCTCGCTGCACGCCGCTGGCATCGAGGGCAGCGAGGTCCTCGTCGCTGCCACGGGCGGCGACGAAGACAACCTCGTCATCTCGCTGCTCGGCAAGCAGGAGTTCGCCATCCCGCGGGTCGTGGCGCGCGTGAACCATCCCAAGAACCAGTGGCTCTTCAACGAAACCTGGGGCGTCGACGTCTCGGTCTCCACACCGCATCTCCTGAGCGCGCTGGTCGAGGAAGCGGTCTCGGTCGGCTCGATGGTCCGGTTGCTGCAGTTCGAGGGCGGCCAGGCCCGGCTCGCCGAAGTCACGCTCGCCACGGACTCACCGGCCGCAGGATTGAGCGTCGCCGATCTCGCCGTGCCGCGGGACGCCAGCGTCGTCGCGGTGTTGCGCGACTCCCACGTCGTCGTACCGCGAGGCGACACGGTGTTGAACGCGGGCGACGAGGTGATGGTCCTCGTAACGCCCGATTCCGAGGACCCCGTCAAAGCGATCCTGACCGGGCGCTGAGGGCAGGCCGTCGAGCCGTGCCGGAAAACGAGCGTGACGACGGGCCGAGCGGTCGCCGCTTGCAGCTGGAGGGGCTTGTCATCGCCGCCGTCGCCCCGGTGGCGATCGCGCTCGTGCTCTTGCCGTTCCGAAGCGACATCCGAACGGACAACGTCTCGCTCGTGCTCGTCCTTGCCGTGCTCATCGGGGCGATGGCCCACGAGCGCCTCGGGGGGGCGGTCGCCGCCGTGCTCGCCGCGGTGTCGTTCGATTTCTTGTTCACCCGCCCCTACTACTCGTTCACCATCAGCAGCGGCGACGACCTCCAGACCTTCGTGCTGCTGCTCGCCGTGGGGCTCGTAGCCGGCGAGCTCGTGGTGCGTAGTCGCCGCAGCTACGCCGTTGCCCGACACAGCCGCCGCGAAGCGGAGCAGCTGCGTCACATGGCCGAGCTGGCAGCCGGCGGAGAGTCGCCGGGCCGTCTGATCCTCGTCGTCCAAAACGAGCTCACGCGGATCCTGGACCTCAAGAGCTGCCGGTTCGAGCGGCCGCCGTTCCAGACCTCGTTGCCCCAGCTCCGCCACCGCGGCGTTCGTCTCGCCGCCGGCGACGACGACGAATCGGGCCTGCACAGCCAGCTGGAGCTCCCGGTGCGCGCCAACGGCAAGCTCATCGGCCGGTTCGTGCTCACCATGCCCGTCGAGGGCAGCGGGATCGCGCTGCCGGCGTCGGACCGGGCCTTGGCCGTGGCTCTCGCCGACCAGCTCGGAGCGGCGCTGGCGGGCCCCCCGCCACCCGCGGCACCGTGACCACCGCGTCAGAAACCCGTCACGTTTCTGTCGCGGTGGCGTAACGCTCCCGCTCTCCCCCAGCAACGGCCCTCACGGACGCTTGGCCCTGTCGTTCCGCAACGGGGCCGAGCGACAGTTGCACCGGCGAGCGAGCGCTGCACGCGTTCACGACCAGCAGGAGCGTCGCTTCTGCGGGAGAGGAAGATTCCATGGCGGAGACCGCCGCGCCAAACAGCGGCGAGATGAAGCGGAGCCTGACGCTGACCGGCGTCACGGTGAACGCGATGGCGCTGATCGCGCCGGGTGCGTTCCTGTGGACGACGTTCGAAGCCCAGGCTGCGTTGAACAAGGGTGGGGTGTCCACGGCGCCAGACATGTGGACCGGCCTGCTCTTCTCACTCATCCTCGCGTTGCTGACGGCCTACAGCTATAGCGAGCTGGCGCGCATCTACCCAGACGCGGGTACCGGGTCCAGCTACTACTTCGCCGAGGCGGCCTTGCTCGACAAAGCAAGCCCTGCGCACCGGCGATGGGCCCGGTTCTCGAAGTTGTCCGTCGGGTGGATCAGCCATCTCTATTACTGGATCTATCCAGGGATCATGGTGGCATTCACCGCGACGCTCTTCGGGTACATCTGGAGCGCGATGTTCGGCAGCACGCTGTCGTATCTCGCACTCGGAGCGATAGCCGTGGTGTTCGCGTTCGCCACCGGGTATATCGCCTTCCGGGGCATCTCGGGCTCGACGATGGTGTCGATCTTGATCCTGGTGATCCAGATCGTCTCGCTGATCAGCATCAGCGTGCTGTTCATCGTGTACCGGCTCGGACATCCACACGCCGGGTACGAGATCACGGGCTTCCAACACGTGTTGATACCGCACGCCTTTATCGACACGCTGTACCAGTCGACGATCGCGATCCTGCTCCTGGTGGGATTCGAATCGGTGACTGCGCTCGGAGCTGAGGCCCTTCACCCGGAGAAGGACATCAAACGAGCGGTGATGATCAGCCTGATCATCCAGGGCGGCTTCTGCTACCTGTTCCAGTACTTCGCGGCGAACTTTGTCGCTGGCAAGACGACCCTGCCGTTGGAAACGGTCAACGGGGTGAAAGTCGCTGGCTACGCACGTGCTGCGGTGGACCCCGCCCCGATTGGGACCATGCTCAAGACGATCGGTGACCAGTCGCTCAGCCATTCCGGCACGTCGGTGTCGGTGGTGGTCGCGATCACCGTGCTGATAGCGCTCATCGGAACGACGCTGGCCTGCCTCAACACCGGGGTTCGCGTCACGTACTCGATGGCGAAGGACAAGGAGATGCCGGGAATTCTCGGTCTGCTCCACGGGAGGTTCGCCACGCCGCACGCTGGGATCTGGATCCTCGTGGGGATCTCCGCAGCGCTGGGCGTGTTCGGTGCCAACCCGCACCAGGTTGACAACCTGACGCAGATCACGTTGGCGTCGAACACGGGGACCTTCCTCGTGTACGGGTTCACCTGTGTGATCGCCATCGTGGCGTTCGCCAGCCGGCACGATAAGCATCCCGTCAAGCACTACTTGGTCCCGGGGGTTGGCGCGTTGATGAACATCGCCGAGTTGCTCGGCGTCATCTACATCGCCATCACCGGATCGGGAACGACGCCCGGCGACGCTTACAAGGCGCTCGGAGTCGTCATCCTGTGGTGCATCATTGGGGCTGTCTGGGTGGTGTCTAACCCGAACATGCGGGGCACGAAGGTGTTCCACGACCCGGGTAAGCGGGAGCCCGTGAGCGCAGCGTAGGGACCTCGCTGCAAGGTTGAGAATCCAACGGTTATGGGGAGAGCCGGGCTAAGGCCCGGCTCTCCCCGTCTCGACCGAGGACGATCAAGACACTCAGGCCCAGTGGGTCGCCAGTCCCGGTTCCGAACGTTTTGGCTCGGGACGCAGCGACCGTAACGACTTCGGGTCCGCCGACACTGCAAGCCGAGGGGTGAAAGACCGGAAGGTGATGCTGTGACGCTGGTCGTGTTCCTGCTCCTGCTCCCGGCGGTGATCGTCGTCACTGCCACGTGGGCTTGGCGCTATCAGCTGCGGGTGCTCTCCCTCCTACAACGCGCCGACCACCGCTTCGACACCTACCCCAAGGTCCGCCTCGCCGGCGTCGCCATCACCGACCACGACCGCGTCGCGTTGGAGGTCGAACACCCGGGTGCGTCGGGACTCGAGCAATTCGCGGTGGCGCTCGACGTTCCATCCGTCGCGCTCTCCACCCTGCAGGCGTGGCACGATGGCCGGGCCCCGCTCATTCTGATCGTCCCGGCGGGACGCAACATCGTTCGCTTTCGCTGCGAAGATCCGCCCGAGACCCTGACGCTTCGCCGGGTTGCCAGTTAGGCGGAGGGATCTCGCCGGGCGGCCGCCGTGATCGCCCCGCGGAGCCAGAACAGCCCGATGCCGATGAAGACGACTCCCGGAATGAGCTTCCAGCTGGCACTGAGCGCGACCAACGCGTAGACGCCGCAGAGCACCCAGACGAGACCGACGGCGAACAAGAAGCCAGGCGCGGTGGGCCGCTTGCCGACCTGGCCGGGCCCGTCGCCACGCCGCGGCTTCGACGGTTGCCGCGGGTTCGACGGTTGTTTGCGCCGCGGCTTGCGGGAACTGGGCATGATAGGAGCCTAGCGGTTCACTGCGACCGCGTTCTTCTCGATGAGCCCCACCGACGACACCGCGCGCGACGACCCCGGGAACGGGCCGCTGGCCGAACACGGCGTCCTCGCGAAACTTTCGTGGGCCTTACGCTCCGACACCGGCGGCGTGCGTGACTCAAACGAGGACTTCGCGGGCGCGTTCACGCTGACCACACCCGAGGATTCGTGGGACCGGGGACCGTTGTTCGTGGTGGCCGACGGCATGGGGGGCCACGCGGCGGGCGAGATCGCGAGTCGTGTCGCGGTGGACGCGGCGCTCGACGCGTGGTCCGGGGGCTCTCCCGGCGCGCCTCCGCAGGCCCTGCGCGCCGCGTTGCGGCGCGCGAACGTGGCGGTGTACGACGCCGCCACCGTCCCCGGCCGGAGCGGCATGGGCACCACCATCGTCGGCGCCACGCTGGCCGGACACGAAGCGATCGTCGGCCACGTCGGTGACAGCCGGGCCTACCTGGTCCACGGCGACGACTGCGTCCAGTTGACGGCTGACCACTCCCGAGTGGGCGAGATGGTGCGGATGCGGATGCTCTCGCCCGAGGAGGCCGCGGTCCACCCTGCCCGCTCGCAGCTGACGCGCAGCCTCGGCGCCGAGGCGGGGATCCAGATCGACTTGACGCGCCACACCGTCGACGCGGGCGACAGCCTCGTGCTGTGCACCGACGGGCTCTGGGACCTGGTGTCTCGGCTCGAGATGGCCGAGGCCCTGCGGGGGGCCGCAGCGGGTGGAGCCTCATTGGAGCTCGTCGATTCCCTCGTAGAGCTCGCGTTGAAGCGCGGGGCGCCCGATAACGTCACCGCCGTCGTCATCACCGTGACATCTGCGTTGCCGATCACCGCCGCCTCTGGTCGGCGACTCTTCCGACGAGGCCGGGACTGAATGCGGTTTGCACCAGGAAGTCACGTCGATGAGTTCGAGATCGTGGAGGAGCTCGGCGAGGGGGCGTACGCCGAGACCTACAAGGCCCGCGATACTGACACTGACCGCGTCGTCGTCCTGAAGATGATCAATCCGCAGCTGTTCGCGGACCCGCACAACTTCGCCCGCTTCCGCCGCGAGGCCAAGATCGTGGCCAAGCTCGACCATCCGAACGTCCTGAAGAGCCTCGACGACGAGCGGAACCGGACCGAGCCCTATCTCGTGCTCGAATACATCGACGGCGACAACCTGCGTCGTTACGCAAACACGCTCGGTGGCCCCGTGCCGCTGCAGACCGCGTTGGACTGGGGGCGCCAGCTCGCCGACGCGCTCGTGTACCTGCACTCGCACGGGATCGTGCACCGTGACCTCAAGCCCGAGAACGTGCTGATCACCGCGGACGGCACGTTGCGACTCATGGACTTCGGGACCGCACTGCTCGACGGGGCGAAGCGCCTCACGTGGCGCCACTTCAGCGAGAGCCTCGGGACGCCCGACTACATGAGCCCCGAGCAGATCAAGGGCAACCGGGGTGACGCCCGCAGCGACATCTACGCTTGGGGTGTGCTGATGTACGAGGTCTTGACGGGACGGGTGCCGTTTGGGGGCGACAACTGGATGGCCACCATGGCGGCGCACCTCCAAGTCGACCCGAAGCCGGTGCGAACCTACCGCAAGGAGGTGTCGCCCCAGCTCGACGCGGTGGTGCTGAAGGCCATGCGCCGCTACCCCGAGCATCGCTACCAGAGCGCCGAGGAGCTGCTCCGGGACCTCGAGCATCTCGACGAGCTCGATCCGGCGAGCTTTGATCTCTCACCCGAGCCTCCGATGGGCGGTATGGCCGCGATCGATTCCGCGAAGCGCCTGTGGGCATTCGTCGGGCTCGTCGCGGTGAGCTTCATCGGGATCGTGGCCATCATCATCACCTTGTCGGTCGTGCTGCGATGACCCGCCGGGACCTGGCTGGGGTCGAGTGGGTGCGGCTGAGCTTCATCGACGCCTTCGGCACGAGTAACTCGGTCCAGATCCCGGCGAGCCGCTACGACGAGGCAGCCGACCGCGGGATCCCGTTCGACGGGTCGGCGCTCGAGGGGCCGGCCCGCTACCTCGAGTCCGACATGCTGCTGCGCCCCGTCCCGTCCACCCTGGTGGACATCGGCGGGGGCGTCGCCCGCGTCGTGTGCACCGCGCACACCCCGGACGGCGCGCGCTGGTCCGCGGACCCCCGGTACGCGCTCGAGTCGCTGCTCGACGACGTCGACGACGTCGCCGCGCAGATGACCGTCGCCGCCGAACTCGAGTTCTACCTCCTCGGCGAGCACGATCTCCCCGTCGATGCCGCCGGCTACTTCGACGAGACCGAGACCTCCGGCAGCGCGGCGGTGCGCGACGCCGCCGACCGGCTCGCGGGATGCGGGATCCCGGTCGACGCTTGCCACCACGAGGCCGGTCCCGGCCAGTACGAGATCGATCTCGGCCCCCTGGCGCCCATGCAGCTCGCCGACGGCCTGGTGCTGGCGAAGCAGATCGTGCGGGATCGGGTGCGCCGGGACGGGATGCGGGCGACGTTCATGCCCCGCCCGTTCGGCGACGAGCCGGGCTCGGGGATGCACCTTCAGCAGCGGATGGCGGGCCGGCTGGTCGACGACGCCGGGCAGCTCGACCTCGAGGGTGCGGGCTACGTCGCCGGCCAGCTCACCCACGGGCGGGGGCTGAGCGCGTTGGCCGCACCGACGGTGAACTCCTACAAACGTCTCCACGCCGGCCCCGAAGCGCCCAGCGCGGTGGTGTGGGCTCACTCGAGCCGGGCCGCGCTGCTGCGCGTGAGCTCCTACCGGGGGCGGGACGCGTCGATCGAGTACCGGGGTGGGGACCCTTCGGCGAACCCCTATCTGCTGCTCGTCGGCCTCCTCGCCGCCGGCCTCGACGGTCTGGAACGCGGCTTGGAGCTCCCCATGCCCGCCGAGGAGTCCGCCCGCGGCTATGACCCCTCGACCGGCGCGTTGCGCCTCGAGCCGCTGCCTCGCAACCTCGACGACGCGCTCGACGCGCTGCTCGCCGACGACGTGCTCGTCGACGCGTTCGACGACCAGCTCCTCGCCCGGCTCGTCGACGGCCGCCGCGCCGAGGCGGAGGCGTACCGGTCGCTCGTCACCGACTGGGAGCGGGCCCGCTACCTCGACGAGGCCTAACCCGCTGCGTCGACGGCCCGCCGTCGATACATGCCGTCGATCTGGGCGGCGTACTTGGCATGGATGCCGCGCCGTTTGAGCTTCATGGTCGGGGTGAGCTCCTCGGAGTCGGGGAGCCACTCGTCGGCGAGGACCGTGAACTGCTTGATCTGCTCCACGTTCGAGAACCGCTCGTTGGCGGCCGCGACCTCGCGGGCCACCTCGGCCACGACGAGCGACTCGTTCGCCAGGTCGGCCAGCGAGGTGGTCGAGATCCCCTGCGCGGTCGCCCACGCCGGCGCGACCTCCGAGTCCAGCACCACCAGGGCGGACACGAACGGACGACCGTCGCCGATCACGCACGCCTGCCCGATGATCGGTGACGCTTTCAGTGCCGCCTCGAGGTTGGCGGGCGAGATGTTCTTGCCGCCCGCGGTGATGATCAGCTCCTTCTTGCGGTCGACGATGCGCAGGTAGCCGTCCTCGTCGAACTGGCCGATGTCGCCCGAGTGCAGCCAGCCGTCGGCGTCGAGCGCCTCGGCCGTCTTGTCCGGGTCGTTGAGGTACCCCCGAAAGATGTTGCCGCCCCGGGCGAGGACCTCCCCGTCCTCGCCGAGCCGCACCGCGCAGCCCGGGATGGCGGGGCCCACCGTGCCGAGTCGCACTCGCCAGGGCGCCCAGGTCAGCGGACCGGACGACTCCGAGAGCCCGTAGACCTCGGACAGCTCGACCCCGAGGGCCCGGAAGAAGCCCAGCACCTCGCGCGTCACCGGCGCCGCGCCGCTGACCGCCGAGACGACCTGGTCGATCCCGAGCAGCTCACGGACGAAGGTCAGCGTCGGCTGGTGCGCCGCGTGCTCGGCGGCCAACGCGGGGGGGAGGGCCTCGCCGCGCGCCCGGTACGCCTGCTCCTGATCGCCGACCGCCAGCGCCGCCTCGAGCGCCGCCGACTGCTTCGGGTCCTGGCCGGACGCGGCGAGCACGCCGGCGTGCATCTTCTCCCAGATGCGCGGCACCGCGAAGAACAGCTCGGGTCTGGTCTCGGGCAGGTACTGGGCCAGGAAGGAGGGTTCGGGGCAGGTCGTGATCTCGTAGCCGAACGTGATGCCCTGATAGTGCGAGTTCATCCGCTCCGCGACGTGAGCCATCGGCAGGTACGACACCATCCGCCACCCGGTCGGGTCGATCGGCTCGAAGCAGCGCCGCAGGCTCTCGACCGTCCAGACAACGTTGGCGTGGTCGAGCATGACGCCCTTCGGGGGCCCGGTCGTGCCGGACGTGTAGATGATGGTGGCGAGGTCCTCCGCGGTGGCCGTGGTGGCCGCCTCGTCGAGGTCGACCGGGTCGGCCCGGCACAGCTCGTCGAACGCCAAGACGTCCCCGGGGGCACGGGCGTCGCGGTCGACGATCGCGAGGTGCTCGAGGAGGGGTAGCTGGCCACGCACCGCGAGGATCCGCTCGAGGTAGCCGATGTCTTCGACGACGCCCGCCACCGCGCCGCAGTGGCGAGCCAGGAAGCACACCTGCTCGGGCGCCGAGGAGTTGTAGATCGACACCGGCGTCGCTCCCAGGAGCAGGGTGGCGACGTCGGCGACGTGGAACTCGGGCCGGTTGCGCACCATGAGGACGACCCGTTCGCCCCGCACGACGCCGAGCTCGCGCAGCGCACCGGCGAACCGGCAGGCCCGCTCGGCGTACTCGGCCCAGGTCCAGGTCGCCCAGCCGTCCTCGGTCTTCCACCGCAGGGCCACCTGGTCGGGGCGGGCAGCCACCGTGTCGCGAAAGCGCGTCGCGACGGTGTGCCCGGCGACCGCGGCGGCGATCTGCTCGGACGTGACCTGCGCCATGTCCCCCCTCCCCGTGCAGTCTCGCGCGGCGCTCACCGGCTGGCTCTCGATCGTCGCCGACTCCGCCCCGCCGCGCCTTTGTCCACAGGGACCGGTGGAGAACGGGTCTGGACGGGTGGAAAACCTGTGGAGATTGGTGGATACTTTCGCCACCGCGTCCCGAGGAGGCCGTTGGGGCGCCCGGCAGCCGGGCCGGGATCTCTACGCCGAACCCTCCTCGGGACGCGTCGCGCCCCCGCGCGGTCCTCCCTTAGAAGCGTTCCGCGAAGCAGCGGTGCTCGAGGCCGCCGAGGACCAGCTCGCCGTAGATGCCCTGGATCATGAAGCGGCAACGCTCGGCCCAGTCGAAGGCGGCCGGGGACGTCACCCGGCGCATCACCTGCGTGTAGCCCCCGTCGTAGATCCGGTACTCGGCCCAGGCCCCCGGGTAGTCCTTGGTGCAGGCCACCTCGGCGAAGGGGACGTGCCGGGCGGCGGCGAAGCGCCGGACCCGGTTCGTGTGGGTGTGCCCGGCGAAGTACCCGACCAGCTGGTCGTGACGGGCGAAGACGTCGACGAGGGCTTCGCTGGCGGCGGGCTGGATCCCGAAGTAGGGGCCGGCGGGACGCTCGGGGGCTTCGACGTTCCAGCAATGATGGTGTCCGAACACCAGGATCGGGCCGGTCCGCTCGCGGGCCAGGTCGTCGAGCCACACCAGCTGATCGGTGCGCAGCTGGCCGGCGTCGGTGCCCGGGGTCACCGTGTCGAGCACGGCGAGCGTGACGGAGCCGAGCTCCACGGCGTAGGGGGCGTCCTCGATGGCGAGCGTCGGGTTGAGGAACGCGTCGTGGTTGCCCCGGACGTGGCGCATCCGGTCGCCGAGGCCGGCGTAGACGGCGAGGAACGCGGCGTACTCCTCGTCGCTCCCAACCGCGGTCAGGTCACCCTTGACGATCACCGCGTCCGGGTCGAGGGCCCGCATCTCGGCGACGACCGCTCGGTTCATCGTCTCGGGGTAGGGCGCCTCCCCGGGTGCAGCCCGCAAGATGGGCCCGATGGCGTCGGTGGCCGGATCGCCGGTGCGCCCGCACTCCACTTCACCCAGATGCGTGTCGTTGGCGGTGGCGACGGTCGCGAGGAGACGCCCGGGGGGTCGGGCGAGGGTCCGGACCCGTGCGGGCAGAAAGCGGCCCGCGGGGGCGCCCTCCACCGTGAGGGGGTACTCGGTGTCGGGCTCGAGGCCCTGGACGCACGCCACGTGGCGGGGACCCGTGGTGGTGATCTCGGTCGTCCCGACCCGGGTGGCCACGTCGTCGTCCCCGGGGGTGGTGAAGGTGACGACGACCTCGTCGGGCCCGACACTCATGAGCTCGGGCTCGCCGGGACGGGCGGTGGTCACGCCCGGCTGCGGGGTGGCATGCGTCCAGAGAGCCGCCACGGGCCTCGCCGCAACCCCGTGCGGTGGGCCCGCAACCGCGCCGCGCGCACCCACTCGTGCAGCGCGTCGTCGCGGAGGCCGGTGGGGGCGAAGCCGCCGGTCACCGCCGAGACGGCGGCCACGATCGCCGCCACCTCGTCGGGCGTGGCCGCCGGCGAGATCGTCTGGAGCACGGGACGGTGTACGACAGCCATGCGCTACAGCGGAACGTTGCCGTGCTTGCGCTGGGGGAGCTGCTCGCGCTTGGTGCGCAGCATGTCGAGCGAGCGGACCAGAACCCGGCGGGTCTCGCGGGGATCGATGACGTCGTCGACGTAGCCACGCTCGGCGGCGATGTAGGGATTCGCGAACCGCTCAGTGTACTCCTCGATCAGCTCCGCGCGCCGCCCCTCGGCGTCGTCGGCCGTCTCGATCTCCTTGCGGAAGATGATGTTCACCGCACCCTGCGGTCCCATCACCGCAACCTCGGCCGACGGCCACGCGAACGCCAGGTCGGCGCCGATGGACTTGGAGTTCATGACGACGTACGCGCCCCCGTACGCCTTGCGGGTCACGATCTGCACCCGGGGCACCGTCGCCTCGCAGTACGCGTAGAGCAGCTTCGCGCCGTGACGGATGATCCCCCCGTACTCCTGGTCGGTGCCGGGCAGGAAGCCGGGGACGTCGACGAAGGTCACCAGCGGCACGTTGAACGCGTCGCAGGTGCGGACGAAGCGAGCGGATTTCTCAGAGGCGTCGATGTCGAGCGTCCCGGCGAGCACCTGGGGCTGGTTCCCAACGATGCCGACCACATGACCGTCGAGGCGCGCGAAGCCGCACACGATGTTCATGGCCCAGAGCGAGTGCACCTCGAAGAAGTCGCCGTCGTCGACCACCTCGGCGATGACCCGCTTGATGTCGTACGGCTTGTTCGGAGCGTCGGGGATGAGGTCGACGATCCCCTCGCAGCGCCGATCCGGGTCGTCGGTCGGCTCGAAGTACGGCGGATCCTCAAGGTTGTTCTGCGGCAGGAACGACAGCAGGTACCGGACCTGCTCGAGGCAGGACTCCTCGTCGTCGGCGACGAACGTGCACACCCCCGACTTCGAGGCGTGGGTCAGAGCCCCGCCGAGCTCCTCTTGGGTCACGTCCTCGCCGGTGACGGTCTTCACGACGTCGGGTCCGGTGATGAACATGTGCGACGTGCCCTTGACCATGAAGACGAAGTCGGTCATCGCGGGTGAGTAGACGGCGCCCCCTGCGCACGGGCCCAGGATCACGCTGATCTGGGGGATGACGCCGGAGGCTTTGACGTTGCGGAAGAAGATTCCCCCGTAGGCGGCGAGCGACACCACGCCCTCTTGGATGCGGGCACCCGCGCCGTCGTTGAGGCCGATCATCGGGCAGCCCATGGATTCGGCGAGGTCCATCACCTTGTGGATCTTCTCGGCGAACACCTCGCCGAGTGCGCCGCCGAACACGGTGAAGTCCTGGGCGAAGACGAACACCTTGCGGCCGTCGATCGCCCCCCAGCCGGTGACGACGCCGTCGGTCAGGGGACGCGTGTTCTCGATGCCGAACCCGTGCGCCCGGTGGCGGGCCAGCATGTCGAGCTCCACGAACGAACCGGGGTCGAGCAGCCGTTCCAGGCGCTCCCGGACGGTGAGCTTGCCGCGGGCGTGCTGGCGCTCGACCGCGGCCGGGCTGCCGGCGTGCAGCGCCGCCTCGCGCAGGGTAGCGAGCTGGCTCAGGCGCTCCTCGATGGGATGCGGGACGGGCGCCACGCCTCCGTCCGCGCCACCCTCGCCCCGGACCTCATCTTCCTCGGCGGCCATGACCGGCAGGCTACCGCTGGGTCCCCGACCCAGCCCCGGGCCGACCGGTCACCCCCGAGGGCATGGGGGCGCGGCGCAGGGCGGATCACGGCGTGGTGGCACGCGTCGCCGCCCGCTGGCGTCGCCGCGGCGGCGTATCGAGCACCACGCCGTGCAAGCAGAACAAGAAGACCGCCACGAGCGCGGCCCCGGCGGCGACGATGGCGGCGACCGACCCCGCGTAGGCGGCCCCGATGTGCACGGTCTCGAGTTGCCGGTCGCGGAGCGCCGTCAGGGTGCCGGCCACCGCGAAGCCCACCACGGCCAGGATCGCGGCGCCGACCGCCAGCACCGCCGCGCTGAGCCGACCGCTCCCTCGAGCGGCTCGGCGCCCGGCCCGGCTGCCCGGGCCGCGCGCGTCGATGAGGACCGCGCTGACCGCGGTCGCCCAGAACACGGTGACGAGGAAGGCGCCGATCACGTCGCTGGGCCGGTGCCAGGCGGCCGTGACGGTCCCCACCCCCACCGCCGCCGCGTACGCGGTGCCGGCCAGCGCGGCTGCTCCCCGCCAGCGGGGCGAGACCACGAGGACCAGCGCCAGGGCCAGCGACGCCGCCACCGTCGTGTGCCCGCTCGGGTAGCTGGGGATCGGCAGGCGGGCAGGGTGCGTGAGCTCGGGGCGGGGCAAGACCCGCTTCAGCGTCTCGGTGGTCAACACCGCCCCCCCGATCAGGGTCGCCGCGGCGGCGGCCAGCCAAATCCGGGCCCGGGCGAGCGCGACGAGAACGATCGCGCCCCCGATGACGGCGAGTGATGTCTCGTCGATGCTGTGCAGCAAGCGCTGGGTGGCCTGCTGGACCCGGGGGTTCAGCGACCGCCCGGCCAGCGCGTCGTTGTCGAGGTGCTGCCCGAACGAGGTCCGGACCGCCAGGAGGTACAGGAGGGTGAGCGCCACGACGCACCCGACGCCGAAGACGAGGAAGACCCCGCTGTGGCGGCGTCTGAGGACCTCCGTCCGCTCGTCGATCGGACCAGTTTGGCGGAGCGCGACCCGGCTCCGGTGACGGACCCGGCGAGCTATTCCTGCACGAGCTCGATCAGGGTGCCGAACGCGGCCTTGGGATGCACGAACGCCACGGTGGTGCCCCGGCTCCCGGGTCGCGGCTCCTCGTCGATCACCCGATGCCCCTCGGCTTTGACGCGGGCGAGCGCCGCCGCGCAGTCGTCCACGCGGTAGCCGACGTGGTGGAGTCCCTCGCCTCGCGTGGCGAGCGACTTGGCGACCGGCGAGTCGTCGCGCACAGGGCTGAGCAGCTGGATATACGAGTCAGCCACCGCCAGGAGGGCCTCTTCGACGCCGTCGCGCTCGACGACCTCCCGGTGCGCGACCTCGGCGTCGAAGGTGTCGCGGTAGTAGGCAATCGCGGCCTCGAGGTCGTACACCGCGATCGCGACGTGGTCGATCTCGGTGAGCACGCTCATGACGGCCACGCTACCTGGGCTCCACCGCCGTCAAGTCGGTCAGGCACTCAGCCGTCGGAACAGCGTGATCTGGGGCAGGAGCTGCTCCCGACGCTCCGGGTCCGTCACGCCGAGGCCTTCTTCGGGGGCGAGCACAAGGACGCCGAGCTTGCCTTCGTGGAGGTTGTGGTGCACTTCGTAGGCGGCGGCGCCCGCGTCGTCGAGGGTGAAGACGCGCGACAGCGTGGGATGGATCTTGCCGTCACAAACGAGCTGGTTCGCGGCCCATGCCTCGCGGTAGTTCGCGAAGTGGGAGCCCTTGATGGTCTTCAAGTTCATCCACAAGTACCGGTTGTCGTACTCGATGCTGAAGCCGCTCGTCGCCGCGCAGGTGATGATGAGCCCTCCACGCTTGGCGACGAACACCGACGCTCCCATCGTCTGGCGTCCAGGATGCTCGAAGACGATGTCGGGGTCGGTGCCGGCGAGCTCGCGGATCCGCTTGCCGAGCCGGCGCCACTGCGCGGGGTCCTGCGTGTGCTCGTCCTTCCAGAACTGGTACCCGTCGGCCGAGCGGTCGATGACCCGCTCCACGCCGAGGCCGTGCAGGAGGGCGACCTTGTCGGGCGAGGACACCACCCCGACCGGGGTTCCGCCTCCGTTCAGCACGTACTGGCAGGCGTAGGCGCCGATCCCGCCGGTCGCTCCCCAGATCAGCACGGTCTGACCTTGGGTCATCTGCGCCCCGTGGGGACTCACGATCATCCGATAGCTGGTGGAGTTGCACAACGCGTTGACCGCGGCCTCCTCCCAGGTCAGGTGGGCCGGCTTGGGCATCAGCTGGTTGGCCTTCACGAGCGCCACTTCGGCGAGGCCCCCGTAGTTGGACTCGAAGCCCCAGATCCGCTGGTTGGCGGCGAGCATCGCGTCGTCGTGCGACGACGGGTCCTGGTCGTCGACGTAGTTGCAGTGCACCGTCACCGCCTGGCCCGGCCGCCAGCGGCGCACCGCCGAGCCGACGCGCAGCACGACACCTGCCGCGTCGCTGCCGAGCACGTGGAACGGCTGGTTGTGACGCGCGCCCCAGACGCTCTCGGCGCCGAGCCGGGCCAGGAACTGGAACGTGGGCAGCGGCTCGAAGATGGCGCTCCACACCGTGTTGAAGTTGATCGACGACGCCATCACCGCGACGTAGGCCTCGTCGGGTGCCAACTCGGGCAGCGCCACCTCGTCGATGTGCAGCGACCGGCGCGGATCCTTGTCCTCGGAGGCCATCCCCTCGAACATGTCCTGCTCGTCGGCGCGCACGACCGCGCCCCGGAACGATTCGGGGAGCTCGAGCGCGCCGATCTCCTCACCAGGTGCACCGTCGAGAATCGCGGCGCGCAGCGCGTCGACCTCACCCATCGCGACGAACCCCGCTGGGCGAACCCACGCTGGCCGTGACGCTCGTGTCAGGTTCTGTGGTCGTGGTCACGACCCGAACCCTACGCGGGCAGGCGGAGGGCGGGGCGGGTGCGAGGACCCGTTGCTACGATCGGCCGCCTCGCCTGCGCGTGACCCGTGACACTGAGGAGGCCTCGATGCCAGGTTCGGTGATCGTCTCGTTCTCCCGCACACCGATCGGCAAGCTCTCGGGTGCGCTCTCGTCGCTCACGGCCATGGATCTGGGGGGACGAGCCATCCGGGGTGCGCTCGACCGGGGCGGCGTCGAGCCCGAGCAGGTCGACTACGTCGTCATGGGCCAGGTGCTCCAGGCGGGTCAGGGCCAGATCACCGCCCGGCAAGCCGCCGTGCAGGCCGGCATCCCGATGTCGGTACCGGCGCTCACGATCAACAAGGTCTGCCTCTCGGGCCTCAACGCGGTGTACCTCGCCGACCAGATGATCCAGGCCGGTGACGCCGAGATCGTCGTGGCCGGCGGCATGGAGTCGATGACGAACGCGCCGTATCTCCTCCCGAAGGCTCGGGCCGGCTACCGCATGGGCAACGGCGAGCTGATCGACTCGTTGATCCAGGACGGCCTGTGGTGCGCATTCGACGCGGTGCACATGGGCTCGGGCACCGAGCAATACACCGGCCAGTTCGGTGGCCTGACCCGGGCGGCCCAAGACGAACTGGCCGCCCGGAGCCACGAGCGCGCCGCCGCCGCCCAGAAGGAAGGCCGATTCGCCGACGAGATCACCCCGGTCGCCATCCCACAGCGCAGAGGTGACCCGATCCTCGTCGAGGCCGACGAAGGCGTGCGACCCGAGACGACCGCCGAGTCGCTCGGCGCGCTCAAACCCGCCTTCGCGGCGGACGGCACGATCACCGCGGGCAACGCCTCGCAGATCTCGGACGGCGCGGCCGCCATCATCGTGACGAGCCGCTCGAAGGCCGAGGAGCTCGGCCTGGCCACCGTCGCCGAGCTCGTGAGCTTCGGCATGGTCGCCGGTCCCGACGCGTCGCTGCTGCGCCAGCCCTCCCGGGCGATCCAGCGGGCGCTGGAGCCAATCGACAAGACGGTGGCGGACCTCGACCTCGTCGAGCTCAACGAGGCCTTCGCCGCAGTCGGGTTGGCATCCATGAAGGACCTGGGCATCGCGGACGACATCGTCAACGTCAACGGCGGCGCGATCGCACTCGGCCATCCCATCGGCATGTCGGGAGCTCGGGTACTGATGACACTGATCAACGAGCTGCGCCGCCGCGGCGGTGGCCTCGGAGCCGCCGCGCTCTGCGGTGGCGGCGGCCAGGGCGACGCCGCCGTCGTGTCGGTCCCCGCCTAGGGCGAGACCGGCTCCTCACCGCGGGTCGCTACGCTGCCCGTGATGGCTGCGATCCGGCTGCCGCAGGCGTTCGGCGACACGACATCAGTCGACCTTCGGGCGATGCGCGGCGTCGGAGCCGCGATGCTCGGGATCGCCGCGGTGCGCCCGCTGATCCCGTTCGAGTTCGTCCCGCCCTGCCCGCTGCGCACCCTCACCGGCATCCCCTGCCCGCTGTGCGGGATGACCCGCGGCGTCACCGCCGCAGTCCACGCCCAGTTCGGCAAAGCCCTGTTCTTGAACCCGGGCAGCATCGTGGTAGTGGCGGCCGCCGTGTTCCTCCTGTTCGCGTGGCGGGCGAAACGAATCACGATCCCCGTGTGGCTCATCGTGACCGTCTTGGCGCTCATGTGGTCCTGGCAGCTCTTCAAGTACGCCACCGGCCGACCGCTCTGAGCTGACGTGGAGCCGGCGCGACCCGTCCCTCCCTTCACCATCAGCGACACCGTCACCTACAGCTGGAACGCGACGCTCCGGAACTTCGGGCCGCTCATGCTCGTGTCGCTCGTCGTGTTCGTCGGCAACGCGCTCGCCATCCTGATCGGCGAGGCGAACGGCACGGTCGGCCTGGACCTCGCGTTCAACCTGATCGCGGTCCTCGTCGACCTGCTGCTCGTCCTCGGGCTGATCCGGGCGTCGCTCGATGTCGTCCAGGGCCGCCGACCGTCGGTGGGTGAGGTGTTCCGCCCCGAAGGCGTCGGCCCCTACCTCGTCGCCTCGATCTTCTACCTCGTCGGCGTGTACCTCGGACTCGTCGTCCTGGTACTCCCCGGGGTGGTCTTCGGCGTCATCTTCCAGTTCTACGGCTACGTCGTCGCGGAGCATCCCGACGTATCGGCCATGACGGCGTTGCGACGCTCCGCCGAGATCACGAAGGGGACCCGGCTGCGGCTCGTCGGCCTCGCGGGAGTGCTCTTCCTCGTGAACGTCACGGGCGCGCTGGTGTGCGTGGTCGGCCTCGTCGTCACCTACGCCATCACCGCCATCGCCATCGCGTACACGTACCGAATCCTCACCGACCAGCCCGTCGCCACGCTCTGACCCAAATCCGACTTGCGGAGTCGGCATTTGATCCGTAGCGTCCACGGTCGTCCGTCTGCCACCACTTCCCCTCGAGGTGCCGACCATGTCCGAGTCCTGGGGCTTTGAGACGAAGCAAGTTCACAGCGGCGCCACCGCAGATCCGACCACCGGTGCGCGTGCGGTCCCGATCTACCAGACGACCAGCTTCGTGTTCCGCGACACCGCGCACGCCGCCGCCCTCTTCGGCCTCGAAGAGCTCGGCAACATCTACACGCGGATCATGAACCCGACCCAGGCGGTGTTCGAGGACCGCGTCGCGGCCCTCGAAGGCGGGGTCGGCGCGCTCGCGACGGCGAGCGGGCAGGCCGCCGAGACCATCGGGTTGCTCAACCTCGGCCAGCACGGCGACCACATCGTGGCGTCGGCCTCGCTCTACGGCGGGACGTACAACCTCCTCCACTACACGCTGCCGAAGATGGGCTGGGACGTCACGTTCATCGACGATCCCGACGATCTCGACGCGTGGCGCAAGGCCATCAAGCCCAACACCCGCGTCTTCTACGGCGAGTCGGTGGGGAACCCCAAGAACGACGTGTTGGACATCGAGGGGATCGCCGGCGTCGCGCACGACGCTGGGATCCCGCTCATGATCGACAACACCGTCACCACCCCGTACCTGTGCCAGCCCCTGAACTGGGGGGCCGACATCGTGGTGCACTCGGCGACCAAGTTCATCGGCGGGCACGGCACGTCGATCGGCGGGGTCATCGTCGACGGCGGGAAGTTCGACTACGTCGCCAGCGGCCGTCACCCGGTGTTCACCGAGCCCGACCCGAGCTACCACGGCCTGATCTACTCGCAGCTGCCCGAGCCGCTGCGCCCCGCGCAGTACATCCTCAAGGCCCGGCTCCAGCTCATGCGCGACGTGGGCGCGCCGGTCTCGCCGTTCAACGCGTTCTTGTTCCTCCAGGGCCTCGAGACGCTCTCGGTGCGCATGGATCGGCACTGCCAGAACGGGCAGGCGGTCGCCGAGTGGCTCGAAGCCCGCGACGAGGTCGAGTGGGTCTACTACCCCGGCTTGGCGTCCAGCCGCTGGCACGATCGGGCCAACCGGTACCTGCCCCGCGGCAAGGGCGCGATCCTCGCGTTCGGGATCAAGGGCGGACTCGAGGCCGGGAAGCGATTCATCGAGGGCCTCGAGCTGTTCAGCCACCTCGCCAACGTGGGTGACGTGCGGAGCCTCGCGATCCACCCCGCGTCGACGACGCACTCCCAGCTCGCCCCCGAGGAGCAGATCTCGGCGGGCGTGTCGCCCGACCTGGTGCGCTTGTGCATCGGGATCGAGACGCTCGACGACATCCTCGCCGACCTCGAAGCGGGCTTCCGCGCCGCCAAGGGGGCGTGAGGACCCCATCGGGCCGGGACGCGACGGTCCCGGCGATGGCAGAGCGCGAGTGGAGGCCGGCGCGATGACGCTCCCCGTGTCGGGGGCCTGGCGGCCCGGCGACTCCCCCGGACGGCGCCAGTTCTGTTCGCTGTTCGAGCACCGACCCCATGCGCTCGAGGCGGGCGGCCACCTCGAGGCGGTGCAGGTCGCCTACGAGACGTGGGGCCGCCTGGCCCCCGACACCGCCAACGCGGTGCTCGTGCTCCACGCGCTGACCGGCGACAGTCACGCCGCGGGGCCGGCCGGGCCGGGCTCGCCCCAGCCGGGGTGGTGGGATCCGATGATCGGCCCGGGACTGGCGATCGACACCGACCGGTACTTCGTGGTGTGCCCCAACGTGCTCGGAGGCTGTCAGGGCACGACCGGCCCAGCCTCGCCGGGCCCCGGTGGACGCCCCTACGGCGCGCGCTTCCCGGTCATCACGGTCCGAGACCAGGTCGTCGTCGAGGCGGGCCTCGCCGACCAGCTCGGCATTCAGCGTTGGCACGCGGTCGTCGGCGGTTCGATGGGGGGCATGCGCGTACTCGAGTGGGCGGTCGGCTTCCCCGAGCGGCTGGCCCGCGCCATCGTGATCTCGGTCGGGGCCAAGGCCACCGCGGAGCAGATCGGTCTGTGCTCGGTGCAGTGCCGCGCCATCCGCGCCGACCCCGCGTGGCGGGGCGGCGACTACTACGACGCCGCCCCGGGCGACGGACCCCACGGCGGGCTCTCGCTCGCGCGCGGCATCGGCCAGATCAGCTACCGGTCCGAGCTGGAGTTCGACAACCGATTCGGGCGCGACCACCAAGGCGACGAGGACCCCCTCGAGGGTGGTCGATACGCGGTGGAGTCCTACCTCGAGTACCACGGCGAGAAGCTGGTTCGCCGATTCGACGCGAACAGCTACCTCACCCTGAGCGAAGCGATGAACCACCACGACGTGGGGCGGGGCCGAGGCGGCGTGCGGGCCGCCCTCCAGCGGGTCGTCGCCGACGTGACGGTGGCTGGGATCTCCTCCGACCGGCTGTACCCGCTGCGGCTCCAGCAGGAGCTCGCCGACTGCGTTCCCACCGCGTCGGGCGTGGCGGTCATCGAATCGGAGCACGGCCACGACGGCTTCCTCGTCGAAGTGGAAGCGGTTGGGAAGGTCGTCGCCGGCGCCCTGGCGTGAGTGGGTGTGGTCCGCTCAGGTGTCGACCTCGCGGCGACCCTCGAACGCCCTCCCCAGGGTCACCTCGTCCGCGTATTCGAGGTCACCGCCGACGGGCAGCCCGCTGGCCGGGCGGGTGACGGTGACACCGAGGGGTTTGAGCAACCGGGCGAGGTACATGGCGGTCGCCTCGCCCTCGATGTTCGGGTTCGTGGCCAGGATCACCTCGGTGACGTCCTCCTCACCCACCCGGCGCACCAGCTCCTTGACGCGCAGCTGCTCCGGGCCGATCCCCTCGATCGGGGAGATCGCGCCCTGCAGAACGTGGTAGCGGCCTCGGAACTCGTGGGTCCGTTCGACGGCGACGATGTCGCGGGGCTCTTCGACCACACACAACTGACTCGGGTCGCGGCGATCGTCCTGGCAGTACGAGCAGAGCTCCCCTTGGGCGATGTTGAAGCACCGCCGGCACCAGGTCACGCGGGCCTTGGCGTCGGTGATGGCCGCCGCGAGGCGGCGAGCATCCTCGGGCGTCGCCTTCAGCAGGTAGTACGCGATGCGCTGGGCCGACTTCGGCCCGATGCCGGGCAGTCGACCTAACTCATCGATGAGGGTCTGGACCGGCGCTTCGTAGAGGCTCACAGATGTGCTCGGTATCTCAGCCGAGCAGCCCACCTAGGGAACCGAGGTCGACGCCTCCGGTGACCGAACCCATCGACTCGGCCTGCAGCTCCTGCGCGGCGCGCAGGGCTTCGGTGACGGCGGCGACGACGAGGTCCTCGAGCATCTCGACGTCGTCGGGGTCGACGACGTCAGGTGAGATCGACACCGCGCGCAACTCGCCGTTGCCGCTCGCCGTCGCCTTCACCATCCCGCCGCCCGCGGAGCCCTCGACGGTCTGCGCGGCGAGCGCGGCTTGGGCGTCGGACATGTCCTGCTGCATGCGCTGCATCTGGCGCATGAGGTTCGCCTGGGGATTGGCCTGGGGTTTCTGTTTCGCCACGGAACGCTCCTCAGTGGCGGGGGACTTCGTCGACGACGGTAGCGCCGAGCTCCTCGGTGAGCCGCGCCTCGGGCCGGTGCGGCGGCGCGTCGGTGAGGTCGATTGCCTCCTCGAGCTCGGCGGAGTCGGGGCCGGGCTCGGGGGGCGGCGCGTCGGGTGGGTTGTCGGGGCGGCGGTCGGCGTCCCCGACGGCGGTGAAGCGCTCGTCGGCGACGAGGGTGAACTTCACGTGGTGGCCGAGGCGCTCGGCGAGTGCGGCGCGGATCGTGTCCGCTTCCTTCTTGAAGCGGGGCCGGGCCGCTTCGAGCAGACCCGGGGCGACGCCGAAGGTGACGACATCGTCGGCGACCTCGATCGGCTGCGCGGATTGGACCGCGGCTCGGGTTGCGGGCGAGAAGCCGGGGAGCAGTGCCGCCCAGGCCACGATCACGTCGTCGAGCTCGAGCGGAGCCCCGTCGTGGGGCGTGGGGGGCGGGGCAGGCGGCGGCGCCTCGGGCGCGGGCGGGGTGGGCGGGGGGGTTGCCTCGCCGGACGCCCGCAGCGAGCCGATCGTCCGGCCCGGTCCTCGGGGCGCCGAGGCGGGAGTGGAGGGCTTGGCCGACGCCGGGGCGCCACCTCCGGTCGGGGCACTCATGGTCGCGCCGCGCTCGAGACGCTCGATGCGCTCGATCACGGTCTGGAGAGGAGGGCCGGCGTCGCGGCGACTGAGCCGCACCAGGGCGACTTCGAGCACGAGCCGGGGGTCGGCGGCGTCGACGCCGCGCATGTCGACGATCGCCTGGCCCAGGGTCTCGACGACGCGGACCAACGCCGCGTTGCCCAGCCGCTCACCGAGGTCGCTTAGCGCGGCTTGGTCGGCGGCGGGTGCGGTGATCGGTACGCGCCCGCCGCCGGCGCTGAGCAAGAACGTGTCGCGTGCGGCGACGAGGAGGTCTTCGGCCACCCGGCGAGGCTCGTGGCCGGCGGCGAGCAATTCGCCGAGCGCGACCAGCGCGCCCGTGGTGTCTTCGTTGGCGATCGCGTCGAGGACGTGGACCCGCAGCGCGAACGGGGTCGAGCCGAACAGTGCGGCGACGGTGGCCGCGTCGAGCCGGCCGTCAGCGCCGGCGATCGCCTGATCGAGCAGCGACTCCGCGTCGCGCGCCGAGCCGCCGGCGGCCGTGGCGATCGTCTCGAGCGCGGCGGCGTCGAACTCGATCCCCTCGCGTTGGAGCAGGTCGGCGAGGCGCGCCTCGATCTCGTTGGGGGCGAGCAGGCTGAACTGGAGGTGCTGGGTGCGCGACCGGATGGTCGGGAGCACCTCCTCGGGGTTGGTGGTCGCCAGTACGAAGACGACGTGCTCGGGTGGTTCCTCGATGCTCTTGAGCAGCGTGTTCGCCGACTCCTTGGTGAGCATGTGGACCTCGTCGAGGATGTACACCGTGCGGCGCCCGCCGAAGCCCTTATGGGCGAGCTGCTCGCGCAGCTCTCGGGCGTCGTCGACCTTGCGTTTCGACGCGGCGTCGATTTCGAAGAGGTCGAGGAAGGTGCCCGCCGCGATGGCGCGACAGTTCTCACACTCGCCGCACGGCTCGCCGTCCTCACCGAGGTTCGTGCAGTTCAGAGCCTTCGCCAGGATGCGGGCCGTGCTGGTCTTGCCGGTGCCGCGGGGTCCAGAGAACAGGTACGCGTGTCCGACCCGGTCGTCACGCACCGCGTTGCGAAGGGCGTGGGTGACGGGCTCCTGGCCGCGCAGCTCGGAGAAGCGCTGCGGCCGGTACTTGCGGTAGAGGGCTTGGTAGGCCACGGACGGACTGTACCGACGGAGACCGACCGGGCGGCACCGATCAGCCCGGCGGGGGTGCGGACCGTGCACCCGCCGTCGACCCGACCGCTACCCGAGGCGGCGCCCGGCGGCGGCTCCGGCCAGGCTTGCCTGCGGCACACGGGACAGTCCGCTGAGAGCTGCTTCCTTCCGGACCTGACTCGGTTTGCGAGATCCCGTTGCGCAGGACCCGACCCTCAACACCGTCACACGGGTCCGCTCGAGCAGCGGCCCGAGCCTCGGGCGGGAGTTCAGCCCCCCATACGTGGATTGGGGGTACAGGGCACCACGAGCTCCCCGCCTAGCACGGTCCGCGCTGGCAGGTTAGCGCCGGTGCCTACCATGCCGTCCTCTGGGAGGGATGCGAGAGCGGACGAATCGGCACGCCTGGAGAGCGTGTGTGGGGCAACTCACCGTGGGTTCGAATCCCACTCCCTCCGCCCGCCGGCCTCGGCTGTTGCCCTCGGTCTGGCGCGTCCCTCGGGCGGCGGACGGCGCAGGTGGATACTGGACCCGTGAGTGCGATGAGCCCCGACGAGATCCGCGAGTTCCTCACCACCGGGACGCGCACCGCGAAGGTCGCGACGGTCCGCGCCGACGGTCGGCCGCACGTCGCGCCAGTGTGGTTCATCCTCGACGGCGACGACGTGATCTTCAATACCGGAGAGTCGACGCTGAAGGGCAAGACGCTGCGCCGCGATCCGAGGATCGCGCTCTGCGTAGACGACGACCAGCCCCCGTACGCGTTCGTGCTCGTCACCGGAGAGGCGTCGCTGAGCACCGACCCCGACGAGCTGGTCCGCTCGGCAACGCGAATCGGTGCCCGCTACATGGGTGACGACCGGGGTGAAGAGTTCGGGCGCCGCAACGCCGTCCCCGGCGAGCTCGTCGTGCGCGTCACCCCGACCTCGGTCGTGGCGGAGAAGGACCTCGCCGACTGACGTGGATCCCGATCGGGTCGACGAGCTGATGGCTCAGGCGATCGGCGAGGCTCGCGTCGCCTCCGAGGACGGTGACGTCCCCGTCGGGGCCGTGGTCGCGCGACTCGACGACGGCTCGGTCCTCGCCGCGCGCCACAACGAACGCGAGATGCTCCGCGACCCGACCGCGCACGCGGAGGTCCTGGCGTTGCGCGACGCGGCCGTCGAGCTCGGCTCCTGGCACCTCGAAGGTTGTGCGCTGGTCGTCACACTCGAGCCGTGCCCGATGTGCGCCGGGGCTGCCGTGGCGGCTCGCCTCGACCTCGTCGCGTTCGGCGCGCCGGATCCGAAGGCTGGTGCGCTCGGCAGCCTGTACAACCTCGGTGCCGACCCTCGGCTCAACCACGAGTTCACGGTGATCGACGGCGTTCGAGCGGACGAGTGCGGTGCTTTGCTCAGCGCTTTTTTCCGGGCCCGTCGGGCTCGGCCAGGGGGACACGAGGCCGACCACTCGTAGACTCGCCGGCGGAGGGATGCCGGAGCGGCCGAACGGGGCGGTCTCGAAAACCGCTGTGTCTAGCAATGGGCACCGTGGGTTCAAATCCCACTCCCTCCGCCACTCCCTCCGCCACTCCCTCCGCCACCAGCGGACGGATTGATCGGCGCGGGAGCCGCGCCCCGCCAGTTGGCGCGGCCGTTTTACTCGTGGCGCAGCGCCGCAGCGACCTCGGCGTCGGCGTCTCGGGGCGGCGCGGCGGGTGCCTCGAGCAGCACGAAGCGGAGCCCCGCGGTACACGGGAACGGCGGCTCGTAATCGTCCGAGACGGGGAAGCCTCGGTCGCGGCCGAGGAGGAGGCCGGCGCCGCCGATCTGCCATCGGAACGGCAAGTCGAGCGGCACCAAGCCGTCGGCGACCACCGAGTCTACGACGCGGATCCCGAGGGGACCACCAGGCGTCGAGCCTCGCCGATACTCCACCGTGAGGGTCCGGGCACCCGCGGCGAGCGGCTCGGGAGCCGCCAAGCGCCACGGCGTGCCGAGCAGGCTGAAGGCGACGACGGGCCGGCCGGCGAGGAGGTAGCACGCCCAGCCGTTGTTCCAGTCCCCGAGCGCGCAGACCACACCCTCACTCCCCGCGGCGGGGACGTCGAGACGGGCCTCGAGGACGAAGCCGCCGAGCAGCGAGGGAATGGAATCCTCGGAAACCGGACCGCCGCCCGGGCGTAGGACGGCCCGGCGACGGGGACCGTACGGGGCGGGCTCGAGCGCGCGCACCCGTTTGATGAGGCTGTCGTCGAGGGGCAGCACCTGGTTGCGGCCCGCTTCGATCCACCAGCGCTCGACGAGCTGCCCGGTCAGCTCGGGTTCCTCGTCGGCGCGGTCGTGGGCTTCAGAGAAGTCGTCGTCGAGGTGGAACAAGCACCAGCGGTCGGTGTCGAAGTCGCGGCTCCCCTCGAGCCGTTCACGCTCCACCGCCAGCTGGTCACCGACGTGGTCGGTGGTGGCTTTCCAGCCGTCGTGGTAGATCGCCCGTGACCCGATCATCTCGAAGTACTGGGTGTCGCGGGGACTCGGCGCGTCGGGGTCGGCGAACGTCGGGAGCAGGCTCGCCCCGTTGAGCGGCTGCTGGGTGACGCCGTCGACGACGGGTGGAACCTCGAGCCCGATCGCGTCGAGGACAGTCGGAAGCACGTCCACGGCGTGACAGAACTGCGGGCGGACGGTCCCGGCGTCGGCGAGGCGCCCGGGCCAGCGCGCGACGAGCGGCGTGCGCACGCCGCCGAGCCACGTATAACGCTTCCAGAGCCGCAGCGGCGTGTTCCCGGCCCACGCCCAACCCCAGGGATAGTGGTTGTAGGCGCGGAACCCGCCGAGGTCGTCGAGACGGGCGAGCGTCTCAGCGGGATCGTCGAGCACGTCGTGGGTGAAGCGGTGCTCGTTGATCGACCCGTAAGGGCCGCCCTCGGCGCTGGTGCCGTTGTCCGAGCACACCAACAAGAGGGTGTCGTCGAGCACGCCGAGCGTCTCGAGGAACGACACGAGACGCCCGAGCTGCTCGTCGGTGTGGCTCAGGAACCCCGCGAACGATTCCATGAGCCGCGCGAAGAGCCGCCGCTGGTCTTCCGAGAGGTCGCCCCAGGCGTCCACCCACGGCGGACGGGCGGTGAGGGTGGTGCCGGGGGGGACGATGCCCAAGGCCTGCTGGCGCTCGAAGGTGCTCGCCCGCCAGGCGTCCCAGCCGTCGTCGAAGTGCCCCCGGTACCGGTCGATGAACTCGCGGGGCGCGTGGTGCGGCGCGTGGGTGGCACCGGTCGCTAGGTAGAGGAAGAACGGTTTGGCCGGCGTGGCCTGGTGCTGGTCTTGGATGAGCCGGATCGCCTGGTCCACCAGGTCTTCGGTCAGGTGGTAGCCCTGGGCCGGTGAGCGGGGCGGCTCGATGAAGCCGTTGTCGCGGACCAGCGCAGGCGTCCATTGGTTGGTGTCGCCGGCGAGGAAGCCGTAGTAGCGCTCGAAGCCCAGGCCCAGCGGCCAGCGAGCGAAGGGCCCCGACGCGCTCTGCTCCCAGCGGGGAGCGAGGTGCCATTTGCCGACCGCGAAGGTGCTGTAGCCCGCGTCGCGCAGGATCCGGGGCAGCGCCGCGGCCGACGCCGGGATCCGTCCGTTGTACCCGGGGAACCCGGTCGGCAGGTCGGACAGGAACCCCATGCCGACCGCGTGGTGGTTGCGGCCGGTCAGCAGACAGGCGCGGGTCGGCGAGCACAGCGCGGTGACGTGGAACCGGTTGTACCGCAGCCCTTCGGCGGCGACGCGGTCGATGGTCGGCGTGGCGAGATCGGACCCGAAGCTGCCGAGTTGGCCGAAGCCGAGGTCGTCGAGCACGACGAGCACGACGTGGGGTGCGCCGCTCGGGGGTCGCGGCGGCGGGGTGAACGCGGGCGTCGACTCGGCGGTGGTGCGCCCGATGCTCGCCCGCTCCGCCATGGTGGCCTCCTCGTCGCGGTGCACGCCGGGTGGCGCGTCGTCCCGATCGAGCCGACGCGGGCTCTCCGCTCCGACCGCCCCGCACGTTAGGGGCGGCGGGTCACGCCCGTTGACGGGCCGTGGCGGCGGTCATCCGATGGGGGCGAGACCCAGGTTGGCGGCGATCTCACGGGTGGCCGGCGACCGGTTCAACGTGTAGAAGTGCAGTCCGGACGCGCCACCTTCGAGCAGTTCGGCGCACAGCCGGGTGGCCTCGTCGATCCCCACTCGGCGGACGGTGTCGGGGTCGTCCTCGACGGCGTAGAGCCGCTCGGCGAGCCAGGGGGGAAACGCCGAGCCCTGCAGCGCGGCCATGCGTTGAATTCCGGCGATGCTGAGCACCGGCATGATCCCGGGAATGACCGGCTTGTCGACGCCCCGGGCGCGCAGCGCCTCGACGAGTTCGAAGTAGTGGTGGGCCTCGAAGAAGAACTGGGTGATGCCGAAGTCGGCCTCGGCGAGCTTCTCGGCGGTGTAGCGCCGATCCGACTCGACGCTGGGCGAGCGGGGATGAGGTTCGGGGTGCACGGCGACGCCGATCGAGAACGGGCCGGCGTCGCGCACGAGCCGGACGAGATCGATGGCGTGGTCCAGCTCGCTGGGCGGCAGCACGACGTCGGGCGGAGGGTCGCCGCCGAGGGCGAGGATGTTCTCGACTCCGGCGTCGCGATAGCGCCCGACGATCGTCTCGAGCTCGGCGCGGGTGTGCCCGGCGCACGTCAGGTGCGCCATCGCGGTCATCGAGGTGCCTTGGTTGATCTGCACCACGAGCTCGTGGGTGCGTTCCCGGGTGCTGCCGCCGGCCCCGTAAGTCACCGACACGTAGGACGGGTGGAGGGGCTCGAGCTCTTGGAGTGTCCGCTCGAGCTGGGCCTCGGCCTCGGGCGTGCGCGGCGGGAAGAACTCGAAGGACAGCGTGCGCTCACGCCGCAGGATGTCGTCGATCTTGGCCACCAACGACCTGCCCATGTGTCGGGGGAGCACAAAGCGTAGGCGACCCGACCGTTGCGGGGCTCGGCTGTTCGCCCCGGCCGGCACCGCGATGCCCGTGCCAGACTGCGGGGATGCCACCGGAGAAGTTCCAATGGGAGCACCTCTACCGCGAGGTCGTCACGAGCGGGCTGTGCACGGGCTGCGCGGGGTGCGTCATCGCCTGTCCCCACGACGTGCTCGGCTACCGGGATGACGCGGGGATCTACAAGCCGTTCCAGACCGAGGAGGGCTTCGGGCCCAACGACTGCTCACACGGTCAGAAGGGCTGCACGAGCTGCACCCGGGCCTGCCCGCGCTTTCGAGCCTGGGAGCCCGAGATCGACGAGTTCTTGTTTGGGCGTCCCCGCGCCCCGGAGGAGGTGGCGGGGATCAGCGCCGATATCTGCCTCGCTCGGGCGACGGACCCGGTCCTCGCGGAGGTCGGCCAGGACGGCGGGCTCGTGTCGGCGATTCTCCTGTACGCGCTCGAACACGACCTCATCGACGCGGCGCTCGTCTCGTTCCTCGAAGGCGATGGCTCGACGTGGAAGGCGGTGCCGGGGGTCGCCCGCACGAAGGAGCAGATCCTCGCCTCCGCGGGGAGCCGCTACACGTATTCGGCGAACACCCTGGCCTACCACGACGCCGTCGAATCGGGCGCTGAGCGCATCGCCCTTGTCGGCATGTCGTGTCAGAGCTCGGTGCCGCCGGTGATGAAGCAGCGCCGGGCGGGCAAGGTGGCGCGCCGCTTGACGTTGAACATCGGCTTGCTGTGCTCGAAGACCTTCGATGACGCGATCTTCGACGAGCTCCTCGACGCGAAGTACGGCTTGAAGCGAGCCGAGATCAAGAAGATGAACATCAAGGGGCGACTCCAGGTCTGGATGCGCGACGGCGCCTACCACGAGGTGCCGTTGAAGGAATGTCAGGCCTGGACGCGGGAGGGCTGCAAAGCCTGCCCAGATTTCGCGGCCGAACACGCGGACATCTCGACCGGGGGCATCGGCGCGTTCAACGACTGGACCCTGACCATCGTGCGCACCGAGGTCGGACGCGAGCTCCTCGACGGCATGATCGCCGAAAACTGGATCGAGACCCGACCGGGGGACGACGACCCGGGGGCCATCGAGTTGCTCCACAAGCTGGCTCGCAAGCAGCGGTCCCGTTGGCCCGACGCCGTGTCCGTGGACGCCCCGCGCCTCGTCCAGGCATAGCCCGGCCAGCCTCGATGCGGGTCGCGGCGCTCGTCGATGATCTCCTCGACCGGTCACGCCTCACCGCCGCGCTCCCGGACACGACGTTCGTGCGCGACCCGGCGGCGCTTCCCGACGTCGACGTCGTGATCGTCGATCTCGTCGGGCACGGCGACGCGCTCGAGTCGCTGCGCGCCGCCCAGCCCCAGGTCCGAATTGTGGCCTTCGGGCCTCACGTCGACGCCGACGCGCTGGCGGCCGCCGGGGCGGCGGGCGCCGACATCGTCCTGCCCCGCTCCCGGTTCTTCCGGGATCCCAGGGCTGCGGTGGCACCCAGTCCCTGAAGCGTGCCAGCCTCTGGCGGTGCGGGACGAGGGGGAGTTCGAGGGTCGTAACGCGCCGCGGGGAGCCCGGGTCGAAACCCCCGTGCGGACCGTCGTGGCACGCGTCGAGGCCGCGGCCAGCGCTGGGGCGTCCCTCACGCTGATCGGGTCCGCGGCCGGGGGTGGCGTCGAGACCCTGTCGTGGGGTCGGGTCCACGAGGACGCCCAGGCGGCCGCCGCCGCCCTCCAAGCCGCCGGGGTCGAGCCCGGCGACCACGTCGCGCTGCTCGGAGCCACGTCGCGGCCCTTCGTCACCGCCATCCAGGCCGTCTGGCTGGCCGGGGCGACGCTGGTCTGCCTTCCGCTGCCGATGCGGCTCGGCTCGATCGAGGAGTTCGTGGCCCAGACCCGGCGTCGGGTCCGTCACGCGCAGGTCAGCCTCGTCCTCATCGACGCCGAGCTCGAGCCGTTTCTCCTCCCGGAGCCCGGCGACCCCCCGGTCCGGCGTCTCGACCAGCTGGGAGGCCGGGCCCGGGACTGGGAGCGACCCGCCGACGACCCCGACGCGCTGGCCCTCTTGCAGTTCACGAGCGGGTCCACCGCCGACCCGAAGGGCGTGATGCTGCCCCATCGCTGTGTGGTGGACAACATCGACGCCATCGTCGAGGCCGCCGGGCTCGGGTCCGACGACCGCGGCGTGTCCTGGCTGCCCCTGTATCACGACATGGGGCTCATCGGGCTCTTGATGACCCCGATGCTCACCGGCTTTGACCTCGTGCTCGGCGCACCCACCGACTTCCTCGCCGCGCCGGCCGACTGGCTGCGGTGGATGTCGGACTTCCGAGGCACGGTCACCTGCGCCCCGAACTTCGGGTATGCGCTGGCCGCCCGCGCCATGCGGCGCCTCGACGACCTCGACCTGTCGGCCTGGCGGCTCGGTCTCAACGGCGCCGAGCCGATCGACCCGGCTTCCGTCGAGCGCTTCCTCGCCGCCGGCGCCCGCCACGGACTCGACGCCAAGAGCGCCTTTTGCGTCTACGGCATGGCCGAGGCGGCGCTGGCCATCTCGTTCCCGACGCCCGACACCGGCATGACCGTCGACACCGTCGACCGCGACACACTCGAGCGGGGCGGCTACGCGGCCCCCGCATCGGGGCCGGGCGCCCGGGCGCTCGCCCGCCTGGGTCGACCCCTGCGGGGACTCGAGGTGCGCGTCCGCGACCCGGGCACCGGGGCGGCCCGGGCCGAGCGGGAGGTCGGCGAGCTGGAACTGCGAGGAACCTCGGTGACCCCCGGCTACTTCCAACGGGCGGACGTCACGGCGGCGACGTTCCACGACGGCTGGCTGCGCACCGGCGACCTGGGCTACCTCGTCGACGCAGAGGTCGTGGTGTGCGGGCGCATCAAGGACGTCATCATCATCGGGGGCCGCAACGTGTTCCCCGAGGAGATCGAGCGGGCCGCCGCCTCCGTCGAGGGTGTGCGGGCCGGCAACGTCATCGCCTTCGGAACCGAGGGCCGGCGAGGCAAGGAAGGGATCGTGGTCGTCGCCGAGACGAAGCTCGATGACGGCGGCCACCTCCACGACGAGGTGATCGACCGGGTCTGCGACGCCGTGGGCGTCCCACCCCGAGAGGTGGTGCTGGTGCAGGCGGGAAGCCTGCCCAAGACCTCCTCGGGCAAGCTCCAACGCTCACGCTGCCGAGCCCAGTACCTCGACGACGCCCTCGCCCCCGCCTAGGGGGACCCGAGCCGGCGGGCGGCGCGGCGGGACCGATCGGCGTCGCGGGCGCCCACCGGCCAGAATGCCCGGATGGCTTCCCGGGCGCCGAGCGCAATTCGCGACATCGAAGCGCCTGCGGCGGCCCCGGCGGCGACACCGACCCGGCGGCGGCGACCGACCTGGCGGTTCTTCGTCCTGCTGGTGCTGCTCACCCTGGCGCTGCGCCTTCCCGCCTTCTTCGTCAGCGTCTTCAACTCCGACGAGACCTACCTCGCCACCCAGGCCCACGTCATCCAAGCTGGCGGCAACATCTACACCGAAGCGGCGGACCGCAAGCCGCCCCTCGTGCCCTACATCTACGCGGCGTCCTTTGAGCTGTTCGGCTCGAACAATCTTTGGACGGTCCGCGTCGTGGCGATGCTCGCCATCGCGCTCACCGCCTGGCTGCTGGCGTGCGAGGCGACGCGGCGGTGGGGACGACGGGCGGGGTGGATCGCGGGGCTGCTCTGCGTGCTCGCCATGGTGGCGTTCGCGCCCCAAGACGGGCAGGCCGCCAACTTCGAGGTGTTCATGCTCCCGGCGATGACCGCCGCGATGCTCTTGGCGCGTCGCGGGCGCGCCGGGTCCTCCGGCGCCGCGGTCGCCGTCGCGACGCTCGCCAAACAGACGGGCGCCGCCACCCTCCTCCCCGTCGCGTATCTGATCTGGAAGGCGAAGGGCCGGCGCGGCCTGACCTGGATGACCGTGGCGTTCGCGGTGCCGATCGGCCTCGTCGCGCTCGCGCTCGGGCCCACGCAGCTCTTCTACTGGACGGTGCTCGGGAACGGCTCCTACGTGAGCGTCGGCGAAGCGTCGCTCTACGTGCTCTCGACTTTCGTGCTGATGACGCTGGCCTGGGTGGCGTGCAACCTCCCCATCGTGTGGCAGGTGCCCACCGCGTGGCGGGCCCGGCGCGAACGCAGCCGAGACGGCGGCACTGACACCGATCTGTGGCTGTGGCTCGTCTCAGCCGCGGTTTCCGTCGCGGTCGGGCTGCGATTCTTCGGGCATTACTACATCCAGCTGATCCCGCCGCTGTGCCTGCTGACTGCCGGGTCCCTGTCGCGTCTTCCTCGCCGGTTCGCCACCGCGACGGTGGCCTTCGCCGCCGGCGCGGCGATCGCGTTCTCGGCCGCCGGCTATTTCCTGATGCCCTACGGCAAGGAGCCCAGCTACGAGACGGTGAGCAAGTTCCTCGTCGCCCACTCGACCAGCCATGACCACGTGCTGGTCTGGGGCAACGTGCCCGAGATCTACTGGGCGTCGAACCTGCCCCCCGCGACCCGGTTCCTCACCATCGAAACGCTCACCGACAGCTTCCCCGGACGCCCCGCGGTCGACGCGTCACCCGAGAAGTCGAGCCAGCTGGTCTGGGACTGGTTCTTCCAAGATCTCGCCAAGCACCCGCCCCGCTTCATCGTCGACACCTCACCGGCTGACATCCGAGGCGCCCAGTACACGCCGATCAGCCAGTTCCCCCGCCTGGACGCGATCGTGCGCAGCCAGTACGTGTACGACGAGTCGATCGACGGGATTGCGATCTACCAGCGCCACCCCGCCTGAGCTGCTTCAGACCAGCGGCCACGGCACCGAGTGGTAGCCGGGGTCCGGCTCGGGGAACCGGCGCTCGCGACCCAAGTCGGCGGCCCGCATGCTGAGCGCGGCGAGCTCCGGCGCCGAGAGCAACGAGGCGAGGCGCCCGCCGAGCGGCCCGTCGGGTACCTCGGCACTCACGCGACAGACGTCGTCGAGGAGCGTCGGTGCGACCCGCTCGCCAGCGAAGTCCCAGATCACGGTGCGCAGCTTCCAGGCCTGGTGGAACGTGAGGCCGTGGTCGATGCCAACGACCGAGTCGTTGGGAAGGTCGTGGAGGCAGTGCCCACCCTTGCGGTCGGCGTTGTTGACGACCACGTCGAAGGCGGCGAACTGGCGGAACCGGTCCTCGTGATCGGCGAGCAACGTGAAGTAATGCTCCTCTGGGTCGTGGTCGACGAAACGCTGCAGCGCGCCCTCACCGAACGGGGCGTCCTCGCGAAACACGGTCACGGGCACGACCCCCCAGCCGAGCGCGGCGGACACCTCGTAGGCGGCAGCCTCGCGGCGGGACAGCGTCCCGTCGGGGAAGTCCCACAGCGGCCGCTCACCCCGGCGGGGCTTGTAGACCGCCGGGATCTCCACCCCGTCGGCCCGGGCCTGGACGAGGAACGCGCCGTTCGACGAATACCGCAACCGTCCGAGCACCTCGACCGCTCCGCCGCCCAACACGGCGGCGATCTCGTCGGGGTTCAGTTCCAGCGGGGGCACCGGTGGCCCGCGGGGTCCATCGGCTGGTCACACAGCGGGCAGGGGGGCCGGCCGGCGGTCACCGCCGCCGCGCCCCGGGCCGCCATCGCCCGCACCTGGGAGCGAGTCGCGTACAGCCGAGCCACGAACCCGTCCTCTTCGTCCGCCGCGACGGGCACGGGCGGGTCCTCGTCGTTCTGGTCTTCGTCCTCGCCGTCCGAGGAGCGCTCGCGCAGCTCGATGAGCACCAGCTCGCGCTCGGGGTCGAAGCCGAGCCCGATGAGGCGGGCCCGGAACAGGGGAACGGTCGGCTCCTGCAGCTCGGCGACCGAGGTCGGCAGGCGGATGCCCTCCTCGGGGTATTCGTCGGCGATGCGGTCGAGGAAGGCGACGGCCTCGGTGGCGAGCAGCGCGATCTGCTCCTTCTCGACGAGCACGGTGAGCTGGGCGCGCTCCTTGCGGGCCTGCAGATAGAACTCGCGCTGGCCCGGCTCGCCGACCGCTCCGGCGCCGAGCGTGTCGACGGGGTCGAGCTCGATCGGATCCGCCATCACGACGACTCCTCGGCAGGAGCGGGGGTGGGAGCCGGGGCCGGAGGGCCGAGCTCGTCGAGCGATCCAGTGTCGTTGCACTTGAGCAGCGCCACGCCATGCGCCGAGAACGCGAAGGCGTTCACCGAGGCGGGTGAGACCACGATCCGTTGGAACAAGTCGAGGTGGACCCCGGTGTAGTGGGCGATCGCCGCCTTGATCGGATCGGCGTGCGAGACGACCACGACCAGCTCGCCGGGGTGCGCGGCGACGACCGCGTCGAGGGCGGCGACCATGCGGGCCTGCATCGCCGCGAGCGACTCGCCACCGGGGAAGCTGGCCCGCGACGGGGCGCGCTGCACCACCTTCCAGAGATCGGTCGTGGCGAGCTCGGTGAGCTTCTGGCCGGCCCACTCGCCGTAGTCGGCCTCGAGGACCCCCGCCAGGGGCTGGACGGTGAGGCCATGGCGGGCTGCGACCGCGGTGGCGGTCTGGGTGGTCCGCTCGATGGGGCTGGCGTACACCACCGCGACGGGCAGGCCCGCGAGCCGCTGCGCGAGCTGGTCGGCTTGGCGGCAGCCTTCCTCGGACAGCGGGATGCCGGGCAAGCGACCCGAGAGCAGCGGGCCGGTCTGTGCCGTCACCGCGTGGCGGGCCAGGACGAGCCGGGTGACCGTCGGGGCAGGCGCCTCGGGTGCGGCCCCGTCGGGGGACGGCGCCGCAACGGGCGGGGGAGCGGTGGTGGCCTCGGGCATCGGGCGTCGATGGTACCGGCGGCCCCCCGCCGGCCCACCAGCCGGTCCGGCTCCGCCGGGACCGAGGTACGGTCCGCCCGTGAACCAGGTCCCGATCAGCATGCGGCCCGGCGGGCTCGACGAGACCGTGCTCGACGCCGAGCCGGGCGAGGCGCTCGCCGCCCTCGACACGGCGCTGGAACACCCCGCGGAGGAGCGACGCGAGGCCGTGCGCGCGGTGGTGGCGCGGCGGCCGGGTTTCCTCGACGCGTGGGCGCGCCTCGGCGAGACGGCACGCGACGACGTCGAGGCGTATGCCTGCTACCGCGTCGGATACCACCGGGGGCTGGACCGGCTGCGCCACGCGGGGTGGCGGGGCTCGGGGTACGTGCGGTGGGCCCATCGGGAGAACCGGGGGTTCCTGCGCTCCCTCGCCGGGCTGCAGCGGGCGGCGCGGGTGCTCGAGGAGACCGACGAGGCCGAGCGGACGGGCGCCTTCCTGCACCAGCTCGAGCCCGACTGGGATCAGATCGACGAGGCGCACGGCCACTAACGTCCACGGTGTGCGTCGCGCGCTTGTTACTGGAATCACCGGCCAAGACGGCCGGCACATGTCGGAGTTCCTCACCGGCAAGGGCTATCAGGTGTTCGGCCTCGTGCGGGGCCAGAACAACCCGAAGGCCCAGCTGGTCCAGGACGAGAACCCGTCCCTCGAGCTCGTCGAGGGCGACCTTCGGGACCTCTCTTCGCTGATCGCCGCGCTCGAGCAGGTGCAGCCCGACGAGATCTACAACCTCGGCGCCATGAGCTTCGTGGCCTTGTCGTTCCGTCAGCCTGAGCTCACCGCGGACACCACCGGCCTCGGGGTGCTGCGGACGCTCGAGGCGGTGCGGATCGTGGGCGGCACCCAGAACAACCCGATCCGCCTCTATCAGGCGTCGTCGTCGGAGATGTTCGGCAAGGTCCGCGAGACCCCCCAGACCGAGCGGACGCCGTTCCATCCTCGGTCCCCCTACGGGGTCGCGAAGGTGTTTGGGCACTCGATCACCGTGAACTACCGCGAGTCCTACTCGATGCACGCCTCGTCGGGGATTTGCTTCAACCACGAGTCGCCGCGACGGGGCCTGGAGTTCGTCACCCGCAAGATCACGAATGGGCTGGCCCGCATCAAGCTCGGGCTCCAGGACTCCATCACGCTCGGCAACCTCGAGGCGGCCCGCGACTGGGGCTACGCGGGAGACTTCGTCGAGGCGATGTGGTTGATGGTCCAACAAGACGAGCCCGACGACTACGTCATCGCCACCGGGGAGACCCACACCATCCGCGAGTTCCTCGACTTGGCCTTCCGCTGCGCGGAGATCGACGGGTGGGAGAGCTTCGTTCGCACTGATCCCCGCTTCGAGCGGCCCGCCGAGGTCGACGTGCTGTGCGGCGACGCGGCGAAGGCCCGGGAGCGCCTGGGATGGAAGCCGCGGGTCACCTTCGAGGAGCTGGTCCGGATGATGTACGAGAGCGACCTGGCCGAGGAAGCCGCCCGGGCCGAACTCGACCGCTGAGCCCGGCGCCTCGCGCGGCGGGAGTCACGGCTCGCCCACCGAGACCGGCGTGGCCCGGCCCGACGACCGCGGTTACCGGTCGTTACACGCGGCTGGCGGCGGCGACGTCGAGCGCGCGTTCCGCCTCGGCGACAAAGCGCGACACCAGCTCACCGGCCGGGATGAGCTCTTGGATGGCTCCTACCCCTTGGCCGGCGGGATAGCACTCCCGCTCAGGATCGACACCGGTCGCCCCGTCGCCCAGCGGCAGGTGCATGAACCCCCCTTGGGTCGACACGAAGATCTGCTCCGGGAAGGGCCGGAGCTCGTCGGGGTGCTCGTCGTAGTGCTGGGTCGTCCGATTGCGAACCGTGCGCATGGTCTTGCCGCTAAAGGCACGGCTCACGACGGTCCCGTCTTCGGGGGTTCGCACGAGCGCCTCTTTGTATCCGGCGACCGAGCGCGCCTCGGGCGTCGCGATGAACCGGGTCCCGACCCAGACGCCGTCCGCTCCGAGCGTCAGCGCCGCCGCCAAGCCGCGACCGTCGAAGATCCCACCGGCGGCCGCGACCGGGACTCGATCGCCGACCGCGTCGACGACCTGGGGTACGAGCGGCATCGTGGCCACGGTCCCGGTGTGGCCGCCCGCTTCGGTGCCCTGGGCGACGACCAGGTCGCAGCCGGCTTCGACCGCCGCGATGGCGTGGCGCACTTTTCCGCACATGTTGACCACGAGGACGTGGTGGCGGTGGCAGAGCTCGAGTACGTCGCGCGGCACGCCGAGCGCGGCGACGAAGACGGGGACGTTCTCCTCGATCAGCAGCTCGACACCCTCGTGGGTCTGTTCGGGCAGCGCGGTGAGCAGGTCCACGCCGAACGGTTTGCTGGTGAGCGACTGGGTGGCCCGGATCTCGTCGCGCAGCTGGTCGGGGCTCATGGTGCCGGCACCGAGGGTTCCGAATCCCCCGGCTTCCGACACCGCGGCGACCAGACGGTGATAGGAGACGCCGCCCATGCCGGCGAGCATGACCGGGTGCTCAACCTGGAGGACGTCGGTGAGTCGTGTGCGCATGAGTGGAGGCTAACGTCACAGTCGTGGCGAACCACGCGCCGCTCGTGGGCGTCATCATGGGCAGCGACTCAGACCTGCGGGTCATGCAGGGCGCGATCGATGTGCTCGTCGAGTTCGGGGTGCCGCACGAGGTGCGGGTCGTCTCGGCGCACCGCACACCGGACGCGCTCGCCGAGTACGCGCGCAGTGCGGCCGGGCGCGGCGTGCGAGCCATCATCGCCGGCGCGGGCGGCGCCGCCCACCTGCCCGGCATGGCGGCCTCCTGGACGACGCTGCCGGTCATCGGTGTCCCGGTGCCGCTCGACCGTCTCGACGGGCTCGACTCGCTGCTGTCGATCGTGCAGATGCCGAGCGGCGTGCCGGTGGCGACCGTCGCGATCGGCAACGCGACGAACGCGGCCCTGCTGGCGGTGCGCATGCTGGCCACGACTGATGACGCCCTGCGGACACGCCTGGAGCGGTACCGCGACGACCTGGCCGCCCGCGTGCAGGCCAAGGACCAAGGGGTCCGCGACCGCTCGTCACCCGGTGGGTGACGCCCCGGACGTTCGTCCCGACCCGCCCACCTGAGTAGCGTCGCTCGGGCGTGAACCGACTCCTCCCGACGCCGAGCAACCCCGAGCGACCCTGATGTGGCCCGCGCCGCACGCGGAGCGGAACCCGGACAAGGCGGCTTGTGTCTTGGCTGGCTCCGGCGTGGCGGTCACCTACCGGGAGCTCGACGACCGCTCGAATCGCCTGGCTCAGCTGTTGTGGGCGCGGGGGCTGCGCTTCGGCGACCATCTGGCCGTCCTCATGGAGAACAACGACCGGTACCTCGAGGTGTGCTGGGCAGCACAGCGATCCGGCCTGTACTTCACGCCGATCAACTACCACTTCAACGGCGGGGAGGTCGCGTACATCCTCGCGGACTGCGACGCGACCGCGCTGGTCGCTTCGAGCGCGCTCGGCGCCACGCTGCGCGAGCTGACGCCCGGGCTGCCCGACGCGGTCACGACCCGGCTCGTGGTCGGCGACGACGTCCCGCCCGGCTACGAGTCCTACGACGACGCGGTGGCGGCGTTCCCCGCCGAGCCGCTCGCCGAGGAGCTCGAGGGTCACGCGATGCTGTACTCGTCGGGAACGACGGGCCGTCCGAAGGGCATCCGGTACACGCTCGAGCGCAGACCGGTCGGCAATCCCGCGGCGGCGCTGAGCGGCTTCGCCACGACGTACCAGCTCGACGAGGACGCCGTGTACCTCTCGCCGGCGCCGCTGTACCACTCGGCGCCGTTGCAGTTCTGCATCGCGGTGACCCGCCTCGGGGCCACCGCGATCGTCCTCGAGCACTTTGACCCGGAGACGTGCCTCGCCGCGATCGAGCGCTACCGGGTGACGCACGCCCAGTTCGTCCCCACCATGTTCGTGCGGATGTTGAAGCTGCCCGAGGAGGTGCGGGCCCGCTACGACGTGTCGTCGCTGCGGGTCGTCATCCACGCCGCGGCACCCTGCCCGGTCGAGATCAAGCGGTCGATGATCGAGTGGTGGGGCCCGATCGTGTACGAGTACTACGGCGCGACCGAGGGGATGGGCTCGACCCTCATCACGAGCCAGGAATGGCTCGCCCACCCCGGATCGGTGGGCAAGCCGTTCTTCTCCGTCGTGCACATCCTCGACGAGGACGGGCACGAATGCCCGGTCGGCGAGCCTGGCCTGGTGTGGTTCGAGCCCGGCGAGCGGATCTTGCACTTCGAGTACCACAAGGACCCGGCCAAGACCGCCACCACCCGCGACGAGCGAGGTTGGGCCTCGGTCGGCGACATCGGCTACGTCGACAAGGACGGCTACCTGTACCTGACCGACCGTCGGGATTTCATGATCGTCTCGGGCGGGGTGAACATCTACCCCCAGGAAGCCGAGAACCTGCTCGTCACCCACCCGAAGGTCATGGATGCGGCGGTGTTCGGCATCCCCGATGAGGAGATGGGCGAACGGGTGCACGGGGTCGTGCAGCCGATCGACATGGCCGACGCCGGCCCGGCGCTCGAGCGGGAGCTGATCGGGTTCTGCCGCGAGCATCTCGCGCACTACAAGTGCCCCCAGGCGATCGACTTCGACCCCGAACTGCCCCGACAACCCACCGGCAAGCTGTACAAGCGGCTGCTGCGCGACCGGTATTGGGGCGCGAAGCAGAGCCGGATCGTGTGAGCGGGCCCGACTACCCGGCGCTGCTCGCGGACCTCCGCGCCGAGGAGGACGCCCTCGACCGGGTCGTCGCCGACCTGGACCCGACCGCCTGGGCCAGCGCGACCCCCGCCGCCGGGTGGGATATTCGCGATTCGGTCGCGCACCTCGCCGGCAGCGAAGATCTCGCCCGCACCGCGTTGCACGACCCGGCGGCGTTTCTCGCCCGCCGGGACGAGGTGCTCGCGGCCCCCGACGGCGACGCGCTGCTCGGCCAGGGTCGAGGCATGCCTGCCCCTGCGGTGCTCGCCTGGTGGCGGGCCGCCCGCGCCGACTTGGCCGCCGATCTGGCCCGACTCGGACCCCGGGACCGGATCGGCTGGTTCGCCGGCCCGATGTCGGCGACGTCGTTCGCGACGGCGCGGCTCATGGAGACCTGGGCCCACGGCCAGGACGTCCGCGACGCGCTCGACCGGCCGCCGGAGGTGTCGGCCCGGCTGCGTCACATCGCCGATCTCGGCGTGCGCACTCGTCCCTTCTCCTACCGGGTCCGGGGGCTCGAGCCGCCGCCGGGGGAGGTTCGCGTCGAGCTCGCCGGCCCCGACGGCGCCCAGTGGACCTGGGGTCCGAGCGAGGTGCCCGACCGCGTCCGGGGCCCCGCACTGGATTTCTGCCTGGTCGTCACCCAGCGGCGCCATCCCGCGGACGAAGCGCTGGTGACCACTGGGCCGCGCGCGGCGGAGTGGATCGACCTAGCGCAGGCGTTCGCGGGGCCGCCGACCGGGCAGCGCGCGCCGACGCGGTGAGCGCGGCGGCGCCGCACGCGCTCAGGTCGGCGGGGAGAAGCGGGCTCGGCGCTTCTCGACGAACGCCGCGACCCCTTCCTGGCCGTCGACGCTGTTCCCGGCGACCACCATCGCGGCGGCCTCGCGGGTGAGCTGCTCGTCCAGCGAGGAACCCAGTCCGCTCTTGAGGAGCCGCTTCGCGGCGGCCAGCGCGGCGGGGGGACCCGCGGCGAGCTCGGTGACGAGACGTTCAGCTTCGTCGGAGAGCTCGTCGTCGGGCACGACGCGGGTGACGAGACCCCAGGCCAGCGCCTCCGATGCGTCGAGCGGGCGGTTGGTGAGGGCGAGCTCGAGCGCGCGGCGCAGGCCGACCGCGCGCGGGAGCGACCACGTCGAACCGCCGTCGGGGACGAGACCCAGGCTGGTGTACGCGAGGACGAACCGGGTTCGCTCGGCGGCCACAACCAGGTCGGCCGCGGCGAGGAGGGAGATCCCCGCGCCCGCCGCACTGCCCTGCACGGCGGCGACCACGGGGACCTCGAGGGCGCCGAGGTCGGCGATCGCGGGGTGCAGAGCGCCGAGCAGCTCGCCGAGATGGTCGCCGAGCCGGTCGCCGACGCCGGCGAAGCCACGCACGTCGCCGCCGGCACAGAAACGGGACCCCGCCCCGGTGAGCAACACGACCCGTACCGCGGGATCGGCCCGGACGCGGCGGGTGGCCGCGGCGAGGGCACGGGCCAGGTCGAGGTCGATGGCGTTGGCAACGTCAGGTCGGTTCAAGGTCAGGCGAGCCACGCCGGCGCGCACGTCGAGCAGCACCGGCGCAGCGGAGGGCTCGGTCATCGCGGCACCTCGGTCCAGGGTCGATCGAGATCGACGCGGGGCTCGGGTGGCAGCCCGAGGACATGTTCGCCGACGATGTTGCGCTGGATCTCGTCGGTGCCCCCCCGGATCGACACCGACGGCGCGGTGAGGAACAGCATCTGCCATTCCTCGGCGACCGGGTCCGACCCTGCCACGCCCGCGGGTCCGAGCACCCCGAGCGCGACGTCGACGCTGGTCTTGAAGGCGGCGCTGGCGCGCAGCTTGGCGCCGGAGCCCTCGGGCCCGGGGACCTGGCCCGCCTCGGCGCGCGCCCGGGCCCGACCCCGGGTCAGGCGCGCGACCTCGCTCGCCGTGTACATCGCCGCCACCCGCGACCGCAGCAGCGGATCGGCCTCACGGCCGCGGGCCTGGACCAGGGCCGCGAGTCGCGTCGCCGACACACCGGTGCCGGCGCTCACGGCTCCCAGCGCGCCCCGCTCGTTGGCCAGCCCGGTGCGGGCGACCGCCCAGCCGCTGCCGGGTTCCCCGATCCGGTCATGGTCGGCGACGAGCACGTCGTCGAGGAACACCTCACTGAAGTGCGCGTCGCCGTTCATCTGGCGGAGCGGCCGCACGTCGACGCCCGGGGCGCGCATGTCGAGGCAGAAGGCAGTGATCCCGGCGTGCTTGGGGACGTCGGGATCACTCCGGGCGAGCAGGAAGCCGCGGTGCGCGTAGGCCCCCCGGCTCGTCCACACCTTCTGCCCGTTCACGCGCCAGGTGTCGCCGTCACGCTCGGCTCGTGCCCCCACGTTGGCCAGGTCGGATCCGGCCCCGGGCTCGGAGAACAGCTGGCACCAGATCTCGGCGCCACACGCGATCACGGGCAGCCACCGGCCGCGCTGCTCGGGGCTCGCCACCGCGAGCAGGGTCGGGCCCACGACGTGGAGCCCGACGAGATACGGGTACAGGTCCGGGACCTCGAAGCCGGCGAGCTCCTCGGCGATAACGCCGGCCTCCGCGGGCGTGGCGTCGCGGCCCCCCACGGCGCGGGGCCAGGTCGGGACCGCCCATCCGTCCGGGGTGAGCGCCTCGAGGTACTCCCGCCCCGGGGCGAGGTCGTCAGCGCCGGCACCGAGGACGGTGGCGGGTCGGTCGAGTCGGCGGGGCGCGAGGAGTCCCGCGAACGCGGCGCGCGCCTCGGCCCGGAGCGCCTCGGTGTCCATCGGACAGATCCTACGAAGCGGCGCTCAGTGGGGACCGGCGGTCGAGCCGCCGTCGATGACGAACTGGCCGCCGGTGCTCATCGAGGCCTCGTCCGAGGCGAGGAAGCAGATGAGTGCCGCCACCTCCTCGGGCGTGCAGAGCCGCCCCATCGGGATGCGACTGCCCGCGGCGCCCGCCCCCGGCGGGGCGCTCGGGAAGGCTTCGGCGAGCATCGGGGTCCGGATGCCGGTGGGATGCACCGAGTTGACCCGCACGCCGTGCTGGGCAAGCTCGAGCGCCACCGCCTTGGTCATGCCGGTCAACGCGAACTTGCTTGCCACGTACGCGACCAGACCGGGGAAGCCTTCAAGGCCCTGAGTGGACGAGACGTTGACGATCGAGCCGCCCCCGGCCTCGATGAGCAGCGGCGCGGCGGCGCGCATCCCCAGGAACGGGCCCAGCTCGTTCACGCGCACGACCTCGAGGAACGTCTCGGGATCGGTGTCGAGCAGCGTGCCCAGACGCAGGATCCCGGCGTTGTTGACGAGGACGTCGAGGTGTCCTTCGCCCCCCCGAACGCCGTCCATCGCCGCCGCCCAACTCGTCTCGGCCGTCACGTCGAGGTGCTCGTACCGGGCGGCGCTCCCGAGCTCCGCGCCGAGCGCGCGGCCAAGTTCGTCGCGCACGTCGGCGATCACGACGCGGGCTCCCTCCGCGACGAATCGGCGCGCCGTCGCCTCCCCGACACCTCGGGCCGCGCCGGTGACGAGCGCCACCTTGGCCTCGAGCGCGCCGCTCATTCGGCGTCGATCGCGTGGAGCACGTCGAGCCGGCCGGCGCGCCGGGCCGGTATCCAGCCCGCGAGGAGGCCGGCCAGCCCGGCGAGGATCAGGAACACCACCAGCTGGCCGACGGGCACGGTCAACGCGATGCCCTGGTCGTGCAGCGACTGCACGATCGCGCCCCCGAAGCCGATCCCGATCACCAGGCCGAGCAGGGAGCCGAACACCGCCACGATGACCGCCTCGTCCCGGATCATGCGGCGCAGCTGGACGCGGGTCATGCCGACGGCACGCAACAAGCCGATCTCGCGGGTCCGTTCGTGGATCGAGAGCGCCAGCGTGTTCACGATCCCGATGAGCGCGATGATCACCGCGAAGAGCAGCAGCACGTACATCAGGCCGAGCGTCTGGTTGAACTGAGCCAGCTCGCTCGCTTTGAACTGCGCCTTGTTCTCCGCCTTGATCCCACCGAAGCGCTGCGCGGCCCGATCCACGATCCGGGTCGCCTGCGCCGTCGAGACATCCGAGGGCTTGCGAATCACAACGAAAGCGTCGAGGGTCTGGGGGAATCGTTGCTCCCAGCCAGCGAGCGACACGGTGTAGTTGGTGCTGACGGGCAGCGCATTCCGGTTGGTGACGACCCCGGCCACGCGCAGAGGAACGGTCCCAGCCTGGGGGAACCGAACGAGCAGCGTTGACCCGGGCTCACACACCGCGCGTTGGTCGAGTCCGCACTCGTGGGTTCCCGCGACACCCTCCCAGATCAGCACGCCTCCCCGCGCGAACGCGGCGCGGTCGAAGTCACGGACCGGGACGTCGGCGACCTGCTGGAAGTCCGACGACAGGCCGAGCACGGCGTGCGGGACGCCGGTGACCTCGATCTCGCCGTTGCGGGTCTCGACGACGGTGGCCGGCTGCTTGCTCGCCGCGGCGAAGCCGTCCCGTACCGCCTGGGCGGCGCCGGGACTGAACGGCAGGAACTTCTGGGGAGACAGGATGAAGTCGGCGCGGGTCTGGTTGTCGATGGCGCTGGCGAACGAGGCCTTGGTGGAGGCGCCAAAGATCGCGATCAGGCTCACCAGAGCGAGCCCGATCATCAAAGCCGCTGCGGTGGACGCGGTGCGCCGCGGATTGCGGATCGCGTTCTGCTCCGCGAGCGTTCCGGTCACGCGGTGGAACTGGCGCGCGGGAGCGCTGAGGAGCGACACGACGGGCCGGGCGACGAGTGGGCTCACCATGGCGACGCCGATGAAGACGAGCCCGGCTGCGGCCCCGATCGTGACGGCAGCCTGGGACGCGGTCGCGTTGCCAAACAGGCCGTCGAACAGGGCGAGGATCCCCACTGCGCAGAACGCGGCGCCCCACCAGTAGCGGCGCCGGCCCGACGACGCGGGGAGCGCCTGGTCTCGGATGGCCGCCACCGGCGAGACGCGCGAGGCCCGCCGGGCCGGTGCGAGCGACGAGACGAGCGTGACACCGGTCCCGACGAGCAGGGCCACGATGATCGTGCGGGCCTCGATCTGGACCGGACCGGTCGGGAGCGAGATCCCGAAGGCGCTGAGCAGCCCCCGCAGCGGGGTGACGAGCAGGATGCCGAGCGCGAGGCCCAGGATCGAGGAGAAGGCGCCGACCACGAACGCCTCCGCGGCGACCGAGGCCATCACCTGGCGTCCGGACGCGCCGAGCGCGCGCAGCAGCCCCAGCTCCTGGGTGCGTTGGGCGACCGTGATCGAGAAGGTGTTGTAGATGATGAAAGCGCCGACGAACAATGCGACGAGGGCGAAGATGAGTAGGAACGTGTTGAAGAACGACAGGTTGCTCTTGACGTTGCCGCTTTGCTCCGTGGCCAGCTGCGCACCCGTGATCGACTCGTAACGGGTCTGCACCCCGGCCTGGTGGAGCGCGGCGGCGAGCCGGTCCCGCACCTGGATCTCGGAGACGCCCGGCGCGGCGCGCACGTCGACCTCGTCCCAGCTCGGCGGCTGACCCGGGTTGGCGAGCTCCTGCTCGGCGGTCGCGGGTGTGAACGCGGCGAGGGTTGCGCCGGCGAGCCCCTCGTCGCTCCCACCGAAGCGGAAGACGCCCGTCAACCGGAACGTGCGTGGCGGCGCGCTCGCGAAGGACACGTGCACCTGGTCGCCGATCCGGTACCCGCCGTTCTCGGCCGACTTGACGTCGAGAGCCACGTCGTTGGGACCCGCGGGCTGCGTCGAACGGGCCCCCCGCCAGCTCGGCACAAGATCGAGAGCCTCGTTCACCCGACCACGGGGCGGGTACCAGGCAGCCCCGAAGGCCGGCGCCTGGTTCTGAATGGATTTGCCGCCACGCCCTTCGACGAGGGCGTAGCGCAACAGGTTGCCCTGCGCCGCCACGACACCCGGCGTGGAGCGCGCCAAACCGACCAGCGACCCGGGCGTCGGCGGGCGCGTCGTGTCGGCGGTGCCCGGCCCCGATGCCGAGAAGGGCTCTCGGGCCCGCACCACCGCGTCGACGCCTCTCGTGGCGGTCACGAACAAGCTGTCGAACACGTTCCCGAGCGTGTCGGTGAGCACGAAGGTCCCGGACACGAACGCGACTCCGAGAACGACAGCGAGCGACGTGAGGAGCAGCCGGAACTTCTTGGCGCGCAGAGTCTGGAGGGTGACGCGGCCCATGGCGGCGTTCCGTCAGCCGCCGAGGCGCTTCATACGGTCCAGCACCGTGTCGGCAGTTGGTGCGGCGAGCTCATCCACGATCGCGCCGTCGGTGAGGAAGACGACCCGGTCGGCGTACCCCGCCGCGTTCGGGTCGTGCGTCACCATCACGATCGTCTGACCGAGATCGTCGACGGCTTGACGCATGAAGGTGAGAATCTCCGAGCCGGCGCGCGAATCGAGGTTGCCCGTCGGTTCGTCAGCGAAGATGACATCGGGGCGGCTCGCCAGGGCGCGACCGACCGCCACGCGCTGCTGCTGACCCCCGGAGAGCTCAGCAGGACGATGGGTAAGCCGGTCTCGAAGCCCCACAATGTCGATCACCTGGTCGAGCCATGCCGGGTCAGGTTTTCGGCCCGCGAGCGCCATCGGCAAGGTGATGTTCTCCAGCGCGGTCAGTGTCGGGATGAGGTTGTACGACTGGAAGACGAACCCGATGCTGTCGCGGCGAATGAGCGTGAGCTGCTTCTCCGACGCGGCGCTGATCTCAACGTCGCCAAGGAAGATCCGCCCCGAGCTGACCCGGTCGAGACCGGCGAGACAGTGCAGCAAGGTCGACTTGCCCGAACCTGACGGGCCCATGATCGCCGTGTAGCGACGCCGGTCGAAGGTGACAGTGATCCCGTTCAGCGCCCGCACGACCGCCTCGCCCGTCCCGTAGACCTTGGAGGCGTCGACGGCGCGAGCCGCGACGCCGGTGCGGGTTGAGGGATCCGTCGTCGTCACCGGGCGCTCCTGGGGGTCCAGCTACGGTACGCGAAACCCACCCAGCCGAGCGTGCAGTGTGACTGGAGTCACCGTCGAGCGCCCCGCCGGCTCACGTGTCGCCCGCGTCGGGCACCTCGGTCTCGGCTCCCGGCAACCGGGCGGGAACCGAGTCCGAGCGCGAGGGCTCGTGACGATCCCCGTCGTACTTCGGGTAGCGCAGCGGGTCGACCTCGCCGTGGCGTTTCAGCCACACGAACCAGGCCAGGCTCGCGATGAAGGCGAACATCGCCACCCACGCGTTGACCCGCAGCCCGAGGATGTGATGCGCCGGGTCGATGCGCAGGTTCTCGAACCAGAACCGACCGAACGTGTACATCGACAGGTACAGCGCGAAGGACTGGCCGCGGCGCAGCGCGACGCGGCGCTCCACCCACACCAGCAGCCCGAGGACAGCCAGGCAGTACAACGACTCGTACAAGAACGTCGGCTGGAACGTCGCGAACTGCTGGTAACCGTTCGGGCGGTGCGCGAGGGCGATCTCGAGCCCCCAGGGCAGGCGCGTCGGCTTCCCAAACAGCTCCTGGTTGAAGTAGTTACCCCACCGGCCGATTCCCTGGGCGACCAGCAAGCCAGCTGCGATGGCGTCCATGATCCCGAGCGTGTCGAGGTGCCGCCGGCGGGTCATGACGATCACGCCTGCGGCGCCCCCGAGAATGACACCCCAGATGGAGAGCCCGCCCTTCCAGATCTCCAAGACCTGGATCCAATGGCCGTAGTAGAGCTGGTAGTCGGTCGCGACGTGATAGGCGCGCGCTCCGACGACGCCGCAGATCACGACCACGACCAGGATGTCGCCGATCTCGCGGGCGTTGTGACCCCACGCCTTCCAGCGGTGCTCGGCCATCATCGCGGCGACGACGACGCCGACGGCGAGCAGCAGGCCGTACATGTGGAGGGGGATCGGACCGAGGTTGATCGTCCCGTTCGACGGGCTCGGGATGAACGCTGGCGTCGGGATCGACAGACCTGACATCGCCGACGATGGTAGGGCCGGCTCAGGAAACCGGGGGGTCTGGTCGATACTCCGCGATGCGCACCCCCCCGATTCGGCGGACCTCGGTCATCCTCGCCGTCGGTCTCGTCGCCGCCGCGTGCGCCCCGGTGTCCGCGCCGGTGTCCGCGCCGCCCTCGGCTCCGGCCTCGTCGAACGGTGACCAGAACGGGTCGCTCGCCAGTTGTCCGGTGTTCCCGGGCGACAACGCGTGGAACACCGACGTCTCGAGCGTTCCCGTGCGGTCGGACTCCGACGCCATCATCAACCAGGTCCTCGCCGACGGACCCGGCTTCTTGCACGCCGACTTCGGCGGCGGGGGCACCTACGGAATCCCGTACGTGACCGTGCCCGGCACGCAGGCGAAGGTGCCGATCAACTTCACCTCGTACCCCGGCGAGAGCGACCCCGGCCCGTACCCAGTCCCGCTGGGCGCCCCGATCGAGAACGGCAGCGACCGGCACGTCATCGCCATCGACCGCGACAACTGCCAGCTCTACGAGCTCTACGACGCGACCCCCGACGGCGACCATTGGGACGCCGGCTCCGGTGCGACCTGGAACCTGCGTTCCGACGCGCTGCGGCCCGCGGGATGGACGTCCGCCGATGCGGCCGGCCTGCCGATCTTCCCCGGTCTCGCCCGCTACGACGAAGTGGCCAGCGGCGCTATTCACCACGCGCTGCGCTTCACCGTGAACCGCACCCAGGCCGGCTACGTCTCACCCGCCCGCCACTTCGCGTCGTCGGACACCAACCCCGACGAGCCGGCGATGGGGATGCGGTTCCGCCTCAAGGCCAGCTTCGACCTGTCGCCCTACCACGGCGAAGCGCTCGTCATCCTCCAAGCGTTGAAGACGTACGGGATGATCGTCGCCGACAACGGCACGAACTTCTACATCTCTGGCGCGGCGGACTCGCGCTGGGACGACGCCGACCTCAACCAGCTCAAGTCCGTGCCGGGCTCGGCGTTCGAGGTCCTCAACACGGGCCCAGTCACAACCGGCTGAGCGCCTGGCATCCTGGTCGGGTGCGCGGCGCCTCGCGCCCCGAGCCCGATCCCACCACGACTGGACAGGAGTCGGTGTGGGATTACCCGCGCCCACCCCGGCTCGAGACCACCCCGGCGCGGCTCCGAGTCGTGCTCGGTGGTGAGGTGGTCGCGGAGACGACGGAGGGGCTGCGCGTCCTCGAGACCAGCCATCCGCCCAACTACTACTTCCCACCTCCCGACGTCGTCGCGGGCGTGCTCGAACGCAGCGCCCACCGTTCGTGGTGCGAGTTCAAAGGCGCCGCCCACTACTACAGGGTCCCGAGGGGGCGAACTCCTCGCGCCCGCCGCGGCGTGGGGCTATGACGAACCGCAAGCCGACTATCGGGCGATGGCCGGCTACGTCGCGTTCTATCCCGGCCGGATGGACGCCTGCTTCGTCGACGACGAGGCGGTGCTGCCCAGCCGGGCGGCTTCTACGGAGGCTGGATCACCCGTGCCGTGCTCGGCCCGTTCAAGGGGGAGCCCGGCACGCGGGGCTGGTGAGCGGACCGCCACCGGGCGCGGGCGCTATTTGACGAGGCGCGACAGGCGACGATCGGCGAGGACCCGGTCGGCGGTCTGGCAGCGCGGGCAGTAGCTCACCTCGTACGCGTCGTAGGAGACGCGCCGCAGGGTGTCGCCACATCGGGGACAGGGCGTGCCGGTCCGGCCGTGGACCTCGAAATGCCCGCCGAGCTTCGGCTCTGACAGGCCCCCCGTGCGCGTGCGTTCTCGTTCCAAGCCGTCAGCGAGCACGCAGCGCACCGCCGCGACGAGAGCCCGGCGCTGCTCGGCGTCGAGGGAGGCCAGCGTCGCGTACGGTGACAGCCGGGCTCGCCACAGCGCGTCGTCGGCGTAGCCGCGCCCGACGCCCGCCACCGTGGCCTGGTCGCGCAGCAGCGTGTGGATCCGGCGCCGGTCCGTGCCGTGGAGCACGAGGTCCTCGAATGCCGCCGCGTCGGGCTCGGGGCCGAGCCGGGCAAGCGGGCCGTCGTCACCGGGGGCGAGCACCCACCAGGCGGCCTTGCGTTCCGTGCCGTACTCGCGGACCAGCACCGCCGTGTCGGCGTCGCCGAACCGCAGCCGCACGACGCCGCGCTTCCCGCCCCGGGTGCGCTTCGGCGGCGCCTCGAGGTCCAACCGGCCCGCCTGCGAGAGATGCACCAGCACCCGTCGGCCCTCCTCGAACTCGAACACGAGGTACTTGCCCCGTCGCGTCACCCGTTCCAGGCGCCGTCCCACGAGCGTGTCCGGGGCGGGTTCGACCGTCTTCAGTGCCGTGAACCCGAGCGGCTCCCAGCCCGTGAGCTCCCGGCCACGAAGAGCGTCGTCGAGACGCTCGGCGAGGGCCTGCATCTGGGGCAGTTCAGGCATCCGCCGAGTGTGGCGCGCCAGGGCGGGGCGCGAGACCCCCTCAGCCTCGCCGGGACGGTCGGTCGCCCATGCGGCGCAGGATGGTGCGCCGTCGCTCCTGGAGATCGGCGAAGGTCAGCCGGTCGACGTCGGCGGGCACCAGGAACCCGGCCTTGATGGCGTCGACGTCGACCTGCGAGGCGCCCGGGTCGACGCCGAGCTCGCGGGCGAGGCGCTCACCGTGGTGGGTCAAGAAGTACTGGTGGATGTGGACGATCTCGCCGATGAGGTCGAGGTCGGGAGCCAGGGTTGCCGTTGCCGCGTTGAGGAACATCAGGTTCTTCACGAACAGCATCAGGTCCTTCGGTGCCCGTGCCCCGTACCCGAGGAGCTTCGTCACAAGATCCTGGAGCTGGTCGACCATCTCGGTGGCCGCCATCTGCGTCGGGTCTTTGACCGGCTGGTCGAGCTCGAGGTCGCCGAACACCGCGTCGAGGTCGGTGTCGGCCGGGAACGCACCCAGGTCACGCAGCGCGGCGAGCTGGCCTTTGACGTCCCCGGCGGTCCCGGTGAGCAACAGCCGAAGAAACGCGAGTCGTTGCGGCTCGGCGAGGCGGCCGGTGATCCCAAAATCGAAGAGCACCGTGCGTCCGCCGGGTTCCACGAGGAGGTTCCCGCTGTGCAGGTCGCCATGGAAGACGCCGTACAGCATGGCGCCCTCCAAACAGGCGATTAGGCCCGCCCGCAGCACCTCGGCAGTGTCGACACCGGCCCGCTGCATCGATTCGACGTCGTCGAAGGCGAAACCTTCCAGCCGTTCCATCACCAGCACCCGTCGCGTCACGAGCGTCGGGTGGGGGCGAGGCACGACCATGGCCCGCTGGCCGGTCTCGGCGAAGACGCGGGCCAGGTCGAGCATGTTCTCCGCCTCGAGGCGAAAATCGAGCTCCTCGACGATCTGCTCCGCGAACAGCTCGACGAGCGCCGGAGGATTGGCCAGCGACGCGACCGGGATCCGCCCGATGAGGTGGGGGGCCAGCCAGGCGAGCGCCCGCACGTCCTCGTGCATCAAGGTCGCGACCTGCGGTCGCTGGACCTTGACGACCACCTCTTCGCCGGTTCGGAGTCGCGCCGCGTGGACCTGGGCGATCGACGCCGCGGCGAGCGGCGTCTCCTCGAAACTCGCGAACACCGCCTCGAGCGGCTCGCCGAGGTCCTCTTCGACCACCCGCCGGATGGCGGCGATCGGCTCTGGCGGCACCTGGTCTCGGAGTTTCTTGAACTCCGAGACCAGCTCGTCGGGGAAGAGCCCTTCGAACGCCGACACGATCTGGCCCAGCTTCACGTACGTGGACCCGAGCCGCTCGAAGCTGCGCCGCAGCCGCCAGGCCAGCCCGGGGCGGGAGGCAGGTGTCCCTCTCTCCCACACATACCAGGGGACCAGCGCCCGGCCCAGGCCGGCAACCGACCGGGTCAGGCGGCCAAGCGGCGGGACGCGGTGCCGCTCCAGGAGGCGGGGCACATCGGCGCGGGTGCGGGCCCGCAGCGCATCGATCCCCGACAGCCAGCGCAGCTGGTCCGGCTCGACGACCCACGGCCCGGCGTCGGTGAACGCGAACGATCCAGCGTCGGGAGCAGCCGCGGCTCGCGACTCGGGGGCTCCCACCCGGGGACGGGGGCGCGGCTGATCGGCCTCCGCGCCGTCGACCGGGCTGTCGGCCACAGTGGCGACCGTACTCTCGGCCCGGGACCTCGGCGCTCTGGCCCTCGATCGGACGCCGGGATCGCGTCCTGGCCGGCGACCGGACGGGTCGGGATCCGCGGCGCGAAGCGGGCGAGCCGGTACCTTCGTTTCATGGCGAGGCTGTGCGCGCGCCCTGGGTGTAGCACGCCGGCTGCCGCGACGTTCAACTTCGACGGCCTGAACCGCATCGTCTGGATCAATGCGGTCGGTGACGCCCCTCGCTACAGCGCGGGCGACCTGTGCTGGCGTCACGCCGACCGGCTACGGCCCCCCCGGAATTGGGAGCTGCGCGACACGCGGCGGGCGCAGCCCGCGAGTCACCCCGGGCCGGCCGCCCCGACCCGGCATCTCGCGCCGTCGGCGGCGAACGGGTCCAACCCCGACGCGTAGGCAAGCCCCGCGGCCGCCCCC
>PLJD01000009.1 GCA_003140175.1 Actinomycetota bacterium
GCCGGTCTCGCCCTCGATGCCGACGCAGTCAATGCCAGCGCCACCGGTGACCATCCCGAGCCTGGTAAACGTCACGCCGGTTGTGGGAGTCGGGCCCCAAATCGCTCAAAGCCTCCAAACCGCCCTGCAGCACATCCTCGCAATCACCCACCACTAATCACCGACCCGGGAAGAACCTGTGGGGTGTCAAAACCCGGGCCGCCCATTGGCCGGCTCTTCGCACGGGGACGGCCGGCGGGCGCGGACCTGTGGGTGCCGGAAATTCGGTCACGTCGCTGACCTGCGAGTTTGGGTGATGCCCTCGACTGACTGGGTGCTTGTGCAAGCCCGGTTCGCGCGGCGCGAGCTGAAACGCTCCTGTTCCCCACGAGGTCAGTGTTGCTACGGGCGAACCTGATGCTGGGCAGCTCGAGCCTCGGATCAGCGCGACCCCGGGATCGGCCGATCATGAAACCGGCAGGTCACAGCGCCGAACCGAGTTTCGGGCACCCACACCGTGATCTGGGACGCTCAGCTCGGGAATATTGCGTCCCGATCCGCTGCTTCGACGGTGAAACTGCCCAGAAGGCCCATTCTTCATCAGTTCCTCCGCCTGGGTGCCGATACGGGTCCAGGGAGTCGGCCAGTCGGCCGATCGTCAACTGGAGGGCAACAGTGGCCGCGGTCGAGGAGCCAGCGATACCAGCAGCTGGCCGTCACTTCGCCGGCACGAATACGCAGTTCATCATCAAGTATTTGCGCACCCGAACGCCCCCCGGGACAGTCGAGCGAGTGTTGCAACGGGCCGGCGAGCGCCGATCGGCTGACCTGCTGGTGGACGCCGCGACATGGAGCAGCTACTCCGAGTTTCGCAACCTGCTCGTCGCTTGCGCAGCCGAGTTGGGCGAGGAAGCGCTCGTCGCGATCGGCTTGGATGCCTTCGCCGACGTGTCGGTTCCCGATGCCACTGCCATGCTCCAGGCGCTCGGCTCCCCCTCCTTGCTCTACGCCGACCTCGGCCCGGCGGCAGCAAGTCTTTCGCCCGTGGTCGCGCTCAACACCGAGGAGCAAGGCCCGAACGAGTGGCTCATTCGCCAGCGGTTCAAGTATGGACTCAAACCATTCCGCGAGTGGTGCCAGTACTCAGTTGGACTCTTGAGCGTCGCGCCTCGCCTCTTCGGCTACCAGCCGGCGCTGGTCAGCGAGGAGGAGTGCCAGTGCCTTGGTGCGCCGGAGTGCCGGTTCCGAGTGACGTGGCAACCGACTGACGAGTCCACTCGTCGAGCCGACCAACTCGAAATGCAGGTGCAGGTCCTGCAGGGCAGCCTCGAGGCTCTCGAAGTCACCGTCGGCGACTTGGTCTCGGGCGGAGATCTTGAAGAAGTCCTCCCCCGCATCATCACTTCAGCTGCCCATGCTGTGCGTGCTCCTGGGTTCGTCTTGGCCATCGAGCCCGGCTTTTCGACCTCCCAGCGGGTCTACTCGGATGGCTTCGCCCCGGATGAGGCAGAGCGGATCGCCGAGGAACTGTTGCTCGGACGGCGCCAGACGGACGCAAACTGCCTGGTGGTTGACTTGGCATCGACCCGCTGCACCTACGGTCGCCTGGCTGCGCTGAACCCCAGCGGCCCGTTCTACCCGCAGGAGCTCGCCATTTTGCAGGCGTACGGTCGACTGGCTGCCGCTGCTCTGGACTCGGCGGCCGCCCTCGAAGAGACGCGGAACCAAGCGACGCGGGCCGAAGCGCTGCTCACGCTCTCGAGTGCCCTCGCCGAGATCGCCTCGACCGAGGCCATGGCCCAGCGCATCGCCCAAGCCGTCCCCTCGGTCATTGACTGCGATCGAGCGATCGTCACCGTCGCCGAGTCGCGATCCGTCGGACGCATCGCCGGTGTCAACGGATATCCGGACGACATCGCCGCCATCCTCAAGGGCAGGAAATTTGCCTTGGGGGGTGGCGAGTTCCCGGTCGATGTGACGATCGAGCTGCACGACGCGAACGCGATCGGAGACCGCAGCGCTGGCCAGGAGTTGATGGATTGGACCGGGATAGTCGCGGCGGCATCCCTCCCCATCATGTCGAGTGGCCAAGTCCTCGGCTTCATCACCGCCAGTGTCACCAACCGGCCCGAGCGGCTCACCGATTCCGTCGATCTCGAGGCGAGGCTGCGGGGATTGGCCGGACAAGCCTGCACCGCCCTCAACAACGCCACGCTCCTCGACCAGGTCCGTCGCCAGGCGCTCCATGACGGGCTCACCGGCCTACCTAATCGCGCCCTCATCTTGGATCGTGCTGAGCAGATGCTGGCGAGAGCCCACCGGGACAAGCGACCTATCGCAGCCTTTTTCATCGACTTGGACAACTTCAAGACGGTCAATGACACCTTGGGCCACGGCGCTGGCGACCAGCTGCTCAAGGCCGTCGGCAACCGCTTGTCGGCAGCGATCCGCGCCAACGACACCGTGGGACGTCTCGGTGGTGACGAGTTCGTCGTGCTCGCCGAAGGAACGTCACTCGATGGCGGGCCCGAGCTCGTCGCGGCCCGTCTCCTCGACGTGCTGTTGGAGCCGTTTGAGCTCGCCGGGTTCGAGGGCATCCCGCTGACGACTTCAGCCAGCATTGGGATTGCCACGGGTCAGCGCACGTCGGCTGGTGACCTGCTGCGCGATGCCGACATCGCGTTGTATCGAGCGAAGGCAGCGGGCAAAGCCTGCGCGGTCGTCTTCGAGTCCTACATGCAGTCGGAGGTGTTGGACCGACTGGACCTCGAGCTGGATCTGAGAGCAACGCTATGCGAGCAGTTCTTCGTGTCGTATCAGCCAATGTTCGACCTGGCCACCTTGGAGATGACGGGGGTGGAGGCCCTCCTGCGGTGGAATCATCCCGACCGCGGGGTCGTGCTGCCTGACACGTTCGTTCCGATCCTTGAAGACACTGGGATGATTTTCGAGACAGGCCGATGGGTGCTTCGCGAGGCGTGCAGGCAAGCGGTCAAATGGCGCCGCGCTGATCGACCCTTCGTCGTCTCGGTGAACGTGTCCATGCGCCAACTCGAGAGTGACACGCTCGTAGACGACGTGCGCGACGCGCTTGGCGCCAGCAGTCTCGACCCGTCTGCGCTCGTGCTCGAGGTCACCGAGACCGCGCTGGTGCGTGACGTCGACGCTACGGTGGACCGTCTGGGTCGATTGAAGATGCTCGGCGTGCGGATCGCCATCGACGATTTCGGCACGGGATACTCATCGCTTACCTACCTCAAGCGGTTCCCTGTCGACATCCTCAAGATCGACCAATCGTTCATCGCCGGCATCGGCGAATCGTCCGAGGCCCTCGCCATGGTCCACGCCTTGGTGCAGCTCGGTCGCGCCCTCGGTCTTGAGACCCTCGCCGAGGGCATCGAAGACGCCCAGCAGCTCGAGCGGCTTCGAGCAGAGGGCTGTGAGAGCGCGCAGGGATTCTTTCTCGCCAAGCCAATGGAGGCAGCCGCCATCGACGCGCTCCTCACCCGTCGCGACCAGGCATTCATCGCCAGTCCATGCCCGACCCTCGGGTCCATCCCCGCCTGACCCTGTAGGTCGCCGCCGAGGTTGACGTACACGCCTGAGGCGCCGGCGGCCAACACTTCGGCACAGCCATGGCAGCGTGAAGGGTGTCATTAGTCGGTCGCGGGTGGTGTCGAGCAGTGTTGGCTGATGTTGTGCCGCTTCGTGTACCTGTTCGTGGGTCGGTGTCTGGATGTCCTCAGCGGCCGTTTCCGCTCACGCCGCGCGAAGGAGGTGGAGATCGCGGTCTTGCGGCATCAGGTCGATGTGTTGCGCCGTCAGGTGAGTCGTCAGGATCTTGAGCCCGCGGATCGGGCGGTCTTGGCGTTGCTGTCCCGTTTGCTTCCCCGGGTCCGATGGTCGGCGTTTGTGGTCACGCCAGCGACGATCTTGCGATGGCATCGCGATCTGGTGCGTCGCCGCTGGACCTACCCCAAGCTGGACCGCCCGCCCATCGGCAGCGAAGTCCGGGAGATCGTGCTTCGGTTGGCGGCCGAGAACCCGCGGTGGGGCTACTTGCGGATCGTCGGCGAGCTTCGCCACCTTGGCATTCGCGTCTCAGCGAGCACGGTGCAACGGCTCTTGCGCCGCGCGGGTCTGGGTCCGGCGCCGCGTCGCTCGGGACCGACCTGGTCGACGTTCCTGCGTGAGCAGGCGCACGGGGTGTTGGCCTGTGACTTCTTCAGCGTCGAGACCGTGTGGCTACGTCGGCTCTACGTGCTGTTCTTCATCGAGCTCGGTAGCCGCCGAGTGCACCTCGCGGGCATCACGACCAGCCCAAATGGCGCGTGGGTGACCCAACAAGCCCGCAACCTCACCATGAGTCAGGACCTGGCCCAGACCCGACTCCTCATCCGCGACCGGGATATGAAGTTCACCCGAGCCTTCGACGACGTGTTCCGAGCGGAGGGCATGCGGGTGATCCGCACGCCCGTTCGAGCACCCCGGGCGAACGCCTTCGCCGAGCGGTTCGTGCGCACCGTCCGCCACGAGTGCCTCGACTGGACGCTGATCCACGGCCGCCGCCACCTACAAACCGTTCTCGAGGTCTACGTCGAGCACTACAACACACACCGACCCCATCGCGGCCTCGAACTGTCCCCGCCTGAACCGATGACTCGAGCTCCGTCACCGACGGGCACCGTCAACCGTCGACCACTTCTTGATGGCCTCGTCAACGAATACACCCGGCGCGCCGCGTGACGGACTTATGACACCCTTCACCCACAGGTCGGGCTGCTGCTTCCGAGCGAAGAGACTCCGCCGACGCGACGCAGCCGTACGCAGACATGCCACGAGTGACTCAATCGCGCCCTAGTCGACGAGTGCGCGCTCATCTCGGGCCGCGATGTCTTCGACTGAACGGAGGATTTGATTTGCTCTCGTCCCGGCTGCCGCGCCGATGCACTAGTTACGGTCACGATTCGTCGTCAGCCGAGCGCGCCTCGCAGGTCTCGGGTGTGTTCTTGCGTTTGTTGGAGCAGCGGTGCCAGCGATTCCGCCACGTCCGGAAGGCCGAGTTCATTCGCCTGTTCGACCCGCTCGCGGTAGCGGACCAGTTGAGCTTCCTCGAGCGCGAGATCGCGCTCGAGCGCCTCCCGCGGTTCAGTGCTTGGGGCAGGTTCGCGGACCCGTGTCGAAGGAACGCCTCGGAGGAAGTCGATCTGGCGGGCCAGAGCCAACGCGTGGTCGAGCTCTTGACGAACGTGGATGGCGAGCTCGTCGAGCGTCGACTGGTACTCGGCACCCTTGATGGTCGCGATGTGTTGGATGTATTGGATCATGGACTGGTATTCCAGTTCCAAGTCTTGATTCAACGCGGCTACGAAGCCTTCACGATCCATGGGTGACCTCCGACCCGTCTTGGTTGTCCTAGTGTTCCCCAGCCGATATCAGGGCGAAACCAACAGCCCGCACCACCGCACAAAACAGCTCGTAGATCATCGCCACGACCGCCATCGTGACCGCCCGCCGTGCCAGCTGCAAAACTGCAGGTCAAAAACCGAACCGAATTTCGGGCACCCACAGGTTCTATTGCCGAGCCGAAGTCCCGACGCCTCAGCGCTTCGACTTCTTCTTCGCGGAGTCCGATCCGCCACCGCCAGGTGAGGAAGTCTTTTCGATCGCGTCAGTCGCAATCTCTCGAATCTCTGCTGATCGGTCCCGGGCGTCAGCGAGGACCTCGCTTCCGGCGGCTTTCGCATGCTCAGCAAATTCGCGCGAAGAGTTCTTCGCGGTGTCGAGCACTTCGTTTGCCGGTTCGCGCAACTCTTTGGCTTTCGGGACGAGCCGATCGTAGAGAGCCTTAATTCCGACGGCGGCGAGCAACCAGATCACGCTACGGGCGAGGAGCCGCATCAATGATCTCCAGTCCTAGAGACGATCCACATTCAAGGTCCACGTCCTGCTGCTACCTATACCACGAGAACGCTGAGTTGGAACCCGCCCGGGGTGGGGATGCGGATTTTCTGGCCGCACAGCCCCTCTGGGGACTGAACACGCTCGCTAGAGGGCACGCCGAGGCCCGTCAAACATGCGCTCCAGCGCCGCCTGTGGCCCAATGCTGGAAACGCCTAGCTCGCCGCCAGCGACCTTCGGACCGCGTCCGACCGGCATACTCAAGGCGTGCCGACCATCGAGGTGTTCGCCGATGTCTCATGCCCATTTACCCACGTTGGGCTTCGCCGCCTTGTCGAGCGACGCGAGCAGCTCGAACGTCACGATGTCGTGCTCAGGATGCGCTCGTGGCCACTGGAGCTCGTGAACGGTGAACCATTGACTGGCGAGTTCGTCGCCGAGGAGATCACCGAATTGCAAGCAGCGGCTGCTCCCGACCTCTTCGCGCGGTTTAACCCGGTCCAGTTCCCCAAGACGTCACTTCCGGCGCTGATCCTGGAGGCAACCGCCTATTTGCGCGACGACCGCACCGGCGAACGGGTCAGTCTGGCCTTGCGCACCGCGTTGTTCGAAGAAGGCCGCGACGTCGCTGATCCGGCTGAACTCGCCGCGATCGCCACGTCCGCGGGGATCGACGCTCCGGGCCCCAAAGCCGCTCAGGCGGTCGATGCCGATTGGCATGAGGGTGAGCGTCGCGGCGTGATCGGCTCACCGTTTTTCTTCGTCGGCGGCCACGGGTTCTTCTGTCCGACCCTGAACATCCAACGCGTCGACGGGCATCTTCGGGTCGTGGTTGACGCAACGGGCGCGGAAGTGTTCCTTGATCGGTGCTTCCAGTAGCGACCGGCACGCGTCGCGGCTTCTGCGCCCTTCGATCGATCCACCCGACTTCGCCCCACTTTCTAGCGGATTACCGAGTCAACCAACCATCTCTTCAAAATACGACGATCCAGCGGGCCGAGCCACACGAGACTCTTCCTTGGGGATCACACCGTGACCGGGGCATCGCCACTGAACGGTCGTCCTGGCACGACCGTAGCGACGCCTGTGGAGCCTGTCGCACA
>PLJD01000090.1 GCA_003140175.1 Actinomycetota bacterium
CGGCCATCGCGACGTTCAGCGACTCGGCCGGGCCGTGGAGGGGGATCGTGACGACCGCGTCGAGACGGTCGCCGAGGTCGGCATGCAGGCCGCGGACCTCGTTGCCGACCACGAGGGCGACCGGGCCGGGATGGGACAGCGCGTCGAGGGAGCCGCCCCCGTGGGCCGCGGCGGCGACGCAGCGTCGTCCGGCACGGTGGAGCGCGTCGAGGGCGGCGCTGGTGTCTCGGGCCGGGACGACGGGCACGCCGAGGACGGCGCCGGCCGAGGAGCGGACCGCCTTCGGGTTATGGGCGTCGACGGAGTCGCCGCAGACCACGACCGCGCCCGCGCCGGCGGCTTCGGCGCTGCGGACCATGGTGCCGAGGTTGCCGGGGTCGGAGACGTCGACGGCGACGAGGACGTCCGCGCCCGGTGGGAGGTCCTCGAGCGTGCCGACGTGGAGCGGCGCCACCCCCAGCACGGGCTGGGGGGTGCGCGTCACGCCCACCTTCTCGAGGACGCCCTCGCGGAGGTCGTGCACGGGTACGGCGCGTTCGATGAGGCGCGCCACGAGGGGAGCGAAGGCCGCCCGGGCGGCGGGGCCGAGGTAGACGGCCTCCAGGGGGACGCCGCGGTCGAGGGCGGCGGCAACCAGGAGGGGGCCCTCCAGCACGAAAGCTTGCTCGGCGGCGCGCGCCTGGCGGTCACGGTTCAGCGCGCGGAGACGTTTGACCTGCGGGTGGCGGGCGCCGAGCTCGCCGCTCGTCAAGCCGCCTCGAGCGCAGCCCGCGACTCGGCGACGAGCGCGCCGAACGCCGCTGAGTCTCGTACCGCGAGGTCGGCGAGGATCTTGCGGTCCACGTCGATGTCGGCCGCTTTCAGGCCGGCCACGAAACGCGAGTACGAGATGTCGTGGTCGCGGCAGGCGGCGTTGATGCGGACGATCCAGAGCCGGCGGAACTGGCCTTTGCGGGCCCGGCGGTCTCGGAAGGCGTATTGGCCCGAGTGCATGACCTGCTCGGTCGCCTTGCGCAGGTGGCGGCTACGGGAGCTGGAGTACCCCTCCGCGGCGGCGAGGACCGTGCGACGCCCCTTCTTGCTGTGGACGGAACGCTTGACGCGTGCCATGACTGCTCCCGTTGGTGATCGATGCCCTCGGCTGCGTTACGCACGCCCGAGGAGGCGCTCCACGTGCTTCTTGTCGCCGCCGGTGACCTCGACGGGCCGGCCGAGGCGGCGGGTGCGCCGGCTCGACTTCTTCTCGAGCAGATGCGACCGGTACGCCTGACGGCGCAGCACCTTGCCGCGGCCGGTGATCTTGAAGCGCTTCGCCGCGCCGCGGTGGGTCTTCTGCTTGGGCATTACGACTCCTCCCCACCGGCGGGGGTCGACGAGGCCGCGGCGGGTTGCGGCGCGGGGGCGGGTTGCGGGGCGGGGATCGGCCGGGGCGCGGGGGCGGGTACCGCCGCGGCGGATGCGCCGTCGGGGCGCGCCTTGGCTGCGGCTGCCTTGCGGGTGTCCCGGCGAACCGGGTGCAGCACCATGGTCATGTTCCGTCCGTCCTGTCGGGGCGCCGATTCCACCATCGCGATTTCGCCGACCTCTTCCGCGATGCGTTCCAGGATCCGCAATCCGAGCTCGGGGTGCGCCATCTCGCGTCCCCGGAACATGATCGTCAACTTGACCTTGTTCCCCTCGGCGAGGAACCGCTCGACGTGGCGCATCTTCGTCGTGTAGTCGTGCACGTCGATCTTGGGTCGAAACTTCATTTCCTTGATGACGACCTGGGTGGTCTTGCGCCGGGACTCCTTGCGCCGCTGCTGCTGCTCGTACTCGTAGCGCTTGTAGTCCATGAGCCGACACACCGGCGGGTTGGCGTTGGGCGCCACCTCCACCAAGTCCAGCTCTCCGGTCCGGGCTATCGACAGCGCCTCGGGCAGCGGCTTGACGCCCAGCTGCTCGCCTTCGGCGCCGATGAGCAGCACCTCGCGAGCCCGGATTCGGTCATTGATCCTGGTCTCATCTGTGGCTATGTGATCACCTCAAAGGTCGTCGGACGCGAAGGATGGCGGACGCAGGAAGCATCCGCCATCACCAGCGCCGAGTATGGCTCGGCTTGGGGGGACGGACCCGGCTCGGTGCTCGGCCCGTGAGGGCCGCCGGCCGGGTGGGGACCAATCGCCTCCCCGGCCATGCCTGGAGGCCGGTCCCACTTCCCACATCGGTTGTCGCCGCGGAAGGATACCAGTGTGAGCACACTTTGGACACCCTCCGGAGACGAGTTCCCCGAGCCCGAGGGCGGCGCCTCGGGTGAGCCCGACGACGCCGCCGTGGCCGCCGAGCTGCGACGCGTCCGAGCCGAGTTGGCCGCGACGCCGGTCCCCGACCTCGTCGCCAACCACGCGGTCGGGCTCTGGCAGTTAGCGGTGCTGCATCTCGTACCCGACGAGGGCCAAGCACCGCACCTGGGCGACGCGGCGCTCGCCATCGATGCGCTGGCCCTCCTGGTCGAGGGACTCGGGGATCGCCTCGAGCATCACGCCGAGCCGCTGCGCGACGCGCTCTCGCAGCTGCGGCTGGCGTTCGTCCAGGTCCAAGAGCGCGCCGGGGTGGAGGACGGCCCGTAGCATCGCCGCGCCATGCCGTCGCGGGTCGCGGACGACGCGCCGGTCGGCGGCCGCCGGGCCGGGGTGCGCGCGGCGTCGCGGCCCGCCTCGAGTTGAGCGGTCAGGTCGAGCGCGTCACCGCGTCGGCCTCCCAGGCGCCGAGCTGGCCGGGGACGACCGCGAAGCGGACCGGGGCGCCCAACGCGAGGTCACGGCTGCCGTCGACGATGCGGACGCAATGGAACCCGAAGCGCTGACCGTCGTCGGCCTCGATGGTGCCGAGCCCGCGGTGCGCGTCGAACGCGACCACCCGCCCGGTGCGCTGGGCGATCAGTGGACGATCTTCGAGATCGGCAGCTCGATGATCCCGGTCGCGCCGCGGTCCTTCAAGGCGGGGATCAACACGTTGATCTCGGACTTGGCCACGACCGCTTCGAGCGCGTAGGCCTCGCCGCCGGCCAGCTTCGCGACGGTGGGGGCCTTCAACGCGGGGAGGAGCTCGAGGACGCCGGCCAGCGCGGCATTCTCGACGTTGAGCTTCAACAGGACCTGCCCCCGCGCCTCGAGGGCGCCGCGCAGGAGGGTGAGGAGCTGCTCCATCGCCTTGCGGCGCGCCGGGTCGGCGTGCGCCGCGGGGTTGGCGATGAGCTCGGTGTAGGAGACGAGGACGGTGTCGAGGATCCGCAGCCCCGCGGCGCGCAGGGCCCGTCCGGTCTCGGTGATCTCCACGACCGCGTCGGCGATGTCGGGCACTTTGGCCTCGGTGGCGCCGTACGAGAGGGACACGTCGGCGTCGACGCCGTGCTCGGCGAGGTAGCGGCTGGTGAGCTCGGGATATTCGGTGTGGACCCGCACCCCGGCCGGCAGGTCGCTCACCGTGCGGGCCGGCGAGTCGGCGGCGACCGCGAGGACGACCCGCACCGGGCGGTTGCTGGCCTTCGAGTACTGCAGCTCGCCGAGGGATACGACCGCCGCGGCCGTCTCCTCCACCCAGTCTCGGCCGGTGATCCCGAGGTCGAAGCGGCCCTCGGCGACGTAGCGGGGGATCTCTTGGGGTCGCAGGATTCGCACGTCGGCGACTCGGGGGTCGTCGATGGTCGCCCGGTACTCGACCTCCGAGGAGCGTTGGACGCCGAGGTCGGCGTCGTCGAAGAGCTGGAGGGTCGCTCGCTCGAGTGAGCCTTTCGGGAGCACCAGGCTCAGCATCGTTCGCCCTTCCCTGACAGCTCGCGGAGCAGCGCGACCATCTCCACCGCGGTCGCGGCCGCTTCGGCGCCTTTGTTGCCCTCGCCGCCGCCGGCGCGGTCGAGGGCCTGCTGGTCGTTGTTGGTGGTGAGTACCCCGAAGGCGATCGGGATGCCGGTGTCGAGCGCGGCCTGCGCGAGTCCGGCGGCGCAGGGGCCCGCCACGTACTCGAAGTGGGCGGTGTCGCCGCGGATCACCGCGCCGAGGCAGATCACGGCGTCGACGCGGCCCGACGCGGCGAGCTGCTGGGCGACGAGGGGCATCTCGAACGCGCCGGGCACCCAGTGGACCGGTACGCACGCGGGGTCGAGGCCGAGGGTGGCCAGCGTTTGGAGCGCGCCGTCGAGCAGCGGCGCGGTGACGTGGTCGTTGAAGCGGCCCGCGACGATCGCGATCCGCAGGCCCGCCGCGTGGAGGGCATCGGGTGGTGGCGCGTACTCACCCACTCAGATGCCGCTCCGGCCACCGTCGATGTCGAGGAGGTGGCCAAGTTTGTCCTGCTTGGCTCGCAGGTAGGAGATGTTCTCGTCGTTGGGTTCAGTGCGCAGCGGGACCCGTTCCACGATCTCGAGACCGTAGCCGTCGAGCCCGCCGTACTTGGCTGGATTGTTCGTCATGAGCCGCATCGTGGTGATGCCCAGGTCGACGAGGATCTGGGAGCCGATCCCGTACTCGCGCGAGTCGACGGGGAAGCCCAGCTCGACGTTGGCCTCGACGGTGTCGCGGCCCTGGTCCTGGAGGGAGTAGGCGCGCAGCTTGTGGCCCAGGCCGATCCCCCGCCCTTCGTGGCCCCGCAGGTAGACCACGACGCCCCGGTCCTCGGCGGCGACCCGTTCGAGGGCGAGGTCGAGCTGGACGCCGCAGTCGCAGCGCAGCGACCCGAAGACGTCGCCGGTGAGGCATTCCGAGTGGACGCGGACCAGCACGTCGGGGGCCCCGGCGACGTCGCCTCGGACGAAGGCCATGTGCTCGACACCGTCGAGGAGGCTCTCGAAGACGTACGCGGTGAAGTCGCCGTGGCGGGTCGGGATTCGGGCCTCGGACACGCGGCGGACCAGCTTCTCGCGGTGGCGTCGGAACCGGATCAGGTCGGCGATGGAGATGACCTGGAGACCATGCGTCGCCGCGAAGCGTTCGAGCTGGGGGAGGCGGGCCATCGAGCCGTCGTCGTTCACGACCTCGGCGAGCACCCCGGCCGGGTAGCAGCCGGCGAGGCGGGCCAGGTCGACCGACGCCTCGGTGTGCCCGGCCCGCTTGAGGACGCCGCCGTCGCGGTAGCGCAGCGGGAAGATGTGGCCGGGGCGGGACAGGTCCTCGGCGTGGGTCGCCGGGTCGAGGATGGCGCGCACGGTCGTGGCCCGGTCGGCGGCCGAGATGCCGGTGCTGGTGCCGTGGCGGGCGTCGACCGACACGGTGAACGCGGTCCGTTGCGATTCGGTGTTGTGGGCCACCATGAGCGGCAGGGCGAGCTCGTCGAGACGCGGCCCCTCCACCGGCATGCAGATCACGCCGCTGGTGTGGCGGATCATGAACGCCATCGTCTCGGGGGTTATCCGCTCGGCGGCCATGATCAGGTCACCCTCGTTCTCGCGGTCGGCGTCGTCGACGACCACGACGAGCTCCCCTCGCCCGACCGCGGCGATGGCGTTCTCGATCTCGGTGAACAGCACGGTTACCTCCGCGGTGCGGGTTGGGGAGACGGCTCGAGGAGCCGTTCGACGTACTTGGCGACGAGGTCGGCTTCGACGTTCAGCTCGGCGCCGACCATCCGGGAGCCCAGCGTCGTCACATCCAGGGTGTGTGGGATGAGGGCGACGCCGAACCCGTCGTCGGCGACGTCGGTGACGGTGAGGCTGACCCCGTCGAGGGTGACGGAGCCTTTCTCGACGACGTAGCGCAGCACGGAGCGGGGGGCGCGCACGCCGAGGCGGGTCGATCCGTCACCGACCGGGGTGCGTTCCCAGACCGTACCGACCGCGTCGACGTGGCCCTGCACCAGGTGGCCGCCGAGCCGGTCGGCGAGTCGGACCGGGCGCTCCAGGTTCACCGGGTCTCCCGGCGCGAGCCGGCCCAGGGTGCTGCGAGCGAGGGTCTCGGCGGCCAGGTCGGCGACCCAGCCGGTGTCGTCGAGCTCGACGACGGTCACGCAGACCCCGTTCACGGCGATCGAGGCGCCGATCGTGGCGTCGTCGAGGACGGTCGCGCACGCCACCTCGAGGCGGGTGCCGCCCTCGCGGTGGTCGACGGCGCGGATCCGGCCGAGCTCCTCGACGATGCCGGTGAACATCAGGGGCGCTCCGCCGGCGCGACGTCGTACACGAGGCGGACGTCGTCGCCGAGCGTCGTCGAGTCGGTCAGGGTGAGCCGGGGCGCCTCGGCGAGGGTCGCGGGCCCCGGACCGGTGACGGCGGGGAGGGCGTCGGCGCCGAGGAGGGTGGCGCCGAGGTAGACGACGAGGCGGTCGACGAGTCCGGCCCGCCACAGCGCGCCGTGGAGCGTGGGGCCGCCCTCGACGAGGGCTTGGAGCACGTCGTGGGCGCCGAGCACCGCGAGCGTCTCGGTGAGGTCGACGCCGTCGGGCGTTGGGGCGACGGTCTCGACCTTCGCGCCCGCGGCGCGCCACGCGTCGACGCGGGCGGGTGGCGCGTCGGGGGTCGTGATGACCAGGGTCGGCGCGAGTGCGGGATCGAAGAGCGGCCCGTCGGCGGGGACCCGACCGCGGGCGTCGAGGAGGACGCGCAGCGGTGGGCGGGGTGGCGGGGAGTCCACGTCGCGGACGGTGAGGTGGGGGCGGTCGGCGATTGCGGTGCCGGCGCCGACCACGACCGCTTCGGAGTCGGCGCGCAGCTCATGGGCGTCGGCCCGGGCGTCGGGTCCGGTGATCCAGCGGCTCGTGCCGTCGGCGGCGGCGGCGCGACCGTCGACGCTCAGCGCGGTCTTGGCGACGCAGAAGGCGCGCCCGGTCCGGCGCTGGTGGAGGTAGGGGGCGAGGGAGCGGTGGGCTTCGGCGGCGCCGACCCCGACCACGACCTCGATGCCGGCCTCGCGGAGCCGGGCGAAGCCTCGGCCGCTGACCCGGGGGTCGGGGTCCTCGAGGGCCACCACGGCCCGGGCGATGCCCGCCTCGACCAGCGCCTCGGCGCAGGGTGGGGTGCGGCCGTGGTGTGAGCACGGCTCGAGGGTCACGTACGCGGTGGCGCCCCGGGCCCGGGGGCCGGCCTGGGCGATCGCGATGGTCTCGGCGTGGCCGCCGCTGGGGGCGAGGGTGGCGCCCTCCCCCACGATCTCGCCGTCGTGCGCCAGGACGCAGCCCACCCACGGGTTGGGCGCGGCGCGGCGCCGGGCGCGCTCGCCGAGCGTTCCAGCCCGGGCCATCAGATCGGCGTCGTGCACCGTGGGTCCCTTCCGCCCCGGGGTGGGGACGCAAGACGGGCGCGCGTCGCCCGGCGCCCTCTCCCATCCGGACTCTCACCGTCGGCTCCGGCGTCACACCGGATCGGCACCACGACGGGCTGCCGTGGGCTCGCGGGCTCCCGGAGCGGGCGGCTACGCCACCCCTCCGGCTACCGCCGGTCGGGACTTACACCCAAACCCCGAGGGCTTGCACGGCTCAGCCTAGCCGCGTCAGCACAGAAATGAAACGTGTTCTAGATCTGGGGGCGGCCGGTCGGGGCGACCGGGCCGGTGGCAGGCGGGGACACTGGTCCGACGACCAGCGCAGCGGGGAGGGCGCGGGGCAACGGCTCATGCTCGACGGGACGGCCCGGGTGCGCTGGGAGGACGTCGACGACCCGGTGCTGCCCGGGCCCGACGCGGCGATCGTGCGGCCCGTCAGCCGGGCCCGACGCGGCTCGGCAGGTGCTTGAGCTCGAAGCCGACCGCGATCTGCACCGCGCCCGCGACGACCGCCCACACGCCGGCGATGGCGATGGCGAGGGCGAGCGACAGGTCGGGTCGGTCGAGGAGGACGAGGCCGAGGGCGATCTCGATGATGCCGCCGATGAGGAACAGCCACCAGAGCTTCACTTGCTCTCGCCGCGAGATCGCGCCGCTGACGTCGAAGATGCCGGCGACGATGACCCAGGCGCCGATGAAGATCGCCAGGGTCAAGAGGCTCACCGTCGGCCAGGCGACGAAGGCGACGCCGACCGCGAGCTGCACGCCGCCGGCGAAGAGGTTCCAGCTCCGGCCGCTGCCGTCGATGGGCAGGGCGAGCATCTGGAACGCGCCGCGCACGATGAAGAAGATCGCGACGAACAGCGCGAGGTCCGAGACCGTCCACCGGATGCTCAAGATGAGCACCCCGACCACCACCGACACGAGCCCCGACAGCACCAGAATCGGCCAGGACTTGCTGATCGCCTCGGCGGCGCCCCGGTCGAGTTGCCGCGAGGACATGGGGTTCAGCACGGGCTCCCCCTCCCCAACGCTGGAACCGGCCGGCCTGGCCGGTGCCGGTGATGGTAGAGGGGCCCGCGGGGGCCGGCGGGGACCTCCGGCGGGGACCCGGTGGGGGTCAGTGCGGGTGGCCGCCGGCGAGCAGGTCGAGGGCGTGGGGCACGACGGGGAGGATTGCCTCGAGGCACTCGCGGGCCCCGGTCGACGAGCCGGGCAGGTTGCAGACCAGCGCCGCGCCGACGCTGCCGCACACGCCGCGGGACAGCATCCCAAAGCCGCGGCCGGCCGCGTCGCTGGCGATCCGCATCGCCTCGGCGAGGCCGGGGGCCTCGCGCTCGAGCACCCGCCGGGTCCCTTCCGGGGTGAGGTCGCGAGGTCCGAACCCCGTCCCGCCGGTCGTGACCACGAGGCCGGCGAAGTCCCGGGTCGCGTCGGTCAGCGCGGCGGCGACGTCCTCGATGCCGTCGGACGCGACTCGGCGCTCGACCACGGTGAAGCCGGCCCCGACCAGACACTCCTCGAGGGCCGCCCCCGAGCGGTCTTCCCGGGTGCCGGCCGCGACCCCGTCGGAGACGGTGAGGATCTTGGCGGCGAGCGTCACGCTGCGTTCGGCCACGCCGCCGCGCGGAGCGCCCGCGCCGCGCCGGCCGGGTCCCGCTCGCCGAAGATGGCGCTGCCGGCGACGAGGATGTCGACGCCCGCCGACGCGGCGAGCGCGGCGTTGGCGGCGTGCACTCCCCCGTCGATCTCGATTTCGACCTCGAGCCGCTGGTCGTCGATGACGTCGCGTGCGGCGGACACCTTGTCGAGCACCTCGGGCATGAACGCCTGCCCACCCCATCCCGGATGCACGCTCATGACGAGCAGCAGGTCGATGTCGGCGAGGTACGGTTCCGCCGCCGCGAACGGCGTCTCGGGGCTGAGGGCGAGGCCGACGCCGACCGAGCGCTGGCGCAGTTCGGCGAAGAGCGGGCGGGGATCACCGAGCTCGACGTGGACGATGCAACGGTCCGCGCCCGCGTCCGCGAAGTCGTCGAGGAGCAGGCCGGGATTGTCGACCATGAGGTGACAGTCGAGGAACAGCGGGGTGTGGTGGCGCAGCGACTTCACTACCGGGGGGCCGATGGTGAGGTTCGGGACGAAATGGCCGTCCATGACGTCGACGTG
>PLJD01000085.1 GCA_003140175.1 Actinomycetota bacterium
TTGTCGTTGGTTGTCGTTGTTGCGCAGCGTTTTTCGTTATTGCACGGACCTGGCACGGACCGGAGAGCCTCCGATGGGCGCTCACGGCTGGCGCAGGATGACCCCGATTCTCAGCAGCTGCACGAGGCCGACGCCCGACAGCCGGCTGCCCTTCGTAGCCGATCGGCTACGATGACTAGCCGATCGACTAGCGGTGCGGCCCAAGGGCTCGTTCGCAGTGGCGGAGGATGCGATGACCAACCCGACGGCGACGGCCGACCTCACATACGACCCCTACGACCGTGACATCGACGTGGACCCGTATCCCGTCTACCGCCGACTGCGCGAAGAAGCGCCCCTCTACTACAACGAGGAGTACGACTTCTTCGCGGTGAGCCGCTTCGACGACGTCCAGCGCGGGCTCGTCGATCGGGAGGCGTACAGCTCGGCTCGCGGCTCGGTGCTGGAGTTCATCAAGGCCAATATCGAGATGCCGTCGGGGGTCGTCATCTTTGAGGATCCGCCGCTGCACACGGTCCACCGGGGCTTGTTGTCCCGGGTCTTCACGCCCAACAAGATGCGCGCCCTCGAGCCGAAGGTCCGGGAGTTCTGCGCTCGGGCTCTCGATCCCCTGGTCGGCGCCGGCGGCTTCGACTTCGTCGCTGATCTCGGCGCGCAGATGCCGATGCGAACGATCGGCATGCTGCTCGGCATCCCGGAGTCCGATCAGGAGACGGTTCGAGACCGCGCTAAGGAGCATCTGCGCACGGATCCCGGCAAGCCGATGGACGTCACCGCGGACGAGATGATGGACGGCAGCTTCTTTGCTGACTACCTCGACTGGCGTGCCGAGCATCCGTCCGACGACATCATGACCGAGCTGTTGTTCAGCGAGTTCGAGGACGAGACCGGAGCCACGCGACGGCTGACCCGCGAGGAGGTGCTCATCTACGTGAGCGTCGTGGCTGGCGCCGGGAACGAGACCACGAATCGCCTCATCGGTTGGATGGGGAAGGTGTTGGGCGACCACCCCGAGGAGCGGCGCGCGCTGGTCGAGGACCGCTCACTCGTCCCGAACGCCATCGAGGAGCTGCTGCGGTTCGAGCCTCCGACTCCCCACGTGGCCCGCTACGTGGCGCGCGACGTCGAGCTGCACGGCACGACGGTGCCAGCCGGCAGCGCCATGATCTGCCTCAGCGGGTCCGCGAACCGTGACGAACGCGTGTACCCGGATGGGGAGCGGTTCGACGTCCGACGCGAGATCGGCCAGCACCTCACGTTTGGCTACGGCATCCATTTCTGCCTCGGCGCCTCGCTGGCGCGCATGGAAGGTCGGATCGCCCTCGACGAGGTGCTGACACGGTTCCCCGAGTGGGACGTGGATTGGGAGCACGCCCGGCGTGCCCAGGCGTCGACGGTGCGGGGCTGGGACTCACTTCCCGTGCTCATCGCCTGATCGACGACGACTCGCTCAGCGCGGCTGCTGTAAGTAGACGTCCAGATGGCAGATCTTGCCGCCCTTGTCGAACTCGAAGACGGTCATCGAGTTGACCACGTGGACATGGCCGCCCCGGAAGTGCCGCTCCTCGATCTCGAAGTAGACGAGACCGTCGAGCTCGGAGACTCGCCGCAGTGTGGTCTCGAAGGAGTCCGTCGCCGAGGCCCACTGAGTCAGCATGTCGGTGTATTGCTGCCAGGTCTGCACCTCGAGGAACGTGCCGACCCGCTCGAACTCGTCGACGGCGACGAACTCCGCCAGCGGCGCCCAATCGGCTGGACCCTTGATCGTCGGCACCAGGCGTCTGATCGTCGCCTCGTAGTCGAGGATCGTGCGGGTCAGCAGTCCGTTCACGAGGCGTGGCGCGGGCCTCGCGGCAGGATGAAGCCCAGGTCCTCGGTCGTGAGGATCCCGGGGGCCGCGGCACACACGTAGGGGATCGCGTTCACCGGCCCGTTCGCGTTGTACGCGGGCACGTACGACGCGATCTCCTCGGGTGGGACAGGGAACGCCATGTCGAGGTCGAACGGCGCGTCGCCGTGGACGCGAACCCGCCAGCCGGTGGCCCGCAGATCCCAGGCAGGGTCGACGTCCATCGTGACGTACGCGTACTGGATGAAGCGGATCACGTCAGTGCCGGCGCTCCGCCCGGTGATGATGACACGCTGAGACCCGGCGGTCCCCGCCTTGATCTCACCGGAGACAATCGTCGTGTCGTGCTTGGCCGCCGCGACCCCGCCTTCGGCCGTCCACTCGTCGATCGTGAAGCCCGCGGCGTCCGCCAGCACGCTCAGCGGAGGCTGGTACTCGCCAAACAGGTGGTTCTTGCGCCGATCGGGGTCGAACTCGGCAAGCGGCTTCCCGAACCGCATCTGCTCCATCACCATGTTCGCCGACGGACGGTAGGAGAGATCGCCGAACTCCTCGATCTCGATGCGGTCAATGCGACGCTGCACCGACAGCAACGCGAACGGAAGCGTCTCCGTGATGAACCCCGGGTCGCTTCCCGAGGCCCAGACGGACGACTTGCCCTGCTCGCACGCCTCGAGGACGCGAGCACGGTTCTCGTCGCTGAACCTGACACCCCCGGCGAAGAGGTCGCTGGTCGTGGTGACGATGTTCGTGCCCGACTCGAGCATCGCGACGACATCATCGACGAGCTCATCCTCCGTGAGACCAGCACGAGTAGCACCACGACCAGTAGCGCGCGGCATGTAGATCACGCAGTCGGCATTCAGCCCGATGACGGCCGCGCGGTCGGTGGTCGCGATGATGCCGGTCGGCGACTCGCCACAGAGCTCGCCCGCGTCAACGCCTTCCTTTGCGGGGTCGTACACCCGGACGCCCACGAGGTCGAGCGACGGATGCCGGATCACCTCCCGCAGCGCGCGTTGGCCGGTGTTCCCGGTTGCCCACTGGACGACGCGGTAACGCGACGAGCTCATGTGCTTGCCCTCCTCGGGTCGGGTGGCGCCTAGCCGGTCGGCTAGAAACTAGCCGACCGGCTAGCCTCACCTCATGAGTGCCGCGGAGCCGATCGCCGCCGCCGGGCTGCACTCAGGTCCCTACACCACCCCGCAAGCTCGCATCATCGCCGCCGCGGTCGAGCTGTTCGCCGACCACGGGGTCAGCGGGACATCACTGCAAATGATCGCCGACGCCATCGGCGTGACGAAAGCGGCCGTCTACCACCAGTTCAAGACCAAGGACCGAATCGTCCTCGCCGCGGCTGAGGCCGAGCTCGCGAGGCTCGAGACGGCGCTCGACGCCGCGAACGCCGAGCCGTCGCGGACTCGCGCGCGCGAGGTGCTGGTGACCCACATCGTCGACCTCGCGCTCGAGCGCCGCCACGCGACCAGCGTCATCCTCAGCGATCCCGTCATCATCCCCTTCTTCTCCCAGCACGAACCGTTCCGGCGAGTGCTAGATCGCCTGAACCGGGTCCTCATGGGTGACGACGCCGGATCGACCGGGCGGCTGGCAACAACGATGCTCATGGCCGCGATCAGCGGCGCGGTCATGCATCCGCTCTTCGCCGACCTCGACAACGACACGCTCCGGCCCGAGCTCCTGCACCTCGCACGGCGATTCCTCGATCTCCCCGGTTGAGGCTGCGCGACCGTGCAGTGGCCACATACGTCACCGATCGAATCCGAGCGCGTCACCCTCTTGAGGGCAGGGAAAAAGTCGTGCGTCGGGCTGGTACGCCGGATTCTGTCCCGGGGTCTCTTGGCCAGCCCAACGGGCGGAGCGGTCCGTTGAGGCGAGAACCGCTTCCGCCTCGGAAGATCGTTGGTCAACGCCGGTGATGACGGCCATGCCGGAGAAAACGACGAAGCGTCAGGATTGCTGCGAGGGCGACGAGCTGACCGCCCAGCGCGATTCTTGTGACATCGACGGAAGGACACCACGTGGCGGTGCCATCCTTCACGACATAGACGCCGACGGGTCGGGCCTGGACGCCAAAGCCCATCCCGGCTCCGGATCCCTCCCCTTGGTCCTCGGGACCGATGCCTCCACCTCCACCTCCGCCGCCTCCGCCGCGGACGGCCGCCACGGGGATGACCGTGACCGTGTCGACTTGGTAGGCATCGCCGAAGACCCGCTTCACCGTCAGAGCATCCTTCACTGCATCAAGCTTCGACAGCGCGCTCGAAAGTCCCTTATCGCCCATCCCGTCCTCCCGATGATGTGGTGGCGAGTCGACCTGTACGCCGGATTCTGTCCGGGGGGTGCCGCTGACCAGCCCAAACGCCAGGAAACGTGCGCTGAGCAGCGAAAATGGTTTTCGTTGTTTGTCGTTGTTTGTCGTTAGTGCTCGTTGTTCTGAGACGTAACTCCCCTC
>PLJD01000001.1 GCA_003140175.1 Actinomycetota bacterium
GATAACTAGGAATTATCGTGCCTCGGGTAACTGTTATCGTCCCTATCTTCAACGGCCTTTCCTTCCTGCCATCGTTTTTCGAGTCGCTGCGCTCCGCCCTCCCCGAGCAGTCCCAACTCATTCTCGTCGATGACGCATCCACTGAGCCTGTGCTCGATGCGGTTCCGGAGATGGCGGGGACACAAGCCATCGTGCGCCTTCGAAACGACCGAAACCTCGGATACTCCGTTGCTGTGAACCGCGGGTTCCGTGCGGCGACCGGCGAGATCATTGTTCAGCTGAACACAGATCTGCTCCTCCAACCCGACAGCATCAGCGCCATGATCGACCTGATCGAGCGGGAAGCGAGAGTCGGGATCGTCGGGTCCAAATTGGTCTTCCCTACGACAGGCCTCGTTCAACATGTCGGAATGGCCTTCGGAACTCATTCCAAGCCCCACATCTACTACGAGCTCCCGTCTACCCATCCGCTCTGCGAGAAGACGCGCGAAGTACAGATCACGACGGGCGCGACCGTAGCGATGGCACGGCGCGTGCTTGAACAGCTGGGTCCGCTTGATGAGGGCTACTTCAATCACAACGAGGACATCGACCATTGCCTCCGGGCCCGCCAGCACAACCTCCGAAACTTTGTGTGCGCCGAGTCCGTGGCTCACCACTGGGTAAGCCACTCCGGCCCAGCACGGTTCGCTCAGGTGGAGGCGTCCGAGGCTGCGTTCTGGTCGAGGTGGGGAAGTTGCTATGACGTCGATCTGGGGCGCTTCGTCGACGAGGCGCTTGACCACATCCTCCAGGACGCCCCGCACCTGGAAACGATCCCGTTTCAGGTCCTCAATCTGTCGCGCGGCGCCGATGAACCGATCATTCTTGAGCGACTGGGCCGCCGGTGGCCGGACGTCGGCAAACGTGTACGGCAGTTCCGTCAGATGAACAATTCATCGGATCGCCTCTGGCTCCCGCTCCTGCTTCCCCATTGGATCGTTAGCGAACCGACGCCCTTCATCTACCTCGTCGACAGCTACCGCGAGCTCGAGGAGAACCAGCTCTGGTTCGCGAATCGCCGTCGTGTGGTCGACGACGAGCTGATCGTTGACCTGAGCGCGGCAGTGCTACATACATCGGAGGTCTGCTGGAGACATGATTAATCTCTTCCAGCCGAGCGTCGGTGATGACGAACTTGCCGCGATCAAGGACGTGTTCTCTTCGAGTTGGCTCGGTCCCGGAGATCGCGTAGAGCAGTTCGAGCAAGCGTTTGGCGATTACATCGGCCGCCCTCCATCTGAGGTCTTGGCTGTTTCGAGCTGTACCGAGGGCCTGTTTCAAACGGTTGTTGCATTGGGACTGGGGCCCGGTGACGAAGTCATCCTTCCGAGCATCAGCTTCATCGGCGCCGCACACGCCGTGCGAAGCAGCGGTGCGCGGGTCGTTCTTTGCGATGTCGACCCCGCTACGCTGAATCCGACCGTCGAGCATGTTGAGCGTGCGATCACGCGCGCGACGAGGGCCGCGCTCATTATCCACTATGGAGGTGCTCCGGGCGCGCTAGTTGAACTCTCGGTGCTAGCCGAGACGAGGTCGCTATTGCTGATTGAGGATGCCGCTCTCGCGTTGGGCTCATTCGTGAGTGAACGAGCTTGCGGCACGTTCGGCGATGTGGGGGTCTGGTCGTTCGACTCGATGAAAGTGTTGACCACCGGAGACGGTGGGATGGTTTGGTGCAAAAGCGACGCCACAGCGGACCGGGTTCGGAGCAGCGTCAGGCTCGGCGTCGGATCTTCGGGATTTGGACGCCGGACCGCCTCATCGCGATGGTGGGAGATGGATCCGCCGACGATCGGCCGAAAAGGAACAATGAACGACGTTGCCGCGGCTATGGGATTGGTACAGCTCGAGCGGCTTCCCGGCTTCCTGCGCCGCCGTAGCGAGATCAGCACAAGGTATGACGAGGCACTCGTCGACCTGCCATGGGTTAGACCGTCGAAGTACAACCCAGGCGAGGCCGCACGAATGTTCTACTGGGTACAGACGGCTCCCGAGCTACGCGATCGTCTTGCCGCGCATCTCTTGGAGCGTCAGATCTACACCAGCTTCCGATACTGGCCTCTCCACAAGACCCGGATGTACCGGTCCAACGAAGCCTTCCCGGGCGCCGACCATGCGGCTGAATCGACCCTCCTCCTGCCGCTTCACCAGGGGCTCTCGGACTCCGACATCGAGCGCGTTCTGGACGCGATCCGCGGTTTTGCACCGTGAGCGGGCTCAGTAGATCACGTAGTCCCCGTGTCCGACCCGCAGCCATTCATGGCTTTGGTACCCGCCACGGTCTTCGCGGAGCAGGCCGGCCCTCGGATCCCGAAAACAGGTGCGGAGCGCTGGGTAGCGCTCCAGCGCAGCGAGGCCGGCCTCGTCTGCAGCCAGTATCAGGAACGAGACTGCATGGGCCAGGGGCACGCGCATCAAGCCGAATCGCGCGGACCTGTCCGGCTGCGGGTACGGCGACAACGTCTCCTCCATAATGTCCAAGGCCGCGCTCGCGTGGTCGCGAACACTTGGGATGAGTCCCTCTTCCCTTCGATACAGCGCGGTCGCCAGATTGATATGCGCCCGCCACAACGTCTCCATCTGACGCCCGCGCGCGGCAGCCGCCACCGCTTGCGCGAACCAGGACACCTCGGCTTCGTCCTCGCTCAACAAGCTGACGATCCCGAGCATGAGGGCGGCCGCGCCGGCATCGGGATAGTGCCCGAGCCGAAAGGAGCCAGCGAACACTCGTGTCAGAAGGTCGCTCGCTTCGGCGAGCATGGACCGCGCATGATTCGCGTCACCGCGCGCGAGCCCATAGACTTCGAGGACGAGAGCCATGCTCAAATTGATCTCTATAGGGTTGCTCGCCTCGCTCGGCGCTGCAGTTGCAACCAAATCCGCGAGGCACTGTCTCAGGATCAACTCAGAGGTCACTGGGTCTCGCGCCAAGAGAATGTTGGCGTAGGTACTTATGACATTGTGTGACAGGGGCGACGATGATCCACGCGCAATTTCGACGGCGCGTTCGGAGGTTCGGAGAGCTGCGCGGATCTCGCCGGAAAGAGCCAGTGCCACCGCCTGGGTGTGAAGCGCCTCCATCTCCAGTGTTTCCCACGCCCCGGCCTCTTCGGAGGCGGCGGCTGGACGCAGCGCGCGGACGCCGTGGACAGCCCGCGCGGCGATCTCGGACGCCATCGCCGGCTGCCGATCGTTGAAGAAGACCTGCGACCGGAGGACCTCAGCGGTCAACTGTCGTCGCTGCAGTCTTTCCAGTGTGCGCCCGGATCGGACTTGGCCGCTTGAGAGACGTACCCGAAGCCGATTTCGTAGACCGTCGAGGCGGCGAGCGGCGCGAAACAAATCGTTGCCAAGAAGATCTCGCGACAGCTCGAGCTCGTCGTCACAACGGCGTAGAAACGCGCTCACGCTGACTGGCGATCGGGCGTCCTCGCTCCAAGCGAGGTCGAGTGAGGCAGAAGAAATCTGGCGCGCGAGCCGCAGGTCGCCGCGGCGTCGCGCGCCCTGGAGCGCGGTGCTCAAGAGGGCCCGAACCCGGGCCACGTTCGGCGCGGGCATCTCCAGCAAGGCACGCGCCCACATAAATCGGTCGGCGGGGCTGAGCCGCGGAAGCTCGTCGAACCAATCGGAGTAGACCTTGACCACTCTCTCTCGGTCCCGAGGCGAGACCTCGAAACGTCGGAGGGACTGGAAGTAATTCTCGTGACGGAATACGACCTCTCCTTCTTCACCGTCACCCGTCCACAGCAAATCCGTGGCGTCGACGTCTCCGAGGGACACGTCTGGCGCGATCTCTCTCCAGAGTCGACGGAAGAGTGGAACTCGAATCCGGTCTTCCAGAAGCGCTGCCGCCCACAGTAGAATGGCCAGCTGAGGCGCCCGTTCCTTCAGGTACTGCCACCTAAGCTGGATTGACTCGAACACGGAGTCGGGGAGAACGGGCTGCGTCGGCTCCGGTCGGATCATGTAGAGAAGCCCGGTCTCGGGGTTCTGGCCGAGGACGCGGCGCTCTTTCAAGAGCTGCACCTGCTCAAGCGAATGAAACGGATTTCCGCCGGCAGTTCGGTAGATGCGTTCGATAAGCAGGCTTTGGAGCTCCAACAGATCCTTCGAAACGACTCGGCGCGCGCTGTATCGGTCTTCGAACAGGCGGCGGGTGAACTCCAGTCCGTCTTCGGGCTCGAAGGACGAGCAGGACACTCTGGTACAGCCGAGCTTCTGGAGGAACGCCTCGAAGGGTTCGGAGGTCCAGGCATCTCCTCCGAGACCCTGACTCTCGTGGACGCGGCCCTCAAAGATGAAGAGGATGCCACTGTCCGGGTACCGCCGGGATGTCCCCGATCCGGAAACAAGCAGTTCCAATTGCCAGACGAGTCGTCCCAGCAGCAGTAAAACGTCGGCAGTGCACCAATGGAGATCTTGGAGGTGGACGATGAGCGGAGCGCGACGACCTCTGGCCATTATCAAGAGAAGGAGGGTGGACAGGATGCTCTGTTCTGTCACGGCTCCCGACATTCGGTCACTGGTGCCGAATATCGATCGAATCGTCGGTGCTGCCCTTTCGGCGAGTACATGGTCGTATCGCGATACCGTCCGTATGACGCGTTCTGCGGGATCCGTGAGCGCGATGTCCTCTGCGGCAAGGCTGAAAAAGAGTTCGGCGAGGACTCGGTTCGGGTCATCGAGCGTCTTCGCTTGCCTGCCCGAGGCGACCGCGCTTCCTCGTCGCCGCCTCTCCAGTGAGAACTCCTCGCACATCCGACTCTTGCCACTGCCGCCGGCACCAACTACCGCGATGGAAGCGGCGCCTCGCGCGAGCGCTCGTTCGTACTCCTGAGAGAGCCGCATGAGACCTGCGCGGAACGGTCGTTCGAAGAACCGCGGGCGCATGGTCTCGACCACTTGGACCCACCCCAACTGGATGCGATCCGCAGCGTCGGCAGCCCCATCCGCCGTCATCCCGACGAGAACCTCGCCAAGATCGACCCGTCCTATCGAGTAGGTGACGAACTCGATGGAACACTGTGCTTGCATGGGGTCGTCGGCAGTGTGGTCCGACACGAGCACGACACCCATGGGTCCGTCCGCGCCGATGGGCCCGATCAGGGTAACGGCCTGGGCGTCCGTTTCAGTCGTGCGGCTCGGTCTCCACCAGAGACGCGGCTCCTGTGCAGAGACGATGGAGGAACGAACGGTCAAGGTCACCCTAAACGGAACGCCAGCGAGGACTCGCTCCGCGGCAGCCACCGTGACCGAATGCCAAGGCGCATGTTCGCGATGGCTCTCGAAGTAGCGGAGAACGTCTCGGACCTCACTGTCGGAAAGGCTTTCGCGCAGGAGTTCGTCAATTGCGACCAGGTGTTCGCGTAATAAGCCTTCGATCTGGCGCCGATCCAGGATGTGACAATGCCGTTGATGGGTCCGCTCGAGGATCCCGCGCGCCGCCTCGACTCGCCTACGGGTGAGACGAGCCGAGAGGGCCACAACAAAGAACGTCGGATTGATCGTGGCCGCCATGCGCGCCAGGCTGCCTGCGACCTCGGCAACGATGTCGTTGACGTGACTTCGCTTCTTGCACTGACCGCCCACGGTGATCGCGGCTGCAATACCGAGTGCTTCGTCCTCCAAGAACAGCTGTCGTCCCACAAAATCCAGCCCGCCATCTGGGCGGTTCGGCGTCACGTACCAGTCGTAGTCGGGTCGGAGGCGGGCGAAGACTGCAGCCACGGCGACTTCGAAGATTTGGAGTCGCGTGGGACCAGCAGGGGCGCCGGACCCGCCGAAGACCTTCACGCCGAAGGCAACAGGGGCCCGCCAGACGAAGTCGCGAGTGAGAAGGTCCCAGACGCGCCGTTCTGCTTCGGTCTCGACACTCACTGTTCGCGCCCTGATGGGAGGGATAATTCCTAGTTATC
>PLJD01000058.1:0-17755 GCA_003140175.1 Actinomycetota bacterium
CAGCTCGGCGGCGCCGGCGCGGCAGGCGTCGGTGAGTCCGGTCTCGAGCGCGCCCCACAGGGCGCGTTTGGTCGCGGCCATCGCCGCGGGGGAGTTGCGGGCGATGGCCTCGGCGAGGAGCTGGGCTTCGTCGCGCAGACGCTCGGGGGGGTCGACGACCTGGCTGATCACCCCGAGCTGGTACGCGCGGGCAGCGCCCATCCGCTCATGACGACCGACGAGCGCGAGCCGCAGGATCGGCTCCATCGGCGACTTGCGGACCAGCGCGATTCCCTCGTACGCGACGACCTGGCCGACCGAGACGTGCGGGTCGACGAACGTGGCGTCGGCGGCGGCGATGACGATGTCGGCGTCCGCGACGAAGTGCAGGCCGCCACCCGCGCAGACGCCGTTCACCGCCGCGACGACGGGCTTCGACACGCCGAGATGCCAGGCAGTGAACCGCAGTTCGGCGTCGCGGGTGCGTCGCGCGTGGGCACGGAGCGCGGCGGGATCGGAGCGCAGCTGCACGAGGTCCAACCCGGTCTGGAACGCGGTCCCCTCGCCGGTGTTCACGATGACGCGCACGGTCGGGTCGTCGTCGAGCTCGCGCCAGGCCCGCTCGAGCTCGTCGAACATGGGGGCGTCGAGCGCGTTGCCGGTCTCGGGCCGGTCGAAGATCAGCCATCCGACGGGCCCGCGGCGCTCCACCCGCAGGCGGGTGTAGGGCGCGCTCACGAGCGGGGGACGTCGCGCCAGGCGACGTCGTGCCACGCGTCGGGTTCGCGGGGCAGACCGAGAACCCGCTCGCCGACGATGTTGCGGTTCACTTCGCTCGTGCCACCTTCGATCGTGTTCGCTCGGCTGCGCAGCATCCCATGCACCTCGTGGGGGAGCGACGCCGGGTCGGCATCGCGGTCGAGTTCCCACGCTCCCGCGCCGGAGCCGAGGAGGTCCACCGCCAGAACTTGGATCCGCTGGTTCAGTTCTCCCGAGTGGACCTTACCGACGCTGCTCTCGGGGCCAGGCGGCCGCCGGACCGCGCGTCCGGCCCGGGCCCGCTCGTTCGTCCAGGCGCGGATGCGTTCCTCGGCGGTCAGCGACACCAGCCGCTGGCGCACGATCGGGTCGTCGGCCCGGCCCGCCTGGCGGGCGAGCGCGACCGCATGGTCCGCGCCCGAGCCGCCGATGCGGTCCACGCCGCCCGACCCGGCACCCGCGACCATCTGGCGCTCCGAGGCCAACGTGGCGTTCGCGACCCGCCAGCCGTTGCCGACCGCCCCGACCCGCTGGTCGTCGGGCACCCGAGCCGAATCGAGAAACACCTCGTTGAAGTCCACCTCGCCGGTCAGGTGTCGCAGCGGGCGGACGTCGACGCCGGCCTGGTGCAGGTCGACGAGGAAGTAGGTGATGCCGCGCCGCTTGGGCACGTCGGGATCGGTGCGGGCCAGCAACACCGCATAGTCCGACCGGTGCGCCCACGTTGTCCACACCTTCTGACCGGTCACGCGCCACTCGTCGCCGTCGCGCACCGCGCGGGTGGCGAGGGAGGCGAGGTCAGAGCCCGCGCCGGGCTCACTGAACAGCTGGCACCACCGCTCCTCGTTCCGCACGATCGGCGGGAGGAAGCGGCGCCGCTGCTGCTCGGTGCCGTGCGCGAAGAGGGCGGGCGCGCAGAGGTTCAGCCCGAGCGGGTTCAAGCGGCCGAGGTTGTAGGGGGCGAGGACCGCCTCGATCGCGCGCGAGACCGCGACCCCGACGCCGAGGCCGCCGAACTCCGGCGGCCACGTCGGAACCACGAGCCCCGACGCGCCGAACGCCGGGTACCACGCCTCGTACTCCTCGCGGCTGCGCACGGCCCGGATGGCGTCGGGTCCCCCGCGTTCCGCCGCGCGCCGCCATGGCTCGGGGACGTGGTCGGCGACCCAGGTCTGGACGACGTCGACCGCGTCCGGCTCGGCGGTGTCGGCCCCGACGGGTACGCGGCGAGTCATCGGCCCTCGAAGCGGGGCTCGCGTCGCTCGCGGAGCGCGGCGAGACCTTCGCGGAAGTCGGCGCTGCGAGAGGAGAGCTCGAGCGCGAACGCCTCGTTGGCGAGGTGACGTTCGAGGTCGAGTCCGGCGCCGGTGTGCACGAGCCACTTGGTGAGCCCGAGCGCGACCGTAGTCGCCGTGATCGTGACCGCCGCGAGCGCGTCGGTGGTCGCCGCGACCTGGTCGGGTTCGACGGCGGTGTGCACGAGACCCCACTCGGCGGCCTCGACGCCCGAAAGCTTCCGTCCGAGCACCAGGATCTCGTTGGCCCGCGTGACCCCCACCCGGCGAGGCACGAGCCACGTGCCGCCACTGTCGGGAGTGAACCCGCGGGCGGTGAATGGCTCCCAGAACTGGGCGTCGTCCGCTGCGACGCAGAAGTCGGCCGCGACGGCGAGGTGCAGCCCGATCCCGGCTGCCCAGCCCCGCACCCCGGCGACGACGGGCACCTGGACCGTGCAGACCGTAGCCACCAGGCGATGCGCCTGGGCGGGGAGTCGACGCTGGATGCTGCCCGGCCGGGGGCGCGGGCCGCCACCGTCGCGGGTGGCGAGGTCGAAGCCGGCGCAGAAGTCCTCGCCGCGGCCGGTCAAGACGATGGCGCGCACCGCCTCGTCCGTGTTGGCTGCCTCGAGCTCGGCGATCAAGGCGCCGGTCATGGCGTCGTCGAGCGCGTTGCGCTGGCCGGGCCGGTCGAGGGTGAGGCGAAGGAGCGCGCCGTCTCGCTCGACGTCGAGTCCGTTCGTGGTCACGACGGCTCCGCGAACCGGGCGCTCAGCGCGGCGAGCGCGCTCTGGAGGTCCGTGGCGTGACCGGGTGGGTCGGGGAGCCGGACCGGGCCGTGGTCCCGGCTCGGCAAGAGGATCGTGGCGCGGGCCGGCGTCGTCACCTCGCCTCGCTGGTTCTCGCCGCGCAGCGCGACGTCCACGGCCGGTCGGTCACCCTCGGCGAGGTACCGGCGGGTGACGTGCCCGCGCATCCAGTGCGTGTCCCCGACATAGTTGAAGTGTCGAAACTCGCAGTCGAGTGTCGACAGCCAGGCGTCGTCACCCATCCAGTCGGTGCAGAGATGGATGAGCCACGTCTCGCGCATGCGTCCGTAATCGAAGGTGGTCACGTTGCCGGACTTGCGGGCGAATGCGGGATCCCAGTGGACGCGCTGCATGACGTCGGGGATGTTCAGCTCGTCCCGGTGGTAGAAGCGCGGGATCCGGCGACGGTTTTCGTAGCCGAGTCGCAACGGCGCGACCCGGTACAGGCCCATCCCCATCCCGGCGTGCCAGCAGATCATGTCGGTCACCGTGAGGGGGCCCTTCACGAGCGGCTCGAGCTCGTCGCCCTCCTGGACGTCTTCCCACCAGCGAGGCTCGGCCCCTCGCGGTCGCTCACGGGCGTACTGCTCGTCGATCGCGGCCAGCTGCTCGTCGGTGTACGGCTCCGGCCCGGGTCGGTCGCGCTCGCCGCTGCGCTCGCGGGCCTCGCCGCGTTCGGTGCGGACCATGAGGCGGAGTTGCGCCGCGAGGAGCCTCTCGTCGTCCCGAAAGACCTGCGCGGTCCATTCGTGCACGGCGCGTCCGGCGAACTCGCTGGGCTTGTCGAGGACGCCGACCAGCGCGTTGCGGCGCCGGAGCTGGCGACCAGGGCCCAACGGTGCCCACCACTCGCGGGCGCTGGCCGAGTAGTAGGCGTGCACCCCGCGCAGCGGGTCGCCCCGCATGAGCTCGCGGTGCTCCGCGGCGACCTCGGGGACCTCGTCGTCGCCGATCAGGCTGTCGCCGCCGACGAGCGCCGGGGAGGCGATCGGACCATCCCAGCGGGTCCCGGCCGCGTACGTCGGGTCGCACCACAGCGGGTTGTCGTCGCCGTAGGCCTCGGCCACGTGCCGGAAGGCGTCGCTGGTCGGGCATCGGTAGCGGGGCGGCGCCGGGTTCGGCTCGGGCACCCCGATGCGCGCCCGGAGCCGGGCCACCCCCGCCTCGGTGATCCCGCCGTGCTCGCTCACGTCCGAAGTGTGGCATGCGCGACCGTGACGCCGATCGGCCGCCGGGGTTCTGTGCGCACGTGCGTCAGCGTCGCACCGGGTCGGCGACACGGTCGGTGGTGTCGAAGCTCCAACCGCTGACCATGCCGACCCGCACCAGCGAGACCGCGTCGGGTTCGGCGGTCGGCGCGGCGGCACGATCCAGGGTGACGTCGAACCGGACGCGGTCGTCGTCGACTGTCAGCTCGCCGACCTGCGCCCGCGGGTCGACCCCGTGGACCATGGCTTCGATTCCTCCCCGCTCACCCCGGGCGAGGAGCCCGCACCAGCCGGGATGCTCGGGATCGAGCACGCCGCGCACCACCGGTCGGAGTTCCGTGCTCACCCCGTCGTCGGTCAGCTCGACGCGGCGCGCGAACCCGGGCGGGACCATGGGCTGGAGGGCTAAGACCGACGCGAGGTCCTCAATTCCGTCCGCCGCCCCGCAGATTCGGGCCAGGCGTTCGCTGGCGATCCAGCTCGCGCCGACCCAGGCGTCGGTCAGGATCCCGCGCGCGGTGTCGGCTCCGAAGCGGTCCCGGAGCGCCAAGTCGCTCGCGCAGATCAGAAGGTGCGACTGGATCTGGAACTCGCGGGCGGCCGCGACCAGCGCATCGTCGGCGAGGTTGGAGAGCTGGAACGTCGGGTCGAACGGGCCGGCGTAGTCGCGCTGCCCGTCCGAGGCCCGGCCGCTCGGCCGCTCGTTCGGGATGCTCGCCAGCGGGAGCTGCGCGACGCGGTCCGTCAGCGCGATCGGGCCGACCGGGTCGTTGGCCGGGTCGATCGTGATCGTCCAATGGCAGTGAGGGTCACGACCGGCGGGGCGGCGCGGTGGCCGGTGGATCGGACGGATCCGGGCGCGGGGGTTCGTGGCGAGCGCGGTGGCGTCGAACGTCGGGTCCTCGATCGTGTGGCACATCCCGAACACCTGCTCTTCGCCGTGCGGTTCGGTGTCGATCAACGCGCCGCAGTGCGCGAGCCAGAACTCCGCGTGTTGGGGGTCGATGACCCGATACCCGACGTCCATGTACTGGTGGACGAACCCCACGTCGAGCTGGAGCACCTTCATGATCGCTTCGACGTCGTCGCCCTCGACGCGCATCAGGCGGCGCATGCGACCGGTGTAGATCGGGCTCGCGCCCATCCACTCGTCGATCGCGAGCTGGTTCATGAGGTCGAAGTCGCCGCCTCGAACCACGATCTGGGGCAGCATCGCCCGCGTCACGATCATCCCCGAGAGCATGTAGTCGAGCGCGACCGATACGAGGTCCGCCCGGGGCAGCTCCTCGAGCCCGGGGATTGCCATCATCAGCCTCCTCGCGTGCGTCCGTGCCCGGCGCACGCCGGACCCTCCCGACCGACGCAGGTTGTATATCGTATACGGGACGGGGCTGGTCACGCCGGGGCGGCGGCCAGGGCCCGGCGCCGGTCAGGATCGGGTTCGACCATGTTGATGAACCGGGTGGAGCGCCTCGAGGTCCGGAGTCGGCTCCGAACGCACCGGCTCCACCGACGCGTGTTCCCCGCCTTCGAGCGTCTCGCCGACCCGGCGGCGTTTCGAGGCTGCACCGTGTTGGAGGTGGGCTGTGGTCCGGGCCGGGCGGCCGAGTGGGCGTTGGGCCGCGGCGCCGGGCGTGTCGTGGCGATCGACGCCGACCCGCGCATGGTTGCCCTGGCCGCGCGGCGCCTGCGCGGGACGCCTGGTGGCGTCCGCGTCGAGCTCGGCGAAGCCTCGGACACCGGCCTCGCTGACGCGACGGTCGACGTCGCGCTCGAGCTGCAAGTGCTGCACCACGTGACCCACTGGCAAGCCGCCATCGACGAGCTGGCACGCGTGCTTCGCCCGGGCGGATCGCTGCTCTTCGAGGACTCCACCGCGGAAGCGCTCAGCGAGCAATGGTGGTCGCGCACCGTCTTGACGCATCCGAGGGACAATCGCTTCTCGACCGAGCAGTTCACCGATCAGCTCCAGAGCACCGGGCTCGTCGTCGACGCGGTGGAGCAGCTGGTGCCGGGCCGTTGGTTCCTGGGCGCCGCCCACCGTCCCGGGCCTCCCGCACCACGCCCCACCTGATCCCTGGCGTCGACGCGCCGAAGACCTCGGATCGTGATGGCCCGCGTCGGGGGGCGGGCGCCACACCGCACTCGGCCTCAGGAGCGTCGGCTCCGACCGGGACGAGCGAGTTCGGCTCAGGCCGCGGCGACGACCGGCACGTTCGAGAACCCGGCCACGTTCGACATGTGGACCCGTCGCAGCCCCGACTCCTCGACGCCGTAGTCGGGCCAGCGGTCCGCGACCGCCTCGAACGCGACGCGGCTCTCGAGACGAGCGAGCGCCGCGCCCAGGCAGGCGTGGATCCCGTGGCCGAGCCCGACGGAGAGCCCGCCGGGGCGGTCGATGTCGAAGGTGTCCGGATCGTCGTAGACGCGTTCGTCGCGGTTGGCGGCGCCGGTGAGCAGCAGCACGGGGACATCCTCGGGGATGGTCACGCCGTGCCAGGTCGAGGCAGCGCGCGAGAAGCGGCCCTGGTATTGCGACGGCGCCCAGTACCGCAGGACCTCCTCGACCGCGGCGGTCCCCTTCGAGCGGTCTTCGAGCAGCTTGCGCCACTCGCCCGGGTTGCGGTCGAAGAGCACGATGCCGTTGCCGACCAACTTGGTGACCGTCTCGCTGCCCGCGGCGGCGAGCAGGGTGGCGAAACCCGCGATCTCCCCGTCGCTCAGCTGCTGGACCGTGCCGTTGTCGTCGGTCACCTCGACTGTGGTCAGGCGGCTGATCATGTCGTCGTCGGCGTGGCGGCGTTTCTCGGCGATGAGCTCGAGGAAGTACCCGACCTGGTGGAGCGCGGCCTCCATCCCCTCTTGGGTCGGGCGGGGGTTGTCCGGGTCGCGGGTGAGCAGCTGATCCGTCCAGTGCCGGATCTGTTGACGATCCGCGGGCGGAACGCCGAGCATCGTCGAGATCACCTCGACCGGGAACGGGGCCGCGAAGTCGGCCAGGAGGTCGAACTCGTCTCGGTCCCGGAGCGGGTCGAGGAACTCATCGATCACGTTCGCGACGAGCGGTTCGAGGTCGGCGACCGCTCGCGGGGTGAACACGCGGCTCACGAGCTTGCGCATCAGGTCGTGCTCGGGCGGGTCCATCATGATGATGCTCGTACCCCTGACCGGAGAGTCGGGGTCGGTGAGCTGGTCGATGGTCAGACCGTGCTCGCTGCTGAAGGTCTTCCAATCGCGGTGGGCGCTGACCACGTCGTCGAAGCGCGACAGGGCCCAGAACCCGAACTGTTGGTTCTCGTACGCCGGTGCCTCGTCGCGCAGCCAGCGATACGTGTCGTAGGGGTCATCGAAGAAATCGGGCGAGAAGGGGTTGAACTCCACCAAGGCTCCTGGGTCAGGCTGGGAGGTACTGCCAGCGCTCGGCTGGGGCTGTCCCGTCCTTCCACTCCATGCACTGCACGTCGAAGAAGATGGGCAGCAGGTACTTGACGTAGAACGCGTGCACGGTCACGTTGCCGGTGTTGAGGTCCTCGTACTCCTTGATGCGCACCCGGTCGTCGCCCGCCTGGAACTCCTTGACTCGACCCAAGAGGTCGTCGACCTCGGCTCGGGTCTCGCAGAGCAGACCCAGGTGGTCGTAGCCGGGCGACTGCATGGGCTTCGGCGACTCGGCGAGGAGCAGGAACTGCCCGGCGTCGACCCGCAGGTACTGGCAGCGCTGGCCGACCACCTCGACGTCCGACGTGTCCCAGCCGAACAGTCCACCGTAGAAGGACGCCACGTCGTGCCGGCACATCTCGTCGAGCGTGCCCGGAGAGAAGGTCAGCTCCATATGGTTGAACCGCAGGCTCGGCATGCCTGGCACGGTACTGCCGACGCTCCGCGCCCGCCACGACGTGGGGGAGCCGGTCGGGCCCGACCGGCAGAGCGCCTAGATTGCTTGCCGTGCCCGCGGGGGGTCCGTGGCCGACGTCGGCGTCGGATCCGCCCCGATCACCATCCGGGCAGGCCGTCGAGGCCGGGCGACGACGAGGAGTTGAGCCGTGACCACCGCGCTGGACCCCACGGGGGCGCACCCGGAACTGTTCTTGCCCGAACCCGAGCCGCGGGCGGTGCGCTACACGATCATCTCCGTGGACGACCACCTCGTCGAGCCGCCGCACATGTTCGAGGGTCGTCTCCCCGCCAAGCTCCAGGACCAGGCCCCGCGGATCATCGAGGACGAGCGCGGGCACGAGGTCTGGGAGTTCGAGGGCAAACGTCACTTCCAGGTCGGTCAGAACGCGGTGGCCGGCCGACGACTCGAGACGGTGCGGATCGAACCGTTCCGCTTCGACCAGATGCGCCGCGGCTGTTACGACATCGACGCCCGCATCCATGACATGGACATCAACGGCGTGTGGGCGTCGCTGAACTTCCCGTCGATGATCACCGGGTTCTGCGGACGGGTCTACTCCCAGGCTCGCGACCCTGAGCTCGGCCTCGCCGTCACCCGGGCCTGGAACGACTGGTTCTACGACGAGTGGTACTCGCCGTACCCGCAGCGGATCATCCCCATGGGGATCACTTGGCTCGCCGATCCCGAAGTGGGCGCCGCCGAGATCCGCCGCAACGCCGATCGCGGCTTCCGGTCCGTGACCCTGCCGGAACGGCCGCACCGCATCGGCTACCCCTCGATCTTCAACGACTACTGGGAGCCGATCATCGCCGCGTGTGCCGAGACCGGCACCGTGATCAGCCTCCACGTCGGCTCTTCCGGCATGGTCGACTTTCCGTCCGACTCCCCACCCCTCCAACTCGGCGCCACGCTGTTCGGGCAGCTCTCGCTCACCGCGTGCGCCGAGTGGGTGTGGGCGGCGTGGGGGGTGCGGTACCCCGACCTCAAGGTCGCGATGTCCGAGGGTGGCATCGGGTGGGTCGCGATGCTTATCGACCGGCTCGACAACATCGTGGATCGGTCCGGCTACGGACTCGACGGATTCGATGGGCAACGGCCATCGGACGTCCTGCGCCGCAACTTCTGGTTCTGCACCATCGACGATCCCTCGACGATGGCGACCCGCCACGCGATCGGCGTCAACCACATCATGGCCGAGGTCGACTATCCGCACGGCGACGGGACCTGGCCCAACACCCAGGCGGTGCTGGAGCGTTACTGGGGGGACCTGCCCGTCGACGAGCTCCGGCTCATGACCCACCAGAACGCCGCTGGTCTGTATCGCCATCCCCTCCCCGACGTCGTCCTGCCCTGACCGGGATCGGGCGGTCCTGGTGGCGGTGTCCGCAGCGATTCGGGGGCCCGGGGCGGGGCGCGCACACGTCAGAATGACCCGATGCTGGCGGCCGGGATCTGCCTCCTCTCCTTCGTCGCCGGCGCCGTTCCGTTCTCGAACCTCGTGGCTCGCTGGACGCGCGGCGTGGACCTGCGCCACACCGGGACCGGCACCGTGTCCGGCACCTCGCTCTACCGGGTCGCGGGCTTCCCGGCCCTCGCCGGAGCCGGAATCTGCGACGTCGCCAAAGGCGGGCTCGGGCCGCTGCTCCTGGTGCACCACCCGATCCTCGCCGGCATCGCCGGCGGGTGCGCGGTGGCGGGCCACAACTGGTCGCCGTTCCTGGGCGGGCACGGCGGCCGCGGGATCGCGCCCGCGCTCGGGTCGTTGCTCGTGAACGCATGGCCCGGCGCGGTGCTGCTGCTCGCCGCGCTGGTCCTCTCGCGCGTGTTTCGCCAGACCGGGCTGGGCTCCTTCGTCGCGGAGGCGGTCATGACGCCGGTGCTCCTCGTCACGAACGGGACGAGCGGCGCCGTGGCGGGCGGCGCGATCGCCGCGCCGATGCTCGTCAAGCGCGTCGTGGGCAACGCGCGCCCCGCGGAGCGCGGGGTTGGCGTGTACGTGCACCGCCTGCTCTTCGACCGTGATCCGGACCTGGCGTGAGCGTCCGCACCCTCGTCCGGCGGTGGGGCTTCCGGGATCTCCTGATCGGTCAGGGGGTCTCAGCACTCGGCGACTGGATGGGGACCGTCGCCTTCATGGCCCTCGCCCTCAAGCTGACCGGGTCGCCCGCGGCCGTCGGGGGGATCCTCACCCTTCGCCTCCTCCCCGCCGCAGTCGGCGGACCGCTCGCCACCCGGGCCGTGCGGCGCTGGGACCGCCGCCGGACGATGCTCGCCATGGACGCCCTGCGGGCGGTGGTCATCGCGGCCGTCCCCCTCGTGCGCAGCCTGTGGTGGATCTACCTGTGCGCGGTGGTGATCGAAGCGGCGAGCATCGTGTTCTTGCCCGCCCGAGACGCGTCGATCCCTGATCTGGTCGGCGACGACGACCTGCCGGTCGCGAACGGACTGGTGTTGGGCTCCTCGTACGGCACCATCCCGCTCGGCGCTGCCGCGTTCGCCGGGGTCGCGCTGCTCCCGATCGCGACCGTGTTTCACCGGCCTCTCGCCCTGGTGTTCTGGATCGACGCCGCGACCTTCCTTGTCTCCTTCTACTTCATCACTCGCCTCCGGATGCTGGGGGCGCCCACCGCTCCCGAGGAGGAGCGGCGCGACGTTCGCTTCCGCGACGCGTTCCGGATCCCGCTCGTGCGGGCGGTGATGCCCGCGACCGCCGCCGTCGCGCTCGGCCTCGGCGCCCTGTTCTCGTTGGGCATCGTCTTCGTGCGCGACGTGCTGCACGCCAGCGACACCCAGTTCGGATTCCTCATCGCGCTCTTCGGCGTGGGGGCCGCGCTGGGCCTCGCGATCCTGCACCTCCGACGCCGACACGACCCGCTCTTCGAGACCCGCCTCGGGGTCGCTGCCATCGGGATCGTCGTCGCCGTGTTCTCGCTCGCGGGCAACGTCTGGATCGCCTACGCGGGCGCGACCGCCTTCGGAGCCGCCGCCGCCTACACGCTCGCGTCGGGCATGGGCGCGCTGCAGTCTCGCCTGGACGGGGCCGAGCGGGTCCTCGCGTTCACCGCGTTCCACGTCGTGATCCGCCTCGCCCTCGGACTTGCCGCCATCGCGGCGGGCGTCGCCGCGGGTCTGATCCACGACGTGCGCTGGCCCTTCGTCGGCCAGCTCGAACCGTCGCGTGTCGTGCTGCTGTGCTGCGGGCTCCTCACCATCCTCGCCTCGGTGCTGGTCAGCGAACGCCTGGCCAAACCCAGCGTCGCGTCAGCGGCCGCGAACGCCACGAACGCCACGAACGCCACGAACGCCACGAAGGCCACGACGTGACCGTCGCGGTCATCACGGACAGCGCCGCGGCGCTTCCCCCCGCGCTCGTCGCGCAGCACCACGTGACGGTGGTGCCCATGTGGCTCGGCATCGGTGGGGAAGCAGAGCTCGAGGGCACCCGGCCGCTCGAGGAGCTGGTGGTCGCCGAGCGGGTCACGACCTCCGCGCCGACCCCCGGCGAGTTCGAGCAGGCGATCAAGGACTGCTTGCGAGGCAGCGACGGCGTCCTCGTCTTGACGATCGCCGGCTCGATGAGCGCCACCTTCCAGGCCGCGCTGGTCGCTGCGGATGCGGTCGGCGGGCCGGTACGGGTCCTGGACACCGCCACCGCGGGCGGGGCCGAGGCGCTCGTCGTCCTCGCCGCCGCGCAGGCCGCGACCACCGGCGGCGCGATCGACGACGTCGAGCGTGCTGCCCGCCACGTCATCGAGCGGGTGCGGCTCGTCGCCACGCTCCCGTCACTGGACCATCTCGTGCGCAGCGGGCGGGTCCCGGGCCTGGCCGGATGGGCGGGGAACCGCCTCGGTATCAACCCGCTCTTTGAGTTCCGTGCCGGGAACGTCCGCCGCTTCCGGCCGGCGCTCAGCCGAGACGCGGCGCTCGACCGCCTGGTCGCGCTCGTGCGCCGCTCGCGGGTCTCGGGAGCGCGCCTGCACGTCGCGGCGCTCCATGCCCTCGCCGACGAGGTGGCGGTGGAGCTGTTGGCTCGGGTCACGGAGCACGAGGACCTGGCGACCGCGTTCATCGGCGAGTTTGGCCCGGTGATGGTCGTCCACACCGGGCCGGGCCTCGCCGGCCTCGCGTGGTGGTGGGAAGACCCTGCCGAGACGTAACCGCCGCTACGCCGCGCCGGCCTCGCGGACCGGCGGGCGAGGCGTCCCCGCTTGGCCGAGGCACCATTCGACGGCGGCGAGGACCGGCCCGGTCGCTGGCGCCTCGAACGCATGCCCGAGCCCCTCGACGAGCTCCAGGCGACGCGGCTCCGGTGCGGCCCCGTAGAGCAGCTCGGCGTCCGCGGTGCCGATGAACGGGTCGCAGCGACCATGCACGATCGCGAGCGGGACGCCGAGGGTGGTGACGAGCTCCACGGGCGGCGTGGCGCGGGGGCCGCGCGGAGCGATGCGCACCCCGATCCGTCGCCGAGCGAAGTTGCGGCCCACCGCGGTCTGGGTCAACAGCGCGCTGAGCACACCCCGGGCGTTGCGGGGCAGCCGCCAGCGACCCGGGCAGCTCACCGACACGACTCCCGCGACGGTGCCCGGTGCCGCGGCGACGTAGCGCAGCGCCGCGATCGCGCCCATTGACGCGCCCACCAGCACGATGGGGCCCGGTCCGCGCACGGCGCCGACGGCCGCCTCCACGTCGAGGCGCTCGTGGTCGCCGAGCGTCGCCTCCCCTTCGGAAGCGCCGTGACCCCGCGAGTCGTACGCGAGCACGTCGAAACCGGCACCCTGCAGCGCGCCCGCCAACGCGACGACCCGCGCTTCTGCCATCCCCGCCGCGAACCCGTGCACCAGGACCACGGTTCCTCGTCGCTCGACCTCGGTGAGCCACTGGCGGGCCTCGAGCCGGACGTCGTCACTCGTGCGGAGTTCCACGTCCCTCCCGACCGGCGCGCGGATGACGTGACGATACCTGGCCTCGCTGCCGTTCCTCGCCGGCTCCGCCCGGCCGGGCGGCTCAGCGCTGCGTGACGGCGAGGATCGCTTCGGTGAGTTCGGGGCGGCACACCAGCAGGTCCGGGAGCCACGGCTCGGGTTGGTTGTAGAGCAGCGGCGCGCCGTCGAGACGCGAGGTGTGCAGCCCCGCGGCGCGGGCCACCGCGGTCGGCGCCGCCGAGTCCCACTCGTACTGCCCGCCGGCGTGCACGTAGGCGTCGACGTCGCCGCGTACGACCGCCATCGTCTTGGCCCCGGCCGAGCCGAGCGGCACGACTTCGGCGTCGAGCGCGACGGCGACCCGCTGGGCCACGGCCGGCGCCCGGGTTCGACTGACCACCAGTCGAACTGGTCGGTCCCCGCGCTCGGGCACGATGGCTGGTTTACCGGTCGACGCGACATCACCGTCGGCGGGTAACGCCACCGCGCCGACCCTCACGCCCGCGCCGCGCTCCCAGAGCGCCACGTGCACGGCCCAGTCGCGCCGACCCGCTTCGGTGAACTCCCGAGTGCCGTCCAGCGGATCGATGATCCAGACCCGCTCGGCGTCGAGGCGTCGACGGTCGTCGGCGGACTCCTCCGACAACACGATGTCGTGCGGATGGTCCGCCGCCAGGAGCTCCAGCAAGCACCGGTTGGCGTGGTCGTCACCGGCGTCGCCGAGCGCGGCGTGCACGGTCCCAGCCCGCTCCGCTTCCCCGCGCAGGCCGAGGAGCAGCGTGCCGGCGGCGGCGGCGTAGCGCGCCGCATCGTCGTGATCGCCCATCAGCGCATTCTGCTCGGAGTTTGCCCTGGTCGCGGCCTGGCCCGGGCTTCACACGAGCCTTATCTGCGTGCCGTTACCTGGGGGACAACCCCCCAAGAGCAGGAGCACATCATGAAACGACTCATCGCCGCAGTCATCACTGTGGGCGTTGTGACGCTCGGCACCGCCGGCGTCGCCGCGGCCCAGCAGACCGGCGGGTCGACCAGCCCGTCCACCCAGCCGGCAGCCAACTCGTCGGGCACCTCGAACGCCAAGACGGCTCGCCGGGGCACGCAGCGGGCGGCGCTGCGGATCGCGGCCAAGACCCTCGGACTCAAGCCCAAGGACGTCCTCACCGGTCTCTGCGGCGGCAAGACCGTGGCGCAGCTGGCCTCCCAGCAGGGCAAGTCGGTCAGTGACGTGACGAACGCGCTGGACAAGGCCGCCGACGCGCGCATGGAGAAGGCGCAGAAGGCCGGTCGTATCACCGCAGCCCAGGCGACCCAGCGCGAGAGCCAGGTCAACAGCCGCGTCACCAAGCTGGTGAACAGCTATCAGCCCTCCGCTCAGGTCTGCCAGCGGCTCCAGAGCGGCGCGGCGACGCCCACGACCAGCGCCTAGCCCGCCTGGTCGTTGACGGGATCGGTGCCCGCCGGGGATCACCCGGCGGGCCCGGTCGCGTCCAGGGCATCCGCTACGGTCCGCTCTGGCCGCGCGCGACCCAGGGAGCGCCGATGACGATGCGCCCCGGCGGGGGTGACGACCGGACCCAGCCCGCCCCCAGCTCTGGCCGCCCTGGTGGGCTGGGCGACACGACGGTTCCCGCCAGTTCGGGCTACGGCGAGCAGACCGTCGCCGCGACCTCAGCGGGCGCCGGGCCGGGCGGGCCCTCCGGGCCGCCGCCCCTCGGCGGGGGCGACGGGTTCGACCGGCGACCAGGACCGCTGCTCGCCGGCGCGACCGCGGCGGGTCTGGTCCTGGGCGCGCTCCTCGGGCTCGTGGTCGGTGGGGGAGGGAGCGGCCCGACCGCGAGTACCACGACCAGCAGCAGCTCGACCACCACGAGCAGCTCGACCACCAGCACCAGCTCGACGACCTCGACCACGACGCCCGCCCCCCAGATCCTGGCGCTCAGCGTCTCGCCGTCGAACCCGACCTGCTTCGCCGCCGGCCACGTGCAGCTGACCTGGTCGAGCGAGAACGCCCAGACCGTCCAGCTGTTCGTGGACGGCTCGTCGCTCGGGGCGTTCGCGCCCACTGGCTCGACCTCGGCTCCCTTCGGGTGCCCGCCGACGAGCCACTCGTACCGTCTCACGGTCACTGGGGCCACCGGTCAGCAGACCAGCCGCTCGATCGCGGTCACCGCGGCGTCGCCCCCGTCCACGGTCACCAGCTCCACCACCTCGACCACGACCCACCCCTGATGCGCTCGGGCCCAGCCCGGTTTGCTAGGGTGTTACCCGCCAGTAACTTGTGACCGGGGCCGGCGCGCCCGGCCCGGCCGTCCCGACGCAGGAGGCAGCCGTGGCGGACTTCTCGCTTGACCTCAACGAGGATCAGCTCCAGATCCAGAAATGGGTCCACGACTTCGCCGAGGACGTGATCCGACCCGCCGCCCACGAGTGGGACGAGCGCGAGGAGACCCCCTGGCCGATCATCCAGGAGGCCGCCAACATCGGCCTCTATTCCTGGGAGTTCATCGCCAACGCCTTCGGAGACCCGACCGGCATCACGTTCCCGATGGTGAGCGAGGAGATGTGCTGGGGCGACGCGGGAATCACGCTCGCCATCTTCGGTTCGACGCTCGCGGTGTCCGGGATCGTCGGCAACGGCACACCCGAACAGATCGCCGAATGGGTCCCACAGTGCTTCGGCACCCCCGAGAAGCTCCAGCTCGGCGCGTTCGCGGTCAGCGAACCCGACGCGGGCAGCGACGTCGCGAACTTGCGGACCCGCGCCGTGTACGACGAAGCCACTGACGAGTGGGTGCTCAACGGCACCAAAACCTGGATCACCAACGGCGGCATCGCCGACGTGCACGTGATCGTCGCCGCGATCGACCCCGACCTCAAGGCCCGCGGGCACGCCAGCTTCGTCGTGCCCCCGGCTACCCCCGGCCTCAGCCAGGGCCAGAAGTTCAAGAAGCACGGGATCCGGGCGAGCCACACCGCCGAAGTCGTCCTCGAAGACGTCCGCGTCCCCGGCAGCTGCCTGCTCGGCGGCAAGGAGCGACTCGACGAGCGACTCGCCCGAGCCCGGGAGGGGCGCAGCACGAAGGTCCAAGCCGCCATGAGCACCTTTGAAGCCAGCCGCCCGCTCGTCGGCGCCCAGGCGCTCGGCATCGCTCGCGCCGCCTACGAATACTCGCTCGACTACGCCAAGCAGCGACACACCTTCGGCCGAGCAATCATCGAGAACCAGGGCATCGCGTTCAAGCTCGCCGACATGAAGACCGAGATCGACGCCGCCCGGCTGCTCGTCTGGCGGGCCTGCTGGATGGCCGCCACCCACAAGCGCTTCGAGAACGGCGAAGGCTCGATGAGCAAGCTCAAGGCCGGCGAGGTCGCGGTGAAGGTCACCGAGGAAGCAATCCAGATCCTCGGCGGGTACGGCTATGTACGCGACTACCCGGTCGAGCGCTGGCACCGCGACGCCAAGATCTACACCATCTTCGAAGGCACCAGTGAGATCCAGCGACTCATAATCTCACGCGCCATCTCGGGCGTCCACATTCGTTGAATATCATCACGCTCTGCACCGGCAACGTCGCGCGTTCGGTGATGCTCGGCTACATGCTCACGACGATCGCTGAGTCCACTCGTGCCGAGTGGCACGTCCGAACGGCCGGTACGCACGTGACCGAAGGCTCGGCGATGAGCGCTCGCACCCGCGACGCGCTGCTCACGATCGAGGAGCTCGGTGATCACCGCTACGGCGCGCACCGTAGCCATCAGTTGAACCAAGCCGACACCGAGTGGGCGGACGTGATCCTGGCCGCCGAAGCCGACAACGTGAAATTTGTGCGAGCCAACTTTGCGACGAACGCCGACAAGGCGGTGCAACTCGCGCAGTTCGTGCGGTTCGCTCCATTGGATGGCGACGTTGACGCGCAACTGCGCGCGGCAAGTGCACACGAGCCTTCGCCGGACTTCGACGTTAAGGACCCGGCGGGCGCCGACCAGCTGACGTATGACGCGTGCGCCCGACAACTGTGGGATCTCGCTCAGGCTTTTGCGCTTCTCGTGGGCGCCGAACGCGTCGACTAATCCTGGTGGACCGTTCGAAGTCCGCCCCACGCCAGCGTGGCCGAACGTTCGGCGAGTCGCTCGGCTGCTCCGGCGGCCGGTATCGGCCAGCCCTTCGACTCTTGTTGCTCCAGCCACACGATCGCCGCGCCTTCGGCGATACCGACCACGCCACCGGCCAACTGACGCCGATGATCTTCGCTCATGGAGTCATCGAAGAATGGAAGCATGAAGGAGATGAGTCCGAGTTCCAGCGCGCGCAACTCTTTGGCGGTGTCACCTACGTGGGAGTGGATGAAGAGAATACGAAAGGCGTCGGTCTCACTCACGACCATTTCGAAGTAGACGCGAAAGGCCACTTCGATCTTCGCTCGCGGCGTGTCGGCGGCGCTCACCGCGATCTTCAATGACGCCAATAGCGTCTCGGCCAATTGCGCCACGATCTCGCGATAGAGGTCGGTCTTCGAATCGAAGTACTGGTACAGGATCGGTTTCGTGAAGCCGGCCTCACGCGCAATGTCGTCCATCGTGGTCGACTGAAATCCCCGTTCCGCGAAGAGTGACGTGGCGACGCTCAGCAACTGTTCTCGACGCTCAGCGTGTTGGGGTCGGTCGTCCTGGATCACCATACGGCTAGAGGATAGTTGGCGCTAATGGATAGACATTGAATGCAGAAGGTCGCTCAGTCGCGCGGGCAGCGACGCGATATTGAAGTGTTCGAGCGCGATGGAGAGGTTGTGCGCGTACAGCTCGTAGTCCGGGTTTTCGAGGAACGACTTGATGGCCACGACGTCGCCGAGGTCGAAGAACCGGAATCCGAAGTCGATGATTTCGCACGCGACGGGGTAGGGGT
>PLJD01000058.1:17843-18703 GCA_003140175.1 Actinomycetota bacterium
CGAGAGCGCCCGCAACGTTCTTACGGGGCAGTGCTCGTGACGGCATGAGTACGAGCGTGCGCGTATCGACGTCGAGCGTCAACCGAGTCGAGTCCCGTCGGCCTCGCACCGGCTCGCAGTCGAAGGAGTTCATGATGGTGACGGCCTCGATGCCCCGCTCGCGGAGTTCTAAACGCGAGAGTTCATTGATGGTGACGTGACGCCAGAGCGGCTCATCGCTCGGTCCCTCGAGGTGCGCGAGATGAGGGCGCTGCCACGGCAGGTCGTGATGATGAAAGAGCGCACACCTACCTTTCAACACGTGGGAGAGGACTTCGCGCGCGTCAAGGTTGAACGGCAATGAAGCGAGGTTTTCCACGATGACGAGGTCGGCGTTGGCGAAGGCGTCTTCCAACTCCTGAATCGAGGTAGTCACCGTGGCTTCAATCGCCAGGCTCGGAATGATGACGTCGGCGACGCCTTCACCGGCGACGGTGCGAACGCTGTGGCCGAGCGATCGAAGGGCCGTGATCCATTTGGCCGATTCGATGGCCACGCCGTCGGTTCCGCCGAGTCGAAAGCTGACGAGGACTATTCGAGCCACTGCTTAAGGCTAGGCAGGCTCGGGGTCAGAATTGCGACCAGTAGTAAGGTGGCATTTCGGTGCGGACCGCTGGTCGGCGCCCTTTGTGGAGGACTGTCGGTGGCCCAACGAGCACTTATTACCGGTATCACGGGCCAGGACGGCTCCTACCTGGCCGAGCTGCTGCTCTCGAAGGGTTACGAGGTCATCGGGCTCATTCGACGCAGCTCCACGCTCACGATCGAGCGAATCAGCCATATCCAGGACCAGATCACGCTGGTCTCCGGCGACCTCGTGG
>PLJD01000128.1 GCA_003140175.1 Actinomycetota bacterium
GGGTTGCCGGTCAGGGCACTAGCTCCCGGGGACGCCGGCCTTCACGCGTCAGCCGCGGGCGAGCACTCGGGGCGGGTTCGGGCCGGTCAGTGGAAGTCGCGAGACCGGAGCAGCGCGGCGGGCGTGAGCGGAAGTGCTTCGAGGTGGACGGCCAGGAGGTTGATCACCCCCTGGTGACGCTCGAGGCGTCCCCGGACCCGCAGTGCCGGCGCGGTGCGCGCCACTCGTCGGAAGCGCTGCCACACGTCGGGGGTGCAGATGACGTTCACGAGACCGGTCTCGTCCTCGAGGTTCAAGAACACCACGCCCTTTGCCGTCTCGGGCTGCTGGCGGTGCGTGACGATCCCGGCGACTTCGACCGGCGCGCCGTCGGCCCGGGTCCGTAGCTCCTCGGCGGTGACGACCCCGGCCGCGATGAGCTCGTCGCGCACGAATTCGGTCGGGTGTCGCGCCGCGGAGAGACCGGTCGTGTGCAGGTCGGCGGCGGTGGATTCCATCTCGGTCATCCCCGGAAGCGCTGGGGCGTCGACCCCGACGGCGATGCCCGGCAAGGTGTCGGGGCGCGCGTCGCGGAGAGCCCCGGCCGCCCAGAGGCCCTCGCGGCGTTCAATGCCGAAGCCCGCGAACGCTCCCGCCGTCGCCAGCGACTCGAGCGCGTCGACGGTGGCCCGGGTGCGGCGGGTGAAGTCTTCGAGGTCGGCGAAGGGCTGCTCGGCTCGCGCCTCGTCGATGCGGTCCAGCAGCCGGTCGGAGAGCCCCCGGACGTAGCGCAGGCCGACCCGCACCGCGTGCGTCGACACGTCGGCGTGCCAGCCGGGACGAGGAAATCCCCTCGGTCCGGCGTCGGGAGTGCGGGGCTCGAGGGTGCAGTCGCGACGTGACGTGTGGACGCAGGGGCCGAGGACCTGCACGCCGTGGCGGATGGCGTCTCGCACGAGCGTGTGGGGCGAGTAGAAGCCCATGGGCTGGGAGTTCAGCAGCGCCGCGGTGAACGAAGCCGGGTAGTGCCGTTTCAGCCACGCGCTGGCGTACACCAGGTAGGCGAAGCTCACCGAGTGGCTCTCGGGGAACCCGAAGTCCGCGAAGGCTTCGAGCTTGTGAGCAATCTCCGCTGCGACGTCGCCGGTGATCCCGCGTTCCGCCATGCCCGCCAGGAGACGCTCCCGCATGGCAGCCATCCGGGTTCGGGACCGCTTCGAGCCCATGGCCTGGCGCAGACGGTCGGCCTCCCCGGGGCTGAACCCGGCCGCGTCGATCGCGATCTGCATGAGCTGCTCCTGGAAGAGCGGGACGCCCAGGGTCTTGCGTAGGCACGGCTCGAGGATCGGGTGCGGGTAGGTGACCGGCTCTTCGCCGCTGCGTCGGCGCAGGTAGGGATGCACAGACCCCCCTTGGATCGGACCGGGGCGGATCAGCGCCACCTCGACGACGAGGTCATAGAACGTGCGCGGGCGCAGGCGCGGCAGCGTCGCCATCTGGGCGCGGCTCTCGACCTGGAACACACCCACCGTGTCGGCGGCACAGAGCAGGTCGTACACCTCGTCCTCTTGGGGAATGGTGGCGAGGTCGACCTCGACGCCCTCGTGCTCGCGGATCAGATCGACCGCGAGGTGCAGCGCGGTGAGCATCCCGAGACCTAACAGGTCGAATTTCACGAGACCCGCCGCGGCGCAGTCGTCCTTGTCCCACTGCAGCACCGAGCGATTCTCCATGCGAGCCCACTCGATCGGGCAGAACTCCACGAGTGGACGGTCGGCCATCACCATCCCGCCCGAATGGATGCCGAGGTGACGCGGGTAGTCGAGGACCTGGCGGGCCAGGTCGAGCACGAGGTCGGGGACCGGGGGTGCCCCCTCGGACTTCGTGACGTCCTCGAACGCTTGGTCCCGGGACCGCCACCGGTCGATCCACTTGGTGAGGGCGTCGGCGTGGCCCGGGGACAGCCCGACCACCTTCGCCATCTCGCGCAACGCGGAGCGGGGCCGGTAGGTGATGACGTTGGCGACCTGCGCGGCCCGGTCCCGCCCGTACTTGTCGTAGAGGTACTGGATCACCTCCTCGCGGCGTTGATGCTCGATGTCCAGGTCGATGTCGGGTGGGCCGTCCCGCTCGGGTGACAAGAACCGTTCGAACAGCAGCCCCAACGCGACCGCGTCGGCCTTGGTGATGCCGAGCGCGTAACACACGGCGCTGTTGGCGGCGCTTCCTCGACCCTGGCAGTAGATGTCGTGCTCGGCGCAGAACGAGACGATGTCGACGAGCAGCAGGAAGTAGCCGGGAAACCCGAGCTGGTCGATCACGCCGAGCTCGTAGGTCAGCTGACGCATCGCCCGCTCATGGTCGGGATGACTCGACGGGTAGCGCACCGCGGCCCCCCGACCCGTGAGCTCTCGCAGCCAGGACATGTCGGTGTGCCCGAGGGGCACGTCGAGGTCGGGGAGGCTGGGGGCCGCGAGTCGCAGATCGAACGCGCACGCGGCGGCGACCTCGAGGGTGCGTTCGACGGCACCCGGCCATCGCGCGAACCGGCGCGCTTGCTCGGCGGGGCGGCGGAGCTGAGCGAAGGGCGAGCCGGGCAGCCAGCCGTCGAGCTCGTCGAGGGAACGCCGGGCCCGGATGGCGGCCAGCGCGGTGGCGAGCGGACGCTGGGCGCTGGTGGCGTAGTGAACGTTGTTCGTGGCGACGACTTCGACCCCGACGTGCGCCGCGATCTCGGCGAGGGCGTCGTTGCGGTGGCGGTCGAGCGGGTCACCGTGATCCCAGAGCTCGACGAGCACCCGGTCCGGCCCGAACGCGTCCGTGAGGCGTTCGAGGGCCCGACGCGCCGCGGCCGGACCCTCGTCGAGTAACGCGCGCGGCACCGCGCCTTTGCGACACCCGGTGAGCACCAGCCAGGCGTCGTTGGCGACGCTGCCCCGGCCGTCGGTGAGTCGCACCCCAGCCCGAGCCGCCTCGGCCAGCGTCTCGACGGTGAAGCGCGGGGCTCCCTTCTCGCCTGCCAGCTGACCGTGGCTGATCGCCCGAGCCAACCGGGCATGGCCAAGCGGTCCCTGGGCCAAGACGACGAGGTGCTCACCCGGGGGGTCCGCCATCCCGTTGGCCGGGCGGGCCGCCTCGAGGGTGAGCTCGGCGCCAAAGACGGCCGGCAGCCCCACCGCGCGGGCCGCCTCCGCGAAGCGCACGATGCCGTAGAAGCCGTCATGGTCGGTGACGGCGAGGGCACCTAACCCGAGACGCGCCGCCTCGTCGACGAGCTCCTCGGGATGGCTCGCCCCGTCGAGGAACGAGAAGTTCGTGTGGCAATGCAGCTCGGCGTACGACAACGGCGAGACCTCCACACCGGGAGGGGCACGGTATCGAACACCTGTTCGTGCTGCAAGCGGAGGGGACAGGCACTCGGCCGCTGGCCCCTGACCGATCAATAGGTCGACGGTGGCGCACCAACCGACGGTCATCCTCGGGTTCATCTCGGGGACGTTCGTGCCGGTCTCCCAGCTTCCCGGCTGGCTGCGTCAGGTCGGACGGATCTTCCCCCTGGCCCATCTCGCCCAAGGCCTCCAAACGGCGTTGATCCCTCCACAGCCCCAGCTCAACGCCACGAACGTGGGCGTGCTGGCCCTGTGGGCGGCAGCCGGGCTCACCGTGGCGGTGCGGCGCTTCGCCTGGGAGCCGCTCGCCACCGCCGCCTGAGCCAGTGGGCCCGGTCCACTTCATCGAACGATAATGACCGTGGTCAACTTCTCTGACAGTCTGGGGATACACCGATGGCAGGCCTGAGCGACAGGAGCCGCCATGAGTACGAACCCCGCCCCCCAACCCCCTGACCCGACCCGGCGCCCCACCCCCGCCGATCGGGACCGGCCCACCCGCAGCGGGGTGGCCATCGGGCTGCTCACGGTGGCACTCCTCGTCGTCGCCCTGGTGACGCGGGGCGCGGGGGTGGTCGGCATCGCGGTGCTGTTCCTGATCTTCGTGCCGATGGAGAAGCTCTTCGCGTTCCGACCCCAGAAGGTGTTCCGTCGGGGCTTCCTGACCGACATGACCCATCTGCTCGTCAACAACATCCTGATCACGGTCGGCCTCCTGGTCGCGATCGTGGTCGCGCTGATCCCGTTCTTCTGGCTTCGCAACCTGGACATCGCCGCGTCGATGCCCCCCGCGGTCGCGGTCGTCGTGGCGCTCCTCATCGTGCTGTTCGGGCAGTACTGGGCGCACCGGCTCACCCACACCGTGCCGTTCCTGTGGCGGTTCCACTCGGTGCACCACAGCATCGAGGACATGGACTGGCTCGCCTCGGCCCGGGTCCACCCGCTGGACCAGGTGTTCACCCACGCCGCGGTCGTGATCCCGCTGTACCTGCTCGGCTTCAACGCCGCCGTGTTCGGCGGTGTCGTCGTGTTCTTCACGTTCCTGGCGCTGTTCCAGCACGCCAACGTGCGGATCCGCTTCCCGGTGGTGCGCTGGGTGATCAACACGCCGGAGTGGCATCACTGGCACCACGCGCTCGACCCGATCAACAAGAACTTCGGCACCCCGGCTATCGACAAGCTGTTCGGGACCGCCTACATGCCGCACGGCAAGTACCCGTCCGGGTTCGGGACGTCCGAGCCGGTGCCGCCGGTCGGGTACGTCCGCCAGCTCGCCTATCCGTTCACGACGCCGGCCCGGACAGGGTCGGGTCAGCGGTGAGCGGCCAGGGCTGCAGGCTTGGCGCGGCGGCGCCGTGGACGACCAGCTGGACCCGGCGCCAGAGGACCTGCTCGAGGGTGAGCGGCCCGACCGCGCCGACCGCCCAGAACAGGGTGCCCTGGAGCAGCACCCAGTTGGTGATCGCGCCGAGCTCGCCGGGCTGGAACGTCGCGGGCAGCTCGCCGCGGGCGATGGCCGCCGCGTAGGCCCGGGCGTAGATCTCGCGGGGCTCGGGTCGCGCGGTGTCGTCGGGACGGGCGCGGCGTGCACCCCGCAAAACCTCTAACGCGGCGCGTCCGACGAGCTCCCGGGGCGCGTATCGCTGCCCGTCGGCGATGACCGACACCGCGGTCTGGAGCACGTCGAGGAGCGGCGCCCCGACGGCGAGCCGCTCGTCGATCGCCGTGCCCAGCCGGTCGCCGCCGCCCGCCGCGACCAGCTCGAGGAGCAGGTGCTCCTTGGTCGGGAAGTAATAGAAGAAGGTGCCCTTCGAGACGCCGGCCCGCTCGCAGATGTCCGACGCCGCCACCGCGTCGTAGCCCCGCTCGGACCACAGGGCCGAGGCCGCCTCGACAAGGGAACGCCGGGTCCGGTGGGCGCGGTCCTGGGTCAACTTGGCGACGCGGGGGGCTTCGTCGGGGGCCACACTGCTCCTCAGCCGGGGCGGCGGCAGGCCGTCCGAGGTGCATGCCACCACCGCCAATGTTGACCGTGGTCGATGGTAGGAGGGGGCGTCCTCGGCGGCGAGGTCGGGGCCGGGTCCCAGGTCCGGTCGGCGGTCCGTGCGCGGTCAGTCGTAGAGCGCCTCGATGCCGACCCGGCGGGCCTCCACCACGACGAGGCAGGCGACGTCGGTCTCCCCGACCCGGGTCACCAGCTGCCACAGCGCCCGCCGTCGACGACCGACGCGGTCCCACCAGCGGACGTCTTGGGGCCAGGGTCCGGCCCACGCGACGATCTCGACGTCGCCGCGCGCGTCGCTGATGAGGCGCGCNNCGCCCCAGGGGACCTCCCGAACCCGCTCGGTGGGGATGCGCCCGCCGCGCGGCACGAGGGTGACGACCGTGTCGGGTCCTTCCATCGCCTGGAGGCGGGCCAGCGCCCGGTCGGCCCGGTCGCCGGCCGCCGCGTCTCCGCCCCAGAAGCCGAGCTGGCGGCCGGTGGCCGGCACCACCTGCTCGGGGGCGAGTCGCACCAGGACGAGCCCGCCGGTCGCGTCGTCCTCGTCGCGGTCACCGGCGTTGCCCAGCCATCCGTCGAGCTGCCAGCGCACCCGGGTGACGAGCGCGGCGGGGGTGAGCGCACCTTCGTGTCGCCAGGAGCGCGTCAGGCGCTCGCCGTGCTCGGTCTCGGCTTCCACCACCACCTGGGTGCAGGCAAGGCCGAGAGCCTCGAGGCGACCGAGGAGCCGGTCGGCGAGCCCTTTCGCAGCGAACGCGGCCTCGTCGACGCGGGTCGCGGGCGGGTCGAGCTCGCAGGTCTCGACCAGCTCGGGTGGTGGCGGCGCGGGGGGCGCGCTGTGCTCGTCGAGACCGCGGGCGAGGCGGTGCAGGCGGGCGCCGGGGTGCCCGAAGCGGGTGAGGACCGACGCGGCGGGCAGCGCCGCGAAGTCGCCGAGGTATGCGAGCCCGAGGCGGCCGAGCAGCGCGGGGAGGGTCCCGGCGGCGTCGAGCACCGCCA
>PLJD01000040.1 GCA_003140175.1 Actinomycetota bacterium
CACTATCCAGGGCCCCGGTCAGACGTGAAGTTCGCCGCGCCGATCAAAGGAGCTCGCAAGCGCTTCTACCAGTTCACGCCATCGACGACTGCACCCGCATCCGGGTGCTGCGCATCTACGATCGCCTCGACCAAAAGCGAGCCATCCAGTTCGTCGACTACGTGTTGGAGAAGTTGCCGTTCCACGTCGAGCAGATCCAGACCGACAATGGCTCCGAATTCGCCTCGCAGTTCCACTGGCACGTCCTTGACCAGGGCATCCGCCACGTGTACATCAAGCCGGCGACGCTCCGGCTGAACGGCAAAGTTGAACGCTCGCACCGAATCGACGCCGAAGAGTTCTACCGCCAGCTCGACGGCGTCGTCATCGACGACGCCAAAATCTTCAACGACAAGCTCCTCGAGTGGGAGAACTTCTACAACTACGCCCGACCCCATGGCAGCCTGGGCGGCCAGACGCCCTACGAACGACTCAAGCAGAAAACTCAGCAACCGACCCCGCGTCACCAATGACTGTCAGTTGCACAGCTTTCCCGGCTCCCGACACTTTGACCAGCGCTGATGCACGGGAACGTCGTGTTGACGCGTCTGGGTTTGCTGAGCACAGCGCTCGTTGAGCAGATCACTCGGTCATCTCTCGCGTCGCGTTCCTAGTGACAGCTCTTTGATCCGGGTGACCGCGGGCACCGCGTGTGGGACCGTGACCATCAGCACCTCGGCGGGTGTGCTCTCGAGCGTGACCACGTCGGCGGTGCGCGCCTCGCCCACCCCCCGGCTGGCGTGATCTACCCGTGCGCACTCATCGGCTTCCAGGCCAACGGCCTCTCAGCACGACCGACGGTCACGATCACCGAGACCTTGCCTACCCCGGCCGGTGTCAGCGGGTCACGTCGAGTGTCAGCAGGTCGGTGGCCAGCATCACCTCGCCCTTGAAATGGGTGGTTGCCTGGTCGAGCCATTCCTGCTCGGTGCCGGGTGCGGGTGCAGGCACCAGATGCGTGAGAACGAGCGTGTGGACACCATTTCGGGCCGCAGTCCGCGCGGCGTCGGGTACTGACGAGTGGTAGTCGAGCACATCGGTGAGCCGGGGCAGGCCGACCAGCTCGATGAGATCGCGCCGCACGACGGTATGCACCAGCATGTTGGCCCCAGCACACAGTTCGTCGAGCCCCGCGCATGGCACCGTGTCGCCGGCGATGACCACCGACCGCTCCCCCTCGTTGATGCGGAAACCCACGGTCGGCCGGACCGGCGCGTGATCGGTGGGAGCGGCCGTGACCCGCACCCCGCCCTGGTCGAAGATGACGCCTCGATCAACTTCGGTCACCGTTGCAGAAGGTCGCCATTGCAAGTCGTCGTGGTGGGCAAGGCGGTAGCCGATGTCCGCCTCGAGCATCGCCTCGGTGGCCCCCAGCAGAGTGGCCGTGCCCGTTGGACCGAATACGGGCAACGGGTTGGGTTCGAACGACAGTGCCCACCGCATCGTGAAGATGTCGTTGAGGTCGGTGATGTGATCGCTGTGCAGGTGAGTCAAGAACAACGCCCGCAACGCCCCCGCGCCCGACGCTACGGCCGCGGCGCGCATCAGGACACCGCGCCCGCAGTCGAACAGCAAGTCCCCGGCCGTCGTGCGGACCAGCGTCGACGGGCCAGCCCGCTGTGGGTCGGGAAGCGGGCTACCACTGCCCAGAATGATCACCTGCACGGTGCTCCTCGCATCGGGCTCAGTGAAGGCTATGGCAGCTCCCAGGCCGCCAGGCATGCCACCACAGGCATGCGTCATGTTGGGCCGGAGAGGCTGGACGCAGCTCGGATGCTGCGTCGACCTGGCTTTCTCATCGAGAGTGCCCAGATCGCCGGGGAGACGCGCACAGAACCGGATCGCTCGTGATGGGCAGGTCACGGGTTTGACTCCCTGTCCCAGCTCCGACATCGTCCGCGCCGAGATCGCCACTCCGACCCTCCCCGCGCGGACGTCCAGCGATCCGTCGAACCAGCCCGCGAAGGCACTGCTCTAAGATGCTGCGGCTCGAACGCGTCGAGCCCGCCGCCGCGATCGCCACGCTCGTTGTCATGACGGTCGGTCGATGTCGGGCCTGGTACATCGCAACCGACAGGCAGTCCCGTTGATTCGATCCACACGCACGGTTACCGAGGCGACGTCATGAGCTCGGCACTACGGCTGGTCGACACCGACCTGACCGACCTTGACAACTTCGCGGATGGTTTCCCGCACCACCTCTTCGAGGTGCACCGTCGCGAGGCGCCGGTCTGGTGGCACGAGCCGACCGTGCATACCCCCGACGGCGAAGGGTTCTGGTCGGTCGCCACCTATGCGGAGACGTTGGAGGTCCTCCAGAACCCCGAGATCTACTCCTCGGAGCGGGGCGGCACACGCCCGTACGGCGGGACGGCGCTGAAGGACCTGGAGATCGCCGGTGTGTCCATGAACATGATGGACGACCCGCGCCATGCTCGGATCCGGCGGCTCGTCACGGGCGACCTGACCCCCCGGGCGGTCGCCCGGCTCGACGCGGACCTTCGACGGCGCATCCGCACCCTCCTCGCCGCAGTCGAGGACGGTGTCGAGTTCGATTTCCTCGTGGACGTGGCCGCCGAGCCGCCGCTCCAGATGATCTGCGTCCTGCTCGGGATCCCCGAGGAGGATCGACACCAGCTCTGGGACGCGGTCGACTCCGGGTCCGACATCCCGACCGGAGACGCCCGGTACGGTCCCATCGAGGAGCGCAGACCGGAGAAGGTCCGGATGTTCGAGTACGCCCACGCGCTCCTCGCGGCCAAGCGAACGCACCCGACCGACGACATGCTCTCGATTGTCGTCAACGCCACGCTGCCCGACATCGAACCGTCGACGATGTCCGAAGCCGAGATCTACTGCTTCTTGCGCAACATGCACGGGGCTGGCTCGGAGACGACGCGCACGGCGATCGCAACCGGATTCCTCGCGTTGGCGGAGCATCCCGAGCAGCTGCAAGCCCTGCGCTCGAACCTCGACCAGCTGCCGTCGGCGATCGAGGAGATGCTCCGCTGGACGACGCCCTCACCGTCCAAGCGGCGCACCGCCACCCGTCCGGCCGTGCTCGGTGGTCACCGGCTTGCCGCGGGCGACAAGGTGGTGTTCTGGGAAGCCTCTGCGAACCGCGACGAGCGGGTCTTCGACCGCGCGATGGAGTTCGACATCCGTCGCGATCCCAACCCGCACCTCGCGTTCGGCCACGGCGTTCATTTCTGTCTCGGAGTCCATCTCGCCCGGTTGGAGATGCGGGTGATGTTCGAAGAGCTGCTGGCGGACTTTTCAGGCTTCGAGGTCACCCGGCCCGTCGAGTGGGCCCGAGCCAATCGGCACACCGGGGTCCGCCACCTGTGGGTCCGTCTCGACCGCGCCTGAGGCCCGGCGCAGCGATCGATCTGCCCTCCGGTTCCTCGCGTCGCGCCGGTTCGCAGCGTGCCGGACCGCCCACGGCGGTAACCCGACGCCCGCCCGCGGCGACCCGCTGACCTGGTCGGCGATCACGCCGTGGCGCGACCGCCCGGGTTGGCCGGGCACAAGGGTGCCTACGATTCGGCCCGTGCGGATCCTGTGCACCAACCAAGCCCTCGCGGAGCCGGGAGGGACCGAGAGCTACCTCCAGACCGTGGTGCCCGCGCTCCGGCAGCTCGGGCACGACGTCGAGCTCTATTGCCTGCGGGGAGGGCACGTCGCCGACGGGTTCCGGGCGGCCGGATTCGTGGTGCACGAGCGCTACGTGGACTTACAGCCGGTCTACGACGTCGTGCACGCTCAGCACGCCTCGACGGCGCTCGCCGTGCGAGCGAGGCTGCCGGCGGTGCCGATCGTGTTCGCCTCGCACTCCTGGTTCCTCGACATCGAGGACCCCCCTCGCGAGGCGACGCCCTCGGCGATTGTCGTGTACAACGACCTCGTCGCGGATCGGGTCCGGGCGTCGGTGCTCGGAGGCGACGTTCCCGTCCACCGTCTCACGCAACCCGTCGTGATCGGCACGATGGACCAGCGACGGGTCAGCATCCGACGACGGCCTCGTCGGGCTTTCGCGATGTCACGCAACCTCTCGACGCGGATCTCGCCATTGCGCGACGCGTGCCGGCAGGCAGGGATCGAGCTCAAGGTGGTCGGACGCGACGACGTACGGCTAGAGGATCCGACAGCCGAGACGATGCGCGCCGATCTGGTGTTCGGCTCCGGGCGCACGATTCTTGAGGCCCTAGCACTGGGCCGGGCCGCGTTCGTGTACGACGAGGGCGGCTGTGCCGGCTTCGTCACCGCCGAGTCGTACCCGCGCCTCGAGTCGTGCGGCTTCACCCCCGACGCCGGGGAGCCCGTGGAGAACCTCGCCGCGATGCTGCGCGGGTACGACCGCACCCTTGGCACCGTCGGGCGCGAGCTCGTGGTCCGCCATCACGCCGCCGCGCGACACGCCGCCGCACTCGTCGAGATCTACCGGTCTGCCACGGGGCCCGCACTGGGCTCGGATCCGCCCGACGTGCTCCGTCGCCTCTCCGTCGTCACCCAGCAGGCCTTCGAGGCCGAGCTGCGGGCCCGAGCCGCCGAGTGGGAGTGGGCCCGCCTCGATCGAGAGCTCCGGGACTTCGACGACCGGCTCGGCGTCGTCCAGGCTGAGCTCGACGCCGTCTGGCGGTCCACCTCGTGGCGGATCACGGCTCCACTCCGGGGGCTTCGGGCCCGCCCGACCCCAAGCCCACGCCCGACCGAGGAACCGGACTAAAGTCCACCGGTCCCGTCGTCCACATGGAAGAAGAGTTGGAAATGCGCATGGCCCCCACACCCCCCCGTCGCCCCCGACCCACCCCTCCGGGCCGCTAGCGGCGAGAGCCCGAGCGGCCTTCCGCTCGTGCTCGCGCCCGCCGGACCGTGAGCTAACGGTCGCCCGCGAGTTGGGCCGCGATGTCGCGCGGCAGCTCGTCGAGGTCATCGATGGCGCCGAACACCACCACGGCGTCACCGGGCCGGCACCGATCGGCGACCAACCCGACCGCGTCGCCACGGTCGGTTGCCAGGTCGGCCTGGAGCCCGGACCGGCGAGCCCAATCGGCTGGTGCCCGGCGAGTGACCGGCAAGACCGGCCGGTCGTCGACAGGCAGCACCACGACGCTGTCAGCCGAGCCCAACACCGCCGCCCACCGGCTCCGCCAACGCAGCACGTCGTCGTGGACGAACGGCTCATAGACGACGTGGATCCGCCGCGGCCCGAGGTCCCGCACCGCGGCGAGCGTCGCGGCGACTGCCTCGGGGTGTTTGCCGATGTCGTCGAAAATGCGGATCCCGCCGACCTCCGCCACCAGCTCGAGTCGCCTCGTCAACATCGTGAGCGCGCTGAGCGCATCTGCCGCTTCGCCCGCCGGGATGCCGATAGCGCGGAGCGCAGCAAACGCCAGGCCCGCGTTGTCCGCGACGTTCCCGCCGTGCAGATGTAGCTTCGCTTCGACGACGTCACCATCGACGTCGCGAAGCCGAAGCATCCGGCCTTCGGCGCTGACCGCCACGGTCTCGACCTCGAAGTCGCGACCAAGACGCCACACCGGGGCGCGCGCCGCCCGAGCCATCGGGCCCAGGTTGCGGCCTCTCCCGATGACGACCCGCCCCGACGAAGGGACCCGCGCAACGTGCTGGGCGACATCCTCGACGACTTCGCCACGCGTTCGCCCAAAGGCGGGGTGATCGAACCAGGAGTTTGTGACGACGCTGACCGATGCTCCAATCCGGGCGATGCTGCCGTCGGCATCGTCAGCCTCGGCCACGGCCGGTCCGCCACCGGCGCGGAACGGACCGCCCAACGTGGGCACGCTCACACCCAGAACGATCTGCGGGTCGGAGCCGAGCGCCTCGAGAGCCAGGCCAGCGAGCGCCGCCACCGTGCCCTTGCCGTGCGTCCCTGTCACCGCGATCGACGGCCGCCCCCTGAGGAGCGCGTCGAGCAGCTCACTCCGGTGGTGCAGCACACCGTCGACACGTGCCCGCTCGACCTCCGGCTCGTCGGGCCGTGCCGTTGTCGTCACCACGAGGCGACGGCCGTCGACGTGCGCCACGTCGTGGCCCTCGACCACCCGCACGTTCGCCCGCTCGAAGGCGTCGTCAGCCTCCACGCCGTACCGATCGCACCCGTCGATGTCGGCGCCCGACGCCGCGGCCGCCAACGTCATCGGGCGCATCCCCCGGCCCCGCGCGCCCATGACGTGGACCGCAAGTCCCGGGAGATCAGGCAACGGATTCGGCGGCGGAAGCACGAAATCCGAACGCAGGGGCACGCCAAGGGATCGTAGGGGCACGGACGGACATCGCACAGATCGCCGTGTCCGGACGAGACCGAATTGCTTCACTGAGTAGATCCGGCGTGCGATCCCCGCCCCTGGCTCCGACGTCGCTGACCAACGCGTCCGCGGGGCGCGCTCCTCCGCCCCGCTGGAACGGAGGGCAACGCGGTCGCGGCGACGTTTGGCCGGACGGTCGAGCCGAGCCGGGTGACGTTTGCACGGCGCCGCGATGGGGTAGGAAGGAGCGCTGCCGTCGCGGAGCGACGCTGCTGACCAGACCGGCACGCGGCGACGGCGGCCGTGACCGGTGGATCGAGATCCACCGGTGGCTCGCGTTGGGGTCGCTCAGTGCGCCGGAACGCCGACGGTGACGGAGACCGTGACGGTTTGAAGGACTAGCGCATGATTCCGGTGTGCCCGAGGGAGTAGCGGCCGGGCTGGGGCCAGACGGCGACGCCGTGTGGTTCTTCGTCGACGGGGATCGTCACTTCGGCGCCGGATGTCGTATCAAACACGTAGACGACGTTGTCGAAGCGGCCGCTGAGCCACAGCTCACCTCCGTCGGGGGTGATGTCGCCCATGTCGGGGCTGCCACCGCCGGGGATGTCCCAGGTGGCGACGATCTTGTTGGTCGCAAAGTTCAAGACGCTGACGCTGCCCGGCCCATGGGCCGGACCGATGGCCTGAGTCGACGAACCACGGTTGGCGATGTAGAGCTCTTTGCCGTTGCGACTGACGACGAAGCCGTGGGCGCCCAGTGCCGTCGGGATGAACCCGGTCGGGGTCAAGGTGGTGCCATCAACGGTCCACACCCCCCCGCCATCGTGGAGCAGGTCGGCGACGTAGAAGGTCTTGCCGTTGGGTGAGTCGCGCACATCCTGGGGGATCGAGTCCGGGGCGAGGGTGAGGGCACCCACGACCTGGTGGGTGCGCCAGTCGACCTTGATGATCCCGCGCTGGAACTCGCACGACAGGATCAGGTACGAGCCGTCGATCGAGAAGTCACCGTGGTTGACGCCGGCGCACTGCGGAAGGGGGAGCGATGCCTGCAGAGCGAAGGTGTGGGGGTCGCGAAAGTCGAGTCGTTTCAGCGTCTCGGCGACGACGATGACCGAGCGCCCATCGGGGGTGAAGTACAGGTTGTAGGGGTCGTCGACGGGGATCGAGGGTCCCGGGAGTCCGGTCTTGGGGTTGATCGGCGTCACGCTGCCGTTTGTTCCGTTGACGTCTTCGTTGGCCACCCACAGCGTCTTGAGGTCGTACGACGGCACGACGTGTTGAGGATCGACGCCGACCGGGAACCGACCGATGACCTTGAGCGTCTTCGGATCGATCACGTCGACGTCGTCGGACTTCAGGTTCGGGACATACACCCGATCCAGCGCCCCTTTGGTGGCGGGGCTGAACTTGCCGCGGCCGGCTTGGCTGTACTGGTTGTTTGGGTTCACCACCCGCGGCATCCCCGGCACGGTGTGCACCGTGGCGGTCCTCAGGTCCGAGTCCGCGGTCGCCGGGCGGGCCGAGGTGCCGAGCGAGCTGGTTTGGCCACCTCCGCACGCGGCGAGCACGCCCACGGCCACTGTCAACAGCGCACCGCACCGGAGTCGTCCACGGTGGCCTCCGCGACCGGCCCGCGGCGTGGATCTCGATGAGGGTCGTGCCATGCTGAAGTTCATCAACGTCATTGGCCCCCGTCGCTCTTCGGATGACGCCGAATCGCAGCAGCCCGGGATCTTACGAACCGCTCGGAAGGCCCCCACCATCGAGGGTGCCGGGTTCGGCCTTCGGTCCGCCGATCCGGGCGGTTTCGGGGTCGCCGGTCCGGTCGTTCGCGCACATTCTGTGGCCCGAAACGGCGGGATCGCCGGCGGCCCGGGTCCGAGTGCTCNNGCTCGGATCCCGGGAGAAGTCTCGCGGGGGGCGACCGAGCGGTCGCCGCCGACCACCCACCGTGGTCCGATTCCAGCGTCCCGTCCGAGGCGAGGCGAGATGCACCAGCCCGGACCGCTCGCTCCCGGCTCGCGTCCCGGAGGGTCCTGGAGTGCGCGACGCTGGGCCCGTGAGCTCGGTCTGGCAGTTGACGCCCCGAAAATGCCCGCGCGACACTCGCCATCACTTCGTAAGTCGGCGCGCCCTCGCGGTCTGCGTTGAGGGAGGCACAGGTGAGCAACCGGGCATCCCTGGGTCGGCGGTCCGGCGCTCGCCGCCGACGGTCCTCGACCGACGCCGCACCAATCCCGCGAGCCCCGAGCGGGACGTGCTTGTGACGTCACGCATCGGCCTCGACCCGCGCTGTCCGGACCCAAGTCGATGATCGCCGCAACGCGCCGGGCAGGTCCCGCCGTGGCGGTGTCCACTGGCCTCGCGTTGGCGTACGTCGCCGCGGGGAGCGTGACGCCGGCGGCGGCGGCCTCGAACTCGGTGACGCATCATCTATCAGCCGATCCGAACGTCGCCTTCGTGCTCTTTGTGCTGGGCCTCGCTGGCATGTGCTTCGAGTTGGCGCACCCGGGCCTGAACGTGCCCGGCGTCGCGGGACTGATCTCGTTCGTCGTGTCGCTCGTGCTCCTCGGCCGCCTCCCCGTTGACGCCGCCGGGGTGATCTTGCTCGTCTTGGCCTTCGTGTTCTTCGTCATCGAGCTCCGCGCCGGGGCGCACTCCGTGCTGGCACTGGCCGGTGTGGCGTCGCTGGTGCTGGGGGGCCTGTTCTTGTACGACCCGTCCGTGCCCAGCGCGCGCGTCGCGCTGCCCTTGCTCATCGCGATCGCGGTCGTGCTCGGCGGCTTCTTTCTCTTCGTGGCACGCCTTGCGCTGCGCGCACGCAACATCCCCGTGGTAACCGGCGCCGACACCCTGATCGGCGAGGAGGGGATCGTCACCCAAGCGCTCCATCCCGCCGGGCAGGTACGTGTCCGCGGTGAGGTGTGGGCGGCGACCTTCGACGACTCGACCGTGACCGCTCCGATCGGGGCGAAGATCGTGGTCTCAGACCTGCGCGGCCTGACGCTCTACGTCGCGCCCGTTGAACCAATCAGAGGCGAGCCGATACCAATTCGGCCGCCGGGAGGTAACGAGACATGAGTGCTGGGCGATCGAAGATGCAGGCAGCGATCCTGCCGTTCCGGGTGGTATCCGAATACCGCCGTCTCGTGGTCTTCCGTCTGGGCCGGATGACCGGGGTGAAGGGGCCAGGCGTGATCGGTGTGCTCCCCTTCGCCGACCGGGTGATCAGCGTCGACCTGCGAGAGTTCTTCCTCGAGATCCCGCGCCAGACCGCGATCACGAAGGACAACGCCCCGATCTCCATCGACTTCATCACCTTCTTCAAAGTCGTCGACGTGCAAGCCAGCGTCGTCCAGGTCGCCGACTTTTCGGGAGCCGCCCAGAACATCGCGGCGACCACCCTGCGGTCGGTGGTTGGCGACATCACCCTCGACGACGTGCTCGCCAAGCGCGACGAGATCAACCAGCTCCTCCGCGCCAAGCTCGACGACGTCACCGAGCGCTGGGGCGTGAAGGTGACCAACGTCGAGATCCGTGAGATCACCCCGCCCCCCGCGGTGCAGGAGGCCATGACGCGCCAGATGTCCGCCGAGCGCACTCGCCGGGCCCTCGTCACCGAGGCCGAAGGCGACAAGTCCGCGGCGGTCTTGCGGGCCGAGGGTGCGAAGCAGTCCAGCATCCTCCAAGCCGAAGGGGAGAAGCAGTCCAACATCCTCCAAGCCGAGGGTGACAAGCAGGCCGCCGCGCTGCGCGCCGAAGGGTTCGCGTTGGCGCTCACCAACGTGTACCAGTCGGCGCAGGCGGTCGACTCCAAGACGATGGGGATCCAATACCTGGAGGCCCTCAAGAGCCTGGGTGCCTCCCCGAGCACGAAGTTCGTGCTCCCGCTCGAGCTCACCGGCATGCTGCAAGGCATCGCCACCTATGCCGGCGAGGCCTTCCGAGACGGGGACCACGCGGGTGCCCGCGCGAAATAGCAACTGCTCGATTTCGCGGCTCGCGGCTCGTGCCGGTGCCTCACCAGTCCCGCTGATCGGCCTGGTGTCGGGCGGCCACCCCCCGGGAGGGCGGACGCTCGCCGGCGTGTGACGACGAGGCTGGCCGGTCCGGGAGCGAGTCCCGGCCCGACCCCCTCACCTGCATGAACGCGGCACCCGTCCCAGTTGAGGAATGCTGGGGGCCGCACGCCCCCGAGGAGCATGGACATGTCCACACGCAAGGATCTGGTCGCCCAGATCGCCGCCAACAAGCGCCGCACCTTCTACCTGATGGCCGGCTTCGCGCTGGTGATCACCGGCACCGTCGCCGCGTTCAGTCTCGCGTTCGCCTACGGCCCGATTTTCATCGTGATCGCCGTCCTCGTCGCGGTCGCCCTGGTGTGGACCAGCTATTTCTACTCCGACAGGCTCGCGATTGCCGCCGCGCACGCTCAGCTCGCTGACCGCAACCAGTACCCGCAGCTCTACGACGTCGTCGAGGAACTCTGCATCGGCGTTGGCCTGCCCATGCCGAAGGTCTACGTCATCGACGACTCATCCCCCAACGCGTTCGCGACCGGCCGCAACCCGACGCACTCCGCGGTCGCCGTCACCGCCGGCCTGCTGCAGACGATGAACCGAACCGAGCTCGAAGGGGTCCTCGCCCACGAGCTCAGTCACATCCACAACTACGACATCCTCGTCGCCACGATCGCCGTCACCCTGGTCGGCTTCGTCGCGCTGCTGTGCGACTTCGGCTTACGGATGCTGATCTTCGGCGGACTGGGTGGGCGCGGTCGCAACAACCAAGGCGGCGACGCCGCCATCTTCATCCTCGCCCTCTCGCTCGTGTTCATCATCCTGGCCCCCATCGCGGCCAAGATCATGCAGTTCTCGATCTCGCGCCGCCGNNCTCATCTCCGCACTCGAGAAGCTGCGCGACAACCCCACCATCGTGCACCACGCGCCGGCAGCCACCGCGCACATGTGGATCGAGTCGCCCCTCGCCACGGACCACAAGGACGTCCACGGCTGGTTCAACCGGCTGTTCGAGACCCACCCCCCCATCCAGCAGCGCATCGACGCCCTCCAGGAAGTCGCCGGGACTCTCCCCCCCGCCACCCCCGGAACCTGAGCACCGCCGCGCCGGTCACGGTGCACCCCGGGCGTCGCGATGCTCACCGAACCGGGCAACTGCCAACCCGGAGCCCCGACGGGGCCCCGGCCGACCGACAACCGGTCCCCGCTCGGGGCGGCGCCGCAGGGTCGCCGCGATCCGGGCCGATCCAGGGCTCGTGGAGGCCTCCGATCGTCGAACCGCGCCGTCGGCCTCCGGTTCCGTGCCGGTCCCGCGCACAGGCCGGTGGTGGGATCACGGTTGGCTGGTTCGCCTGACCACCGTGCTGGCCCTCGGGTGGGGAGCCGTGTACCTCGGGTGGCGGCTCGGCTGGAGCAGTCGCGGCGCCGGGTGGAGTTCTGCGACGTGGTGTTGACGACCGAGCCCGTCGAAGGCGACCCGCCCCGCGTGCTGGCCCAGTCGTGGCTCTCCTGGCGGGGTCGCCAGGCCGCGTAGCCACTTCGAGCGGCCCGACGGGATACCCGTTGGTCGGGTCGCCCGGGCCAGGCGTCGACGAACGGCGGTGCGCTCCGCCTACCCCAACAGGCCACCTTTCGCGAACGGTGGTCCTTGCTTGATCCGGGCCTTGGCGCTCTCCCAGTCTGAGACGACGGCGGCGATCTCGACGCGAGGGCTCGCCTCCTCGAACACCGTCGTGTGCGACACGAACTGATCGCCGGTCCACCAGTGCAGCTCGAGCATGGGGGGCTCGGCGGCGATGACCGGTCCGTGCTCGGGGTCGAGGTCGCAGCGGGTCTGATGTGTCGTACTCGGGGCTGTGCTGACCACCGTCGATCCCCAATTCGTCACGATCGGGCGGTGGAGGTGACCGGCAAGGACCCGGTGCACCTGCGGGTGGCGCCGCACGATGATCTCCAGGTCTCGTGCCCCGGCCAGGCCGATGCAGTCCATCCACCAGATGCCGGTGGTGAACGGCGGATGGTGCAAGAAGACGACGGTCGGGGTGTCGGGCCGCCCGGCCAGGGTCTGATCGAGCCAGGCCAGGCGGGTCTGATCGAGGTCGCCGTCGTGATGGTCGCGTCGGAGAGTGTCGACGGCGACGAGACGGACAGGGAAGTCGTCGACCACGTACTGGATCGGTCCCTCCGAGGGCAGGTACGGCCACGACTGTCCGAACGCGGCCCGGAAGCTCTCCCGCTCGTCGTGGTTGCCCGGGATGCAGAACAGCGGGATGTGGAGCTCCTCGAGGATCTCGGCGAGGAGCCCGTACTCGGCCGGCCGGCCGTGATCAGTCAGGTCGCCGGTCGCGAGCACGACGTCGGGACGGCGGCTCAGGCCGTTGAGATACTCGACGGCTCGCTCCAGTTTCAGGTTGGCATCCACGAACTTCCGCATGAAGTCGTCTTCCGCGGCGACGTGGAGATCCGAGATCTGAGCGATGATCATCGCGGCATTGTCCCATCCCCCGGTCGGGCCCCGCTTCGGAATGCGGACTGCCCCGGGCTCGACCGAGCGGCCGATCAGATCTCGAGTGGTTCGGTGCCGATCTGCTCGACGAGCGCGGCGAGGCTTCCTTCGCCCACCCCGGCTCGCAGCTGCTGGAAGAGCTGCAGCGACATCACCGCGGCGCTCGCGCCCGCCCCCGCGATCGAGCCGATCTCGACCCGCAGGAAGAGTTGGGGGCCGGTGAGCGCGGTCACGACGCTGAACACCACGATGCCGATGAACCATGCCGTCATGGCGCGCGCGTGCCCCAGGAGCGCGATCAGCGCCTGCGCCAGGGTGAGGGCGAGGATGAACAGGCCGCTGCCGGCGGCGAGGAGCGCGAGGTCGAGGTTCCCGAGCTGGAACTTGCTGCCGAACAGCAACTTGCCGACGAACGGTCCGAGTGTCGCGCCACCCAGCACGCCGAGGACCCCGATGCCGGCTACGACGACGACGAGGTTCCGTACCCCGGTGCGAAAATCGTCGTGACGCCCGGAACTCACCATCGCCGCCAGCCCGGGCAGCAGCACGGCCTGCACCGCCTGGAACAGCAGGATCGGGATCCGGGACAAGAAGAGGCCGACGATGAAGTCCGCCACCGCGGCCCGCTGCCCCGACGTGGCGAGAACCTGCGCGCCGAGGAACGGCGCGTAGCTCAGCACCTGGGCGAAGAGCGAGCCGAACAAGAGGTAGCCGAGGTTGGTGGACAGCTCGGACCACGGCGCGTTGGGCCCGGGTGGCAGGAGGTCGCGTTGCCCCCGGAGCGCCACCAACGTGGCGAGCACGGGTGGGAAAGCAAGGCACAGCCCGTACCAGACCGGGTTCGAGACTCCCGCCGCCGCGAGCACGATGACCGGGAGGAGGCGGATGGTGCCCTCCGCACCCATGCTGACCCCATACGCGGCGAACCGGCTCGCGCCGGCGAAGACTCCGCGCGCGAGGAGCTCGAATCCGTAGGTGAACAACGCGATCACGAGGCACGCGATGAGCCCCGCGTTGCCCGCGAACAGATTGCTCACGATGGGCGTGAAGATCCCCACCGCGATCGTCACCACCGCCAGCCCGACCGCGAACGCCAAGCCCAACACCGCGGCACGCCGCGCGACGGGTCCCCCACCGATCCCACGCGCCCGCCGGGCGGCGATCGCCCGACCAACTTCCTGCTCCAGGGGCAAGAAGATGCCCGGCGCGAGCACGAACACGAACACCCAGAGGGCGTTGAGCGCCGCGTAGTCGGTTTTCGACAGGGCCCGGAAGCCCAGGATCTGAAACCCGTAAGTCGTGACTCCCGCCACCATGAGACCCGCGCCGACCGCGAAGGTCCCCACCGGCAGGGGCTGCTTTGCCGCCTCGATCAGCCGTTGTCGGCGCTGCGCCATGGGTTTGCGAAGGTCCTGATGAGTCGACGAAGCGAGCCTGAAAAGCATAGGAGGCGACGCTGGCCCACGATTGATCAGGGTCGGAACCCCGCGTCAGCCAACCCTCACGGACACCGACCGCGGCCGGATCGGGTGGGGGCCAGTCCATCCCGGGCGAGCAGCGTGCCTTCGACCCGCCCGACCCGCCCGACCCGCCCGACCTACCCGACCCGCCCGCCCGGCCCGACTCGGCCGGTCGGTGCTCCGGGCCGCTGGGACGCCGCGGCCTCCCGGGACCGGCCCGGCTTCGAACCGGTGAGCGCCGGTGATGGGGCGGCCCCCACCCGATCCGGCCGGGAGGTGCCGCGCTGGGCGACACCCGTCCCCCTGGGGGTTAGGTCGGCGTGCCCCAGAAGGCCTGGGCGGCCTCGATGATCAGATCGCTGCAGACCTCGAGCGGCAGCGCCGTGCTGTCGACGACCAAGTGATACAGAGCGGGGTCGTCGGCGTCGACGTCATACAAGCGGCGCAGATACGCGCCGCGCGCTCGGTCCGTGTCGTCGCAGCGGCGCGTTGCCTCCGCTTCGTCGATCTGCGTCAAACGCATCGCCTGGTGGATCCGAGCCGTGCGTGGCCCGGCGAGCCGTACGTGGAACGCGCTCGGGCACGAGCGGAGCACGACCATCCCGCCTCGCCCCCGCACCACCCCACCCGGGGGGCGGGCCAACGTCTCGATCCCTGCCTCCATCTCGTTGCGGACCTGCTCTTCGGAGCTGACATCCTCGACGGGCTGCGGCGCGCCCGCGCCGAGGTCGAGTGGGATCGCGGCCAGTGAATCGACGATGCGGGTCAAGAGCCGCGCCGAGCGTTCCTCGTGCGTCGCGTCCTCGTCGCCCGCCCGCCCGGCCGTCGCCCGGACCAGGCTCGGCGAGAGCACGCGTTCGAGGTACGGAAGGCCCAGCCGGTCCGCGACGCTCGGGCCGACGACGCTGGCGCCAGCTCCGTAGCCAGCCGAGATCGTCACCACTCGCACGCTCGGGTCCGTCATTGGGCCAGCCCGGTGATCCCCTTCACGCACTTGACCTAACAACGTCCGATGCGCTTCGTCAACGCCCCGGCGGGTGAAAGTTCGGAAGCCCGGCGGAAATCTGGCGGCAGCGACACGCCGACAGCTCGACGAAAGGACCCCGTCGGCGGGCCGCGTCGAACCGTATGGTAGGCAGCGGTCCACGCACGTGGTGCCGGTTCGTCCGGCGTGCGGCGAGGCCGCGCTCATGGCGGGCGCCGGCGACGAGATGGAGGTACCGCACGGACGTCGTCGCAGCCCCCGACGAGCTTGATCCCCGACGGTGGATCACCCTGGCGATCGTCCTCAGCGCGGCGTTCATCGTCGTGCTCGACAACTCGGTGCTCAACGTCGCGATTCCGACCATCCTGCGCGACTTCCACACCTCGCTCCCGAGCGTCGAATGGGTCGTGACCGGGTACGCCCTGACGTTCGCCAGCCTGCTCATCATCGGCGGTCGACTCGGCGATCTCTACGGGCACCGGCGGATCTTCATCATCGGCGCCGCGCTGTTCGGGGTCGGGTCCTTGCTGGCGTCGGTGTCCTGGAACGTGCCGTCGTTGGTACTGGGCGAGGCGTTCATCGAGGGCGTCGGAGCGTCGCTGATGCTTCCCGCCACGCTCGCCATCATCTCGACCACGTTCCGGGGCCAGGAACGGGGGCTCGCCTTCGCCGGCTGGGGCACCACGGCGGGCGCCGCCGCGGCGTTCGGTCCCGTCGTCGGCGGCTTCCTCACCACGGAGTACTCGTGGCGGTGGGCGTTCCGGATCAACGTGATCATCGCTCCGCTCGCGATTCTCGGTGCGCTCCTCGTCATGGTGCGCAGCGTCCCCGAGGATCAGCACAACCGCAGCCTGGACTGGCCCGGCGCCGCGCTCATCGCGTCCGGCATGTTCTTGCTCGTCTTCGGCATCACCGAGGCGCCGACCTATGGCTGGTTCAAGCCGATCAAGAGCTTCTCGGTGGCGGGGGCGAGCGTCTGGCCGACGTCGCTACGGGTGTCGGTGATCCCGGTCGCCGTGATCGTCGCGGTGTGCATCCTCGCCTGGTTCGTGCGATTCGAGCGGCGCAAGGAGCGCGACGATCGAGGCCCGCTCTTCGAGTTTGGCCAGCTGCGGCACAAGACGTTCCGCTACGGGCTGCTCACCACCGTGGTGCTCGCCATGGGCCAGCTCGGGCTGCTCTTCGTGCTGCCCGTGTTCCTCCAGGACGGCAAGCACCTCAGCGCGGAGACCAACGGGCTCTGGGTGGTGCCGACCGGGCTGTTCATCGTGATCGGAGCGCAGCTCGGGGGACGCCTGACCCGGCGGGTCGGAACCACCATGGTGGCGCGCACCGGCATGGTTCTCGAGACCATCGGCCTGCTCCTCATCGCGCTCGTCGTCTCACCCCACCTGACGTTCGTGGACCTCCTGCCGGGCTTCGCGTTCTATGGCTTCGGGATCGGGTTCGCGAGCTCGCAGCTGACCAACATCGTGCTGTCCGCCATCGCGAGCGACAAGGCTGGGTCGGCGAGCGGCGCCAACACGACAGTCCGACAGATCGGCAGCGCGCTCGGCGTGGCGGTGATCGGCGCGCTGTTGACGACCGAGACGACCCGGCGGGCCGTGCACGCCGTGCACGTGTCCCGTGAGCTCCCCGCGGCCCTCAAGGCCCAGGCGACACAAGGATTCCGGCTGCTCGGACCGAACTTCGCCCCGCCGCACGACGCCAGCGTTCACGAAGCAGCGGCGCTCGAGCGGATCATCGCGTCCGCGGTGTCCGGTGCGACACAACCGGCTCTGTTGTTCGGCGCGGGCGTGGTCGGGCTCGGGGCCCTGCTGTCCCTGGCGATCCCGCGCCTCGGCGCGCCCGTGGGGTCCGAGGAGATCGAGGCGCTCGAGGCGGCCAGCGTCTAACCCGAGCCGCGGAGGCGGTCGGCGGCCCACGACCCCGGCGCGGTTCCTTCGACCGTGGCGATCCGCTCGGTGAACCGCCAACCCGACCCGGTTCGCACCAGGCGGTCGCGATACGTGCCCCAGTGGTCGGGGCCCACGGCGGTGACGGCGAGGAAGTAGCAGGTGGCCCGCGCCTCGTCGCGGCCCAAGAGGTCGATCCGCAGGGACGACACGTGGTGACGGATGCGCCCGCCGCCGGTCGCGCTCGCGGCGAGGTTCGCCCGAGTGGCCTCGAGGTACGTGACGATGGCCCGCCGCCCCGATGCCTCCTCGGCGTTGGTGGCCAACACGCCGTCGTCCACGAACAGCCCGCCGAGCTCGGCGCCGCGGCCGCTGTCCGCAAACCGGACGTAGCGAGCGACAGTGTCCTCGATGCCCAGGCGAGCCTCGATCTCCCACAGCTCCATCAGGCCCCCTCAGGACGGGTCGCGTCGCGGCCGACCGGCGCGGGCAGTTCACCACAGCGAGCCTCGCGCTCGGACTCGTCCTCGAGGCGGGTCGTCGCCGAGGCCCCCGGCGGTGGCGAACACGACCGGCGTCACCGCACGCGACGCGCTCGAGCCGGCGGGTACGGTGCGCCGGGCCGCGGAGCGCCCCGGGACGGCGATGCTGACCCCCAACCGATCTAGGGCAGAGGGTGTGACCGAGCTCGAGACTGCGCTGTTGGACGAGGTTCACGCCCAGCTGGACCAGTGGCGGGTCGAGTACGCGGGCCAGCCCGACGCCGAACGCGAGCATCTTTATCTGCTCGCCCTCGAACGCGAACAGATCGTGGCCGTCGCCTACCGCGAGGAGGCGGTCGCGGCGCGGGTCTCCGGCCTGGTCGCCTTCGACGAGGACCTGCGTGCCCTCGTGCGCCAGACCCTCGTGTGGATCTGGAAAGACGAGGAGCTCCACGCCGAGCTCCTCCGGGGCCTGCTCCTCCAACAGGGTGGTCTTTCCTCCTCCCTTGTCGTCTACGGGCGCCAGGCCGAAGGGGCGCTGTCGGGCTGGGTGACCTCCACCGAACACCACGTGGACTGGCGCTCGGCGCCCCTGCGAACCGGGGCCGCCGACCTGTTCGTCGCCACCGCCGGGATCCTCAAGCTCGTCCCCCCGGTGCTTCGCCGCGAGCTGCGCTATCAGACCTTCCAGCGGTACTGCGAGCTCAACGTCGCGCTCGAATCCACCGCCGAGCTCGCCTACCGGCGCCTCGTCGAACTGGCGCGCGACGACGACGAGCGCGACACGTTCGAGCGGATCCGGGGCGACGAGGAGCGCCACGGCGCCGCCTTCCGACTCCTCGCCGCTGCCCTCACCGTCGACGACCAGCTCGCGCCGGGGACGACCACCGCCCAGATGCTCGAGGCGCTGGCGGACATCAGCCCCTGGTTCGTCCCGGCCCAGATGCGGACGTCGAGCACCGCGTCCGCACGCGCTCGGCGTTTCGGGAGTGGCGCGCTCGTGGCCGTCCGCAGCGGGACGGACGACACCGACCGGATCGCGGTTCTCGAGGAATGTCTCGACCGGGCGGGGCTCCCCGACGTGGTGTCCGGGGCGCGCTCGGCGGCGATCCGGGTGTCCTTCATGCTCGGCTACGACCGTCGGGACCGCTCGAACGTCAACGACTCCGCGCTCGTGGAGGCACTCGCCCGGTATCTGCGCCGCCACGGCGTCACCGACGTCGCGGTCCTCGAGGCACCGACCGTCTATGGCAACTCCTTCGCGAACCGCTCCGTCCGAGACGTCGCCGAGTACTTCGGGTTCACATCCCCGACCTACCGGATCGTCGACATCAGCGACGATCTGCGTCCCTATGTCTTCGAACGCGGCTTCGTCCAGCGCGCGATCAGCGGGACCTGGCTCGACGCCGACGTGCGGATCGTGATGCCCAAGCTTCGGACCGATCCCACCGAGTTCGCCCACCTGGGACTGTCGACCCTGGAAGGCAGCACGGGCGCGATCGAAGCGACGTTCTACGCCAAACGCCAGGTCGACTTCCGCTCGGCGACGATGATGCTCCTCGACGTCGCTCCACCCGACTTCTCGGTCGTCGACGCCTGGGCCCCCGTCGCCGACGGCCCGTTCGGCGTGATGGGCTGTCACCGACCCGCCCAGGTTCGCCACCTCTACGCTGGCGCCGATGCGCTCGCCGTCGACGAGGTCGTGCTCGACGATCTCGGGATCGACGATCCCCGCCAAGCCCCGATCGTGCGTCGAGCCCACCACTGGTTCGGGCTGGCGCTCAGCCGACCCGAGGTGGACGGAGACCGCCCGCCCCTCCACGACGAGCTGCGCGGCGCCCACGCGTCCGCGCTCCTGCGGGCGCTCGGCACTGCCTCGTACCCGATCTACGTCTACCTGAGCAACGACGGGGACCTGTTCGTGCCCGCCATGGACACCGCCGCCTTTCCACGGTCGCGGCCGGTCGGCCGTTTCACGCGAGCGATGCGGTGGACCGCGCAGCGTGCGTTCGGGTTGCGACCGCCGGCGCCGAGCTGATGGGCTCGTTCGAGACACAGGCCCGCGGGCTGCTCGGCACGATCCGCACCGGCCATGTCGCGGCGCGGGCACTCGCGGTCGCGGACAGCCGCGTCTTTGTCCGAGCGTTGTTCCTGGCCTCCGCGGTTCGACTCGGGGTCCTCGGTGGGCTTCGCCACGGACGGTCGTTCGCCGAGCTCGTCGCCGTCACCCGCTGCACGCGTCCCGAGCGTCTCCGGGCCTGGCTTTCGGTCGGCGTCGAGCTCCACGAGCTCGACGTCCGGTCGGACCGCTACGTCGTTCGGGGCCGTCGGGCTCGCGCCCTCGCCGACGGCGATCCCTTGCTGCAGGCCCACTACCGCTCGATGCTCGACTACCAGAGCGGTGCCTACGACGAGCTGGCCTCGCTCCTGCGCGCCGACCCGAGTACGGGGCGGGTCGACCTCGACGAGCACGCCGCGGTGATCGCCGAGGTGTCTCTTGCCGCCGCCCCCTTTGTGACGCCCTACCTCGACCGCATCGTCGACGAGCTCCGGCCCGGCCGCGCGCTCGACGTCGGATGCGGCACCGGGGTCTATGTGCGAGCGATGCTCGACGCCGACCCGCTGCTGACCGTGGACGGGATCGACCTCGCCGCCGGCGTCATCGACGATGCTCGTGAGCGCCTGCAGACGGCGGGTCTCGGCAACCGAGCCAATCTCGTCGCCGGCGACATCCGCAGCTGGGAGCCCGACCCGGCGCGTCGCTTCGATCTCGTGACCCTCCTCAACGACGTGTACTACTTCCCCGAACCCGAGCGCGCCGCCCTCTATGAGCGTCTCGGTGGGTTCCTCACCGACGACGGAGAGCTCGTCGTGGTGACCATGACGCGCGCGGGCTCGATCGCCAGTGCACACCTCCACTTCATGCTCGCGTGCGAGGCGGGGGCCGCGTCCTTGCCCGAGCGCGGCGAGGTCCCCGCGGACCTGCGTCGGGCCGGCTACGTCGTGGTCGAGGACGAGGCGCTGGTGCCGACCGAACCGTTCGTCGCCGTCCGGGCCCGACGCGCGGCGCCGCGCTAGGAGGCGCGGCGCAACGCCGACGCGAGCGGGGGGCCAGAGACGGCGGCGAGCTCGTCGGTGAGCTGCTCGAGGGTCGCGGCGGCCGTGTCCCAATAGCGCACCGCGCGTCCCGCCGGCGGTCGGACGGGCCGGATGCCCAGCTCCGAACGGCTGCCCGACCACGCCGCGAGCTCGAGTTCGACGCGGACCGGTCGGCGCGAGCGAGGGAGGCGGAGCCGTCCGTGGAGCTGGCGGGCCGTCCCGGGCAGCGACGAGGTCGGCCGGGCGCTCAGGGCCGCGGTCAGGTGGATGGGGGAGCTCGAGCTCCCGTCGCGGCGCCGCTGAGCGACGAGGTCGTCGAGGGCAGCCGCGGCGTAGCCGAGCGGCAGCTCAACGTGGCGGCTGACGTACCAAGGCGTGGGTTCGGGCTGGTCCATGGGTTCGCTCCCGCGCTGAGTGGGGTTTCGATCACCAGTGTCGACCAGCGTGTTGACGACGACGTCACGAGCGGGTCGCGGTGCCGTGACAGCCGCATGAACCCTCGGTGTCGTGACGCCCGTCACAGTGCAGGGCCCGAGCCCGCGGCGGGCGCCGCGTTGGCGGGCGAGGTTAATCGAGTTGAATACCGCCGACCGTACGCGCCCTCAGACCACTGGCCGGTCCACGCTGTCTACGAAACTCGCGTAGGAGGTACGCCCGGGCCGGTTCCGACCCTGGTTGCGACTTACCCTGCACCTTGACGAGCTAGACGATCGCGCAGGGCGGAACTCGGAGCCGATCTAGAGGAATGTGTGCTCAGGAGGATTGTTGTATCGGTCCCAGACCTTGTTGATCTGTGTTTGGTAATAGACATGGTGGAACCCTCCGACGAGCGCCAGAAGGATTCCCAGCCCCCCTGAACAGCGTTCGCTCGCGCCCGCGGCTTTTTGAGCCTGTTGGATTCGGCTTCCCGTGTTGATGATCGAAACAATCGGCGGAACCAGACACAAGATCCCACCGAACAGGATGGCAATGAGCGACAGGGTGGGATCGACCTTGATGGTTTGCTCGTAGTCGCGGGTCTCTTCGTTGATCTTGTAGTACCAGTAGTAGCCGTAAATGCCGAGGGTGACGAACGTCAGAAGCCAGACACCCCACGGGTTCCTGGTCTTGCCGGCTCTCCGCTGAAATGCGGTGCTGGGATATCCCGTGAGGGGAGCACCCGGTACTGGAGGGACACCCGGTACTGGAGGGACACCCGGTACTGGAGGGACACCCGGTACTGGAGGGACACCCGGTAGTTGAGATTCGTCTCGTGGATCGGTTGGTGTCATTGGACTCCGCCCTGGTTGTTGAACGTCCGGCAATACCGGTACAAGCCGTCGGTGGCGATTGTCACGATCGACAGCAGGAGCAGACGGGCGGCCTCCGCTGCTTGCCCGCCGGGCCGGTCCTTGCCGGAGTGGTCGGACTGTTCATGAAGTCCCTCTCGATCACCGTTGGTCGACGTGTTCCTAGCCCCCGCTGGGCGGGCGCGTCAATGCGGTGAGCCGCCGGGACTGGAACGGCTCGTCCTGGCGTCGCCGCGATTCGGCGCCATAATCATGCCGGTGAATCCCGGGGTGGTGGAGTGGCTCGCGATCGGGCTGGCGTTCGTCGCGGTGATCGTGATCTTGCGCTACGCGAGCCGACCGCGCTGTGTGCTGTGTGCTCGACGCCATGAGGTCCCCTCTCGGACTGTCAAGCAGCCGTGGTCCGTCGATCTCCCACCCGAGGTCGAGTGGACGACGATCAGCTGGCGGGCCGATCACTTCGGTGTGCTGCCCCGTCAACCACGCGACGCGAACGCCTGACCTGACGCGCCGTACCATCCGGCCTCGGTGCCGTGAGCGCCCGGAGCTCGGGCAGGGTCGGCGCCGCCAGTGACAAGGAGTGACCATGCTCACGATCCCTGGATCGGTCGCCGTCGTCACCGGCGCCTCCTCGGGTATTGGCCGCGAGCTCGCGCTCGAGCTCGCCGCCACCGGCGCGACCGTCGTCGCGCTCGCCCGCCGGGAGGATCGCCTCGCGTCGCTCACCGAACAGCTGCGGCGTTCGACACCCGAGTCGGGCTACGTGGTCTGTGACGTGAGCGACACCGACCACTTTGTTGACGTTTTGAGCCGGCTCGAGGCAGATCGGGGACGCATCGACATCCTGATCAACAATGCCGCGATCTCCGAGCCCGACGGGGAAGGCGTCGAGCCGTACCGGCGGCTCATGGAGACGAACTACTTTTCGGTCGTGGCGGGCACCCTCACCGTGCTCCCCGGGATGCGGAGCCGCGGGTGCGGCGCCGTCGTGAACGTCTCCTCCGACACTGCCCGGGCGCCGACGCCGGGCGAGCCCGGCTACTCCGCCTCGAAGGCAGCCGTCAGCGCATTCACCGAAGCGCTGTCCTTCGAGACCGAAGGCGACGGTGTGCACCTCCATGTGCTCTACCCCGGATGGGTGCCGACGGAGATGACGCAGCCCGACGGTCGAGCGGACCCGCACCGGCCACCCAAGTTCGTGCGTCGCACGCCCCACCAGGTCGCCCGGCTCGTGGTGAGCCGACTCGGGCAGCGTCGCCTCGAGCTCGACGCCACGAAAGTCGCCCGCATCGCGCCCGTCGCCCGGGCCCTGTTTCCCTCCGCCTATCGCCGAGGGGTGCGCGCCTCGTTGCGGACCTGACAGGTTCATGACCCCCGAGCCGGCTCCCCCGGTCGGCCCGAACGGTTTGGGAACCCCGATACCCCTGACCGGCCGCGGCGCCACCCGCGGGGACCCGACCGGCCTCACGCGTCCCGCGTGCCGACGGCCTACATTGCGCGCATGGCCCGAGTCGTCGCCTCCGCCCCGGTCCGGGCCACCGTCGACGCGCCGGCACGCGGCTGATGGAGGCGCTCCCCGGCTACGAGCAGACCCTGGTCTGGGCCGGCCAGCGCATCGCCGGTGTGCGCCCCGAGGACCTCGACTTGGCGAGCCCCTGTCGGGACTGGAACGTGCGAGCGCTTGTCGCGCACATCGTGGCCGGGATCTGGTACTTCAAGGCCCTCGCCACCGACGAACCCGTCGCCGATCTGATGCGGGGTCTCTCGGATCTGGTTGGTGATGACCCGTTCGCGTCGTACGACCGGGCTGGACGGAGCGCGCTGGAGGTATGGCGCGCGCCAGGCGCGCTCGACCGCAGCTATGTGTTACCGCTCGGTGAGCGGCCGGGTCGGGAGGCGCTTGCCATCCACCAAGCCGATTTGCTCGTCCATGGCTGGGACGTCGCCGAGGCCACCCATCAGGACTCGACGATGGACCCGGAGCTGGCCGCGTTCTCGCTCGAGACCCTGTCCGGCTTCATCCAACCTGCGATGCGGGGGCCCGGCCGCGCCTACGCCCCGGCCGTCGCGGCGGGTGCGGGTGCCGACGACGAGGAGCGGCTGCTCGCGTTCGTCGGACGGACCAGCGCCTGGCGTTAGCGGCGTCCCGGTGTTGGCCGCGATCGACGAACGTCGGCGTCGCGCTCAGGTTGGGAACGCCTTGACCGTCAGCCCGCTTTCGATGAACACCTGGCCGTTCCCGACTCCCGGGGTTGGGAAGTGCTCCGAACCGGTCAAGGCCAGCTGGTAGCGCATCATCGCCGCGCCGGTGCTGACGTTGACGCCGAACAGCTGGTTGGACCCAGAGTCGGCCGAGAACACTAGGTTCGAGATCGGGTCCACCGTCGCGGGTCCACCCGCGGCGACGTCCGACGGGGAGGTCCACCCCGCCGACATGGTCCCGCTGCCGAGGACGAGCTGCTTCATCACCGAGCCGCGACACGGCACGAAGATCGAGGTCCCGAGGGTCACGACGTTCCCGAACGTGCCGCCCGAGCACACGCTCAGCTGCGTGACCAACGAAAGGTCAGACTTGTTCAACAGGTAGCCGGTGCCGCGCTTGCCGATCTGGAACACCTGCGTGCCGTTGTCGACGAGCAGCGGGGCGGACGATCCGAGGTCCAAGTCGCTCTGGTTGTCGCTCGCGAACGTCGACGGCTGGAAGACGTGGGTCGGGTTGGTCGGGCTGCTGGGGAGCGGGAAGGGCAGCTGCACGACCGCGTCGCTGTTGTCCCCGCTCGCCGGTGGGCTCGACCCGTCTGCGCTGTTTCCGGTCGCGGCATAGATGGTGCTGGTCGAGCTGTCGACCGCGATGCCGCCGGGGGCCCACACCGCGCCTTCCCGGTCGTTCGTGACCGTGGACGCGGTGGCGGATTCGAAGTACCCCCCGATGCTCCCGTCAGTCTCGCTCACGTCCACCACGAACCCGTGGTACGGGCCGCAGTCACCAGACAGTCCACCGAACCCGACATAGACGTGGCCGTTCGTGGCCACCAGCCCCGTCCGCTGTTGCTCCGCCGAAACCTCGTTCTGAGTGGAGCCGACGGTGGCGACCGTCATAGCGGGGGGGTCGATGACCACCGGGTTGAGCACAAAGTCGCCGTTCACCGGGTTGATACCGGCGATGACGTGCTCGGGCTGATGCGGGGACGACCCCGCCGGGTTGTGCTCGCGCTCGCCAACCACCCAGACGCTCCCGTTGTCGAGCACCGGGTTGCTCGTGATCCCGAGCGGGTTGATGTCGCCACAGCCGGACAGGGTCTGCACGGGACCGAACGCGTCGTTCTCGCTAAGCGGCTGGGGAGTGCCGATCGAGATCGGCCCCCACAGCATTGTGCCGTCCACGGGGTTGAGCCCATAAACCGAGTCGTTCTCGGTGGCGACGACGACCACCCCGACACCGTTGAGAAGGCTGGGATCGGGAAACAAGACTGGTTGGGCCTGGATGGTCCCGTCGAGGTTTGGCGACGTCCATTTCGCCGGTGTGAGCGCAGGCAGCGCCGGCGCCGCGGTCGTCGTGGTCGTCGTGGGGGGTGGCGGGGTGGGCGGGGGAACGACCGGGCGGCAGGCGGCGAGCACTCCGCCGCCCAGCAGCAGGGTTGCGGCGATGCTGACGGTTTGTACACGCATGGGCCGGTCCTCCACTGACGTGGCGGCTGTTGCTGTCGGCCCCCGGCCCCCGGCGAGTCCCACCTTAAAGCGCCACCGAGTGGGTGCGTGACCACTCCGAGGGAGGTCCTCCTAGCGGTTCGTCGTGGCGAATCCCGGTACGAGGCCTGGATATCCGACCCGGGTGCGGTCAGACCTCGGGCGTATGCTCCGCCCATGGCCGACCAGGCCCGATTCGCTGATCTGGCGATGCCGTACATGGACGCCCTCTACTCGGCGGCGTTGCGGATGACCCGCACACCGGCTGACGCGGAGGATCTGGTCCAGGAGACGTACCTGCGCGCGTACCGAGGCTTCGGCGGCTTCAAGGACGGCACGAACATCAAGGCCTGGCTCTACAAGATCCTGACCAACACCTTCATCAACTCGTATCGGGCCAAGAAGCGTCGCCCCGAGGAAACCGACCTCGACGACACCGAGGACTTCTATCTCTATCGACGCCTCGGCGGCCTTGAGGCCGCGGCGGCGGAGCGGACCCCCGAGACGCAGGTGCTCGAGTCGATCCCGGAGCCGGTCGTCAAAGAGGCCCTCGAGTCGCTGCCCGAGCAGTTCCGCATGGCGGTGCTCCTCGCCGACGTCGAGGGCTTCTCCTACAAGGAGATCGCCGAGATCATGGACGTGCCGATCGGGACGGTGATGAGCCGACTCCATCGTGGAAGAAAGCAGCTCCAGGCGCGGTTGTGGAACTTTGCCCAGGAACGCGGGCTCCTGCCCGAGCCGGCTGCCGCCGGCGGGTCGTAGCGGACCAGGCAGAGCGAGCCAGGGGAACGAGGACCGGGACGAGGATGGACTGCGAACGGGCGTCCCACCGGATGTACTACTACCTGGACGGCGAGCTCACCGTCTGGCGTCGGTGGGTCATCACCCGGCATCTCAACCGCTGCCCGCCGTGCGCGCAGGGCTACGACTTCGAGATCGACCTGCGCCAAGTCATCGCGATGCGGTGCCGGGACACGGTCCCGCCAGATCTGAAGCGGCGGGTGGCCGACGCGCTCGGGCTGTCTGCGACGGACGACGCGTGAGTTCGCCCGTATGATGGCGGGCATGAAGACGGTCCGAGTCGCACTTGTGGCAGGCATCGGTGTGCTGATCGCCGCCGCGCCGGCCGGTGCGGCCACCCCGATGCTCGCGAGCCAGAAATACCAGTGGTACTACTGGACGGCGCCGATCCTCGCCCTGAGTGGCGTCGGCATGATCTTCTTTCTCTCCGGTGGCTACATCATGAAGGTGCTCTTTCCGAAGTACCGGGGTCGCAAGGTCAAGGAGTGACTAGCGCCGCGCCCATCGGGACGGAACGGGCACCAGTTCCCGACCCCGTCGACTGGGCGTTGGCCTCCCGGGTGGCTCGGCGCGTCGCGGGCCGTGACCCGCTCGGCGACTCGTATCTGGCGGGGTCGTTGCGCTCCGACTTCGATGAGGTGACGCGTCACGCCGAGGAACTCGTCTCCGCCTACACCGGCTTGCACGCGCCGGGGCGCGCGACGGCCACCGTGTTGGACCGTTCCGGCTGGGTCGACGTGAACGTGGCGTCCATGCGTCGCCTGCTTGCCCCACTCACCGATCGAGTTGGGGAGCGGATGGCGCGCAGCCCGATCGCGCCGGTCGGTCGCTCGATTGCCGCGACCGAGCTCGGGGTCCTCCTCGGCTTCTTCTCGCAACGGGTGATCGGCCAGTACGACCTTCTCGTGCCCGAGGAGGGCGACTCGCAGGGCGACGCCGTCTACTACGTCGGACCGAACGTGCTCGGCCTCGAGAAGCGCTTCGCGTTCCGGCCTCGGGATTTTCGCCTCTGGGTGGCGATCCATGAGGTCACCCACCGCGCCCAGTTCTGCGGCATTCCCTGGATGCACGACTACTTCCTCGAGCTGGTCGGCTCGGCGATGGGCATGGTCGACACGGACCCCCGGGCGATCGTGCGATCCCTGATGCGCGCCGTCGGCGAATTGCGCGAGGGTCGCAACCCCCTCGACGAGGGCGGCCTGGTGGCGCTGCTCGCCGACGACGAGCACCGCGACGTCCTGGGGCGGATCCAGGCGCTGATGTCGGTGCTTGAAGGACATGGGAATCGGGTCATGAACGAGCTCGGGAGGGTCCACGTCGCCGGCCAGGAGCGGATGGCGCGCGTGCTGCGGGCCCGGCGCGAGACCGCCGGCGTCACCGGCGCCCTGTACCGGATCCTGGGGCTCGACGCCAAGATGCGTCAATACGAGGTCGGCGAGCGCTTCATCGAGTCCGTGGAGGAGCAGGCCGGGCCGCGAGCGATCGACGCCGCATGGCGCGGCCCGGAGTGGCTTCCCCACCTCGACGAGCTGTCGGACCCCAGCGCCTGGCTGGCCCGCGTCGAGCGTGGGGAGCCCGTCCCGGCGATCTGACTTGCTGGTCGAGGACCTCGGCCGTCGCCTCGTTGGGCTGCGCGACGCCGACCGTCCGGCGGTCGTGGCCTGCTCGGGAGGTCCCGACTCCCTCGCGCTCTTGATCCTCGCGGTGGGAGCGTCGCTGGAGCCGATTGCGGTCCACGTCGACCACGGGCTGCGCGACGGCAGCGACGCCGAGTCGGAGGTGGTCGCCGACGTCGCGGCCCGCTTCGAGGTCCCGTTCGTCGCGGAGACCGCCCACGTCGAGGCGGGCCCGAACCTTGAGGCCCGAGCGCGCCAGGCCCGGTACGCGGCCCTGGAGCGGACTCGCCGCGCGCGGGGCGCACCCGTCGTCCTCGTTGCGCACACTGCCGACGACCAGGCCGAGACGGTGCTGCTGAATCTCTTGCGGGGTGGGGCGTCGGCGGGTCTGGGGGGAATGCCCGAGCGCCGCGGGACGCTGGTCCGCCCGCTCCTCGGCGTGCGGCGGGCCGAGACCGAGGCGTTGTGCGCCGAGGTGGGCCTCGTCCCGGTCCGAGATCCCACGAACGACGACACCCGCCTGCGTCGGAACTGGATCCGCCACGACGTCGTGCCGTTGCTCAGCGCCGGCGCGGCCCGCGACGTCGTACCGATCCTGAGCCGACAGGCGGCGCTGTTCCGCGCCGAGTCGGAGTTCCTCGACGAGTTGGCCCGAGCGTCCTGGTCGCCCGACGGGACCGCTTCGAGCGTCGAGCTGCGGCGCCTGCCGACGGTGCTGGCCCGCCGCGCGGTGCGCCTGTGGCTTGGGCCGCCGCCACCCTCACTCGCTGACGTTGAGCGTGTCCTCGCCGTGGCCGGCGGCGAGTGCCGGGCCACCGAGGTCGCCGGCGGCCGCCGGGTGTGGCGCAGTCGAGGCCGGCTCCACGCTGAGCGCGGTACCGTCACGCCGTGAGCGACGCCGCCCCCTCGGGCGCCCGGGAGGGACTCACCGAGCACCGCGACGCTCGATGGGGTGCGGAGCATCTCGGGACGGTGGTCGTCAGCGAGGACGACTTGATGACCCGGATCGCCGCCCTCGGACGGGAGATCACCGCCGACTACGAGTCGCGCTCGCCGCTGCTGGTGGGGGTGCTGAAGGGCGCGTGCATGTTCATGAGTGACCTGGCCCGCGCGATCGACCTCCCCGTCGAGTTCGACTTCATGGCGGTGTCGTCCTACGGGTCAGCGACGCGCACCAGCGGCGTGGTGCGGATCATCAAGGACCTCGACCTCGACCTGACCGGGCGCGACGTGCTCATCGTCGAGGACATCGTCGACTCGGGACTCACCCTGCAGTATCTGCGGAAGAACCTGGCCGCCCGGGGGCCCAACTCGTTGGAGGTGTGCGCCCTGCTCGTCAAGGAGGGCCTCCAGAAAGTGGAGTTGGATCTGCGCTACGTCGGGTTCCGCATACCGCCCGATTTCGTCGTCGGCTACGGCCTCGACGTCAGCGAGCGCTTCCGGAACGTCCCCCAGATCCATGAGTACCTGGGCTCGGATCCCGCGTAGCCTGGGCGGGCTCTGAGCAAGCTTCGTCGCAGTCTCCCGGTCGGGATCGTCGTCGCGGTCCTCGTTGGCTTCCTCGCGTTCCATTTCTTGGATCGGGGGACGTCTCGCACCGCGCTGTCGCTGAACCAGTTCGGCTCCCGACTGCATGGCCATTCCGTCCGCCAGGTCACCCTGTTGGACAAGGACCACGCCCTGCAGGGCACCCTCGCCGACGGGACGAACTTCTCGGTCGGGTTCCCGTCTGGGTACACCGACACCATTACGAAGCAGATCGTCGCGGCGAAGGTCCCCCAGTTCTCGGTCGACAGCCAGAAGAGCAACCCGTGGTTGAGTGCCCTGCTGGATGCGTTGCCGTTCGTGGTGATCCTCGCCCTGGTGTTGTTCCTGCTCTCTCGCGCCCAAGGATCCCGGGGGGTGATGAGCTTCGGGCGCTCCGGGGCCAAGGCGTTCTCGAAGGATCAGCCGACGTCGACGTTCGCGGACGTGGCCGGGCTCGACGAGGCGGTCGCCGAGTTGCGCGAGATCGAGCAGTTCCTCGAGGACCCGGCCCGGTTCCGCGAGATGGGCGCCAAGATCCCGAAAGGCGTGTTGCTGTACGGGCCGCCCGGGACGGGCAAGACGCTGCTCGCCCGAGCGGTGGCGGGGGAAGCCGGCGTGCCGTTCTTCTCGATCAGCGGCTCGGAGTTCGTCGAGATGTTCGTCGGGGTCGGAGCCTCCCGAGTCCGGGACCTCTTCGAGCAGGCCAAGTCCGCCGCGCCGGCGATCGTCTTCGTCGACGAGATCGACGCGGTCGGCCGGCACCGCGGCGCCGGGGTCGGCGGCGGGCACGACGAGCGGGAGCAGACCCTCAACCAGCTGCTCGTCGAGATGGACGGCTTCGACCAGCGCAGCGGTGTCATCCTGCTCGCCTCCACGAACCGTCCCGACATCCTCGACCCCGCCCTGTTGCGCCCGGGCCGCTTCGACCGTCAGGTCGTGGTCGACCGACCCGACCTCTTGGGCCGCAAGGCGATCCTCGCCGTCCACGCCGCGGAGAAACCCCTCGCCGCCGGGGTCGACCTTGACGTCATCGCTCGACGCACCGCGGGGTTCACCGGCGCCGACCTCGCCAACCTCTTGAACGAGGCGGCGCTGCTCGCGGCCCGCCACGGTCTGAGCTCCATCGGGCTGCCGCAGCTGGAGGAGGCAACCGAGCGCGTCATGGCGGGCCCGGAACGCCGCAGCCGCGTCATCTCCGAACGAGAGCGTCGGATCATCGCCTACCACGAGGGCGGCCATGCCCTCGTCGCGCACGCGTTGCCGCACACCGACCCGGTGCACAAGGTGTCGATCATCCCCCGGGGCCGCGCCCTGGGCTACACGCTGACCCTCCCGACCGAGGACAAGTTCCTCGTCACCCGAGACGAGCTGACCGACGAGCTCGCGTTGCTCCTGGGAGGTCGAAGCGCCGAGGAGCTGGTCTTCGACGACCCCACCACCGGCGCGCAGAACGACATCGATCACGCCACGACCATCGCCCGCCAGATGGTCACCGAATACGGCATGAGCTCCGAGCTGGGGCCGGTCCGGCTGGGCCAGCCCCACGGCGAGGTGTTTCTCGGCCGTGACTTCGCGACGAGCCCGGACTACTCCGAGGAGGTCGCGGCCCGCATCGACGAAGAGGTGCGGCGCCTCGTCGAGAGCGCCCACACGGTGGCCCGCGACATCATCGAGACGAACCGGCCGGTGCTCGACCGCCTCGCCGCCGAGCTAGTCGAGCACGAGACGATCGACGTGGATCAGGTGCGCGAGATCTTCGCGCCGGTGCAGCCCTTCGCGAGGGGCGGCGTCGGCCGCCCCAGCGCGGTGGCGGCGACCGAGCCGATCGCGTCGCCCCGGAGGCCGCGGTGAGCGACCCGGACCGCGAGCCCGGCGTGGAGATGGACCTAGGTCGCATCGAGCGGGCGGTGCGCGAGATCCTCGAGGCGATCGGCGAGGACCCCGACCGCGACGGCCTGACCCGCACCCCCGAGCGGGTGGCGCGCATGTATGCCGAGATATTCGGCGGGCTCCACGAGGACCCGGCCCGCCATCTCACCGTGACCTTCGAGGCCGAACATGACGAGATGGTGTTGGTCCGCGACATCCCCCTCTACGGGGCGTGCGAGCACCACCTGATCCCGTTCGCGGGTCGGGCCCACGTCGCGTACATCCCCGGGCCCGACGGGCGCATCACCGGTCTCTCGAAGATCGCGCGGCTCGTGGAAGGCTTCGCCCGTCGCCCCCAAGTCCAAGAGCGCCTCACGACCCAGATCGCCGACGCGCTCGCCTTGGTTCTCCAGCCCGACGGTGTGCTGGTCATGATTGAGGCGGAGCATCTCTGTATGTCGATGCGCGGGGTGAAGAAACCGGGCTCCTTGACGGTGACGTCGGCGGTGCGGGGTCTGTTCAAGACGAACCCGGCGACGCGAGCCGAGGCGTTGAGCCTCATCACCTCGCCCGGGAACCGTCTGTAGGCCCCGGCTGGCCTCGGCGCAGGCCAGAGCAGTCGCCGGTACGATCCGCAGGTGTTTACCTGGGCAGCCGTCTCCGCCGACCATCCCGGGGTGATGGGGATCGTCAACGTGACACCCGATTCGTTCTCCGACGGTGGTCGTTACCTCAGCGCCGACGCGGCGGTCACGCACGGTCGCGCCCTGGTCGCGGCCGGGGCCACGCTGCTCGACGTTGGGGGTGAATCGACCCGACCCGGCGCCCGCCCGGTTGAGGAAGCCGAGGAACGCCGCCGTGTCGTGCCGGTGATCGAGGGCCTGGTCGGCGAAGTCGAGGTCCCGGTCAGTGTCGACACGACGAAGCCGACCGTCGCCGCCGCGGCCCTCGACGCCGGCGCGATGATCGTCAACGACGTCTCGGCCGGCCGTCTCCACCCCGCGATTCTTGAAGTGGTCGCCGACCGACGCGCCGGGTACGTCGTGATGCACATGCAAGGCGAGCCCCGCACGATGCAGCACGACCCGCGCTACGACGACGTGGTCGCCGAGGTGGGCGACTTCCTCGTCGAGCGCCTCGGGACGGCCCGAGGAGCGGGGATCGACGAGGCGTCGCTGGCCGCCGACCCGGGGATCGGCTTCGGCAAGACCGCGGCCCACAACCTGCGCCTCCTCGCCGACCTTCCCGCGTTGTGCGACCGGGTGGGGGTCCCGGTCCTGGTCGGCCCGTCGCGCAAGCGTTTCTTGGGTGCGCTCCTCGCCGACGTGGCGGGAACCCAGGGGGAACCCCCGCCCGACCAGCGCGACGACGCCACGTTGGCCACCGTGGTGTGGGCGCTGGACCACGGGGCGCGCATCGTGCGCGTCCACGATGCGCAGGGCGCGGCGCGAGCCGCGACGCTGCTCCACGCGATGCGCGAGGCGGCATAATGCGCGGCCGCTGGGCGCAAGGACTCGAGCCGCGCGGGTTCACCTGGGTCATCAAGGACCGCCTGGCCGCCTCGGAACGTCCGGGCGGCTTCGCCCGCAACCACCGCAAGGTGCGCCGCCAAGAAGAGCTGATCTGGCTGGCCGGCAACGGGTTCACGCACGTGCTCTCGCTGCTCGAGTCGCCCCACAACCTCCACGCCTACGACGAGGCGAAGATCGCCTACGAGCACCTGCCCCTCGGTCGCCGCGACGAGTGGTCGAGCCGCCTGCCGGTCGTGTACTCGACCCTGAAGAGCTGGCTCGACGACCCGTCCGAGCGGGTCCTCATCCACCACGAGGAGTTCGGCGAGCGGCTCCTCGGCGTCCTCGCCGGCTACCTGCTGTTCGCGGGGGTCGTCGACGACGGTTCGCACACCATCGTGCTCATCGAGAAGCTCACCGGCCGCCAGCTCGGCGCTCCTGGGCGCGAGGTGGTGGCCGCCACCATCGACGAGGGTCTCGCGGGCGCGGGCGCCACCGCCCGCTGAGCATCGCCGTCATGGACCGGATCGTGATCGCAGGCCTGCGCGAGCTGGGGGTGCACGGCGTCCTCGCTGAGGAGCAGACGCGCCCCCAACCGTTCGAAGTCGACGTCGAGCTGAGCGTCGATGTCTCCGACGCCGGCGCCAGCGACGCGCTCGAGGACACGGTGGACTACGCGGCGGTGGCCGAGGCGGTGAGCCGCGTGGTGCGCTCCGAGCGCTACCAGCTCCTGGAGCGGCTCGCCACGCGAATCGCCGAGGTGTGTCGAGTCGACGAGCGCGTCGTGGCCGTGGCCGTCATCGTCCGCAAGCTGCACCCACCGGTGCGCGCGATGGTCGACCACGTGGCGGTCCGCATCGAACGGTGACGCCCCACCGCGCGTACCTCGGGATCGGGTCGAACCTCGGAGACCGGCTCGGTCACCTCCAACGCGCCGTCCTCGGCCTCGCCGCCGCCGACGGCGTCACCGTCGTCGCAGTGTCCCCCGTGTACGAGACCGCGCCGGTCGGCGGACCAGCCCAACCCGACTACCTGAACGCGGTCGTCGGCCTCGACACCGACGGCAGTCCCCGCCACCTGCTCGACCTCGCCCAGAGCCTCGAAGCCGCCGCCGGCCGGGTGCGCGCCCAGCATTGGGGCCCCCGCACGCTCGACGTCGACATCCTCGTGGTCGGCGACGAAACGGTCCACGAGGCCGACCTCGAGGTCCCCCACCCCAGGCTCCGGGACCGGGGCTTCGTGCTGGCTCCCCTCGGCGACCTCGACCCGGACGTCGCGGGTCCCGCCCCGGGCGACGGGTGGCCCGGGGTCCGACGCACCGACCTAGTCTTGACCTTGCCCTGACGACCGGCACCCCTTCTCGGGGGCTGGATCGAGAGGTCAGATGAACCAGAGCACACCAAGCGGGTTCGCCCTCGTGGGCCCCGGCCGGGCCGGCACCGCGATCGCGACTGCACTCGTCGCGGCCGGCGAGCCGTGCCGCGCCGTCGCGGGACGGGCCCCCGACGCGCCGTCCACCACGGGCACCGCCTCGGCGCTCGACACCCGGGCGACGACCGTCGCGGCCGCCGGACGCGCCGCCCCGCTCGTGATCATCGCCACGCCCGACGCCGAGATCGAGACCGTGGCGGCGACGCTCGCCGCAACCCTGCAGCCGGGCGCGCTCGTCGTGCACCTGTCCGGCGCGCACGGCCTTGACGCGCTCGAGCCGCTCGCCACCCGGCGCGCCGACGTCGAGCTCGGCGCGTTGCACCCGCTCCAGACCCTGACCGGCGGCGACGACGCGTCCGTCCTCGCCGGCGCGTGGGCTGCGGTCGCCGGACCGCCGACGGTGACACGCCTGGCGCACCGCGTCGGCCTGCGACCGTTCCCGATCGACGACGCGGCGCGCCCCGCCTACCACGCCGCGGCGGTCGTCGCCTCGAACCACCTGGTCGCGCTCCTCGGGCAGGTCGAGCGGCTCGCCGCCGCGGCCGGGGTGCCGCTCGCGGCGTTCGAACCGCTGGTGCACACCACGCTCGACCACGTCTTCGCGCTCGGGCCGGCCGCCGCGCTCACCGGCCCCGTCGCGCGCGGCGACGTCGAGACGGTTGGGCGCCACCTCGATGTCATCGCCGACGACGAGCGCCGCGCCTACACCGCCCTCGCCGACCTGGCCGGTCGCCTCGCGGGGCGCGACGAGGCGGCGCTGCGCGAGGTACTGGCGTGATCACCCTCCACGATCTCGGCGACGTGCGGCGCTGCTGCGACGACGTCCGGCGATCCGGCGGCCGCGTCGGCCTGGTCCCCACCATGGGGTTCTTCCACGAGGGCCACCGATCGCTGATGCGAACGGCGCGCGTCGCGGACGATCTGGTCGTCGTCAGCGTGTTCGTGAACCCGACCCAGTTCGGACCCGGTGAGGATCTCGGCGGCTACCCGCGCGACCCCGACGGCGACGCCGCGATGGCCGACGCGGCCGGCGTCGACGTGCTCTTCGCGCCCGGCGTCGAGGCCATGTATCCCGACGGGGCGCGCACCACCGTCCACGTCGAGCGGCTGACCTCGCGGCTGTGCGGCGCCAGCCGCCCGACCCACTTCGACGGCGTGGCGACCGTCGTGACGAAGCTGTTCTCCATCGTCGGCCCCTGCCACGCGTACTTCGGACGAAAAGATGCCCAGCAGCTGGCCGTCGTTCGCCGACTGGTCGACGACCTCAACCTGCCGGTGGAGGTGGTCGGCTGCCCGCTGGTCCGCGACGCCGACGGCCTCGCCCTCTCGAGCCGCAACGCCTACCTCGACGAGACCGAGCGCCGGGCCGCCCTGGTGCTCGTGCGGGCGTTGCGAGACGCGGCGCACGCGGTGCACGCCGGCGAGCGCGACGCGCTCGTCCTGCGCGATCGGGCCCGGGCGATGATCGGTGCCGAGCCCGCCGTCCGCCTCGACTACGCCGAGCTCGTGGACGCCCGCACCGTCGAGCCGATCACCCGGGTGGACGGAGCCGCGGTCCTGGCGGTCGCCGCCGTCGTCGGGCGGGCCCGGCTCATCGACAACCTCGCAATCACGGTGACACCGTCCGGAGTCGAGACCGACCTCGGAGCCGTCGCGGAGGAGCAACGGGCCTGATGCAGCGCACCATGATGAAGTCCAAGATCCATCGGGCCACGGTCACCGGGGCTGACCTCAACTACGTGGGGTCCATCACGCTCGACCCGGCCCTGATGGCGGCCGCCGACATCCTCGAGCACGAGCAGGTGCACGTGCTCGACATCGACAACGGCGCTCGCTTCGAGACCTACGCGATCCGGGGCGGTCCCGGCGACGTGGTGCTGAACGGAGCGGCGGCCCGGCTCGTGCACACCGGAGACCGGGTCATCGTCATCACCTACGCCACCTACGAGGAGGCCGAGCTGGCGCGCTACGAGCCCCAGGTCGTCCACGTCGACGAGTCCAACCGGATCGTGGCGCCGGCGTTGGCGGCTATCGACGGGGAGGGTCGCGAACGGGCGTCGTAGGCTCAGCGGCCATGCCCGCCCGGCCCGACGTGGACCTGCTCGTGCTGGGGAGCGGCGTCGCCGGGCTCTCCGCCGCGATCCGAGCCGCGCGCGCGGGCCGCTCGGTGGCCGTGCTCACCAAGGGCGAGTTGGCGTGGTCGGCGACCCAGTACGCGCAGGGCGGCGTGGCGGCCGCGCTCGAGGAGGACGTCGACTCCCCGGACCTGCACTTCGCCGACACGATCTCCGCCGGCGTCGGCCTCTGTGATGTCGACGCAGTGCGGGTGCTCGTCACGGAAGGCCCGGCGAGAGTCCGGGAGCTGATCGGGCTCGGCGCCGAGTTCGACCGCGCGTCCGACACGGACCTCGCCTACACGCGAGAAGGCGGCCATTCGGTGGCCCGCATCGTGCACGCCGGCGGTGACGCCACCGGCGCCGAGATCGAGCGGGCGCTGGTCAGCGCCGTGCGCGACACCGCGGCGATGGTCCACGAGCGATGGTTCGCCCTCGACCTCCTCGTCGTCGACGGTCGTGCGGTCGGCGTCCGGGCCGTCGACCCGACCGGCGCCGAGCACGAGCTGCGCGCCACCCACACGATCCTCGCGACCGGCGGGGCCGGGCAGTGCTTCGCCGTCACCACCAACCCGTTGCTCTCGACCGGCGACGGAATCGCCATGGCGCGCCGAGCGGGCGTCGCGGTCGCCGACGTCGAGTTCATGCAGTTCCATCCCACCGCGCTCGACCATCCGTCGATGCCGAGGCCCCTGTTGTCCGAGGCGCTGCGGGGCGAGGGGGCCGTGCTGCGCGACGACCACGGGCACGCGTTCATGCTCTCCGAGCACGCCCTCGAGGACCTCGCCCCCCGCGACGTCGTGGCCCGCGCCATCGCCCGCCGCCTCAACGACGGCGACCTCCCACATCTGTGGCTGGACGCCACCCCCATCCCGAACTTCGCGCGGCGTTTCCCGACGGTGTGGCGGGCCTGCCAGCTGGTCGGCCTCGACCCCACCCGCGAATGGCTGCCGGTCGCGCCCGCCGCCCACTACCTCTCGGGGGGAATCTGCACCGACCTCGACGGCGCGACCACCATGCCCGGGGTCTGGGCCTGCGGCGAGGTCGCCTGCTCGGGCGTCCACGGAGCCAACCGGCTGGCGTCGAACTCGCTGCTCGACGGTCTCGTCTTCGGCAGCCGCTGCGTCGACGCCATCGTGGCCGGCAAGGACGAGGCGGAGGAGACCGGCGTGCTGCGGGGGATCGAGGCGCCGCCACCGACACCGCTCGAGGTGCCCACCGCGACCCGCGCCGGTCGTCGAGCCACCCGCGAGGACCTCCAACGGGTCATGACCCGTGACGCCGGGGTGCTGCGCGACGGGGGCAGCCTCACCCGGGCCCACGACGCGCTCGAGTCGATGCAGCCCACCGACCGCGAGGTCGCCAACCTCCTCGTGGTGAGCCGCGCCCTCGTCGACGCCGCGCTGGCCCGGGAGGAGTCCCGCGGCACCCACACCCGCCTCGACTTCCCCGAGACCAATCCGGCGTTCCTGGGCCGGTTGGTCTTCACCGACGCCGAGCCCCGATTCGTACGGCTTCCCGAGCCGGCGGCGACGCGGTGACCAGCGTCGATCCGCCCCGCCATCTCGTGCGGGAGGCGGTCGCCCGTGCCCTCGCCGAGGACCTCGGGGTCCTGGGCGACCTCACCGCCGCGCTCATCCCCTCCGACGCGCCGGGCCGCGGGGTCCTCGCGGCGCGCACCGCCGGTGTCCTCGCCGGCAGCGCGTGCGCCACCGAGACGTGGGCCCAGCTCGACCCTGAGGTGGCGGTGTGCTGGCGCGCCGCGGACGGCGCCGACCTCGTCGCCGGCACCGTCGTCGCCACCGTCGAGGGACCGCTGCGCAGCGTCTTGACCGGCGAGCGCACCGCCCTCAACTTTCTCCTCCATCTCTCGGGGGTCGCCACCCTCACCCACCAGTTCGTCGCGGCGACCGGTGGGCACGCCGCGATCTGGGACACCCGCAAGACCCTGCCCGGCCTGCGCGCGTTCGAGAAGGCGGCGGTCCGCGCCGGTGGCGGGGTGAACCACCGCGGCTCGCTCTCGGACATGGTCCTCGTCAAGGACAACCACCTCGTCGGCCTCGGGATCGCCGATGCCGTGGCCGCGGCCCGCGCCGCCTGGCCCGGGCGGGGAGTCGAGGTCGAGTGCGAACGTGCCGACCAGGTGCGCGAGGCCCTCGCCGCTGCCGCCGATCTCGTGATGCTCGACAACCTGAGCCCCGACGAGGTGCGCGACTGTGTCGCCGTGGTCCGCTCCGGCGCGCGGCCCGACACCCCGGTCGAGGTCTCAGGCCGGGTGACGCTCGAGCGCGTCGCCGCGTACGCCGCCGCGGGGGCTGACCTCATCTCGGCCAGCGCCATCACCCAATCGGCCCCGGCCCTGGATCTCGGCCTCGACCTCGACGTCGACGTCGAGCGGGCGAGACGCCGGTGAGGCTCCTCGCGATCGACGCCGGGAACACCCAGACCGTCATCGGCCTCTTCGACGGCAAGGAGCTCGCTGACCACTGGCGCATCGCCACCGTCGCCGAGCGCACCGCCGACGAGCTCGCGCTGATGATCCAGCAGTTCCTCGCCTTCCACGGGGTCCGCGGCTTCGTCGTCGACGTGCCGACGACTGGGCCGACCCCGACGCCGGGCTCGCCCGACGACAGCCCGATCAGCGGCGTCGTCATCTCCTCGGGCGTCCCGCGCGTGACCGCCGAGCTGCGCGAGATGACCGACCGCTACTTCGGGTTCCCGGCCCTCGTGCTCGAGCCGGGGGTACGGACCGGCATGCCGATCCTCTACGACAACCCGAAGGAGGTGGGGCCCGACCGAATCGCGAACGCGGTCGCCGCGTACGACCTCTACGGAGGTCCGTCGATCGTCGTCGACTTCGGCACCGCGAACACGATCGAGGCGATCAGCGAGCACGGCGAGTACCTCGGCGGCGCCATCTTCCCCGGCATCGAGATCTCGATGGACGCCCTCTTTGGGCGCGCGGCCGCGCTCCGCCGAGTCGAGCTCGTCGCACCCCGCCACGTGATCGGCAAATCCACCGTGGAATCAATCCAGTCGGGCTGCGTCTTCGGGTACAGCGGTCAAGTCGACGCGCTCGTCGACCGGTTCCAGGCCGAGCTGGGCGACTGCACGGTCGTGGCCACCGGCGGTCTCGCCGACCCGATCGTCACCCACTCGCGCACCGTCCAGCACTACGAGCCCTGGCTCACGCTCCAAGGTCTGCGTATCGTCTTCGAGCGCAACCGATGACGCCGCCGACCCGCCCCGACCGGGCGGCCTGGCGGTGACCGAGGACGGCTACGTCGGTGAGGAGCGTGACCGGCGCCTGGCCAAGCTCGACGCGTTGCGGGCCGCCGGGACCGATCCGTACCCGGTGCGGTTCGACCGGACCCACACCGCCGCCGAGATCCAGGAGCACTGGGAGCACGTCGAAGCGGGTGGCGAGACCGACGACGTGGTCCGGGTCGCGGGGCGGCTGCTGCTCATCCGCCGGCAGGGGAAGCTGACCTTCGCGACGCTGCGGGACGGCACCGCCAGCGTGCAGCTCTTCGTGTCGGACGCGGTCGTCGGCGCGGAGGTCCACCAGGCGTTCGACGAGCTTGACCTCGGCGACTGGGTCGGCGTCGAGGGGGCCGTGATGCGGACCAAGCGCGGCGAGCTGTCCGTCAAGCTGCGCGCCTTCGAGCTCCTCGCGAAGGCGCTCCGCCCGCTGCCTTCGAAGTGGCAGGGGTTGACCGATGTCGACACGCGGTTCCGGATGCGGTACGTGGACCTGATCGCCAACGACGACGCGCGTCGCGTCTTCGCGATCCGCTTCTCGGTCATCGCGACGATCCGGCGGTTCCTCGCCGAACGTCGTTACGTCGAGGTCGAGACCCCGGTGCTGCACGCGCAAGCAGGCGGCGGCGCCGCCCGCCCGTTCGAGACCTACCACCACGCGTTGGAGATGCCGCTCAGCCTGCGGATCGCGCTCGAGCTGCACCTCAAGCGCCTGCTCGTCGGCGGCTTCGAGCGGGTCTTCGAGATCGGGCGCGTGTTTCGCAACGAGGGCCTCTCGACCCGCCACAACCCCGAGTTCACGATGCTCGAGTGTTACGAGGCCTTCGCCGACTACACCGACATGGCGCGCCTCGTGGAGGAGCTCGTCGCCGAGTGCGCCCGCGCCGCGACCGGTTCGACCACCGTGGCCGCCGGTGACCGCGAGCTCTCCCTCGCGCCGCCGTGGCCCCGTCGCCCCATGCTCGACCTGATCCAGGAGCACGCCGGGGTCGCCGTCCATCCGAGCCAGCCAGTCGGCGACCTCGAGGCGATCTGCGACCGGCTCGGCGTTGCTCGCCAGGCCGGCTGGGGTCCCGGGAAGCTCGTCTTGGAGCTCTACGAGAAGACCGTCGAGCCCAACCTCTTCGGCCCGGTCTTCGTCATCGACTACCCCCGCGAGGTCTCCCCGCTCGCCCGGATCCATCGGGCGGACCCGGCGCTGGTCGAGCGATTCGAGCCCGTCGTGCTGGGCCGCGAGCTTGGGAACGCCTTCAGCGAGCTCAACGACCCGGTGGACCAGCGCCAGCGCTTCGAGGCCCAGGCCCGCCTCGCCGCGGCCGGCGACGAGGAGGCCCACGGCGTGGACGAGGACTACCTCCGCGCCCTCGAGTACGGCCTGCCGCCCTGCGGGGGGCTCGGGATCGGCGTCGACCGGCTGGTGATGCTCCTCGCGGGCGTGACCACCATCCGAGAGGTCCTCTTGTTCCCCCATCTGCGCCCGGAGGCGGGCGAGACTGGGGACGAGGGGGGAACCGGCTGATGCGCGTGCTCGTGACGGGCATGGGAGGGGAGCTCGGGACCCGCGTCGCGCAGTTGCTCGAGGGGCGCCGCGAGGTCACCGAGATCGCGGGCTGTGACTTCATGCCGCCCCGCCGCCGGCTCCGGCGCGCGACGTTCGCGCGGATCGACCCTCGCGACCGTCAGCGCCTGGTGGCGTTCGTCACCGACTTCGCACCCGACGCCGTCGCGCACTTCGGTGTCTACGAGCCCGGGTCGCGGATGGGATCGCGCGAGGCCGCGGCGAGCACCGAGGCGTGCACCGTGCACGCGCTCGGTGCCGCGGTGCGGGCCGGGCGGCTCGAACGGGTCGCGGTCCGCAGCGGGATCGAGATCTACGGACGCGGGCGAGGCCATCCGCTCCTGCCTGACGAGAGCGCACCGCTGGCGCCGACCACCGACTACGGCCGCACCTGCTTGGAGGTCGAGACCGTCGCCGCCGGGCTGGCCCGGCATCACGACGTCGCGGTCGGGTACTTGCGCTACGCGGTCGTCGCCGGCTCGCACGTCCCGAGCCCGCTGGGCCGAGTCCTCCGGCTCCCCGCGGTTCCCGTGCCCGCGCTCGCCGACCCTCCGTTCTCGCTGCTGCACCAAGACGACGCGGCGCGGGCCATGGTCGCGACCCTGATCCAGGGCGCGGAGGGCCCGATGAACGTGGTTGGCCCGGGCGCGGCCAGCCCGTGGCAAGCCGTACTGCTCGGCCATCGGATCCCGATCCCGGTGGCACCCGGCGGCTGGCGGCTCGCCGGGCGCCTCGCCGAGCTCGCCGGCGCCCCGATCCCCGCGCACGTCCTCGAGCTGCTGCGCCGGGGCCGCGTCGCGGACGGGGCCCACGCCGGCGCCGTGCTGGGGCTCGGGTCGCTCGTCCCGACCCAGGACGTACTCGGCGACCTCTTTGCCTGGGCGACCGCCCGCCGGCTCGAGGCGGTGGCATGAGCGCGAACTACGGCCTCGACGCCGACCGGTTCCTGGCCACCGACTCGCCCCTCGGGGCGCTGCGGCGCCGCGTCGCCGGGCGCTACGCGGTCGACGAGTTCGGCGGAGACCCTCACCTCATGGACCTCGTGGCCGGCGCGGCGCGCCTGTCGGTCGCGGTCGAGGGCGGCGCGCGCGTCCCCCGGCTGGGCCCCGCCCTCCTCGTCGCCAACCGCGGCGTCGGGCTCCTCGAGCCGCTCGCCATCATGCGGGCGGTGCGGGCCGCCGCGGGCCGGCGGGTCCGGGTCGTGGGCGCTCCCGAGCTGCCGGTGCTCGGCGACGCGCTCCGGAGCGTGGGCGCGATCGGCTACGCCGCGCAGCGCTTCGAGCGCTTCGCGCGTACGTGGCACCTCGCCGCCGTGCCGCTCTCGGCCACCTGGCTGCGCGGCGGACCTGGCGAGCCGCCCCGCCGGCTCGTGGTGGCCACGATGGGGTTCCCGCTCCTCCCGGTCGCGGTGCGCCCCGGGTTCCCGCTCGCGCGGCCGGGGCGACCCTGGCGGGTCCGCTTCGGTGAGACGCTGCGCCCCCCGGCGGGCACCCCACCCGACGACCAGCTGGCCGCGGCCGAGCTCGCCGACGCGGTCCGCGACGCGGTGCGGGCCCTGCTCGAAGAGGAGCAGTGAAAACCGCCGTCGGCTCCGACGGCACCCCGATCGCCTACGAGGTGACGGGCCACCGCGACGGGCCGCCATTGCTGCTGCTCCAGGGCCTCGGGGTGGACCACCGCGGCTGGGCACTGCAGCGGTTCCCGTTCGGGCGTCGGTATCGCTGCCTCGCCGTCGACAACCGCGGGGTGGGCGCGAGCGCCGATGCCCCCCATCCGTTCTCGCTCGAGCAGATGGCCGACGACGCCATCGCGGTACTCGACGCGGAAGGCGTCGCCACCGCGCACGTGCTGGGCGCGTCGATGGGCGGCGTGCTCGCCCAGATCCTCGCGGTGCGCCACCCGGAGCGGGTGCGTTCGCTGGTCCTGGCCTGCACCGCGTGTCGCCATCACGACTGGCGCCGCGAGCTGTTCGGCGAATGGGCCGCCGACGTGCAGGTCCACGGCATGGGCGCGCTCGGCGGAGAGGAAGGGCTGCGCTGGCTCATCGGCCCCCGCCTGCACCGCCGCCTCGGTGTGTGGCTCAACCTCATGGCCCGCCTCCTCTTGCAAGCCGATCCGCAGAACTTCGCCGCGCAGATCCACGCCATCCTCGACGCCTCCGACGAGCTGCGCTTCGAACTGGCCGGGGTGCGCGTCGCGGCGCTCGTCATCACCGGATCCCAGGACCTCCTCACCCCCCTCGGCGACGCCGAGGAGCTCGCCGAGCTCCTCGTGCACGCCCGCCTCGTCGAGGTGCGCGGCGCCGGACACGCCCTCATGGCGGAGCAGCCCAACGCGTTCAACCGCGCCGTGTTCGCCTTCCTCAGCGAGATCGACGCCGCCCGAGCGGCCGCCTGACCGGTCAGCTCTGGCGGTCGACCAGACCCTCCACGAGGCGCCGCAGCGAGTCGCAGACCCCCGAGTCGAGCGTGTCGGCACCCGCGAGTGCCTCGGCGGCTTTCGTGGCGTGGTCGGCGGCGACCGCGAGGGCGGCTTCGACGGCTCCGTTCGCGGCGGCCCGCTGGCGGACCTCGGCGAGACGCTGGCTGTCGAGCGGCCCGCCGAGCCGCTCCGCGAGGCCCGAGTCGTCGGCGAGGGCGTAGATGACCGGCAGGGTGTAGATGCCCTCGACCAGGTCCTGGCCCGCCGGCTTCCCGAGGGCGTCGTCGGTCGCGGTGAGGTCGAGGCAGTCGTCGACGATCTGGTAGCCGAGACCCAGATGGGTGCCGAACCGGGTGAGCGCGTCGAGGGTGGGCTCGTCCGCGGCGCTCACCATGCCGCCCACCCGACACGCGGTGGCGAACAGCGTCGCGGTCTTGCCCTCAATCGCGCTCGCGTAGTCCTCCTCGCTGCGCGCCACGTCGAAGAGATGCTGCAGTTCGAGCACCTGGCCGCGGCACAGCTCGCCGATCGTCGCCGCGAGCAGGGCCGCCACCGGCGCTCCGAGCGACGCGGCGAGCGCCGAGGCCCGCGCGAGCAGGTAGTCGCCGGCGAGGATCGCCACGATGTTCGACCAGCGCGCATTCACCGAGGGGACCCCCCGGCGGGTCTCGGCCTCGTCGATGACGTCGTCGTGGTAGAGCGAGCCGAGGTGCACGAGCTCGACGGCCACTGCCCCGGTGACCGCGTCCTCGGCGGCGGCCCGGTCCGCACCGGTCGCCGCGTAGGCCGCGCAGAGGGTCAGCGTCGGGCGGATCCGCTTGCCTCCGGCGCGCACCAGGTGGGAGGCGACGTCGCCGAGGAACCGGTCGGGGTGACGCACCGCGCCCGCGAGCGCGTCCTCGACCCGCCCCAGATCCCCAGGCAAGAGCGGGAGCTCGAGCGTCTCCGCCAGGCCCATACGCCCAAACTAGGCAGCGTCGGGCGTTTCGACCAAGCCCGGGAACATTTTCCCCTCGCCGCTCCTTGCTACCCCTCACGCGCGGCTCTGATTCGGCCGAGAACCCCAGAAGGGGTCAGGGACGCGCAACGGTGGTCCAGACCCCGACAGGTAGACTGAATCTCCGGAGCGGCCCTCCGATCCACGGCCCCCACCGCAGTGGGGGACCGGGACCGGCAAGAGAAGGCACGGTACGCAACAGTGTTCGAACGCTTCACTGATCGAGCCCGGCGGGTGGTAGTGCTGGCGCAAGAAGAAGCGCGCCTGCTCAACCACAACTACATCGGCACCGAGCACATCCTCCTCGGCCTGATCCACGAGGGAGAGGGCGTCGCGGCGAAAGCGCTCGAGTCGCTCGGCATCTCGCTGGAAGCAGTCCGCGCCCAGGTTGAGGAGATCATCGGCCACGGCGGCCAGGCCCCCTCGGGCCACATTCCCTTCACGCCCCGCGCGAAGAAGGTGCTCGAGCTCTCGCTGCGCGAGGCGCTCCAGCTCGGTCACAACTACATCGGCACGGAGCACATCCTCCTCGGCCTCATCCGGGAGGGGGAGGGCGTCGCCGCGCAGGTTCTCGTGAAGCTGGGCGCCGATCTCTCGCGGGTCCGCCAGCAGGTCATCCAGCTGCTGTCCGGCTACGCCGGCGGGAAGGAAGGCCAAGGCCAAGGCGGCGGGTCCGGCGAGTCTCAGCCGTCCGGCTCCCTGGTCCTCGACCAGTTCGGCCGCAACCTCACCCAGCTCGCCCGCGAGAAGAAGCTCGACCCGGTCATCGGGCGCGAGAAAGAAATCGAGCGGGTCATGCAGGTGCTGTCGCGCCGCACCAAGAACAACCCGGTGCTCATCGGTGAGCCGGGGGTCGGCAAGACCGCCATCGTCGAGGGCCTGGCGTCGGACATCGTGGGCGGCGACGTGCCCGAGACGCTGACCGGCAAGCAGCTCTACACCCTCGACCTCGGGGCGCTCGTCGCCGGGTCCCGGTACCGCGGCGACTTCGAGGAGCGGCTCAAGAAGGTCCTGAAGGAGATCCGCACCCGCGGCGACATCATCTTGTTCATCGACGAGCTGCACACGCTCGTCGGTGCCGGCGCGGCGGAGGGCGCGATCGACGCGGCGAGCATCCTCAAGCCGATGCTCGCCCGCGGTGAGCTGCAGACCATCGGTGCGACCACGCTCGACGAGTACCGCAAGCACCTCGAGAAAGACGCGGCGCTCGAGCGGCGGTTCCAGCCGATCAAAGTCGAGGAGCCGACCGTCGCGCAGACCATCGAGATCCTCAAGGGTCTGCGCGACCGCTACGAGGCGCACCACCGGGTCACCATCACCGACCAGGCGGTCGTGGCTGCCGCGAACCTCGCCGACCGCTACATCTCCGACCGTCACCTGCCCGACAAGGCCATCGACCTCATCGACGAGGCCGGGTCGCGGCTGCGGATCCACCGGATGCAGGCCCCGCCGGACTTCCGTGAGCTCGAGGACCAGATCGCCACCGTCCGCAAGGACAAGGAGGAGGCGATCGAAGGCCAGCAGTTCGAACGGGCCGCGTCGCTGCGCGACCGCGAGAAGGAACTGCTCGAGCAGCGCCGCAGCAAGGAGACCGAGGCGCAAAGCGAAGGCGTCGACCTCTTCAACGAGGTCAGCGAGGAGTCGATCGCCGAGGTTCTCGCCCTCTGGACCGGCATCCCGGTCTACAAGCTCACCGAGGAGGAGACCGCCAAGCTCCTGCGCATGGAAGACGAGCTGCACAAGCGGATCATCGGCCAGGACAGCGCGGTCAAGGCGGTCTCCCAGGCGATCCGCCGGACCCGGGCCGGCCTCAAGGACCCGAAGCGGCCCTCGGGGTCGTTCATCTTCCTGGGACCCTCGGGGGTCGGCAAGACCGAGACCGCCAAGACCCTCGCCGAGTTCTTGTTCGGCGACGAAGCGGCGCTGATCCAGCTCGACATGAGCGAGTACATGGAGAAGCACACCGTGTCGCGCCTGGTCGGCTCGCCTCCCGGGTATGTCGGCTACGACGAGGGCGGCCAGCTCACCGAGGCGGTGCGCCGCAAGCCGTTCTCGGTGGTGCTCTTCGACGAGATCGA
>PLJD01000096.1 GCA_003140175.1 Actinomycetota bacterium
CACAGAGATTCCGACACCCTCCTTGGACCTCGAGACCCACGAAGCGAGCAGATAGCTGAACGGCGGATATCCCGAAGGCAACGGGTCCGCCGAATCGAGGGAAGACCCGGTGAGGCCGCCACCGTCGGCCGCCCCCAGCGCCAGACTGCGCACCTGGGCCTCGGTGAAACGCATCCGAACCGGACCGTGCACCGTGACCAGCGCTTTGGTGGAGGACTCCTTCGCCACCGTGGCGATCCCGCTGAGCGCCAACACCTTCTCGGCGGACTTGACCGAGGACGCCGTGAAACGGCCGCCCAACTGCCCGGCGGGGATGATTCGCCTCCCCGATGAAGCGCTACGGGCGGCCGCGGGCGGCGCCCACCCCGAAACGATAAGGCTGACCGCGCCGAGCACGCTCACCGCAGTTACCAGCCACCTACATCGACGCGTCGGCTCCGCCCCTTTCCCGCCAGCCGGCTGCCAGCCTCGCAACTGAATCCCCGGTCTGGATTCGCAAGGCTAAAGCCATAACGACAAGGCCGCAACCCAGCGCCCAACGCGTGCCCTCAGACCACAGAACCGAGAACTCGCCCGACAAGGCGTGAGCTTCCCCCGTTTCTCCGAACTCCGTAATTTGGGGATGCTGTCCCCGGGAGGGAGTCCGTATGCCGCCGCCGCATCCGCCGGAGTTTCGTGAGCGTGCTGTGGAGTTGGCCAGGGAGCGAGCCAAGCCGGTCAGTCAGCTGGCCAAGGACCTGGGGATCTCCCAGTCGTGTCTTCGTAACTGGGTGGCTCAGGGCGATGTCGATGGGGGCAAGCGGGAGGGCTCACCACGGAGGAGCGTCGGGAGCTGACCAAGCTGCGTCGAGAGATGCGGACGTTGGCGATGGAGAACGAGATCCTCAAGCGGGCCGCCGCCTATGTCGCCCGGGAGAACGTCCTCCCAAAATGATGTTCACCTTCATCGCCGAGCGCTGCTCGGACTTGTCGGTCACGGCTCGCCGGTCATCAGACCATGTAGCTCCTGGGTCGAGTTTGCTCCCGGTCCGTCTGGTGCAGTGCTGCGTCGGGCCGAGCGGCTTCGGCACGGGCGACCTGCGCCCGGCCATGAGCCGCGCCGTTCGTCTTCGGCGAGCGGGTCCCCTCACGCAGCAGCTGCTCCACCTCGCGCACCGGGACCGGCGGGCTGAAGTAGTAGCCCTGCACTTGATCGCAACCGTGTTGTTGCAAGTACGCCAGCTGCGCTGCCGTTTCCACGCCTTCGGCGATCACTTCGAGCTTCAGGCTGTGAGCCATGCGGATGATCGTGAGCGCGATGACCGCGTCCTCGGACTTGTTCGTGATCTCGCGGATGAAGTCGATATCGATCTTCAGCTTGTCGATCGGGAAACGACTCAGGTACGCCAGGCTCGAATAGCCAGTGCCGAAATCATCGATCGCGATCATCACGCCCCGCCGCTTGAGACTTCGCAAGGCGGCGATGGTCCGTTCGGTGTTCGCCATCAGCGAGCTCTCCGTCAACTCGAGCTCGATCAAATCGGCCGAGATGCTGTTGTCCTCGACCGCCTTGATGACATCCACCTGCAGATCGCCTTCGACGAACTGTCGCCCGGACACGTTCACCGACACCTTTACTGGGCCGATCCCGGAACGCACCCAGAGCGCGATTTGCTTGCACGCCGTAGCAATGACCCAACGGCCCACGTCGACGATGAGACCGGTCTCTTCCAAGACCGGGATGAAGTCCTTCGGCGAGACCAGTCCGTGTCCAGGACGCTGCCAGCGCAGCAACGCTTCGAGACCGGCGATGCCGCCACTCTCGAGCTGCACCTTCGGCTGGTAGTGCAAGATGAACTCGCCCCGCTCGATCGCCTTGCGCAAGGCCGTCTCCAACTCGCGCCGGGCCAGCACATCGACGTTCATCTGAGCGGTGAAGAAACGAAAGGTGTCGCGTCCTACTTGCTTTGCCCGGTACATCGCCGTGTCCGCGTACTTGATCAGTGTCTCAGGGTCTGATGCATCTTCGGGGTAGACGGTGATGCCAAGGCTCGCGGTCACCGTAACCTCGTGGCCGTTCAGGTTAAAAGGGGCGCGCAGCGCGACTCGGATCTTGTTGGCGACGAGCGCTGCGCCTCGCTCACCGTCTTCCATCGCGAGGATCATGCCGAACTCGTCGCCGCCCAGGCGCCCGACCGTATCCCGCAACCGCACACAGTCGACGAGGCGATTGCTCAGCCGCGCGAGCAATTCATCGCCGAACGCGTGACCCAGCGTGTCATTCACATTCTTGAAGTGATCCACGTCGACAAACAGCACAGCGATGGACCAGCCGTGATCCTGCGCCTGACCCAACGCCTTCTTGAGCGTTTCGAGGAAGAGCGCACGATTAGGGAGCCCGGTGAGCGGGTCGTAATGAGCGAGCCGGTGCAAGTCGGCAGTGCGTGCCTGCACCAGATCTTCCAATAACGAACTCTGGTTCTGGAGAAAGTCATTGAAGGCTTTCAAGCGCAACAGATTCCGCACCCGAAACCACAGCTCGGCACTGTCGACTGGTTTCGTCAGGAACTCTTCTGCGCCGGCTTTGAGGCCAGCCAAGCGCGCGTCGCGGTCGATGTTCGCCGTCACCATGATGATCGGGATGGTCGCCGTCGCGGGGTTGGCCTTCAGGTTGCTGGCCACCTCGTAGCCATCCATGCCCGGCATCATGATGTCGAGCAGGATCAGGTCAGGGGCGAGCTGCGCAACCGAGGCGAGCGCATCTTCGCCGCTGGCGGCGCTGCGCGTCTGATAGCCCTCGGGCCGCAGCAGCGTTTCGAGAAGCTTGCGGTTCTGCAGTTCATCATCGACGATGAGAATGGTCGCGCTGGCGTTGATCATGTCGGCTGGGCCACGGGATCCGCCTCAGATCGAAGCTCGGCCTTTGCCAAAAGTGTGTCGACCGCCGCGTACATCTCCTGGTGGCGCAGCGGCTTGGCGATGTACGCGTCGCAGCCAGCGATCTCGCTCTTTACCTGGTCCTCTTTCATCGCCATCGCGGTCAACGCGATGACCGGAATGGCGGCAGTCGTCGGGTCCTTCTTCAGGAGGGCGGTCGCGGCCAACCCGTCCATCCCGGGCAGCTGAATGTCCATCAGGATCAGGTCAGGGCGCTCGGCGCGCGCCAATATGAGCCCGGTCTCGGCGTCGACTGCGCTCAGCACCGTATGGTCGGCTTTGGTCAATAGCAGAGTGATCAGTTTCATGTTCGCCGGGTTGTCTTCAACGACTAACACGCTGGCCATCAGTGCCCCCGTTATTGCGGCACCAACGCGCGCCGTACTTCGGCCACGAAGCCGACGCGGTTGATCCCAGCCTTCTGAACGATCGGGATGACTCTGCCCGGCGTGCTGTTGAGCTCCGCCCGGTCAGCCGCGGTGATCTGCTTGGCGGTCACGACCAGGATCGGAATGCGCGCCGTCTCGACATCGCGCTGGAGTGCCTCCACGACGTCGAAGCCGCTCATCTCGGGCATCACGAGGTCGAGCAGGATCAAGTCGGGTCGCAGTCGCTGTACTAGCGTGACGGCTTCCTTGCCCCCATAGGCGCGCACGACGGCGTACGCGGGAGCCGGCAGGAAGGCGGCAATCACTTCGACTGCCGTGGGGTCGTCGTCGACGACCAGCACGGTGCGCGTGTGTTCCTCACTCGGGTGCAGGCCGAGACTGGCGAGCGACACCTTCAGGTGAGCACGGCTGATCGGCTTCTGCAGCACGACGTTGGCACCACCAGTGAGCGCCATGTTCCTGTCGACGAGGCCGGCGATGATCACGACCGGCACGTGCGCCAGGACACCGATCTCGCGTATTCGTTGAAGGAACTCCCAACCGTCCATTCCCGGCAAGCAGAGATCCAGCGTGATCAAGCTGAGGGGTTGCTCGGTCGCCTTCAGGAGGGCCTCTTCAGCGCTGACTGCAATCACGATGGTGAACCCCTCGGCTTCGAGGAGCATGCGAACCAGCTCCGCCGATCGCTCGTCATCCTCGACGACCAACGCGATCCGCTCCTTCGGCTCGACAACAGTCACACCTGGAGCGTCGACGCCATGGAGCGGCGTGGCTGCGCCTTCGAGCGGCGTGGCGGCGGCTTGCTCCGCGCTTCGCAGCGGCAGCCAGACCGCGAAGCGCGCGCCTTCGCCATCCTGACTGGAAACGGCCACGGTCCCGCCATGCAGCTCGGCTAGCTGCTTGACCATTGCCAGTCCAAGGCCGGTCCCCTCGAACCTTCTCGCCAGGCTGCTGTCGATCTGGCTGAACGGTTGGAACAACTTCGCCATGTTGTCGGTGGAGATGCCGATGCCGCTGTCGCCGACGCAGAGCTCGAGGAAGTCGTCGAACTCGTTGTCGGCGAAGGCGAACGTCTGCACCGGCCACGCGCCGGGCAGCATGCCGACGTCGCTCCGCGACACGCGCCGCGCGGTCAAGGTGACGCGCCCATTGTCTGGGGTGAACTTCACTGCATTCGACAGCAGGTTGTACACGATCTGCTTGACCTTGCGGGGGTCGAGCCGGGCGACGCCCAAGTCTTCGCTTGCCTCAACGACCAGACCGATGCGTTGAGCTGCCGCCTTCTCCTTCACGATCGACAGGCTGTTCGACAGCAGGAGACTCAGGTCGATGGTCTCCAGCTCAAGGGCCATCATTCCCGCTTCGACCTTCGACAGATCGAGGATGTCGTTGATCAGCGAGAGCAGGTGTTGCCCGCTCATAAAGATGTCGCCGATGTACTCGAGTTGGCTCTCGCTCATGTCGCCGATCAAGCCGTCCTTGAGCGCCTCAGAGAAACCGATGATGGCGTTGAGCGGCGTGCGTAGCTCGTGCGACATGGTGGCCAGGAACTCCGACTTCATGCGGCTGGCGTGCTCGAGCTCGACGTTCTTCTCTTGCAAGGTGCGCTCGAAGCGCTTGCGGTCGGTCACATCACGCGCCGCCGCGAACACGCCTTGCAGCTTGCGATCGCGGTCGTGAAAAGTCGCGGCGTTGTATGACACCACTGTTTCGGTGCTGTTCTGAGCGCGCACGGTGAGCTCGTAGTCGCTGACCTTGTTCTCGGTGAGCACGCGCTTGATGGCGGCGTCGGCCCGAAGCGGATCGGTGAAGAAGTTCCGGCAGTGCGCGCCAATCAAGTCATCACGCGTGCGCCCCGTGAGGTCCACCATTTCCTGGTTGACGTCCGAGATCACACCTTGCGGGTCGGTGGTCATGAGCGCGTCGATGTTCGACTCGATCAGGGACCGCGTGTAGAACTGCTGATCGCGGAGTCGTTGGTTGAGCAACGCTTGGTCAGCCTCGACTTGCTTGCCAGCCGTGTTGTCCGTTCCGATCAACAGGTAGCCGATGATCTCTTCCTGCTCGTCACGAAGCGACGTCACCGACACAATCGCGGGAAAGCGACTTCCGTCCTTGCGGACGTAGGTGAGCTCGTAGATGTCTTCGATGCCGCGCGACGCCTTGAACACCAGTGCCTCGAACCCCGGCGTGATCGCAGTCCCCAGCTCCAGGCTCAGCTCCTCAGCACGCGCGATCAGTTCCTGCGGGTCGGAGATGTCAGCCGGCGTGATCTTGTCGACCACATCGACAGCCGCATAGCCCAGCATGCGCTCGGCACCGACGTTGAAGATCTGGATCACGCCCTTNNGCGATGCTCGAGAAGTTGGCACTGTTGAAGATCGCGTCCTGGAGCGCGCCGGTCTTGATCTTCTCTTCCCGTGCGCGAGAAGACGTCATGGCTGACCCAGCGCGAACCACAGGACATGGGACTGGGGCACGTCTTCGCCTCTCTGGTCGGGCTAAAACCGGGATCTGCAGACAATGGGGGCGCGAGGGTGGAGCGAGCCGTCGATGCCGGTCGAGATGTCGTCAGCGACACGGACCTCGCTCGCGGCGACTCCGCCGATCCCTCTTCTACCAACGCCCAGCTGATCAGAGGTCCGGCACGACACTGACGGTAGGCCACGTGCCATCACGTGGGCGTTACAGGACGACCTCCAGGAGCCCAGCTGGGAGGTTCTCCCGGGGGCACACTGCCTCGCGCAGGAGCACAGGCCATATGGAGGAAGCCATGGAGACACGAGTTCGCGAAATTCGCGGAGTCGCGCCGGGTATCCCCGGGACGCCGGAGCCGGTCACCCGGAGCGCTTGACGTACACCGTCGACGAGGCCGCCCGAGATTCTCTGCTCTCGCGGTCGAAGACGTACGAACCTTGTGGGCGCAGGGCGAGATCCCCGCGGTGCCGTTGGCCGGCCGCCAGCGGCTCATCGCTCGCCTGACCTGGGAAGCTCCTCGCGTCGTGTGGGGAAACGCCGATCCGTTCTTCGACGTCGCCTGGGCGTACTGGCTGCGGGACACGATCCCGGGCGTCCGCGACGTCGTCGTGCTCGACGGAGCGAAGCGCTTCTTCCCCGACGAGCGGGCCGACGAGCTCGTCGGACACCTGCGCACGCATTGGGCGCACGCCAGCGCGGCACGCAGCGGAGCGGACCGGCCCCGCGCACCAGTTGGCCCGGGTGGCCCCTTCCGCCGGCGGGCAGCGCCTGCCAGACTCGTTCCCCATGTCCTCTCGAGCACCCACCGCTCCGCCCGCGATGCTCGCGGACTCCACCGCGTGAACCTCGACGGCGGGGTGGCGCTCGTGACCGGTGCCGCGTCGGGAATCGGGCGGGCGACGGCCGAGCGGCTCGCCGAAGAAGGCATGCGGGTGTGCGTCGTCGACCGAGAAGAAGACGGTGGTCGCGCGGTCGCGACGGCGCTGGGCGGCGCGTTCCACGTCGCCGACGTCGGCGACCCCGCCCAAGTCGACGCGGCGTTTGCCCACTGCGTGGCGGAGCTCGGGGGTCTCGATGTGGCGTTCTTGAACGCGGGCATTGCCATCGGCCACGGCGACATCGAATCGCTGCCCGATGACGAGTACCGCCGGATCATGCGAGTCAACGTCGACGGCGTCGTCTTCGGTGCCCGCGCCGCGGTACGGGAGCTGATCCCCCGCGGCGGCGGGGCGATCATCGCCACCGCGTCGCTGGCCGGGCTGATCCCGTTCCCTCCCGACCCGGTCTATGACCTGACCAAGCACGCCGTGGTCGGGTTCATCCGCTCCCTGGCGCCCACGCTGGCGGCGAAGGGAATCACGGCCAACTGCGTGAACCCGGGCATGACCGACACTGGAATCTTGGGCGACGAGGTGCGGGCCGCGTTCGCCGCCGCCGCCTTCCCACTCATGGCCCCGACGCAGATCGCCGCCGCGGTCGTGCACGCGATCAGCAGCGGGGAGACCGGCCAGTGCTGGGTGTGCCAGCCGGGCCGGGAGCCCGTCGCGTACCAGTTCCGCGACGTCCCCGGACCCCGCACCGAATCCGCCCAGGGGCGGGTGCCGCCGGGTCTGCGGGGCGAGACGGGCGATCTCTGGCGCTGAACCGCCGGGCCCCGCGCCACCGGCCGGGCACCCAAACGGATGCGCGACCGAGCCGCCCCGGTCCGTATCCTGGACACGTCCTGTCGGGTCCGGCAACCCCGGAGCGTTTCCGTGACGAACCCCAACACCGAAGCCAGCCCCGAGCGCGAACGCGTGCAGCCCGAGGTGCTCGACCAGGCCGGCGCCCAGCCCGGGGCGGGGGAGCCGAGCGCGGACGAGGGCGAGTCGGTCAGCCGGCCGACCAAGGTGATCCGGATCGCGTCGATGGTGCGCAACATGCTGGAAGAGGTGCGCCGCGCCCCCCTCGACGACGCGGGACGGCGGCGCCTGCGTGAGATCCACGAGCGTTCGATCGCTGAGCTCGAGGGGGTGCTCTCCCCCGAGTTACGCAAGGAGCTCACCGACGTGGTGTTGCCGTTCACGACCGACGCGCCGACCGAATCGGAGCTGCGCCTCGCCCAGGCTCAACTCGTGGGCTGGCTCGAAGGCCTGTTCCACGGGATCCAAGCCACGCTGTTCACCCAGCAAGCCTCGGCACAACAGCAGCTCGACGAGCTGCGCCAGCGCCGCGCCCTGGAATCGGCCCAGGGCTTGGGTCAGCCCGAGGGGGGCCCCGGCCCCAGCGGGTACCTCTAAGCCGTGTCGACGGCCGAGCTCTTCGACGACGCCTGGTCGCCCAGCGGCTGGCGGTCCCGGCCGGCGGGTCAGCAGCCCGACTGGCCTGACCCGACCGCGCTCGAAGAGGTCGGCGCGACGCTGCGCGCGCTGCCGCCCCTCGTGTTCGCCGGCGAGGCCCGCACCCTCACCGAATCGCTCGCCGCGGCGCAGGACGGGCGCGCGTTTCTGCTCCTGGCCGGCGACTGCGCCGAGTCGTTCCACCAGTTCTCGGCCGACGCGATCCGCGACAAGTTGCGGGTGATCCTGCAGATGTCCGTGGTCCTGACCTACGGCAGCGGCGTACCGACCGTCAAGGTCGGGCGCATGGCGGGACAGTTCACCAAGCCCCGCTCGTCACCGACCGAGGTACGCGACGGGGTCGAGCTGCCCTCGTTCCGGGGCGACACGATCAACGACTTCGCGTTCGACGAGCTGGCCCGACGACCGGACCCGACCCGGCTCGTGCGTGCATACCACCAGTCGGCGGCGACGATGAACCTGCTGCGGGCCTTCGCCAAGGGCGGCTTCGCCGATCTGGCGCGCGTGCATGCGTGGAACCAGGAGTTCGTGGCAAGCAGCCCGGAGGGGCGCCGCTACGACGTGCTCGCCGCCGAGATCGAGCGCGCTTTGCGGTTCATGGAGGCCTGCGGGATCGACCTGCAAGGTGAGCTCGCCCTGCACCAGGTCGATGTGTGGACGGCGCACGAGGCACTGCTGCTCGAGTACGAGGAGGCGCTGACCCGCCGCGACAGCATCACCGGCGACTGGTACGACTGCTCGGCGCATCTGCTCTGGGCCGGTGAGCGGACAAACGAACCACAAGGCGCCCACGTGGAGTTCCTCGCCGGGGTGCACAACCCGGTCGGGGTCAAGATCGGCCCGAGCGCGGGTCCTGACGACGTCGTGGCGCTCTGCGAACGGTTGAACCCTCAGCGGCATCCGGGCCGACTCGTGCTCTTCTCCCGCATGGGAGCCGATCGGGTCAGCGAGGCGCTCCCGCCGCTGCTGCGGGCGGTGGCGATGAGCGGTCACCCGGTGCTGTGGGCCTGCGACCCGATGCACGGCAACACCTTCGTGCACGCCAGCGGGTACAAGACCCGACGCTTCGACGACGTGCTGCGCGAGCTGCGGGGCTTCTTCGCCGCGTGCGAGGCGGCCGACGTCTCCGCCGGCGGCGTGCACGTGGAGCTCACCGGGGATGACGTCACCGAGTGCCTCGGCGGCAGCGAGGAGGTGCTCGACGAGCACCTCGAGCGGCGCTACGAGACGATATGCGACCCCCGGCTGAACGCCCGTCAATCCCTCGACCTGGCCTTCGAGGTCGCCGCGCTGTTGCGCCGTTGACCGCTCGGAGGGTCCGAGCGCGGCGCGAGGGCCGAGCGGCGCGCCCGACAGCGCGAGCATGGGGGCGATGACCGTGCCGGACAACGGTATGAACGAAGGGCTCCTCGAGGAGCTCTACGACCAGTACCGCCGCGACCCTGCGTCAGTCACCGACCGCTGGCGCGAGTACTTCGGAGCGGGCCCGGTCCCGAACGGGGCCCGACGCCTGGAGACCCCCGCCGGACTCGAGTGGGTACCGAACCCCTCGGATCCCAGGTCCCAGGCCGAGCCCGACCCAGGGATCGACGCCCCAACCCGCCCCGACCAGCCCGCGCCCACGCCCGCCCCGACCGCCACGGTCGAAGCCCCGACCCCGATCCCAACCCCAATCCCAGCTCCGAGCGCGGCCCCGGCGGTCGAGCCCGCCCCAGACGAGGCCCAGGTGCTGCGGGGCGCGGCGGCTCGCACGGTGACGAACATGGAGGCGTCCCTCGGTGTCCCCACCGCGACGTCGGTCCGCACGGTGCCCGCGAAGCTGCTCGAGGTCAACCGCCAGATCCTCAACAACCATCTGGGTCGTACCGGGCGGGGCAAGGTCAGCTTCACGCACTTGATCGCCTTCGCGGTCGTCCAGGCCGTGCGCGAGTACCCCGGGATCAACGCCAGCTACGCGGCCCGCGACGACAAACCCACGGTGACCCGCCACCAGCACGTGAACCTGGGCCTGGCCGTCGACGTGACCCGCGACGACGGGACCCGCACGTTGCTCGTCCCCAACATCAAGCACGCCGAGGAGCTCGACTTCGCCGCCTTCTGGAGCGCCTACGAGGAGCTCGTCGCCAAGGTGCGGGCCACCACGCTGTCTCCCGACGACTTCGCCGCCACGACCGGGACGATCACCAACCCCGGGATGATCGGAACCGTCCACTCCGTGCCCCGCCTCATGCCAGGTCAAGGCTTCATCGTGGGCGTCGGCGCGATCGGCTACCCGGCCGAGTACCAGGGCGCCGATCCCCAGATGATCGCCCAGCTCGGCGTCAGCCCGGTCACGACACTCACCAACACCTACGACCACCGCATCATCGGGGGCGCCGAGAGCGGCGAGTTTCTCCGCCGGATCCACCAGCTGCTGCTGGGTGACGACGCGTTCTACGACGGGGTGTTCCGCAGCCTCGAAGTCCCCTACGAGCCGGCCCGCTGGAACCCGGACCAGAGCACGTTCGGCGAGGCCGCCGCGACCGACGAGAAGGTCGCGTCGGTCCATCAGCTCATCAACATGTACCGGGTACGCGGGCACTTGATCGCCAACCTCGACCCGCTCGGCCACTCCGAGCCGCATACGCACCCCGAGCTCGACATCGCGCATTACGGGCTCTCGATCTGGGATCTCGAGCGCCAGTTCCCAGTCGGCAGCCTCGGCGCGGGCCAGCTGCCCGAGGACCAGCTGCCCTTGCGAGACATCCTGGGGGTGCTGCGTGACGCGTACGCGCGCACGATCGGCGTCGAGTACATGCACATCCAGGAGCCCGACCAGAAGGCCTGGATCCAAGCGCGCGTTGAGAGCCCGACCGACGCGATCTCGCCTGACGACAAACGGCGCATCCTCCGGAAGCTGAACGCCGCCGAGGCGTTCGAGCGGTTCCTGGCGACCAAGTACCTGGGCCAGAAGCGCTTCAGCCTCGAAGGCGCCGAGACCCTGATCCCGATGCTCGACGTGCTCGGCTCGGCCGCCGCCGACGCCGGCATGCAGGAGCTCGTCATGGGGATGGCGCATCGCGGCCGGTTGAACGTGCTGGCGAACGTGCTCGGCAAGTCCTACGCGCAGATCTTCCGCGAGTTCGAGGGCGAGCTCGACCCGTCGAGCACCCAGGGCTCCGGTGACGTCAAGTACCACCTCGGCCAGCTCGGCCAGCACCGTTCCCCCGCCGGCCACGAGGTGCTGCTGCGCCTGGCCGCCAACCCGAGCCACCTCGAGGCCGTCGACCCGGTGGTGGAGGGCATGGCGCGCGCCGAGGGCGACCGTTTCGGCGACCCGACCGGCGCGGTGTTGGCGGTGCTCGTGCACGGGGACGCCGCGTTCGCGGGCCAGGGTGTGGTGGCCGAGACGCTCAACCTCTCCGAGGTCGAGGGCTACGACGTGGGCGGCACGGTCCACGTCGTCGTCAACAACCAGCTGGGGTTCACGACCTCGCCCGAGTCCGGCCGCTCTGGTGTCTATGCCACCGACGTCGCCAAGATGGTCCAGGCGCCGATCTTTCACGTCAACGGCGACGACCCCGAGGCGTGTGTGCGGGTGATACGCCTGGCGTTCGAGTTCCGCCAGACGTTCCACAAGGATGTCGTCGTCGATCTGGTGTGCTACCGCCGCTACGGCCACAACGAGGCCGACGAGCCGGCGTTCACCCAGCCCCGCATGTACGCCCTGATCGAGACCCACCCGTCGGTGCGCCAGCGGTTCACTGACCAGCTCGTCGCGCGCGGTGACCTCACCGACGACGAGTGCAGCGCGGCGGCCGCCGACTTTCGAGCCCAGCTCGACCGGGCCTTCGAAGAGACCCACGAACCGCACGACACCGGCCTCCCCGACGACTCGGCGATCCTCGATGAACCCGAACCGGAATCGGCGGCGGCGGCGGAGGCCGACACGGCGGTCGAGCCCGCCGTGCTCGAGCGGGTCGTGGGCGCGCTGACCACCTGGCCCGATTCGTTCCACGTCCATCCCAAGCTGGCCCGCATCCTGCTCACGGCGCGGGACGCCTTCGCCGCGGGACACGTCGACTGGGCGCTCGCCGAGGCGATGGCGTTCGGATCGCTGCTCTTGGAGGGCACGCCGGTGCGCGTCGCGGGCCAGGACACTCGGCGGGGCACGTTCAGTCAGCGTCACGGTGTCCTGGTCGACGCGGCGAACGAGGCCGAATATGTGCCGCTCAATCACCTCGACCCGAACCAGGCGCCGTTCCGTCTCTATGACTCGGTGCTGTCGGAGTACGCGGCGCTCGGCTTCGAGTACGGCTACTCGGTCGCCGCCCCCGAGGGCTTCACCGCATGGGAAGCGCAGTTCGGCGACTTCATGAACGGGGCCCAGGTGACGATCGACGAGTTCGTCGTCGCCGCCGAAGACAAGTGGGGCCAGCGGTCAGGGCTGGTGCTGCTGCTCCCCCACGGGTTCGAGGGTCAGGGCCCCGACCACTCGAGCGCTCGCCTGGAGCGGTTCCTCACCCTCTCGGCCGACAACAACCTCCGGGTCGTCTATCCCTCGACGGCGGCCCAGTACTTCCACGCTCTGCGTCGCCAGGCCCGCACTGCCCGCCGGGTTCCGCTGGTGTGCCTGACCCCGAAGCGCTATCTGCGCATGCCCCAGACCCGCTCGCCGCTCGAGGCGCTGACCCGTGACCGTTTCCATCGCGTCCTCGGCGACCGCTCACCGGACCTCGACCCGGGCGCCGTGCGGCGGGTGCTGGTGTGCTCCGGCAAGCTCGGCCACGAGCTCATGGACGCACGCGACACGGTCGGCGCGCCAGTGGCGGTGATCCGCGCCGAGCAGCTCTCTCCGTGGCCCGAGCCGGAACTCGTCAGTGCGCTTGACCGGTACCCCAACGCCACGCAGGTGTGGTGGGTGCAAGAGGAGCCGGCAAACATGGGGGCGTGGCTCTCCATCCGTGAGCAGCTGGGGCGAGCGCTCGGCGACCGGATCGCCCTCGACCACGTCGCCCGCCACACGGCGGCGAGCCCGGCCAGCGGAAGCGCGAAAGTCCACGAGCGCGAGCAAGAAGCACTGCTGAACGCTGCGCTGGGCGGACTCTGAGCGGCGAGGCGCTCAGGCCGGCGCGGCGTTCGCCGTCGCGGCACCGGCGCGGACGTCCAGCGACGCCAGCACCGCGTCCACGACCGAGTCCGCGTACCCGTCGTCGAGGGGACCTCGGCTGACGAGGTACCGGTAGAAGATCGGGCCCGCGACGAGGTCAGCGACCAGCTCCGCGTCGGTGTCGGGCGACACCTCGCCGCGCCGCGCGGCCCGGGCCACGGCACCGCGGGTGCGTTCACGCCGGGCAGCGACGAAGCGGGCGTGCTCGTCAGCCAGCTCGGGTGATCGCGGCAGCGCCGCGACGAGTTGGGTGACGCAGCCGCCGGTGGGGGTGGAGGTGAGCAGGTGCACCAGGCTGCGGGCGACCGCGACGAGGTCGCCGCGCAACGTTCCGGTGTCGGGCGCGGGGAGCTCGTCGGCGGTGAGACACTCAGCGGCGCGCATCACGAGCTCAACCTTGCCGGGGTAGCGGCGGTACACGGTCGCTTTCCCGACCCCGGCGCGGGTCGCCACGCCTTCCATCGTGAAGCCCTCGAAGCCCTCCTCGGCGAAGAGCACGAGCGCGGCGTCGACGATCGCTTGGTCGGCGGCAGGGCTGCGGGGTCGCCCCAGGCGAGGCGACGGGGTCATGGCAGCCGAGCCGGCGACGGGGCCGGCTGCCCGGCGTTGCCGTCCCGGACCGGGGCGGGCGACGCCGCGGCGTCGCCGGCGCCGTCGGGCTCCGGGGTGGCACCCACCCAGCCGCCGGTGCGGTCTCGGCCGAACTCGGCGGCTTGGCGTTCGACGTCTTGGGCCCGCGGGCGCGACGGCAAGAAGACCAGCACGGGGATGATCACGACCGCCGCCGTGGCGGCGGCGACCAAGAGGCCGGCGTGGAAACCCTGGATGAAGGATCCCTGGGCGAGGCGGACGAACAGGCCTTGCGCGGCGTGGGGGAGTCGCGCCGCGGCCTCGAGCGCGAAGCCGAGCTGCTGTTTGGCTTCGGTCACCAGACCGGCCGGCAGCGAGTGGCCCTGCAGCGCCGACACCACCTTCGCTCCGTAGATCGAGGAGAAGACGCTGCCGACCACCGCGACACCCACCGCGCCGCCGACCTGGCGGGTGGTGTCGTTCACTGCGGAGCCGACGCCCGCTCGGGCCAGGGGCAGCGAGCCCATGATCGACTCGGTGGCGGGGCTGAAGGTGAGCGCCATCCCGGTCGCGGTGAGCGCCATGGGCCAGGCGAGGTGGAGGAACGGGGTGGCCTGATTCGCGCTGGCGAGCACGGCGAGGCCACCCGCGACGCAACCGAGGCCGAGCGCCACGGTGCGTTTCGTGCCGATGAAATCGACGATGCGGGGGCTGAGCGGGGCGACGACCATCATCGGCACGGCGAAGGCGAGCAGGCGCACCCCGGTGGACAACGGCGAGTAGTTGAGGACGAACTGCAGGTATTGGGTCAGCAGGAAGATCGACCCGAACATCGCGAAGAACGCGATCGTGATCGCTCCACTCGCGGCGCTGAAGCGTGGGTTCTTCCAGAAGCGCGTGTCGAGCATCGGGTGATCGACGCGGCGCTCCCACCAGAAGAACACGGCGAGCAGGATCCCGCCCGCGAAGAAGAACGCGAGGATCTTCGGGGCGGTCCAGCCCGACGTCGGCGCTTCGATGACGGCGAACAGCAACGCGCTCAGACCGGCGATGGACAGCACCGCGCCGACCAAGTCCAAGCTCGGCGCGTTCGGGTCTTTCGAGTTCGGGATCAGGAAGATCCCAGCCAGCACGCCGACCAACACGATCGGGATGTTGACGAGGAAGATCGAGCCCCAATAGAAGCGCTCCAGCAGCGCGCCACCGGTCAGGGGCCCCAAGGCCACCCCGACCCCGGCGGTGGCCGCCCAGATTCCGATCGCCTTGGCCCGATCTCGACCCGGGAAGATGTTCGTGATGATCGACAGGGTCGCGGGCATGATCAACGCGCTGCCGATGCCCATGAAGGCACGGCTGGCGATGAGCTGGTTCGCCGAGCCGGACAGCGCCGACAGGGCGGAGCCGGTACCAAAGATCAGGAAGCCGGCCTGGAGGGCGGGGCGACGGCCGTACTTGTCGCCCACGCTGCCCATCGTCAGCAACAGCCCGGCGAACACCAGCGTGTAGGCGTCGACCATCCACTGCAGCTGGCTGTCGGAGGCGTTCAGCTCCTTCACGATGGTGGGGAGCGCGACGTTGAGGATCGAGTTGTCGAGGACGATCACGAGCAGGCTGAAGCACAGCACGCCGAGGATGAGCCACCGCCGCTCCTCGGCCTTGGCCTGGACGCGCTCTCCGAGCCTCATCAACGCTCCCTCGCTTGGGTGCCCGCCGACGGCATTGCGAAACGGCCGCGTTCCGCTTTACGCGACGTTACCGATGGTGTCCGAGCCTGGCAACGACGACGGGTTGCGGCGGGTTAGCCGCCCGCCGCGGCGATCGCCGCGAGGGCGGCCTCGACCGCACCGGCGGAGGCGCGGGTCAGGGGGAGGCGCACGTCGGCGGTCGGGATGAGCCCCTGGGCGGCGAGCACCGCCTTGAACACCGCGGGGTTCGGCTCGGCGAAGCAGGCCCTCACCACCGGAAGGAGCGCCTCGTGGTGCGCCCGACCCTCGTCGACCTTGCCCGCCAGGGCGCACTCGGTCAGCTCGACCCATCGGCGCGTGCAGACATGGGCTGACGCGGCCACCGCACCGGCTCCTCCGAGCAGCACGAGGGGGAACAGGAGTGGGTCGTCGCCGCTGAGCACCGCGAAGCCCGGCGGCGCGTCGGCCAGGACGGTGAGCGTCGCGTCGTCGAGCCCGCCCACCGACTGCTTGAGGCCCGCCACGTTCGGATGGTTGGCGACGCGCAGCAGCCCGTCCGGCTCGAAGGCCCGGCCGGTGCGGCTCGGGATGTTGTAGAGGACCAGCGGGACCGGGCTGGCCGCGGCGACCGCCTCGAAGTGGGCGACGATCCCGGCCTGGTTGGGCCGCAGGTAGTAGGGAACCACGCAGAGCGTGGCGGTGACACCCTCCACGTCGGCGAGCGCCTCGGTGGCGGCGATCGTGGCCCGGGTGCTGTTCGTGCCCGCGCCGACGATGAGGTGGGCGCCATGGGCCCGGCAGGCGCGGGCGCACACGTCGAGGATGGCGCGACGCTCATCGGCCTCGAGCAGCGGGGTCTCCCCGGTCGTGCCGAGCGGCACGAGGCCCGCCACGCCCGCCTCGAGGTACCGCTCGGCGAGGCCGGCCAGGGCGTCGAGTGCGACCGACCCGTCGGACGCGAACGGGGTGATCAAGGGGATGTACACGCCGCGCAACGTCGCGTCGGTTCCCACGTCGTCGAGGGTAGCCTCCGCGGGGATGTCCGACACGTGGCGAATCGTGTTGACCGGCCTGTTCGGCGTCGGGACCGGGCTCTTGTCCGGCATGTTCGGGATCGGCGGGGCTGTCGTGTCGACCCCGGCGATCCGGCTGCTGGGCGCCACGCCGATCGCCGCGATCGGCTCGACGGTCCCCTCGATCATCCCGTCGGCGGTCACCGGCGCGTACCGCTACGCGCGCGAGCACCTCGTGGACTGGCGCGTGGTCGTGTGGACCGGGGCGACGGGGGCCGCGGCGGCGGTCGGCGGCGCGTTCGCCAGCGGCGCCGTCCCCGGGGGCGGACATCCGCTCATGATCCTCACCGCGCTCATGGTCGGCTTCACGGCCTGGCGGCTCAGCCGGCCCGTCACCGAGCCCGAACCCGAGCCGGTGCGCAGCGCCGAGGGCGCCACCGACGCCGCGCCGGGTCTGGCCCACCTCGCCGAGGGCCCACCCCGGCTGGAGGCGTGGCGGCTCGCCGTGACCGGGATTGGCGCGGGTGCCCTGAGCGGCCTGCTGGGTATCGGCGGCGGGGTGCTCTTGGTCCCCGCGTTCACCAGCTGGTGCCGGATGCCGATCAAGCCGGCGCTGGCGACGTCGCTGGCCTGCGTGGGCGTGCTGGCGGTCCCGAGCATGGTCACCCACGCCCTCCTCGGTCACATCAACTGGCTGTACGCGCTGCCGCTGTGCGTCGGCGTCGTCCCCGGGGCGCGCCTCGGCGCGCACCTCACGATCCGCTCGTCGGACCACACCTTGCGGTTCCTGATCGGAATCGTGCTCGGGATCGTCGCGGTCGCCTACGCCGCCGGGGAGATCATCGCCCTGGTGTGATCGGCCGGTGGGCGAGCACCGTCGCTCGGGTCAGGACCGCGTCGAGCATCGCCTCGGTGAGGCGCCCGGTGAACGTGTTCTGCTGGCTGGGGTGGTAGCAGCCCAGAATCGTCGCCCGGGACGTCACCACTTCCAGACCGTGCGCGAACCGGGGCCGGGGCCGGGGCAGCTCGACGCCCAGACCCGGGAGGACCCGCCACAGCGCCGCGTACGCGAAACCGCCGAGCACGACGACGACCCGGACGTCTTCGAGCAGGGCGAGCTCGCGAGCGAAGTAGGGCAGGCACCGGTCGCGCTCGTCGGGGGTCGGATGGTTGTCCGGCGGGGCGCAGCGCACCGCGGCGGTGACGTACGCGCCGGACAAGGCCAGCCCGTCCCCGACCCGTTGCGACTCGGGCTGGTTGGCCAGCCCAGCTCGGCACAGCGCACCGAAGAGCCAATCGCCGGAGCGGTCGCCGGTGAACACCCGTCCGGTGCGGTTCCCGCCGTGCGCGGCGGGAGCCAACCCGAGCAGCAGGATCGCGGCCCGCGGGTCCCCGAAGCCCGGCACGGGACGAGCCCAGTACGTCTCGTCACGAAACGCGGCTCGTTTGGTCCGACCGACCGTCTCGCGCCAGTCCACGAGACGCGGACACGCGCGACACGACACGATCTCCGACGTCAGATCGTCGAGCGCGGTGGGCACGGGGCGACGCTATCGCCGTAGTCTCAGCGGCCGTGCGCCTGCTGCTGATCGTCAACCCCACCGCGTCGTCGATGACGCCGCGGCGGCGCGTCCTGGTACAGCACGCGCTCGGTGAGGAACACCGCCTCGAGGTCGCCGAGACGACACGCCGCGGCCACGCGACCCGTTTGGCACGCAACGCGGCGCGAGAAGGCTTCGACGCGGTCGTCGTGGCCGCGGGTGACGGCACCCTCAACGAGGCCGCCAACGGCCTGGCCGGGACGGGCACGGCGTTGGCCCCCCTGCCGGGCGGGTCGACGAACGTGTTCGCCCGGACGATCGGTGTCCCGAACTCAATGCGGGCGGCGACCAGCCAACTGGTCGCCAGCCTCGCTGCCCGCTCACTGCAGCGCGTCGGGCTCGGCTCCGGCAACGGCCGGCGTTTCCTGTTCCACCTAGGCGCCGGTTTCGACGCCGAGGTGATCGAGCAGGTGGAACGCCACGCGTGGCTCAAACGATCGCTGGCCCATCCGACGTTCGCCGTCGCGGCCCTGACCACCTTCTACCGGGGCTTCGACCGCACCCATCCGGCCTACCGGGTCGAGATCGATGGGGTACCGCTCGGCGACGGGTACTTCGCCATCATCTCGAACACGTCGCCGTACGCCTTCTTCGGCGTGCGGCCCCTCACGGTCACCCGCGCCGCGGGGCTGGACCGTGGGCTGGCGATCACCATGTTCCAGCGGCTCGATCCTGGCGTGCTGCTGCCCGCGGCGCTGTCGGCGATGCTGCGGGGCCGGCGACTCCAGCGCCACCCCGACATCATCCAGGGGGCGGATCTCGACACGCTCGACCTGATCGCGCACGGCTCCCCGTTCCCGTGGCAGGTCGACGGCGACTACCTCGGCGAGGTCGAACGCCTCGAGGTTCGCTACGAGCCCGACTCGTTAACGCTCGTCGTGCCCGGCGACGCGACGCGCCCGGCCGCTACCGGCTGAGGGCGCGCAGCGCCACGTCGGGCTCGTCGGTGATGACCGCGTCGACCCCCGCCCCGCTCAGCCGCCGGACCCTCGCGGCCCCGTTCACCGTCCAGACGTGCAGCCGCACGCCGCGCTCGTGCGCGCGGTCGGCGACGGCGCCGGCCCGTGCGCCGCGCAGCGCTCGCAGGTGCGGGTGCAGCGCGGCGTGCCCACCGTCGGCGACCAGGGAGACGGCCACGTTCGGGTCGAAGCCCGACAGGGTGAGCAGCGCGGTGGGGGTGCGCGGGTCGCCGGCGCGCGCCCGGTTCAGGGCCTCAAGGTTGAACGACGAGATGAGCACGTCGTCCCGGCGCCCCCGCCGGGCCAGCGTGTCGGCGACGAGGGGCACCAAGCGGTCGTCGGGGTCGTAGTCCGGCTCGCCGGGGAGGCACTTGAGCTCAACGTTCACGAGCGCGCCGACGCACGCCTCGAGGGCCTCGTCGAGCGTGGGCAGCTCGGGTCGGGCGGCCCGCACCGCGGCGAAGGGCAGCTCGGCGAGCAGCCCGAGGTCCTGCACGGCCGCGTCGTGGTGCACCACGACGACGTCGTCGGCGGTATGGCGAGCGTCGAGCTCGACGCCGTCGGCACCCAGCTCGAGGGCCCGGGCGAATGCCGCCCGGGTGTTCTCGGGCGCCTGGCGGCGGGCGCCCCGGTGGGCCCACACCTGGGTGAGGGCGCTGGCGGGCACCACGGCATGGTACGAGCCGCGAAAGCGCAGGTCAGACCCCTTGTGGTGTTGGGCGCGCAGATCTACGCTCCGGGACGCCTGGAGGCGACGGCCCCGAGGCACGCGCCGGAGCCCCGAGCCCGGCAGCGCGGGCTTACCACCGGCGACGTGCCGATAACGCAAGGAACAGCAGTGGCGCTCACCTGGATCCGCACCCACGACTGGGACGCTGAGGCTTGGCGGTCCCGCTCGGCGTGCCGCGACTCCGACCCCGACGTCTTCTTCCCCATCGGGACCACCGGTCCCGCGCTAGAACAGATCGAAACGGCGCGCCGGATCTGTACCGCGTGCCAGGTCACCGACGAATGCCTCGAGTTCGCCCTGGCCACCAACCAGGAAGCGGGCATCTGGGGCGGAACGACCGAGGAGGAGCGACGCAAGCTCCGCAAAGCCTGGGTCGCCCGCCAACGCGCCGCGTCGTAGCGGCCCTCGTCACCCAGCCCGCTTAGAGCGTCCCGAACTCCCCCGGGGCCGCCGGTTTCAACGGCACCCGCAGGCTGACCCGCGTCCCGTGGTCGTCGCGCATCTCGATCGAGCCGCCAAGCTCGCTGGTCACGAGCGCGTGCACGATCGACAGGCCCAGACCCCTCGAATCCTCGAGGGAGAAGTCAGGCGGCAGGCCGACGCCGTCGTCGACGACGTCGAGGGCCAGCTCGCCCTCCCGGCGGCGGACGATCACCCGCACGTGACCTTCGCTGGGGGCGCCGTCGGCGCCGTCTGGGAATGCGTGGTCGACGGCGTTTTGCATCAGCTCATTCAGGACGACCGCGAGGGGGGTCGCGATCTCTCCCGGCAGGAGCCCCGCGTTGCCCTCGACGTCGAAGTGCAGGCGCAGCTCGGGGGTCGAGACCGTCTCCTCCACGACTCGCACCAGCGGCCCGATGATCTCGGCGAAGTCGACAACGTCGGCCGCGTCGCGCGACAGGGTCTCGTGCACGATGGCGATCGAGCGGATCCGTCGCTCCGATTCCTGGAGCGCCTCTTGGGCCTCGGGGGTGCTCAGCCGCCGACCCTGCAGGCGTAGCAGCGCGGCGATCGTCTGGAGGTTGTTCTTCACCCGGTGGTGGATCTCGCGGATCGTGGCGTCCTTCGACAACAGGATCCGGTCGCGGCGGCGCAGGTCCGTGACGTCGCGCACGAGGATCATCGCCCCGGTCGAGCGTTTCCGCTCCAGCAGCGGGATGGCTTGGATCAGCACCGACGTCTCGCCCCGCTCGATCTCCTCGGTGACCGGGACCCGCAGCCGGAACGCGGCCTCGGCCGCGTCCTGGTCGAAGCCGATCTCCCCGAGGAGCAGCCCGTGCGTGTACGCGTGGATCCCCAACCGGTGCAGCGAGCTGATGGCGTTCGGGCTGGTGAACCGGATCCGGAGCTGGTCGTCGAGCAGGATTACGCCGTCGGCGACCCGGGGTGCCTCCTCCAGCGCCACCTCGTCGCGGGGGAACGGGAACGAGCCTTCGGTCATCATCCGGGCGAAGCGCTCGAAGGTGTCGAGGTAGACACGCTCGAGCTCCCCCTGGCGGCGCCCCGACGTGGTCGGCGACTCCCGAGACACCACCGCGATCGGCGCCCCGTCCAGCAGGAGCGGGATGCACTCCGTCCGGGCCCGCTCCGCCGAGCCCAGGACCGTTGCGTCGCCGCCCACGATCTCGAGCTTGCGCCACGCCCGAGCGACGAGTGGTCGCTCCACCTCCTGGACGACGGTGCCGATCAGCTCGGGGGGATACAGGGTCTGGCCGGTCACCGGACGGACGTGGGCGAGGACCACGAAGCGGTGCCCCTCCTCGCCCTCGACCGGCGCGAGGGCGAGCAGGTCGGCGAAGCACAGATCGGCGAGCGGCTGCCAGGACGCCACGAGCCGCTGGAGGTGGCGGAGCGTCGCACCCCGCAAGCCGGTGTTGGCGTGCGCGAGGTCAAAGAGCCCGACTGCCATGTCAGAGAGGTTACGAACTCCCGAGCAGCGCCCGGCCGATCCTCGCCAGCCCGGCGAGATCGTGGACGTCGTCGGGGAAAGCCGGCACTGACGCCACCACGTCGGGGACCCGTCCGAGCTCCTCGCGCACCTCCCGTTCGCGGGTCGCCACCACGCTGTAGTCGCGGAACGTGGCCCCGATCGTGCGGAGGACCCGGGCGGTGCGCTCGAGGTCCTCGAGGCCGCGCTCGCCGAGCGCGGCGACGCTCTCGGCGAGCCGCTCGGACTGATCGCAGAGCAACGTGGCGGCGGCCTGCCCGTCGGGTGACGTCAAGAAGTCGGGAAGAACCCGGTTGAGCACGATGGCGCCGAGCGGAAAGCGGCGGGCGGCGAGCTCCTGGCAGAAGAACTCCGCCTCCCGCAGCGGCGCCCCGTCGAGGGTGGTGACGACGACGAAGCTGGTCCGCCGGTCGTGGAGGAGCCGCTCGACCGCTTGCGCGCGGGTGATGAAGCCGTCGTACATGCTCTGGAAGTTCAAGAAGAACTCCGCGATGTCTTGGAGGAACTGGCTGCCCAGCACGCGATCGGCGAGCTGGTAGAAGGGGCGGCTGGCGAAGTTCACGATCCGAGCCCCGCGGCGTCCCGCCAGACGGTACGGGGTGATGAGCCAGCGCAAAAGCCGTCCGCCAAAGAAGTCAGCCATCCGGTTGGGTGCCTCGAGGAAATCGAGGGCGTTACGGGTGGGTGGCGTGTCGACGACGATGAGGTCGTAGCGTCCGGACGAGTGCAGGTCGTAGAGGCGCTCCATCGCGATGTAGTCGTGGCTCTGCACGAAGCGCGCCGTGATGTTGTGGTACAGGCGGTTCTCGAGGATCTTGTAGGCGGTCTCCTCGTCGGGCGCGTGGCGCAGCACCAGGTCGTCCCACGACGCCTTCGTGTCCAGCATCGCCGCGTAAAGCTCCCCGCGGGGTTCGAGCCCCGCCGCTCGCAGCGCCGCATCGGGGACCCGGCGCTCAACGTTGCCGATCCCCTCGAGCCCGAGCGCGTCGGCGAGACGCCGCGCCGGGTCGATGGTCAACACCAGGACGGTCCCGCCGAGCTCGGTGACGGCGGCCACGGCCGTCGCGGCGGCGGTCGTGGTCTTGCCGACGCCGCCCGACCCGCAGAACACGACGATCTCCCGCGAGGCCAGGAGCGACTCGAGGCTGGTGGTGGTCACTGTCCCAGCTCCTCGGCCAGGTGTTCGGCAACCATGCGGGTCACGCGCAGACCGTGGTCGCGCACGAAGAGATACGGCAGATACAGCAGCGGAAGGTCGACCGCGTCCCGCAGCCGGGTGAGGTGCACCGACCGAGAGCGTCGCAGCGACACGGCGAGGCGCGTCGCGTCGAGAACCGCGCTCGCACCGGCGCCCAACTCGGCGTCGAGGCGATCGCGAGGCGACCCGGACAGCAGGGCGTCGAAGACCGGCTCGTCGGCGCGGGTGAACGGCTCCGGCAGCACCCGGTTGACGACCACCGAGCCGAGCGGCACGTCGAGCTCGACGCGGGCGCGGTCCACCAGCTCGATCGTCTCGTTCACCGGCATCTCCTCGGGTGCGGTGACGACATGGAGGGCGGTGACCGCAGGGTCGGCCAGCAGCTCGGCCATCCAGTCGGTTTGCTGACGGACCGGCCCCACCTGGACCAGCTCCTGGATCGCCCGCGGCGAATCGAGCTGGGCGAGCACGTGACCGGTCGCGGCGGCGTCGACGAGGACGAGATCCCAGTCGGCGCGACCCTGCAAGGACTCGCGGACCTCCCAGCACACCTTCCCGACGGTCAGGATCTCCTTGACGCCGGGCGCCGCGGTCGCGACGAAGTCGAGCACGCTCGCCAAGGGGCCCAGCCGGCCGATCACCGGGATGCGCAGGTTCAAGCGGAGGTACTCGCGCAGGGCCGCCTCGGTGCGCATCTGCATCGCGCACACCCCCGGGTAGATCTCGACGGGGTCGAAGCCGACCGGCGGATGCTCGAAGAGCGACGTCAGGTTGCCCTTGGCGTCGACCTCGACGAGCAGCACCCGACGTCCCTGCTCCGCGGCGAGCAGCGCGACGGCGGCCGTCACGGTGCTCTTGCCGACACCACCCTTGCCGGTGAAGAACAACAATCGGCGGTCGAGGAAGCCCGCGCCGGGCGGCGCCGGGGTCACCCGATCAGCCGGGGCCGAACCCGACCCGCTTGGTGGCCCCGTCAGCCTCGATCTCGACGTACACGACCCGCTCGGCAGGGACGCCGACCCGACGGCCCGACACGTCCGTCAGCCACAACACGCCGCCCTTCCCCGCGAGCACGTCGTTGACCGACGTCTCGACCTCCGCGGCCGTGCCGGCCACCTCCAGGGCCAACTCCTTTGGCGAGTGGAGCACACCGATGCGAACGTCCATCCCGAGGACTGTACCGGCCGTCCCGGCGGGGGCTCGGCTCCGCCCGGTCAGGAGATCCGCAGCTCGGGGTGGCGGATGCGGCGCGGCGCCAGCGTGTCGACCTGTTCGGCGAGGGCGACGAAAGCCTGCGCGGCGAGACTGTCGGGCTCCGACACCGTGATCGGGTTGCCGACGTCGCCGCCCACCCGCAGCGCGGAGACGAGGGGGATCTGTCCGAGCAGCGGGACGCGGAGGGAGTCCGCCAGCTCCTGGCCGCCGCCAGCACCGAAGATCTCGTAGCGCTTCCCGTCGTCGCCGAGAAACCACGACATGTTCTCGACCACGCCGATCACCGCCAGGTTCACGCGCTCGGCCATCGCCGCGCTGCGCTGCGCGACCCGCTGCGCGGCCGGCTGGGGAGTCGTGACGACGATCACCTCGGCGCCCGGGAGCAGCTGGGCCACCGAGAGCGCGACGTCGCCGGTCCCCGGGGGCAGGTCGACGACGAGCACGTCGGGCTCCCCCCAATGCACGTCGGTGAGAAACTGCTCGAGCGCCTTGTGGAGCATCGGGCCCCGCCAGATCACCGCCTGGTCGTCGCGGGCGAAGAACCCCATCGACACGAGCTGCACGCCGTGGGCGCGCGGCGGGATGATCACGTCGTCGATCACACCGGGTGGATGATCGACCCCGAACATCCGGGGCAGTGAGAACCCCCACACGTCGGCGTCGACCGCCGCGACCCGCCGGCCCCGCTGGGCGAGCGCCACCGCGAGGTTCGTGCTGACCGACGATTTGCCGACCCCACCCTTGCCGGACGCGACAGCCAGGATCCGGGTCGACGCGTCAGTGAACGGGTTGCGCCGCGGCGCGGGAGCAGCGGGGCGGGCCGAGGCGTCGACAACCGCCAGCGGATTCGGGGCTGCCTCACCCTTGAGCGCGCGGGCGGCGTCGACCGCCTCCGCCTCCGTCATGGCGCGCCGGTCGACCTCGACGTTCGTCACCCCGGGCACCGCGCCGACGGCCGCCTCCACGCGGCGGAGCAGCGGCTCGGAAGGCCACCCCTCCTCGGGCAGCGCCAACGCGAGGTGCACGACCACCCGGTCCCCGGCTTGCTCCACCCCGGCGACCTCGCCCAGGTCCACGATCGAGAGTCCGAGCTCGGGGTCCTCGACAGCGCGAAGCGCCGCCCGGACCTGGGAGTCGTCGGCGGGCACGGCAGCCTCCGCGGGGACGGGATTTTCCACTACGGGCATAGGTAGAATACCGGGCGTGGCCCCAGAGACCGCTTCGAGGCCTCGCCCCCGTCCCGACCCGAGCACCCCGCCGTCCGAGCGCGCGCTCAGCGCCGACGAGTTCACCGCCGCCGTCGCCGCGGTGACCAACGCCTTCGGCGACCCGACCCGCCGGGAGATCTACCTCGCGGTCCGCGAGACCGCCGATGGGGTGACAACCGCCGATGTCGCCGAACGATTCGGCCTCCATCCCAACGTGGCCCGACATCACCTCGAGAAACTCACCGGGGGCGGCTATCTGGCCGTGGACCCCGCCCGCGCCAGCGACGGCGCGCGGCCGGCGGGACGGCCCTCGAAGCGGTACCAGGCCACCGAACGCGACACGTTGGCGCTCCCGCTCCGCCAGGACGGGGTGCTCGCCAGCCTCCTCGCCCGCGCGCTCGACGCGCTCGGCGCCGACCAAGCCGAGGCGCTCGCCGATCAGGTCGGCTACCAATACGGCCGTGACCTGGCCAGCCGCATGGAGCCCGGCGCCGGCCACCGTTCGGCCCGAACCGCGCTCGCCGCGGTCGCCGACGCGCTCACCGCGCACGGGTTCGCCGCCCGGGCCGAGGCTCGCGGCGACGACTTCGCGATCATCTCAGAGTGCTGCCCGTTCGGCGACGCGGCCCAGCAATACCCCCACGTGGTCTGCGCCCTCGACCGGGGGATGATCCGGGGCATGCTCGCCGGCCTCTACGGCGAGACAACCCCGCATTTCGAATCGAGCCGCCCCGACGGCAGCGACCACTGCGTCGCCCGGGTCTGAGACCCAGCCCGTGGCCCGGGCGTACCTCGACCACGCGTCGTCCTCACCACTCCGCACCGCGGCGCTGGAGGCGATGCTCCCGTTCCTCGCCGGGAATCCCGCCGACCCCGGGAGGGTCCACAGCGACGGGCGCGTGACCCGGGTCGCGCTCGAGGAGGCCCGCGAAGCCGTCGCCGCGCTCGTCGGCGCCCGACCCCGCGAAGTCGTTTTCACCGCCACCGGCACCGAGGCCGTGAACACCGCGGTGTGGGGAGCGATCGCCCACGGCGCGCCGCGACACGCCGGGACGAAGCGCAGCCATGTCGTCACCACGGCGGTCGAGCACTCGGCGGTGCTCGAGTCGTGCCAGCGTGCCGACGTGGACCTGACCGTCGTCGGAGTCGACCGGGCAGGCCGCTTCGACGCCCCGGCGCTGCTCGCCGCGCTCCGCCCCGAGACGGTCCTGGTCAGCGTGCAGCTCGCCAACCATGAGGTCGGCACCCTCCAAGGCGCCGTCCCCGACGTCGTGGCCGGCGCCCGGGCGCACGGCACGCTGGTGCACGTCGACGCGTGCGCGGCGGCCGGCCACGTACCGCTCGACTTCGCGACGCTCGGCCCCGATCTCTGCTCGATCACCGCCCACAAGCTCGGAGGACCGAAGGGCGCCGCCGCGCTCCTCGTACGACGAGGCGTGCGGATCCCCCCCTTCGTGGTCGGCGGCGCGCAGGAACGCGCCCGTCGCGCCGGGATCGAGGACGTGCCGGCGATCGTCGGGTTCGGCGCCGCGGCCCGCGAGCTCGTCGCCGGCGCTCGACTGGCGCAGGAGGCGGCGACCGCGCTCGCCCAGACCGAGGAGCTGCTCGACGCGGCACGAGCCGTCGAGGGCGTGACCCAGCTCGGCGATCCCACCTCCCGCCTCCCCCACCTGGTGTGCCTCGCCGTCGACGGCGTCGAAGCGGAGCCGGTCCTCTTGGGCCTCGACCAGCGCGGGATCGCGGTGCACTCCGGCTCGTCCTGCTCGAGCGAAACGCTCGAACCGTCCCCGGTGCTCGCCGCCATGGGCGTCGACGCCGAGCACTCCCTGCGTCCCAGCGTCGGGTGGAGCACCACCAGCGCAGACATCGCCGCGTTCGCCACCGCCTTCCCGGAGGTGGTCGGGAAGCTCCGCGCGCTGCGCGGGGCGTGACCGTCCTCGCCCGCGCCGCCGCACCGTCGAGCGGGGCGGACCCTGACCGCTCGGCGAACCGGGTCTTCCACCTCGGGTCCGCCGCGTCGGCAACGGATTGGCTTGCGGCTCGCTCGCGTAGTGTGCAGCCCATGACCACGACCGACTGGGCCCGCCTCGCCGACGACCTGACCGCAGCGCTAAACCTCGGGAACGCGCCGATCGCCATCACCTTCAGCGCGGAGGCCCCCTCCGGGGTCGCACCCTTCGGGGCGCCGATGCCCGCACCCACCGACGATGGACGGACCGGCCGCGTCCCCGCCGGCTGCGTGTTCTGGATGCGCGCCGCCGACTCCACCTTCTCGACCGTCGCCGAGGACCACGCCAACTGTTCGGTCGGGTCCGCCACCCACGGTTTCAAGACCTTCGCCGAGGTCGCGGGGAACTCCGACGTCGCGACGCTGCTCGACGCCGGCTGGGTGACGATGGATATGGTCCCGGAGATCCCGGTCGTCGCGACCCGACCCGGCGCGGTCACCTACGGGCCGCTCGCCGAGTCGCCCACCGACCCCGACGTCGTCCTGCTGCGCGTCAACGGCAAGCAGCTCATGGTGCTCTCCGATGCCCTCCCGGGACTGCGCATCGAGGGCAAGCCGCAATGTCACATCGTCGCCGTCGCCAAAGAACAAGGTGAGGTCGCCGCGAGTGTCGGCTGTGCACTGAGCCGCACTCGGACCGGCATGCCCGCGACCGAGATGACCTGCGCGATCCCCGCGGGACGCCTCGCCGAGGTCCTCGACGCGGTGACCGCCACCGCGCGGGCCGACACCGCAGTGGCCCGCTACGCCGCGCAGGACGCGCAGCGCTTCGACTGAGGCGGCCGCTACTTCTTGGCGGACTCGTAGTACGGGTTGTTGCCCGACGCGTGGTCCGTCGTGTCGATGACCGACTGGATGTCGGGGACCCCGTCGAGGATCGCCACCTCGATGCCCTGGGAGAGGGTCACCGAGGCGAGCCCGCAGCCCTGACAGCCGCCCGACATGCGCACGTAGGCGACGCCGTCCTCGACCGCGACCAGGTCGGCGCGGCCCCCGTGGGCGGCGATCGCCGGGTTGATGTCCGCTTCGAGCACCGCGAGCACGGCCTGGGCGACGGGACCGGACAGATCACCGGTGGGTGCGGATCCCGCCCCGCCCAGCGATGGCCGGTTCGGGTTCTTCATCACCATGCCGGAGCCCGCGAAGTCGAGCGTCGCGCCGGCGAGCCGCTCGACGCTGTCGATCGGCACGACCACCGCGAGGTCGTCGTGACGCTGCACGGCATCGTCGGGGGCCGCGTCCGCCTCGGGGCGCAACTCCATCAGGTAGGTGAACGACCCGTCGGCCTCGCCGCTGATCTCAACCCACAGCGCGAGCGTGTCGGCGTCGGGCTCACCGGCTCGGACATCGACGATCTGACGGCGGGCATCGTCGGTGACGACCAGCACAGGTTCGGCGACATCGGTCATGACGCCATCATAGGACCGTGCCCCGGGCCCTTCTCCTCCTGCCGACTGCGACCTACCGAGCCGCGGGTTTCCTCGCCGCCGCCCGCCAGCTCGGCGTCGAGGTCGTCGTGGCTTCCGAAGAGCCCCCCGCGCTCACCTCCACGATGGGAGACCGGGCGGTCGTCGTACCCCTCGACGATCCGGACCGCGCCGCCCAGGTCATCGAGGGCCTCGACGCTCGCACGCCCCTCGACGCGGTGATCGCGGTCGACGATCAGGGGGTCGTGGTCGCGGCCCGGGCGGGTGAACAGCTCGGCTTCCCACACAACCCGCCCGCCGCGGTGGTCCGGACCCGCGACAAGGCCGCCCTGCGCGACGCGCTCGCCGCGGCCGAGGTCCCCCAGCCTCGCTACGCGGTCATCACCGACCCCGAAGCGCTTCCCGACGTCGGCTGGCCGCGGGTGGTGAAACCCACCGGGCGGTCGGGCAGCCAGGGCGTGATCCGCGCCGACGACCCAGCCGCCGCCGTGGCAGCCGCCCGGCGGGCCGCCGAGATCGCCGGCGGTGGGCCGCTGATCGTCGAGGAATACGTGCCGGGGGCCGAGGTCGCGGTCGAGGGCCTGCTGCGCAGCGATCACCTCGACGTGCTCGCGGTCTTCGACAAGCCCGACACGCCAGAAGGTCCGTACTTCGAGGAGACGCTGTACGTCACCCCGTCCCGGCTGCCCGACGAGGTCCTCGCCCGGGTCGAGCGCGTCACCGCCGACGCCGCCCAGGCGCTCGGCCTCACCGAAGGACCGATCCACGCCGAGCTGCGCGTCCACAAGGGGCGGGTCTGGGTCCTCGAGGTCGCCGCACGCTCGATCGGTGGGCTCTGCGCGCGCACGCTGCGCCTCGGGGCGGGAATCAGCTTGGAAGAGGTCATCTTGCGCCACGCACTCGCCCTGCCGTTGCGCGATCTCACCCGAGAGTCCCAGGCGTCGGGGGTGATGATGCTGCCTATCGCCCGTTCGGGCACCCTGGTCGAGGTCCGCGGCCAGGACGAGGCGCGAGCCGTCCCCGGGGTCGTCGGCCTCGAGATCACCATCCCCCGCGGTCGACCGATCCGGGCCCTGCCCGAGGGAGACCGGTACCTGGGCTTCCTGTTCGCGAGGGCCGCGACGCCCGCCGCCGTCGAACACGCGCTGCGCGGCGCGCATCGGCTGCTCGATGTCGACATCGTCTAACCCCGGCCGGTCCCAGCCCCAGCCGCCGCCGAACGCACCAGTACCCTCGGCGTCATGCGCGTGCTGCTCGTCTCGTGCTACGAGCTCGGCCACCAACCCCTCGGCGTCGCCGGGCCCGCCGCCCGACTGCAAGCCGCCGGCCACGAGGTCCGCTGCCACGACCGGGCCGTGGAGCCCTGGGACCCCCAGCTCGTGGCCTGGGCCGAACGCCTGGCGTGCTGCGTGCCGATGCACACCGCGACCCGCATCGCCCGCCAGGTCATCGACGACGTCCGCCGACGCCGCCCCGACCTCCCAATCGCCTGCTACGGCCTCTACGGGGCCGCGATGCACGACGTCGCGGACCGCGTGCTGGCCGGCGAGAGCGACGCTGAGCTCGTGGCCTGGGTCGAGGGCCACGACGACGGCCGGGTCGTACACCGGGAACGGATCGGCGCCGTCGCCGCACCGCCCGCCCGCGAGCTGCTGCCGCCCCTGGACCAGTACGCGCGCCTGGTGCACGCCGACCGGGAACAGCTCGTCGCCGTCGTCGAAGCGAGCCGGGGCTGCGTCCACCGGTGCCGACACTGCCCGGTGCCCGTCGTCTACGACGGGCGGATTCGGGTGGTCGCGCTCGACGCGGTGCTCGCCGACCTCGAGCAGCAGGTCGCGGCCGGCGCGGAGCACGTCACGTTCGCGGACCCCGACTTCCTCAACGGTGCACAGCACGCCCGCCGAGTCGTCCACGCGATGCACGACCGACACCCCGACCTGAGCTTCGACTGCACCGTCAAGATCGAACACATCTTGGCCCACCCTGACCTGTGGGCCGAGTTCGCGGACGCCGGGTGCCTCTTCGTCGTGTCTGCATTCGAGAGTCTCGATGACGCGACCCTCGCCCGCCTCGACAAGGGCCATACCGCGCGCGACGCGGGGACCGCCGTCACGCTGCTCCGCGAGCACGGCATCGAGGTCCGACCGTCGTGGCTGCCCTTCACGCCCTGGACGACCCTCGACCAGGTGCGAGCAGTCCTCGACTTCGTGGCCGACTACGACCTCGTCGGCAATGTCGACCCGGTCCAGTACACGATCCGGCTCCTCCTACCCCCAGGTTCCCTGCTGCTGGACCATCCCGACGTCCTCCCCTACCTCGGACCCTACGATTCCGACCGGGCCAGCTACGCGTGGCGCAGCGCGGACGCCACGATGGACGAGCTCCAGATCCAGGTCGCGGCGCTGGTCGAGCAGCGCCTCGAGGCCGGCGACTCCATCCCCGCCGTCTACGCGCGGATCCGCGACGCGGTGGGACTCGCGCCGATTCCGGTCGACGAGGACCGGGCGCGGGCGGTGCCGAGACTCACCGAGGCGTGGTTCTGCTGCGCCGAGCCGACGACCGCGCAGCTGGCGCCCCTCACGCCGTGAGCGAATGGGTCAGCCGGTCCCGAGGTCGACCTGGCTGACCTTCCAGCCCGCGGCCTCGGTGCCCATGAGGGTGAGCTGCGCGCTGCCACCCGGGTAGGCGAACGTGCAGATCGGCACGCCGGGATCGGGGCCGCCGCAGGCCTGGAACGTCCACCCGGCTCCCGCACCAGGACGGCTAAAGATCGTGGTCACCGCGCCCGGCATCGCGCACCGCCCGGCGCCAGCCCGGTCGCCGGCCGTCCAGGCCTGGACGAACGCCTGGGCGGCCTCGGTCGGTGTCGTGCAGATGATCCCGATCGTCACTGACGGGCCGCCCGCGCCCGAGGTGGTGGTGGTGGTGGTGGTGGCTGGGTGACTCGCAACCCGGGGGCTGCCCCCGCCGCCGCACCCCGCGAGCACCACCGCAGCGACGAGCGCGACCGCCACCCCGGCGGGGCGCATCAGCCGGGCCGGGCCCGCAAGACGTTGAGGGCCGAACCCGCCCGGAACCACTCGATGTGCTCCTCGGACATGGTGTGCTGACAGGTGATGTCGGACGCGGCACCGCGGGCGTGATGGATCCGGACCGTGACGGGACGGCCGGGAGCCAGCGCTTCGAGGTCGAGAATGTCGAGCGTGTCCTCGACCAGGACCCGCTCGTAGTCGTCGGGATCGGTGAAGGCCAGCGCGAGCACACCCTGCTTCTTCAGGTTCACTTCGTGGATCCGTGCGAACGACCGCGCCAGGATCGCCTTCCCGTTCATGTACCGGGGCTCCATCGCCGCGTGCTCACGCGACGAGCCCTCGCCGTAGTTCTCATCGCCGATCGCCACCCAGGCGATGCCGGCTTCCTTGTACGCGCGCGCAAGCTCGGGCAGCGGACGGCGGGTGCCGTCACGAGTGTCGATCCCCGTCCCGGCCTCGTCGAGCGAAAACGCGTTGTTCACCCCGTTGAAGAGGTTCCCCGAGATGTTCGTGAGGTGACCTCGGTAGCGCAGCCAGGGACCAGCGGGGGAGATGTGATCCGTGGTGCATTTCCCCACCGCTTTGAGCAGCACCGGCAAGCCCAGCAGGTCGCGCCCATCCCAGGCCGGGAACGGCTCGAGGAGCTCGAGGCGCTCGGAGTCAGGCTCCACGACGACCGCGACACCTTCGCCATCCGCGGCGGGCGCAACGAACCCGGACTTGCCGGGGTCGAAGCCCCGCGCGGGCAGCTCGTCGGCGAACGGGGCCTCGAGGAGCACCTCGTGCCCGTCGGGGGCGCGGATCGGGTCGCGGACAAAGTCGTGATCGAGCCGTCCGGTGAGTGCCATCGCCACCACCGTCTCGGGTGAGCCAATGAACGAGAGCGTCTCGGCATTGCCATCGTTGCGACGCGGAAAGTTGCGGTTGAACGACGACACGATGGTGTTGCGGTTCCCCGGCGCAATGTCGTCACGCTGCCACTGCCCGATGCAGGGGCCGCATGCGTTGGCCAAGACGGTGGCCCCGATCGCCTCCAGGTCAGCGAGCAGCCCGTCGCGCTCGATCGTGGCCCGCACCTGCTCCGATCCCGGGGTGATGAGCAGGGGCGAACGGACGGCCAAGCCGGCGGCCTTCGCCTGGCGCGCAACATTGGCTGCCCGCCCGATGTCCTCATAGGACGAGTTCGTGCACGACCCGACCAGGGCGTAGGCAATGTCGAGCGGATAGTTCTCCGTTGACGCCACCCGAACCAGCTCGTCGAGCGGCCGATCCAGGTCGGGGGTATGCGGGCCCACCACGTGCGGCTCGAGATCGTCGAGGTCGATCTCGAGGACACGGTCATAGACCCGTTCGGGGTCGGCCTCGACCTCGGGATCGCCCCGCAGATGATCGGCGTACTCGTCGGCGAGACCGGCGATCTCGTCACGCCCCGTCGACTTCAGGTAGCGCGCGCTGTGCAGGTCGTACGGGAACACCGAGCACGTCGCACCAATCTCGGCCCCCATGTTGCAGATCGTGGCTTTCCCGGTCGCCGAGATCGACTCCGCCCCCGGCCCGAAGTACTCCACGACGGCGCCGGTTCCGCCCTTGACCGTGAGGAGCCCCGCGACTCGCAGGATCACGTCCTTGGCCGACGCCCAGCCGGAGAGGCGCCCGAGGAGCCGCACGCCGATCAGGCGCGGGACCCGAGTGTTGAACGGCCAGCCGGCCATCACGTCGACCGCGTCGGCACCGCCGACGCCGATGGCCGCGACGCCGAGCCCGCCCGCGTTCGGTGTGTGGCTGTCGGTACCGATCATCATCCCGCCCGGGAAGGCGTACTGCTCGAGGACGACCTGGTGGATGATCCCCGAGCCCGGCTGCCAGAAGCCGATCCCGAACTTGGAGGACACGCTGCGCAGGAACTCATAGACCTCCGAGTTCGCGTCGAGGGCGCTCTGGAGGTCTGACGTGGCGCCGACGTGCGCCTGGATGAGATGGTCGCAGTGCACGGTGGTCGGGACCGCCACCCGGGGAAGTCCCGCGGTCATGAACTGGAGCAGCGCCATCTGGGCCGTCGCGTCCTGCATCGCCACGCGGTCGGGTCGATAGTCGGCGTAGGCCACGCCGCGCTCGAGACCGACCGTCTCGGGATCGGCGGCGTGCGCGATCAGGATCTTGTCAGTGAACGTCAAGGGCCGGCTCAGGCGGCGCCGCGCGGTCTCGACACGCTCGGGGTAGCGGCGATACAGGGACTGCACGAGCTCGACGGGCGTGGTGGGCCCGACTTGGGACTCTGCCATGGCGCGCTCCGGGGTCAACGGGCCGGTCAGCGAAGGCTACGTCTCCCGAGCCGCGACACCGACTCCGGGCCGACCAGTGGCGCTGTCACGCCGCGGCGGCGGCGACCCGGGCCCTGGCCTTGCGGATGATCGGCGACGGTGGGAGGAGGTGGTTCATCACCCGGGTCAGTGCGAACACGTTCGCTCGCACTGGCAGGTTGGCCGACGTCGGCCACGGCAGCCCGTAGAGGCGTCGAGCCACCCGGGGCAAGATGGCGAGGGTCGCCGTCGCCGGGATCGCCCAGAGGGGCCGCAACGCGAGCGGCATGGGCGGGAAGAAGATGGTCCGCATGCCTTCCCGCGCGGCCGGCGTGACCTGGAGGCCCTCGACGGAGCGCAGGTACTCGCGCAGCTCGCCCATCGAGCGCGGGGCCATCCCGCGGGGCAGCTCGACCAGCTCGGCGACGCGAACCATCTCAGCGACGTAGCGGTCGGCGTCGTGGTCGTCGAGGCGCCCCGCGTAGGCGCGGTAGGCCGCGACGAAGGAGTGCACCTCCACGGCGTGGATCCACAGGAGCAGATCGGGGTCGCTGGCGGTGTACCAGCGCCCCGTGGTCGGGTCGACTCCGCGGATCCGCTCGTGCACCTTCCGCACCTGGGCGCAGGCTGCTTCTGCGGTCTCGACGTCGCCGTAGGTCGTGCGGAGGACGAATTCCGTCGTACGTTGGAGTCGACCCCACGGATCGACGCGGTATCGACTGTGCTGGTCGACGCCGGCCATCGCCCGAGGCTCGAGGGCCTGCACCACCAGGGCCCGCAGACCCCCCGCGAGCATCGCAGGGTCCGCGTGCAGCCGCCACGCCACGCTGTCAGGCCCGAACAGGCCGTCGTCCACGACCGGCATGCTACGAGCCGGAACGGATGGAACCCGTATCGCCGCCGCGCGACGTCGGCTCAGCGATCGTGCTCCTCGACGACGACCGACTTCATGACGTCGCCGACCGTCACACCCGACGCCACGTCCATCCCCTCGACGACAAAACCGAAGAGGTTGTAAGACTTCGCGAGCTTGCTCGTGCAGTCGTCGATGCAGATGAAGAACTGCGAGCCGTTCGTGTGGGGTCCGGCGTTCGCCATCGCGACCGCGCCGAGTCGGTACTGGCCCTTGACCGGCTCGTCCTCGAAGCGGTAGCCGGGTCCGCCGCTCCCGGTGCCCTCCGGGCAACCGCCCTGAACGACGAACTCGGGGACAACCCGGTGGAAGGTGAGCCCGTCGTAGTAGCCCTGGCGGGCGAGCCCCACGAAGTTGTTCACCGTGGTGGGGGCCAGCTGCGGGTCGAGTTCCATCACGATCGGCCCGCGGTCGGTTTCGATCGTGGCGCGGTACGCCTTTTGCTCGTCGATCTGCCACTCCGGCCGAGGTGTCATTGCTTCGCCTTTCGGGATGCGGACGGGGGGGTCGTCGCGGGCGGGCCGGTCAACGCGTTCGTCACCTGCGCCAGCATGGCCTGGGCTTCCGGTGCATATTGCCCGTTGGGGGCCAGCACAAGGTAGTGCTGGAGATCGTCCTGGGCTCCGCTGTAGTCCTGGTACTCGTTCGCGAGGACGACGGCACGAAAGAAGTGCGCGTCGGGGTACTGGGGGTCGAGCTCGATGGCCTGGTCGAGCTCGGACCGGGCGCGGATGTCGAGCTCGGCCGCCTCGCTGGCCGGTGCCGCCGTCGCGGTCAGGTACAGGATCCGGCCGACGTTGGCGACCGCGACCGCGTTCGACGGCTGGATCTGGCTGATCGCGTTGTATTGCTGCAGCGCTCCCACGAGATTGTTGCCCTGTTCGAGGATCTGCGCGAGGAGCAGTCGGCTGGTGATGTCCGACGGGTTGCGGGCCACCGCGGCCTCAAGCTGGCGTCGCTGCTGGGTGATCGACACGGTCGCGGGCGCGTTCGCCTGGCTGTTCCCAGACGAGGTCTGGCCCGGTAGGCGAGCGCCGAGCGCGGCGGCGAGCGCGATGCCGGCGACCACCGCGAATCCCGCCACCCCGGCGATGATCAACACCCGTCGGCGCAGATTGGTGGGTTCCCGCGCCGGTCGCGCGTCGACCCCGCCCCGTAGGGCACGGATGGCGGCCGCGCCGCGAGCCGTGTAGTCGTCGTGGAGCCGCTGATAGGACTCGTCGTCGATGTCCCCGGCGACGTGTTCGGCCTCGAGGTCGTCGAGGGAACGCAAGAGAAAGTCGCGCTCGGCCTCCAGCGCGGAGTGGGTGCTGGGGTCCTCACGATCCTGCTCGGGAGTTTGGGTCGGGTCGGTCATCCCGAGCGGACGCCGTCGACGAGCGCCTCATCGGCATTCGTGGCGTGCAGGCGAGGTTCGCGGCGCCAACGGGCGAACGCGAGGGCCAAGCCAGCCGCGCCCAGCGCGAAGACCAGCACCGGGAGCCCCCACACGAGGAGGCCGAGGCCGCTGCTCTGCGGCTTGAGGAGGATCGACAGCCCGTACCGGGCGACGTACACGCTGCGGATCTCGGCGTCGGACTCGCCGGCCTTCGTCCGGCGCGCCAGGTCGGCGCGGATTGCCTGCGCCGAACTCGACGACGAATCTTCCGCCGAGAGCCCCTGACAGTCCGGGCACCGGATCTCGGTTGCCAGCTCGTGGGCCCGATCGGCCGAGGTCTGCGGCCCCGAGCTCGGCCACGCCGCCCACACCAACGCGCCGAGGATCAGCAGCGCTGCGCCGCCCCAGGTCAGGAAACGCCGACCCCTCACGGGCGGGCCTGGGCGGCAGCGAGCATCGTGTCGAGGTTGCGCGTCGACGCGGGCCCGAACTGGGTCCCGACGACGGTGCCGTCGGGAGCGATCGCGTACGTCTCCGGTTGTCCGAATGTCCCGAAGTCAAGCGACAGGTTGCCGCTGGCGTCATTGACGAGATCCCACGTCATGCCCTCAGCCTCAGCGTACGGACGCGCCGCGTCGACCGTGTCGTCGCGCAGGATCCCGAGCAGCACGACGTTGGGGTCTCCGGCGTGCTCTTGCTGAAACGCTTTCAGCGCCGGCAGCTCCTGCTGGCACGGGATGCACCACGAGTTCCAGAAGTTCACCAACACCGCCTTGCCGGCCAGGCTTGCCGTCGACACGGTCTGGCCGTCGAAGGTGTGCGCGGTGAACGTCGGCACCTGCTTGCCGACCAGATGGGTTTGCTCGTCGGCTTGCGGGTTGGTGTTGACCTGGGTCGCGAGCACCACCGCGAGCGCGGCAACCCCAACCCCCACCACGAGCGCCGCCCACCGCGCCGGGTGCTTCATACCGGGACGACCTCGGGCTCCTCGCTCGGCGTCGGCCCAGCCTCCGGCGGGGCCGACACCGGCTCGCGGTCCACTCGGACCTTCCGGCGTCGCAGCTCGGGCGAGATCGCGATCGCCGTGCCGAGCGCGATCACCGCCCCGCCAATCCAGAGCCAGACGACCATGGCGTTGATATCCACGCCGATGGTCACCCGCCCCTTCTCGTTGGGTGACGACACGAGCGTGAGGTAGACGTCGCGCAGGAAGCCGGTTTTCACCGACGGGGTGCCGATGCCCTCGTTGCTCCCCGGGAAGGTCGAGATGGCGGGCGCGTAGGTTCCGAGGTCGCTGCCGTCGTGGTGGATCCGGAGGAGCACGGCGACGCTGGTCTTCTGCGGGCTCTTCTCGGTCCGGTTGCCGAGGTAGGTGATCGTGTAGCCACTGACGGTTGCGGACTGGCCGCGGGCGAGCTCGACCTCACGCCGAGTTGTAAAGGCGCCAAAGGCGGCGAGCGCCACCGCGATGCACACGATTCCGGTGTGCACGACAAGGCCGCCATAGAGGCGCGGGTTGCCGCTGACCATGCGGCGTACTGCGGTGGGCCACCGCTCGGACTCGGCTCGGTGGCGAGCCCGGGCGCCGACGACGTACTGCCGGACAATTCCAGCCACCGCAAAGGCGGCGAGACCGAACGCCAGCACGGTCGTGATGCCCCGCGTACCCAGCACCAGCGCGACAACCATCGTGATGCCGGCCGTGTAGGCGGGGATGATCAGGCGCCGTCGCAGGACGTCGGTGCTGGTGGCGCGCCACGGCAGCGCCGGGGCGACCGCCATCATCAGCAGCAAGGCCAGGGCGATGGGAGTCGTCATGAGGTTGAAGTACGGGCCACCGACCGACAGCTGGTGGCCCTGCAACGCCTCGGCGAGGAGCGGGTAGACAGTGCCGAGCAGCACGACGAAGGCGAGACCCGCGAAGAGCAGGTTGTTGACCAGGAAGGCTGCCTCGCGTGAGACCGGCGAGTCGATGCGACCCGGGGAGCGCAGGCGGTCGCCGCGCCAGGCAATGAGGGCGATGCTCCCGGCGGCGACGACCCCGAGGAAGGCGAGCAGCCACGGTCCAATATCGGACTCGGTGAAGGAGTGCACGGAGTTGAGGACGCCGCTGCGGGTCAGGAACGTAGCGAGGATGGTGAGACAGAACGTGGACAAGATCAGTGAGAGGTTCCAGACCCGGAGCATCGCCCGCCGCTCCTGGACGATCACGGAGTGCAGGAACGCGGTCGCGGTCAGCCAGGGAAGGAGGGCCGCGTTCTCGACCGGGTCCCAGGCCCAGAAGCCGCCCCAGCCGAGCACCTCGTAGCTCCACCAGGCACCGAGGATGATCCCGATGGTGAGAGCGCCCCAGGCGATGAGCGTCGCCTTACGTACGTCAGCGAGCCAGCCCTCGCTGAACCGGCCGGTGATCAGCGCAGCGACGGCGAACGCGAACGGGATCGTGAAGCCCACCAGGCCGAGGTAGAGCATCGGCGGATGGAAGGCCATCAGCGGGTGGTCTTGGAGCAACGCGTTCGGACCCTGCCCGTCGAAGGGCGGATTGCTCAGGGTGCGGAACGGGTTCGCCGGCCCAAGCATGAGCGCGAAGAAGAAGAGCGCGACGGCGAGGCCGATGAGGCTGGCCCAGGCGACGAGCGGGTCAGTGACGCGGGCCCGGAACTTGTAGGCCGTGAAGGTGAGGAACCCGCCGAGGACGAGGACCCACAGGAGGATCGAGCCTTCCAGAGCAGCCCAGAGTCCAGTGATGGTGAACAGCAACGGGGTTTCTCGCGCGTTGTTCGCCGCCACGTACTGCAACGAGAAGTCGTGCGTGATCAGCGCCCATTCCATCGCGCCCACCGCGACGACGGCACCGCCGAGGACAAAGAAGATGGCCCGACGCCCGACGATCAACCATCGGTCGTCGTGGGTCCACAAGCCCCGCGCCAATGCGCAGATGCCGAGGCCGGCGGAGCTGGCGCCGAGGGCGACGCCGAGGATCCCGAGCGACGCCTTCACTGGCGGGGTGGCGACGGCTGCTTAACCACGGGCGGCGTGTAGTCGTTGCCGTGGTTGATGAGGATCTGATCCGAGTCGAACGTCCCGTTCGAAGTCCAGTGGCCGACCGCCACAACCGGGGCGCCCTGCTTGAAGAGCTGGGGCGGGTTCCCGTGTTGGATCACCTCGGCCGTCGCCTTCCCGTCAGTGAGCTTGAAATCAACACCCGCGTGCGTCGGAACAACCGAGCCGTTGACGACCGCTCCGGCCATGCGGAACTCGGAGGTGTCTCGCCGGTGTGCGATCGCTTGCGACACGGTCCGGAAGTACTGGATGTTGTTAGACAAGATGATGAGGAGCACCACGATCGCTACAGCGGCTCCGGCACACATGCCGACCGCGGCATAAGTCCGGCGGCGGCGGTTCTTCATGCGTCGCGGTCAAGTCGCTCGGCCCGTCGAATGCGTGCCCCCAGCCGAAGCCAGTAGACGAGGAACACGGCGCCGGCGACGGAGTAGCCGCCAATCACGTACTGGGCGAACTTCATCGTCCGATTCCCACCTCGACGTGCTCGGGTGGGGCAGTGGTCCCCGCCCCCTGCACGCGCTCTTCGATGGCCTTCGCGAGCTCCTTGGATTCGAGGTCCTCCTCGAGCGTTTCGAGTCGGTATCGCTTGTCCAGGAGGTAGACGTACAAGAGCGTGAAGGCGAGCACTCCCAACCACAAGGTGAAGGCCATGACGCCGTGGATGTGGGCATTCAGACTCGGCGTGAACACGGTCGCCTGCTGGTGCAGCGTCTGCCACCAGTCAACCGAGAAGTGAACGATCGGAACGTCGACAAAGGCCACGAGCGCAGCGATCGCGCACCGCTTGGCCCTCGTCTCGAGCGGGGCCGGGACGCGACGCAAGGCGAGGTACCCGACATACAAGAAGAACAGGACAGCAGTGGTGACGAGCCTCGCGTCCCAAGCCCACCAGACGCCCCAGACCGGCCGACCCCACAATGAACCCATCACGAGCGTCATGGCGGTGAAGAGCACACCCAGCTCAGCCGATGCGCCGGCCAGGCGGTCCCACACCGGGCTCCGGGTGCGCCGCCAGAGATAGAGCGCCGACGAGAGGGCGGTCACGCCGTAGGCGAGGTACGCGATCCAGGCCGATGGGACGTGGAGATACATCAGACGTTGCGCGTCGCTCTGAACCGCGTCCGGTGGCGCGATGAAGAGGCCGAACACGGCCAAGGCGACGAGCGAGACGAGCGCGGCCACGCCGAGCACTCGGCTGATGCGGGGGTTCAGTAGCGTCATGACTCCTCCAGGAGCGGCCCGAAGGCGAGCATCCCAATCCCGGTGAAGAGCACGGCGAAAATACCGAGCAACGTCACCCAAGGCCACGCGTCACCCGAAACGCCGCTGATGGAGGCCTCCCACGCCTTGGTTGCCCCCAGGAGAACCGGGGCGACCACTGGGAGCAACAACACCGGCAACAGCGTCTCGCGCACGCGCAGTCCCGCGGCGAGGACGCCGTAGAGGGTACCGGTGGCCGCCAGGCCCACAGTCGCGGCCACCGTGGCGAGCACGAGCGGCGCCACACCATTGAGGCCCACATTGAAGAGGATCACCACTCCGACCGTGAGTAGCGCCTCGAGGGCCGCGAGCTCGACGGCGACGGCGGCCGCCTTGCCAAGAAAGAGGGCTGAACTGTCCAGCCCGGACAGGCGAAGCCCGTCCCGGGCTCCGTTCTCGGCCTCGATCGAAAACGCCCGGCCCACCGCCAGCAGGGTCCCGAACAGCACCGTGACCCAGAACAGGCCGGGCGCCACGTTGGTGAGATCACCGCGGTGGGGGTCGAGCGCGAAAGCGAACAGGAGCAGCACGACGAGTCCGAACGGCAGGATCTGCTGGGCCGTGACCCGGGATCGGGCCTCGATTCTGAGGTCTTTGCCGGCGACCAGGGCGGCCTCTTGGAACAGATTCACGCGCGGCTCCCCGACGGCGTTGCGCCGCGGGCGAGCGTCGGCCGGGAGTCCTTGGTTTCGGCCCGTTCAGGGTCGGGCAGCGTGCCGTGTGCTTGGCCGGCGGTCAGCACGACCTCTCGGGACGACAGCGGTCGGGACCGCTCTAGCTCGTGCGACACCAAGACGACCGACCGTCCAGCCGACGGCGAGCCGGCGAGCACCGCGTCGAGCGCCGCTCGCCCCTCGGCGTCGAGGCCAGCGTGCGGTTCGTCGAGCAGCAAGAGCTGAGGGGTGCGGACCATGGCGATCGCAAACGCCAACCGGCGCCGTTGGCCAGCCGACAGCCGGGCGTGCACCACGTCGCACAACGGAGTGAGTCCGAACTGCTGCAGAACTTCTTGCTCTGGCGGCGCGTCGGCGCCCGCCGCACGCGCCGCGAAGCGGACGTTTTCCGCCACGGTGAGGTCGTCGTAGCAGCCCGTCTCGTGGCCTACGAGGCTCAGGAGCCGACGGTGGCTTTTGGGGTCTTCGGCCAGGTCATGGCCGAGGACCCAGGCCGACCCGGAGCGCAGGGGCACGAGTCCGGCGAGGAGTCGGAGCAGGGTCGTCTTCCCCGCTCCGTTCCCGCCCGAGAGCAGCACGACCTCGCCCTCGGCCACGTCTAGATCCACTCCAGCAAGGGCTGGGAAGCGACCGAGCAGGCACACAGCCGAGCGCAGACGGACGACGGGTGGCACAGCGTCTCCCGGGAGCAGGTGGACAGAGTGTACGGAGGGGTCCCGAGGGCGGGCGAACCGCGTCAGGCCAGCACCTCGGTTCAGGGCCGGGGGGCCCATAGGATCGGGAGTCGTGCGACGCGCAGCCGCCGTCATCGGGCGCGCCCTCATCACCGTGGGCGTCTTGATCCTGCTCTTCGTCGCGTACCAGCTGTGGGGCACGGGGATCTACGCCTCCCAACAGCAGAGCCGCCTCCGTCGCGAGTTCTCGACTGAGCTTCGCAAGACCCCGACGACGACTACCCCGACGACAAACCCGACGTCCACCGCAACGACGGAACCATCGCCGCCACCGCCGCCGCCCGGGAACGCCGTCGCTCGCATTCAGATCCCCAAGATCGGATTGGACGCCATCGTGGTCGACGGCATCGCCACCGACGACCTTCGCATGGGCCCTGGTCACTACCCCCTGACACCGCTCCCCGGTCAACGAGGCAACGCAGCCATCGCCGGCCACCGGACGACCTACGGCGCTTGGTTCGGAAACCTCGATCAACTCTCGACGGGTGACGAAATCCTCATCCGAACGGTGCAGGGCTTCTTCACATATCGCGTCTATCAGCAGCTCGTCGTGGACCCGAGCGACGTCGCCGTCCTGAACCCAGACCCGGCTCGCCCCGCGACGCTCACCCTGACAACCTGCAACCCGAAATACTCCGCGTCGCAGCGGCTCGTGGTCAAGGCCGCGCTCGACAGCCCGACACCACCCCTGCCGCCACCCCGCGGACTGCCTCGTCCGTCCAAGCTCGTCGACATTTCCAGCCTGTCGGGCGATTCCGGCTCCCTGATCCCGGCCCTAATCACTGGGCTCATCGCGGCCGCGGTGGGCGGATTCTGGTGGCTCGCCTACCACCGCCACGCCCGCTTCATGACCTGGATCATCGGCGCGATCCCGTTCCTCGTGGCGCTGTTCTTCTTCTTCACGTACCTCGAGCGCCTCCTCCCGGCGAACTACTGACCCGACATCGCGCCGACTCAGCGTCTCGAGCGGCGGGCGGCAGGGCCCTTGACGGATGCTCAGCGGCCAGAGAAGCGGGCCGGCCGCTTCTCAGCGAAGGCGGCGAGGCCCTCCTGCAGGTCGGCGCTCGCAAACGCTCCCGCCTCGAGCTCCTGGAGCTCAACGCGAACCTGCGGCGTAAGTGCGCACGCCTCCGCGAGCAAGTTCAGAGCCCGCTTATGGCCCGCGAGTGAGAGTGGAGCCAACGAGGCCAGCTCGGCGGCGAGGGCCCGCGAGGCGCCGAGGGCGTCGTTGGCTCGACGTTGCACCAATCCGACCTGCTCGGCCTCGTTCACGTCGAGGAGGCGAGCACTGAGTAGTAGGTCGCGCGCCATCGCCTGGCCGACGAGCGTCGCCAGCCGCGCGATGTTCGCCGCGTTCAGCAGCACCCCGAGACGAGCTGCCGGCACGCCGAACGTCGCCCCGGGCGCGGCCACGCGAAGGTCACACGCGACTGCCAGTTGCAGGCCAGCTCCGAGGGCCGCGCCGTTGACGGACGCGACGACTGGGGCTGGGTAGGCGATGATTTCGTCGAGCAGCTGTTCAAACGCTGGACGGAAGGTGTCCCCTCCGCCGTGACTCAAGCCACCGACGTCCGCCGCGCGGCGCCCGAGGTCTGCACCGGCACAGAATGCCTTGTCGCCCGAGCCGGCAATGACGACGGCACGCAGACCCGGATTCGACTTCAGCCGCTCGTGCAACTCGCCACAGAGCTCCGCGTTGAGCGCGTTCCGGCGCTCCGGCCGGTCGATGGTGGCTAACCCGATTTCGCCGTCGAGCTCCCATTGGATCGGCACGTCACGACTCGTCGATCAGGGCGATGAGATCACCTTCCTGCACCACATCGTCCGGTTGTACGTGCAGCTCGCGGACGACACCAGGTACCTCAGTTACAACCGGGATCTCCATCTTCATCGATTCGAGAATGACGAGCTCGTCACCCTCGGCGATGAGTTGGCCCTCATCAACAACGACTTGCCAGACGTTGGCAGCGATCTCAGCGCGAATCTCGTGCACGAGTGGAGGTTAGCGTCCGCACCGGCGACCGGGCTGGGCCTGACGGATTCCGAGCGACCATCCCCCGCGGTGACAGCGATCAGACCGGGAGCACGCCATGCTTCCGCCACGGTCGGACAACCTGCTTGTCGCGCGCTAACTCAAGACCACGAGCGATCGCGACACGCGTCTCGGCCGGGTCGATGACGTCATCAACAAGCGCGTGACCAGCTGCCACAAATGGGTCGATGTTGCGGCGGATCTCCTCCGCGAGCTCGAGGCGCCGTTGCGGCCTTTCCTCCTCGGGAACGGCCTCGAGGGTGCGGCGATGAATGATGTTCACCGCCCCATCGGGCCCCATCACAGCGATCTCAGCCGTAGGCCACGCAACGATGTAGTCCGGTTCGTACGCGTAGCCGTTCATCACGAAGTAGCCCGCGCCGTAACTCTTGCGCAGCACGACACTCACCTTCGGGACTGTTGCCTCCGAAACCGCGAACAACATCTTCGCACCATGGCGAATGATTCCTTGCCGCTCCACGGTTGAGCCGACGATAAATCCCGGCACATCATGCAGAAACACAAGCGAGATGTTGAACGCGTCGCAGAGCCAGACGAAGCGGGCGGCCTTGTCCGCGGCGTTCACGTCGAGGGCTCCACCCAAGACCATCGGCTGATTAGCCACCACACCGATCGGGCGCCCAGCGATCCGTGCCAGACCCGTGACGATGTTCTTCGCCCAGTCGGGTTTGATCCACAGCACCCGCCCATCGTCGACAACCGCGTTCACAACACGCCGAATGTCGTATGCCCGCCGAGGGGCTGTCGGCACGATGCCGTAGAGCTCCGGCACCAGACGATCTGCTGGATCGCCCGTCGGTCGAATCGGCGGGTCCTCTCGGTTGTTGGACGGGAAGAACGACAAATACTCCTTCACGACAGCTAGGCACTCACGATCGTCAGCGACCTCGAAGTCTGCGCACCCAGAGACACGGGTATGTACCGCCGAGCCGCCCATCTCCTCCTCGGTCACGTCCTCGCCGACCGCCGCCTTCACGAGGTGTCGACCACCGAGAGCCATCGACGACGTGCCCTTCACCATCGGGACGAAATCGGCCAGCCCGGGAATGTAAGCAGTTCCCGCGGCGCAGTGACCGAGAATCGCGGCAACCATCGGCACCACCCCGCTCATCGTGACCTGCTCGCGAAACAGATCACCCATGCCGGCGAATGTCGACCCGCTCTGGGATTGGATGCGTGCACCAGCCGAATCGAGCAACCAGATCATTGGGATGCGCTGTCGAAGAGCGAGCTCGCGCATGCGCTGGATCTTCTGCTCACCCACCCGACCCATCGACCCAGCGAGGACGGTGAAGTCATAAGCCGCGACAGCGACGCGACGACCATCGATCGCGCCGAGGCCGGTCACCGCGCCGTCCGCGGCGAGGTATCGACCCTCATACGCGGAATCCATGCTGTCCGCGAGCAGACCGAATTCAACCCAGGTCCCCGGATCGATCAGCAACTCAAGTCGTTCGCGAACCGTCAGCTTGTTGAGCGAATGTTGTCGTGCGACAAGCTCGGAACCGCCCATCCCGAACGAGCGAACGCGGCGCTCCCGTACATCGTCGACAAGCTCACCCCAGCCATGCACATCCCCACCGCCCGACGGCGATGATGCCGACGTCTGGCGGCCCTCATCATCTCCCGTCACGGTTCTCATCATTCCACGACTCGAACGGAGTGCGCTCAGTCCCCGGGCAAACGCGACGCCGGCAGACCTAGCAGCGCGCTGCGAACAACATCAAGAAGCTCGTCATCGCTGAGTTCCAACGCCGACGGAGACACCAAGGCGCGCCTCCGCAACGATATGACGACCGCCATCAACATGATGGCCGTGAGCGCGCCGCCCATGCTTGCAACTCCGACGTGGAGACCGATCCAGCCCACGAGCCCGCCGGCGAGACCTCCGCCAACAAAGAGAGGCACATCGCTGCGGATAAGACCGACGGCTACATAACCCTCGACGCCGTGTTCTCGAAGTGATTCGATGAGCACGCTCAAATGCCAGCCAATCAGCGCAGCACAGCCAGCCACAGCCCCAGCGACCACCGCTCCGCCGGCCGATGAGACGAAGGCGGACGGAAGAAACACCGTGGCACTCACAAGTACGGTCGCCCCAAGCACGATCGAGTAGGCCAGGCGACGTCGCGCGGAGTTGCTGACTGGCGGGGACAGCAGCGGAAGCCCGGTGGCGATAAGCACCACGAGTGGGCCCAAAGCCGGCTCACCACGATGGAACACGATGAACGCTGCGGACCCCGCCACTACCAACGCCGCACGAGCTGCTGCCGGCCGAATGCGCACAAGGGCCAGCGCCCCCAGCCCGCCCAGACCCACCAAGGCCAGAAACTCAGCACTCGCGGGGAACTTCTCGGCGCTCGCGGTATCGGCCGAGATTCCGACCGCGAGAAGCACCCCTGCTGTGAGGGCCACGATTCCGGAGACTCGCCAAACCGATTTTGGGGCAAGCCGCCGCACGACGACCGGGTCGGCCACAAGTAGGAGCCCGACGAGCGCAAGGACCATTGCCCAGGTCCCCACGTCCCGCAGAACGACGTATCCCGCCACAAAGCCGAGAATTGCGAAGGGCAGCAACTCCGTCTCTGACCGAGTCAACTCTCGTATGTGGCGACCAAGCGAGCCGCCATCGGCGGCCCACAGGATCGCGGCGACTAGAACGTTGTTCACAGTCCAGTAGCCGACGACAGCGAGGATTGCGCTCAGCCCCACGGCGATCCACTCGGATGCACCAGCGACAAACAGGCTGCGACCCAGCGCTGCGGCCGCAAGAGTTGCGAGCGTCGTACAGGACGCGTTGACTACAAGTTTCCGGAATGCACCGTTTCGGACGTGATCCCAATGCAAGCCAGCGGCAAGACCGCAAACGGCTGGGACCCAGAGAGGACCTCCCGCAACCGCCGTCGCCGCAGCCGCCGACAGAATCACCATGCTCGAGTTGATGGCGGTCTCATCGCCAAAGATTGCAACACGTTGCGTCGCGACCACGCTCAGGACAACGAGCGCAGCGACGGTCCACGCGTCTACATCGCCCGGCCGGCCAAGGAGAAAGGCTCCGGCTAGCCCGGACGCCGCGGCGAGCCCAAGCACAACGGTCATCGCCTTCAAGACGACCGACGGCCGCTCCGGAACTGGCCTTCGACCGATTTGTTCTGCAGCGACCACTCTCGGTTTCACGAGTCACCCCCCGGCGGCACGAGCCGATCGCCATAGAGGTCCTGCAGCTGCTGATAGCAGTCGGCACATGCCACGCACGTGGACAGGTGCGCTGAAATCTGGGCCCTGACCTTGCGACTGAGCTGGCCGCGCAGATACCGGCCGAGTTTCGAACGTACCGGTCGGCAGGTGCGGCACCCTCCCGATGCCGTGTGCTCGATGCAGAGGCCGACCAGCTCTTCCCGAGCCCGGTGTGCCCTCTGTCGCGCCGCGACCGGCGTGATCCCAAGCTGCTCAGACAACTCCAGAAAGCCAAGCCCCTCCACGTAGCGAAGGACAAGCACTTCTCGGCTAGTTCGCGAGAGGGACTCAAACGCCTCGCGAGCGAGCACCGTGTCTAGCTCCGTCAGTACACGTTCCTCGGGGCCTGCCTCGGTCGCGGCGATGTGCTCGGCGGCATCTGCCCCAACAAAACGTCGGCTCCCCTGCTGTCGAAGTTGGTTCCGCCATAGATTTCGGACCGACGTCAGCAAGTAGGCCTTAACGTTTGACGCGTCCTCGATGTATTGAGCCCGGCGCAGGACATTGAGAATTGCGGTGTGCGTCAGGTCCTCGGCCTCGGCATCGCTACGAACAAGCCGCCTCGCAACTCGGAGCGCATCGCCTCGATACTGCGCGATGACCTGATCGAGTTCGTGATTTGGAGACCACTCCGCTCCACCCGGGCTCGACATCGACCCGCTCCCACCCTCCTGCCACATCGAGGCGGGTAGGAAACTACCGGTGACGAGGTTCGATTGCTATGGGTGATCGCGGAAGGAAGGGATCGTTTCTATGTCACACACCTCGCGCGCTGGTGTCCTGCGTGCCTGCCCGGCCACAGCGCTTCCACGGTCGGTCCAGACGTCTCGAGGGATCCCCAAATCCGTCGGTGCTCGGCCTGTGTCGGCGGGTTGGGTACCGTGAGGTCGTGTGGCTGCTGATCGCTACCGCGTTGGTCAGCCTTTTCGTCATCAGCCTCACGCACGGAAGTTTCGGCGAGTTGACAAGGTTGCGGGTCGCGGCGCCGTGGCTCCTCGCCACAGGACTCGTTGTCCAGGCGATCCTCGAATACATCGACATTCCAAGAAGCGACATCGATACCGTCGGTTATGGCTTGCTGATGGCCTCGTACGTCCTGATCCTCGCCTTCTGCGTTGCGAATATTCGAACCCGCGGATTCGGCGTGATCGCAATCGGCATAGCTCTAAACGCTCTCGTCATCGGACTCAATCAGGGCATGCCCACTAAGCCTGTGGGTGATGGTCCCCATGGCAACCGCGTCTTCAAACCCGTCGTTCAGACGGTCAAACACCGCCAGGAACGGAGCGATGATCTGTTGCGGTTTCTCGACGACCGAATCCTTTTTCCAAAGCCCTTCGACGAGTTGGTGTCGTTCGGCGACCTCGTCATGGCCGTAGGTATCTGCGAGTTGATGTACTACGCGAGCCGGCGGCCCGCAGGCGCTCCCGCCGTCACCGCGTGAGCAGTCCTCGACCTCGAAGGACCGATTCGAGCGCCGTCAGAACATTGCCGTCGTACACATAGGCCGGGCCGGTGAACAGAGCCTCGACCGCCCACGATGCGTGGGCATCGTCGCCCCCGGTCAGTTCGTCGTAGGCACTTGCGACCTTGAGGATCTGACCCATCAGTACCGCTCGGGTTTCCGACGGCGGATTCGAAGGGCGATGAAGCCCCGGTTCGGCGGCCACGATGTCGCCGGCATTGGCGAGCGCGTTGCTTGAGCGGAGCATGTCTGCGCCGGCCCTCGCGACGTCGGTGGCATCCAGCTTTAGTCCGGTCGGCGGCTCGTCCAGGGACACTGCGCCGAGGTGATGCAGCCAAGCCGCGGTCTCGAGATCCCGGAGGCTGGCGTTGCTGACGCCGAGCTCTTGTCCGAGCCCAACGGATAGACCCGCCACCCGCTCAACATGTCCTTTGCGGGCTAGGCCACCGAGCTCTGGCGCGACTCCGAGCGCTTGAACCGTTTGCTGGAACGTTCGACGAGTTCGGAGTAACAGCTCGTAGGAGTACCACGCAGCCAGGAGCGGAACCGAAAATAAGATTGGGCCCCAAAGGCCAAGCCCGCCTTGCCCGCCGATACCACCGTAACCAATTGCCATCAGCATTCCGCTGGTCGCGAGAGCTAGGTCAGCTCCACGACCCCGCCAGCGCGCCACGTACCCCTCCCGCAACAGAGTTACGAGATCGGCAACCACGAGTTCTGCGACTGCGGCTGCCGCCAGGGCACAGAAAACGACGAGTCGCGGATCTGAAGTAGCGCCGACGCGCATAGTCAGCTGAAACGCTGCGCCGGCACCGAGGCCCTCTGCGAGGTATTCAGCGAGCAGCAAGACTCGGCTTGGTATCCCACGCGGCTCCGTTCGCAGTGTCACGGCAACCACGGGAGCGAGGCTCGCGATCGCGACGAACTCGCCAGGCGACGCTGATCGCAGCAGTACGACGATGACCGCGAGGCCAACCGGAAGAGGGCTGCGCTGGTCGGGTCTCAACTCAAATATGTACCCGGCAACGAGAGCAGTACCGATCACGATCAGGTTGGTCGTGTCGGTGCTCGCGCCAGCAGCAATGGCGATGAGCAGGGTCAGGAAACATGCTCCGGCAAGAAGGAATAGGCGCCGCGCCTGGTTCATGAGACCGTCTCCGTGCCATCGGCACACTCGCAACGACACGCCTCGGGCGGAGGTCGCTGTTCGCAGTGGCCAAGATACGCGAGCGCGGCACGCTGGGTGGGGAACGGTGCTGGATATGAGGACGTCGGTATCGGCGATAGGTCTCGGCTCTCGCCGATGCCCGCCGCCGGCTGAGGCAGCATCGAGACTCCCGAGTGCGACCACATCTTGGCGATCGCCCAGGTGTGTGGAAAAGGCGGATTGGGCAGGGTCCCCGATCCAATCAGATGTTTCTCGTGGCGCTAGCGGAGGCCCTTGCCGGCACCGCCCGCGAGGACAAGTGCAGCAATGCTCGACCCGACAAGCGCAAGACGGACGATCAGCTTCTTCATAGCGAATTCCCCCTCTCTGAAAGCTCTCCTACCGGCTTCGCTATCCCCGGTGAGGTGAACGCTCCGCTGATTCCCAACTGTTTGGGTTCCGTCGAGGCCCTGCCCATTCGACCCTCCCGGGCTCTCAACACAGGGCTCAGCTCGAACTCAAGCACAGGAGCAACTCTACGCGCCCCTGTAACTCTGCCGACGCCCAGCGGCGGTAGCCGCGATGTGTTGGGATCCACGTCACACGTCCGGGAGTTCCGTATCCTCCAAGCGGGACTAGTCGAGCTAAGGCGGCCCGATGACCGAGCAGGGGATCGCGGGACTCGATGTCCAGGCGATCGAAAGTGAGCTCACTCGCCTTCCTGAGATTGTCGCCTGTCGCATCGTCGCTGATCCCCTCGGGCGCCCGCTCGAAGTTCATGTCTTGGCGCACCCTGGGAAACACCCAAAGCAGGTAGTGCGTGACATCCAATCGGTCGCTTTGGCGTCGTTCGGCCTTGAGATCGATCGGCGGATCGTTTCAGTCGTTCAGCTTGGGCCCAGTGGTGCAGAGGGGGTCGAGCCGTCGCCAGCCCCGTTGGCCCGGATTGCGATCGGTGCAATTCAGTCGCAGTTGGAGGGGAAGCGGGCGACGATCCGTGTCACGCTTACATCGGGCAGCGTTGATGCGACGGGGTTCGCTGAGGGATCGATTGCGGCAGCGACCCGTTTGCGTCTGGTCGCGACTGCGACGCTCGACGCGCTCCGCCAGCTACACAACTCGGCAGAGGCCATCGAAGTGGAGCACGCGTCCATCGGCAAGGTGGGTAGCCAGGAAGTCGTCGCCGTAGCCCTCATCCTCGTCGATCCACCACACGAGTACGAGCTGGTCGGGACCGCCCTGGCGCGCCAGTCGCCCGACGTCGCGACCGTCCGAGCAGTCCTCGACGCAGTCAACCGTCGGATCTCGTATCTGTCGGGAGAGCACACGGTCTCCTGATCGCGCGCAGAATCGGCTGATGGGTACTCGGACTGCGGTCCTGCTCTCATACCGTCTGGGCGGCCAGGACGGGGTGTCGGTGGAGGCCCGGAAATGGCAATGGGCGCTCCAGCATCTTGGCTTTGCGGTCCGCCGGGTCGCGGGTGAGTTCGACGACGATCTCTCGGCGGCTGACATCTGCTTGCCGTTCCTGGCCCGTGAGCGTCGGCCCGGTCAGCCCGCAGAGCACCGCGAGATCGGCCGGGCGGTCGCGGACGCTGATCTGGTCGTCGTCGAGAACTTGTGCTCACTGCCCTTGAACTTGGAGGCGGCCCGGGCCGCGGCTGCGGCGTTGGCTGCTTTCGCCGGGCGGGTCGTGTTTCATCATCACGACTTGCCGTGGGAACGGGCCGAGTTCGAGCCCTACACGGAGTTTCCCCCGCGCCGGTCGAACTCACTCCACGTCGTGATCAGCGAGCAGGCTCGTGCGGCACTGGCCCTTCGGGGGATGGACGCGGTGACGATCCGCAACGGCTTCGACCTCGATGCGAAGCCGGGACGGCGCACGTCCACGCGGCGCCGCCTCGGATTTAGTCCCCAGGACGTCGTCGTGCTCCAGCCCACCCGCGCGATTGCGCGCAAGGACGTCGGCCGGGGGTTAGATCTCGCCGAGCGCCTCACCGTCGAGCTGCCGCGACGCCGCGTGCGTTACTGGCTCACCGGGCCCGCCGAGGATGGCTATGCAACCACCCTCGAGGACATCCTCGGTGCGGCCCGGATCTCGACCACCCACCTGCGCACCGAGAACGTGTCGGATGCCTATGCCGCATCGGACGTCGTGGTGATGCCGTCACGGTGGGAGGGATTCGGCAACCCGGTCATCGAGGCGATGATCGCCAGACGGCCGGTCGCATCCGCTCCGTACCCGGTGCTGCGCGAACTCCTGGAGCTCGGGCTACACGTCCTGCCCATCGACGATCCGAGCGCCGTCGCGAGATTCCTCCAACGCCCGGATGCGGGCATCTTGGAGGGCAACCGGGACGTCGTCGCGCGGGAGCTCGCTCTCGCCGACCTGCCCAAGCGGCTGACGGACGCGTTCGGGCGGGTAGGTTGGGCTGACTGGTGAGCGAGCCCTCTGACCCGATCCTGCAACAGCGCGCACGGATCCGCCACTTCGTGGCGGTCGCACAACGCTGCGGGTACGGGGCGATGCTGCTGGCCATCGTGTTCTTCGGGATCGGGGCAGCCACCAACTTTCCCGACTGGACCGTTGTGTCGACCGTCACCACGCTCGTGATCTCCATGGCCGTCCTCCCGGTCCCCATCGTCCTGGGCTATGGCGTGCGCGCGGCCGAGCGGGAGGACCGTCAGCGCCAATCCCCCGAGCGCGGCGCCGAGTAGCGGTTCGCCCGACCGCCGGACGACCATCTACCCTCGGACCGATCGGGCGACCACCGAAGGGAGATCGCCGTGCGGTACCGCCGCTTCGGGAACTCTGACCTCGTTGTCTCGGAAGTCGGGTTCGGCACCTGGACGCTGGCCAGCGACTGGTGGGGCGTCGTCGAGGACAAGCAGGGGCTGCTGCACGCAGCGCTGGACGCGGGCATCACGTTCTTCGACACCGCCCCCGTCTACGGCAACGACGGCGTCGGTGAGTCGCTGCTCGTGGAGCTGCTCCGCACCCATCGAGCAGAGATCGTCCTGACCACCAAGTGCGGGTACGACATCGACGCCCCCCGCCCCCCCGGCCAGTCCGAACGACCTCAGGACTGGCGGCCCGAGGCGATTCGGGAGCAGCTCGATGCCTCGCTGCGCCGGCTGGGGACGGACTACGTGGACCTCTACCAGCTCCACAACGCCCGACTCTCGCCGATCCTGGACGACGATCTCTGGGCCGAGCTCGCGCGCTTACGCGAGCAAGGCAAGGTCCGTGAGCTCGGCGTCGCGCTGGGACCAGCCATCGGATGGGTCCAGGAGGGCCTCGAGTCTCTGCGCCGACGGCCGATCGCGTCGCTGCAGACGGTCTTCAACATTTTGGAGCAGGAGCCGGGCCGCACCTTCGCCGCCGAGCCTGCGATCGTGGACGGGACGGCCGGGCTCATCTCGCGCGTCCCGCATGCTTCGGATGTGCTCTCGGGCAAGATCGACCGCGACACGGTCTTCGCGGCGACCGACCACCGCTCCCACCGCAACCGGGACAACATGCTCGACAACTTCGAGAAGGCCGAGACGCTCTCCTTCCTGTGGGAGGGCAGCGGCCGGACGATCGCGCAGGCGGCCGTCGCGGGGATCCTCGCCAATCCTGCGTTCACGACCGTGCTGCCAACGTGCGTCACGGTCGACGACGTTCGAGAGTTTGCGACCGCCGCTGACCATCCCCTCGATGCGAGCGAAATCGCGCGGCTTGGAGAGCTTTGGGAGAGCAACTTCGGTCACACCGACCGGTATGAGATGCCCTTGAAGTCCAGCGCGTGAGCGCACGTCCCGCGACGACGCGTCTCCCGGCCGAGCGGCGTCGCCAACAGATCCTGGACGTCGCCTGCTCGGTGTTCGCCGACCGGGGCTTCCACGCCACGTCGATGGATGACATCGCTGGCGCGGCTGGGGTGACGAAGCCGGTCCTGTACCAGCACTTCCCCTCGAAGCGGGCGCTCTTCGTGGATCTGCTCGGCGACCTCGGGAGGCGACTACTCCACGATCTCAACGCCGCGACGGGCGCCGTCCAGACGGGTCGTGAGCGCGTCGAGGGAGGGTTCGCGGCCTACTTCCGGTTCGTGACCGGCAACGAAGCCGCGTTTCGTGTGCTCTTCGGCGCCTCGGCCCGAAACGACCCCGAGTTCGCGGACATCATCGAGCGCCTGCTCGACGACGTCGCTGGCGTGATCAGCCTCCTGATCGATATCGAGGGGATACCCGAACACCGTCGGGTCCTCGCCCACGCGCTCGTCGGGATCGCCGAGGCGACCAGCCGCGATGCGTTGACCGGCGACGGCAACGGCCTCGACGCCGACGAGCTGGCCCGGTGGGTGTCGGAGCTGGCCTGGTTCGGCCTCCGAGGTGTCCGAGGTGACGAGCCCGCATCGGCGACCCGCGCTGGGCGCTTCCCGGTCGAACTCCGCTAGGCGGCTAAGGCGGGTTCAGCTCGGGCGTAACGGACGAAGAGGAAGCTCTCAGCTGTCACCACGGAGACAAGCGCGAGGCGTGCGGGAGTCGCAAGGTCGGCGCCAGCGAAGATCCGATGGCTCGAGCCGACGAGCAACAGGGGCGAGTCGGTCAGGCACAACTCGTCGACCGCGCCGAGGGCAGCGAACTGACCGTTGATGGTTGGGCCGCCTTCGACGAGGACATTCCGGTATCCGCGCCTGACGAGCTCATCGAGCGCCACGCCAAAATCCACCCCGCCGTCCGTGCCGGCCACGACGACGCCGGCGACGTCGGCGGGAGGGTGGGGCGCGGCCCCGACGGTCACGATGAGCGGAGCCACCTCGGCCTCGGCGAAGAACGGTGCCTGCCAGTCGAGCTCGGCGCGACGCGTCACGACCGCGATGGCGGGGACCGGCGTCTGACCGCGTTCGAGCCGGGCCTGGCGGTGGTGTTCGTCGAGGCGAGCCGGCCCGTACTGCTCGTCGCGCATGGTCGACGCCCCGACGACGATCACGTCGGCGAAGGATCGGATGGTCGCGAAGATCACATGGTCGGCCGCTCCGCCGAGCGACCCCGACGTACCTCCCACTGCGGTGCCGCCGTCGGCGCTGGCGACCATGTTCACCCGTACGTGGCGATCGCGGCGCGGATCGACCGTCGGCTCGTAGAGCACGGTCAGGTCCGCGGCCCCGCGGCCGGGGTAGAGCTCGCGGAACTCGGTCCCGTCATCGGGTTGTTCGCTCATCGGTCAGTCCCGAGCTCGACGGCTACGAATCCACGGCAGGCGCCGGGCCGGTGAAATGCGGCGCGCGCTTCTCGCGCACCGCGGCGATTCCCTCCCGGGCGTCCTGGCCGGCGAAGCCGAGAAACTCGTAGGCGAGCGATGCGTCGAACGCGGGTGCAAAGAGCCGGTACCAGTGGTTCAGCGCCATCTTCGTCAGCCGGATCGCGCTCTGTGAACCAGCAGCCAGGTCTCGCGCGACTCCGAGCGCCGTGTCGTGCACCGCGTCGTCGTCGACGCAGAGCGATACCAGACCTGCCCGCTCGGCTTCTTCTCCGGTGAGCGACGTCGACGTCAGGAGGAGATATTTGGCTTTGGCCATCCCGCAGAGCAACGGCCAGGCGATCACGGCGTGATCACCCGCGGCGACGCCGAGCCGGGTGTGACCATCGAGGATGCGGGCAGAACGGCCGGCGATGGAGATGTCGGCGAGGAGCGCGACGGCGAGGCCTGCGCCGACGGCCGGTCCGACGATCGCCGACACGATTGGTTTCGAGCACTCGAGCATGTTCGAGACGAGATCTCGCGCTTCGCGCAGCACCCGTAGCCGCGCGGCCTCGTCTCCAGCGACCTCCTCGAGCAGGTCGAAGCTGCCACCGGCTGAGAACGCCCGTCCCGCTCCGCGCACCACCACGACGCGCGTCTCGGGGTCGGCGTCGATTGCCGGCCAGACGGCGCCGAGCTGGGCGTGCATCGCCCGACCGACCGCATTGAGACCAGGTGCCTCGAGCGTGATGCGCAGGACGCCGAGGTCGGGCCGGTCGAACTGCAAGGTCTCGAACCGCGCAAGGTCGGCTGGCACGCGTCAGCCTCGCGGTTCGGACGCCGCTGGCCGCCTCGCAAGGAACGGCGGCTGGTCCATGTCAGGCCCGAGTCGGGTCGGTGAACTGCGGGAGCCAGGGCCGCGTGGCAGCAAGGAGTTCGTCGGTCATCGCCACGACGTGTTCGTACGGGAGCCGTCCGGCCATGGGATCGGCCAGCATCGCCTCGAGCACGGTGGTGCGATTGCCGGTGAGCGCCGCCTCGACGGCCAGCTCCTCAGCGACGACGACTCGACGGAGCTGCTCGCCGAGGATCGAGTCGACGCGGGCGTGGTCTCTCGGGGTCACGCGTCCACCGGTCGCCAGCCCCATGCACTCCACGACCACTCCGTCCGGGAGGTTCTCGACTTGTCCGGTGTTCGGCAGGTTCACCGGCAGCGGGGTCGGCCGTTCCCGCAGGATGGAATCCAGCAGCGGCGCCACGAGCTCCCCGGAGGGGTAGCCGGTGATCTCGTCGCTGGCCAGGAGCTCGGCGACGCCCTGGTCGTCGTCCCGCTTGTCGGCCACGTGACCGGCCAGGCCGTAGTGGTGCGCCGACCACTCGCGTCCGAAGTCGGAGGCGGCGGTCACGAAGCCGGGGAAGAACTCCGCTACGTGGGTGTCCGATGAGCCGGGCAGCACGCCGAAGCGCTGGAACAACTCGAACTTGAGCCGGTTTCCGGCGATCACGTCCGCCTTGGTCCAGTCTGGGCCGTCCGACACCTTGCGGTAGTGCATGCCCGGGGGTGGCGTCATCCACACCGGTTCGGCTTGGGCGGCGGCGTCGTCAAGGAGCGCGCGGAGGCGGGCGAAGCCGTCGTCGCCTCCGACCTGCATCTCGGTTACGAGCGGGAGGTGGTTGACGCCGGCGACCGTCGGGTCGACGCGGCGGAGGTCGGCGTCGAGCAGCAGGCTCGTCACGAACTGCAGCCCGACCACCTCGTTGCAGAGTCCCACGGCCTGGACGGCCGTCTCACGCGTGACGGCACGACACAGGGCCGAGAGCGGGTTCGTGACGTTGAGGAGCAGCGCAGTGGGGCATCGCCGTTCGACCGCTCGGGCGATCTCGAGGAGGACAGGGATGCTGCGAAGCGCTCGCGTCACCCCGCCCGGCCCGACACTGTCCCCGACCGGTTGGCGGATCCCGTAGCGGGCCGGGATCTCCAGATCGTGGCGCATGCTGGAGAACCCCCCGACCGAGAACGCGGTGACCACGTACTCCGCTCCGTCGAGACCCTCGTCGAGGTCGGTGGTCGCAGTGACCGACAGTCCGATCCCGTCCCGACACTTCGCGATGTGCGAGCCGACGTCGAGCATCAGCGGCAGTGAGTCGCCGTCGATGTCGACGAGGACGACGTCGGTGTCCTGCAACGACGCCGTGTTTGCGAAGTCGCACAACAGGCGCGGCGTCCAGTGCGTGCTGCCGCCGCCCACCAGGGTGATGCGGGGTGTCATGGCTTCCTCCCCGAGCGACGTTACCGGGCGGCGGGCTTGGCCGGGGCCGCTCCGCGGCGGGTTCGGGTCGCCGTGCACCGAGGTGCGGGTTCAACGAGCCGGTGTTGGCGAGCCTATCGAGGGGTGCCGGGTGGGAGTCGGGTTGGAGTCGGGGTCAGCCCGTCTTCTCGGGTGCGACGAGGTCGGCGTACTCGGGGTGGTGCTGGATGTAGTCCGCGACGAAGGGGCAACGCGGCGTGACCGCGAGCCCCTGCGCCCGTACATCGTCGAGCGCGTCCGTGACGAGGCGGCTCGCGATTCCTCGGTGCCCAAAGGCCGGGTCGATCTCGGTGTGGGTGAAGATGATCCGCCCGGACGCGGGTTCGAAGTTGGCGAACCCGGCGAGCTGCCCACCGAGCCACGCCTCATAGCGGCCTGTGCGGTCATCGCGCACGATGCGGATCTCGTCGTCGGTCAACGAACTGGCCCTCCTCAACGGCTCCTGATCAACCCGCGAACGTAGGCGCTCTGCCCGACGTGCTGAAGGTCGTCGGAGAGAACGCTCACGAGCCGCACGCCGAGAGAGACCGGCGGATCCCATGACTCGTCGACGATCCGATCGAGGTCACCGTCGCGAAGTGACCTCACAAATCCAATCGTTCGCTCGTAGACCGCATCGTGGTATCCGACCAGGAGGGCGCCTGAGGGGCGCACACGTGCCACCTCGTCCGGACCGTGGCCATATCCAGTCGCAGCTCGGTCGAAGGGAAGGCCAAATCGATCAGCCCATCCCAAGCTCGCCCACACCTCTTCCGTCTCGGCAAGGTCGGCCACGTGACTGTCCTGGATTCTCGTCAGGTGCCAGACCAACCAGGCGATCGTGTTCGTCCGGTCGTTGGGCCGAGTAGCCAGCTCCTCCTCCGACAACCCCTCGACAACCCGACGGGCGAGGTCACGAACGCGGCCGAAGACGTCAACCAGCAGTGCGACGGAAGTCATCGGTGCTGCCTTCTTGGCCATCGAGATCGGCGAATCGCTCGTGTGTGCGATCTGTGGCTGGGATCAGGCCCACGGTCTGGAGACAGCCTCTCATGCGGTCTCAGACGCGCAGGGCTGGTTTCGAGGTGGGCGACGCGCGATCGCCACCAGGCTCCGAGTCGACGGGACGAGCCGGCCGCTCGGGGCGACGGAGGTGCAAGTCGATGGCGATGCTGGTGACCGCCGCCCAGCCGCACCAGAGCGAGATGAACGCGGCCGTCATGAGCCACGCGAGCAGGCCGACCGCGACCAGGTTGACCAGCCCGAAGATCACGAAACGCCGAGAACTCGACGACAGCAGCACGCCACACGTCGCAATCACGTAGAGCACGGTGAGTTGCGTGCCGAACGACAGCGGCACCGAATAGCTGATGTGATGACCTTGGATTTGCGCGTGGAGCGGCTGGCTGACGACCGCGACCAGCATGACGAGGCCGACTCCGACCCCGAGGAGTGAGAGCAGCGTCATGAAACGACGGCGCGAACCTCGAGGTTCGGCGAGCGTCACTGCCACCGGCGCCAGGATCGGGACGACCACGAGCGCGACGAAGAGGTACAGCCAGGTGGCATGACGGCCAAGCGAGCGTGACACATCTCCCTGGAGGCCCCACCACACGAAGGTCTCCGTGAAGGAGTGCGCAGCGAACAGCAGCGGCAGCGACGCGAGCGCCAAGTCTCGAGGACGCGACGCATGGCGCACCGCGTCGACCCCGATCACCCCGACTACGACCGCACCCGCCAAATCGGCTTCGGGCGAGAAACACACCGAACGACCTCCTCGTTCAGCTCCCACAACCGGCACCGCACCCGTTCAAGGTGAGGATCCTGTCCTCGCGCAGAGACTACCCAAGTGGTTGAGACGACAAATAGATGAAACCGGATGCCCGAATCGGGTCGACGGGTTCGTCGTGGGTGGTCGGCGCACGCCTGGGCGGGTTCCCGGGCCGACCGTGGTCGCGAACACGGCGAGGGGTCGCCGCGAGGGCGTTCCGCCGAACCGGCGATCCGACTTCGACGAGCCCGCTCCGGCCATATCTGCCCGAGTTGAACCCGATCGAGAACGGTAGCGTCGCAAGGTGACAGCTCGTGGTCTCTGCGATGCTGGTTCCGACGCGGAGCCGTTCGCGATCGTGCGCGACCGAAACTGCTATCAGATTGCTACCGAGCCGGTCGAGATTCTCTGCGGCTCCGGAAGGGATGTCGTCACTCGACTCGATGAAGGTCCGCCGGGATGGTGGGCGGGGTACTTCGCCTACGAGTGGGGCCACTGCCTCGAGCGGGTTCGCGACTCGCGAATCAACCCGGACCCGTGCCCGGATGTGACGTTGGTGCGTTTCAATCGAGTGCGCCCGCTCACCTTGGCAACCAAACGACCCGAGCGTCGATCCTCGGATCCTCTTCCCTGGGCGTCGAGCATTGACCGGGACGGCTTCTGCGAGAAGGTTCACGCCATTCATCGCCTGATCCGCGACGGGGTCTGCTATCAGGTCAACCTCACGCGTCGCCTGTCAATGTCGCAGCGGATCGACCCGGGAGCGCTGTTCGAAGCGCTCGAAAGCATCAACCCGTCGCCGCGCTCGTTCCTGCTGTCATTCGGAGATACGGCCGTCGTGTCAGCCTCACCCGAACGATTCCTTTGCCGAGACGGCCCGCGTATCGCGACCTGCCCAATCAAGGGGACCGGCACAGTAGCGGAGGTGTTGCTGGCCAGCGCAAAAGATCGAACTGAGAACGTGATGATCGTCGATCTGGCCCGGAACGATCTCGGGCCGGATCTGTGAGCCGGGCTCCATCAGTGTCCCGGCCCTGTGTCGTCCCGAGCGTTACCCGGGAGTTGTGCACCTGGTCAGTACCGTGACGGGAAGTCTCCGGCCCGATGTCGGGACCGCCGGCATGCTGCAGGCACTGTTCCCACCAGCGTCGATCACCGGAGCACCCAAGCCGAGCGTCATGCAGGCGATCGTGGACTTGGAGCCGGTTCCCCGAGGCGTCTACTGCGGCGCGATCGGATGGATCGACACGCAACGTCAACGAGCCGCACTCTCCGTTGCGATCCGGACTTTCATGGTCGGCTCCCACACCACGACGCTGGGCGTCGGCGCCGGCATCACGATCGACTCACAGCCCGCCGCTGAATGGCGAGAGACCGAGCTCAAGGCCCAGAACCTGCTCAAGGCCGCCGCATACGCCCACGCGACCTGAGCCGCGTTTCCTTCGACTCAGGCACCCGCCGATCACCGCTTCGCCCTGGCGGGTGAGGGGGACGGGCGGGACGGAGAAGCTGGGCTTTCAACTCGTCGTCGCGCCGACCAAGCAGCCCGGCGGCGGGCGTCATCCTCGCCCGCACGCCACCGGCCGGTGCTACCCACCGGTGGGTTCGGTGACACGCGGGTGTCGTCGCACCCGACGACATCGATCGCCGACCACCGGGTGCGCCGCTGGCGACCCCCGACATCGGTGCTCCGTGGGGCCTCGCCGCCGAGCCGAGGGCCGCGCCGACCAGGCAATCTGTCTCCGTGGCCGACGTCCTGATCCGCTTCGCCGTGCCGGCCGACCTGGGTGTCCTGAGCGACGTGTTTCGCAGGTCGTCGCTGTCTAATGAGGGTGATCGCGTGAGTCTCCTGGCCCATCCGGACGCGCTCGCCTTCTCCGATCGCGCAGTCCACGAGCAACGGGCTCGAGTCGCCATCGCCGATGGTCGCATCGTGGGCTTCGCCACCACACTGATCGCCGGGCAAGTCAGCGTGCTGGAAGACCTATTCGTCGATCCCGATTGGGCGCGGCGCGGGATTGGTCGGGAGCTGGTGGTCGACGCGGTTGGCACCGCGCGGCGGCAGGGGGCGCCGCGTATGGAAGTGACAGCGAATGGGCACGCGCTTGGCTTCTACGAGAAGGCCGGCTTCGTTCTCGAAGGGGTGGTGGAAACCCGTTTCGGCCCGGGATCTCGGATGCACCTTGATATCGCGGCGCGAGCGTAGGGAGCTCGAGCACGCAACGCCGCGGCACGGAGCTATGGAATATGCACGCCAGATATGGCCCGAGCGACCACGAGCCTCTGGATCTCGGAGGTGCCTTCGAAGATGGTGTAGCTCTCATGCCTAACCCCCTGACCTGGGCTTCTGTGCCCTGGTGGCGCACAAATGACCGCGTGTGCCCGCGAATGGCCCGCGTACGCGCCCCGTGCCGATGCCGCGGGGTCGCGCACCTGCGTGCGCCGCCGCCGCTCTCCCGGACGGTTGGAGACATGGATGGCGACGCACACCAGCCGCCTGCGGCTGCCCCGCCCCGGGATCGGGCCTGGACCCAGGCTGATGTGGCCGCGTTCTTGGTCTGTGCCGAGTCGACCGTCGAGGACATTCGTCGTGAGGACACGTCGTTCCCGACACCGAAAAGGCCACGCCCTGGTCTGGCCCGATGGGTGCCAGCCGATGTGGTCGCCTGGTTCGAAGGGCTCGGCGCGGACCGTCCCACGCCAAGACCGACGCGCACAGCAGCCGTGGCGTCTGGCGTCCTGCCAACGGCCGTTCCAAGGGCTGTCCCCCGAGCATCTCGAGGCGAGCGTCGTCATGGCTAGGCCCCGTCGACCTGACGCTGACCCAGTGCGAGTCACCAAAGACGCTCGGGTGGGCTGGTATCCGTCTGGCTATGCCGGTGTCGGGCCGCGTAGATGGAAACGGTGTTCGAGTCCCGATGACGCCGAGCTGGAGGCTCGCAAGTTGCGAGCCGATCTGCGCGCTTTGCGTGCCGGTTTTGGTGACACCAGCCTTCCGGGTCCTCACCGCACCGTCGAAGACGCGTATCTAGCTTGGCTCGAGTATGTGCATCAGCATCATCCTGAAGGCACCTGGCGTGCGTATTCGTCTCGAGCCAACGTGTGGTTCTCACTCATTGGTGGCAACCGTTGCGCCGAGATGTGCCTGGACCTGGTGCTGACACCTCTGAAAGCAGCCCGCGATCAAGGCGTATCAAAAAGCACGTTTGATGGCATCTACACCGCGTTGATGAGTTTCGTGTCGTGGGGAATTGTCGAGCGGTGGTTGCCCGTCGACACCAAGGGCAACAAAGAAGCGTGGGATGACGCTGTTCGGCGTGTCCGGACCCCGTTGATCCGCCAGACCGCGAACACCCGGACCCAGGATCGAGTTGCGGCTCTCACAAGTGGTCGAGGTCCCCGCTGGGACGACGACAACGATTCGGAGCGCGGCATCGTCATCGACTCGGTACCCACGCACGCTGAGATCGAGGCGCTCGGTCGCGCTGTCGAAGCCGTTGAGACCAAGCCGGCACCCTGGCATAAAGAGACGGGGCGTGGTGCCAAAGGTGGCCGTCACCGGCCTGAGGCTTCGGAAGTCTGGCGTATTTGCAAAGCCCCCGGCACCCAGGCGGCCACTGGTGTGCGCCCCATGGAGCTGTTGGTCATTCACGCCGACAACATCGACCCTCTCGGTGAGCTACATGTTCAGTTCCAGTTGGATCGTTACAAGCGGTGGCAACCAAGTGCCCCGCCGCCGGTCGTGCCGTTGAAGCACAACAAGTCGCCACGTACCGCGCTCGTGCACGCGTATTGGATGCCGACGTTGTTGGAGCTCGCCGCGTTCGCCCGTGAGCATTGTGACGGCTGGCTGTTCGCTCCCACCGGTGGCCAGACCTGGTGGGCCGAGTCGTACGCCAGCTTGCTCGATCGGGCCAAGCGCCTGCTCGAGAGCGAGTATCAGCAAGCACTCGCCGCGGCTTCGGAGAACGACCCGGGGCTCGTGCTGCCGCCGCGTTTCGATTACCGGCCGTACTACGCGCGTCACCATTACGGCAGCTATTCGATCTCACCCGTGGCAGCTGGTGGTTACGGCCTGGATCCAAAACTCGTATCCGAGTCCATGGGTCACACGTCGTTGAAAGTCACTCTCGACACCTACTACCACGCCCCATCGAACGCCCGCGCCCACTGGGCGCAGGCGAGTGCCCTGCCGCCCCGGTGAGATGTCTTCACGTATGCGCAGCGCGGCGAGCAGGCAAGTGCGTCTACGGGGACTCGATTGACCCAGAAATCCCAATAGTGTAATTTGGGTGGTCGCTGTAGTCGCCAAACACCCGAAAGCGGTCGGCGCAAAGACAGCAACGCACCAGCGTCTGGCTGGGTCGTGTCCACCGCCTGTCTTTGCGTGCAGGACAAGCGGACAAGAGAGTCGAGGTATACGTGAAGCCGATCGCGCTCAGCATGACGACCTTCGGTGATTTCGTAGTTGCTGATTCACCCGGCCAGCTAGCGAAACTTCGGGAAATTCGGCGGCAGTATGAACAGCCATATTTTCCTGGCGGGGACTTCTGGTCGCGATGGCGTGAGGATGTTGAGCGACTCCACATCGACGGCGGCTCCCGTCGAGACCTTGCTCCGATCGCCGAGCGCGCAAAGGACAATCGTGGGCCCCAATACTCGAAGGCAAGCCGTGGATATGCAACATTCTGGGGAAACAAGGCGATTGAGCTAGCTGGTCACCCGAAGCCAGCGACATGGAAGCATGATCGGCTCTCGGTGCGCGTGAACCCGGAGTGGATCTTGCGGATCGGCGGAAAGGTCCGGGTCGTCAAGTTGCACTTGAAGGAGCGGCTTGTCTTGTCGCAGCGTCTTGCAAATCCGCTGCTCTTTCTCTTGGACGAGCACTTCGGGCCAGCAGTCGGTGGTCCCCCAGTCGGAATCCTGGACGTCCAGCGCGGACGGCTGTGGACGCGACGTACTCAGCGCCGGGACGTGGAAGCGGTCTTGCGAATGCAAGCGGCGGCGCTGATTGCCGGATGGGACGAACTTGATCAGCAGCGTGGTGTTGCCTGAGGCGGGTTGGCGGTGTCTGGCAAGCTGCGCTGATCAGTCCCTCGGGGCCAGCACGCGGGTAGTGGGCGTCACGGCTCCGATGAGCGGCTTGTCGCCCAGCGCGACGCCCGTCTCCAGAGCGCTGGAAGGTCACGACACGCCCGCCTACTGTCGAGGGACACGACTGAGTGAGTTCCAATGCCATTTCACGCTGTTCCCGTCGAAACGCTGCCCTATCCCCACGCTCCGACGTGCATCAATCGGTTCCTACACGAGCGGTTCAACGACCCGACCAGCGGCCGAGCGTTCGTGCACGCGCTCACGGCTGCGGACCTCGAACAGTGCGAGTACCACCAAGCCGACTGGCATCTGATCGCCCGCGCAAGCGTTGAGCTACTAAAGGTCGTCGGACCCGACGTGAGCCTGGCCGAAGCAGGCCAGGCCGCGCAGAAGGTCGGACTTCCGGAGCGAGAGTTGGCATTTCTCGTGTCCCTTTTCGAAGACCCAATTACCTGGAGGCGAGACGCTCCCGAAGTGATCGGGCAGCACCGCGTTTGCGCTCTCCATGCGGCCAGCGTGCCCGAATGCGTTGTGTATCTCGACGGTTCATGACGGGTCCACGTCGGCGGGTTCAGTCGCCACAAGCGTCGACACGTTGATGTCTGCGAACGTCTCCCACCGGCGAAGCCAGTCAAGGCAGCCATCCCGTTGCGCGCACGCGTACGCGATCTGACGAAGCATCACGGTCTCAGGGTCGACTGAGCCCCAGCCCGGGAGGTAGGTCGGTTCAGAGAGCAGCCACTGCGGGACGTTGTGAAACACGTCGGCAAGGTCGGCGGCGCTCGGCAGCGTGGCGAGCCCGTCCGACTTCTGATGCTGACGAGCGTTGGCACGAATGGTTGCCAGCGCCCGTCCAAGCAGCGCGAGCACCCTCGGCGCACCCTGCCCGCTCTCCGATCGCTCCGCTGCTGCCACGTGTGCCTGCGCCGGTATCGACCCGCGCTCCGTCCCGATCTGGCCTGCCATCAACGCCCTCTCGCCTCGATCAACATGGTGAGACAGTCGGCCGCTTGAGCCGTCGAGCCAGGAGCACGGGACCCCGCTTGGCGGCACGCCGTCGACCCGTCCGAGAACTCTGACGTGGGCCCAAGCCAACTGTCGACGGGAGTGTTCCGCCAGGCAACGTCTTTTCCTATAGATACCGACATCGTCGTCGGATGCCTCGACGGATTGGATCCCCGCGATCAGCTCTTTCTTCGTGCCTTGAATTCGGGGATTCGGACTCTTTCGCCTTGCGAGCGCGCGGTTGTAGCGCCTGTCACTGGTCACGTGGCCGAGTCGGTCGTCGAGCTGATGTTGGACGGCCTCGGCTGGCATGTCTTGTGGCATTTCGCAGGCCCGGGCCTCCACGGTGTCGACCTGGTGTTCTTGACAGCCGACAATCGCGTCGTCGCTGTTGAGGTCAAGGGGACGCTTGTCTCCGGCCGGATGGCGCGGCTTTCCCGTCGCGAGGTTGAACAGATGACCGCCGCATGGCTAGATGATCCCGCCAACCCTGGCATGGCCGAACTCGGACTCGACAGTGCCGATGTGTATGGAGCGGTTGTGGTCGTCAACTTCGCCGATCTGATCTGGCGTTGCGCGCTGACAGCCGATTTCGCCGTGCTACACCCGGTCGGCACGCTCGATCAGCTGGCTGATCTCACTTGGCTGACCTAACTGCCAACCCCGAATGTCTCCGGCTCGCTTGCGACGTCACAAACACCATCCCGGTCAGGACCGGTTCGATGGATCCGTCTCCTGAAAGCCGTTACTTCAGCCAAGTGGAACGGGGCGTCGACGGAACCCACTACAAGGGCTCGGCCGAGCATCTACGCCGCTACCTAGCCGAATTTCGATTCCACTACTCGACTCTCGCAAAATCCGCGGCACTCCGCATGGATCGGCAGCTGGCCTACAACGACCCCGCGCCAGGATCAGGCCGTCGCCGCCTGGTCACTAGCAATCAATTCGCCGACCGATGGCAGATCCTCAGGCTTGCGCATTGGCGGCAGGGGCAGGTCCTCCACGTTGTTGGGCTGCGGCCCGGGGGTCGCGACCGCACCAAAGGGGCGCCGCTGGAGCATCAGGGCCTCGGCTGCCTTGACGAGGTGAATCGTCAGACCCTCCTGCCGTACTCGGGCCGCCTCGTCGACTGCGCCCTTCGTGAAGCTGAATGCTATGACGTAACCCGTGTCGTTCCCGGCTCGCCTGATGGCAGTCTCGAAGTTGTCAATGATATTGCGTCCGACGTGTTCCGATTGCTTCACCTGAACGGGATCGCGGGTGAAGAACCAGTAGCCGTCAATTCCCATGTCCCCAGTTCGTTTTGCTGAATGCGTCCCGTTGATTGCGTTGATTGCCCAGTTCTGAAACTCGAAGGGCTTCAACGTTTTGAGGTCCGCAACCGTCGATGGGGTGTTCACGACGACAGGACTCGAGTGAAGCTTGAGTAGCCGTCGCTTCATTATCTCGATGGCGGTCAAGGAAATGTCGATCCCGACCCACTGACGCTTTAGGCGCTCCGCTACGGCGACCGTCGTTCCACAGCCGCAAAATGGGTCCAGGACGATGTCACCGGGATTGCTGCTCGCGAGGATTATCCGTTCGAGAAGTGCTTCGGGCTTCTGAGTTGGGTATCCCAACCGTTCGGCCGCCTGCGGATTGATCCGGTCGATGTCGGTCCATACGTCATCGACGGCCTTACCCTTGAGGTCTTCGCGGTATCGCTTATGTTGGGGCCAGCCCGTGCCTCGGGATGGCCAATAGATGAGACCTTGCGAGTCGAGTATTTCGAGCTCGTCCGGTGCGACCATCCAGTGGCGATTCTTCGGCGAGGGATCCAGTCCGCGCCAGGGTTGGCCCGACGCGCCATGACGGACGCCGGCGCCAGTTAGATCGGCCCGCCAATAGAGCCGCCCGTCGCCGTCGTCGTATTTGTAATACCGGTCGAGATATTCCTGGTCGTAGTCCGTTCGTGGTGCGTTCCACGTCACCTTCTTGGACCGCCCGTAATAGAGGATCAAATCGTGAACCGGGCCATACCGCTTCGCGCTGCTGTGTGCAGTCGTTCGCTTCCAGACCACTTCGTTTCGGAACATCCCACCACCGAAGACCTGGTCAAGCATGACCTTGAGGTAATGGCTCGCGTGCGGATCGCAATGAAGGTAGAGCGAACCGGTGGGCTTGAGGACACGGCGCAATTGGTCAATGCGCTCGCGCATCCATCCGATGTAGTGCTGGATGCCGCCCTCCCAGCGGTCCTCAAACGAGCGCACCTCGGCCTCGTCTCCCCAGATCACCTCGTATACCCGGTTCGAGAAGAACGGAGGATCGAGGTAGATCAGATCGACCGACTCATCCGGCAAGGTGCCCAGCCGCGCCAGATTGTCGTCGCAGTAGAGAACACCCGTATCCATGCCCTAGCCCCCTCGACGCCTCGCAAGTTGTCGGCGCCGCTAGAGCGCACCTGTATAGCCTCCTGAGGCCAATGTGGCCAGAGCGATGAATGTGAAGCGGGCATGCCTGCCGCCGCCCCGGGGTGTGCGGCGCTGGTCTCGCGAAGATCGTTCGCGTGTCATCGCGGTCGTGCTCCGCGGCATGGCGAAGGGCTTACGAGTCTTTAGGCGCCCTGTGCACTTCAGCCCGCTGTAAACGTGCAGGTCATGAGGCTGATTCAAAGATGAGCGTGAATCGTCGTAAGGCCATAGCTTGCCAACAAGAACAGGTCTCCCGACCTCAATACGAAAAGAACACCAAAAGAACAAGGACAGGTGCACCTAGGGGTGCCCCCCCTCTTTTTGCGCAGCGTGGTTGCGCGAGCGAACCCGTCAATTCCCACTCTGATACAGCCGTCAGATGGCGCGGTAACTGTCTCCATCGTGACGCGAGCCCGCCACGGCTCTCTGATCAGTCGCCGTCGGGCTCGAATCCTGGCCCGCACAACGGGTGAGGTGGCTTGCTCGGGGCAGGCAGCTCGTCGAACCAGAACCTTCCGATCGCCGCCCGGGTCAGGTCATCGACGTGCTCGCCGTGGAGATCGACACCGACCCAATAATCCTGGTCAGCGAACAACAACTCCGCACGAAACGTCGTGAGCACCTCGATGAGAGTCTTGAGTCGCCCGGCGTCGACCTGGTCAAACTGTTCCGGGTCAGCTTTCAGGCTGCCGATCGACCAGGCGAAGATCTGGTGAAGCGCCCACTCTTCGCCGCGACAGCTCGGGTGCTGCCAATGCTCGGATGTCATGTTGCTAACGATCTGGATCAGACACACCTCGAGACGCCGCAACAGCCAGATAGCGGTATCGGCTGACCGTGGTAGCGGCAACCACAGCTCGTCAGCGGCGACTGCTCGAGCCGCCTCGAAGGCTTCCGTGCCAGCAAGCGCGCAGAGCTGTTTGAACAGGTCATTCCATGTCTCGGTGATGCCGGCCACGAGGACGTGGCGCAGAGCGATGAGGTCGAAGTCGTCGTCGTTGAGCCAGGGGGAGTGTCTCTGAGGTCCATGTCGGGGTCGGAGTAGTCGGACGTGTAGTCGTACGACTTTTCAAGGGCAGGGAACTCCTGGGGTGCATGCATGCCGTTCACCAATCTGTGGGCGCACCGCGCTAGGGATGCCCGGTGCTGGGAACCCTCAGCGGGACCGGTAGTGGGCCGTCGAGGGCTAGCTGCACTATCCCAAGGGCTTGTGACAAATCGACGCTCTCTCGGATGCGCGGAGATTCCGCGTACGTATTCCGCCCGTTGGGCTGTGTGCCGGTTATCGAATGGTGGTGGCACCACCACGCTTCGTACCCAAAGCGCTGATGCGGCGGCCCGCCGAGTTCGGCCAAGACCCCGAAGCCGAATGGCGAGCTGCCCGCAATCTGACCGAAGCGTCCCTGATGGCCCACGCCTACTGGCAACACTTGGCCGCCTGCGTGATCAACGAACGGCTCCGTGACTCTGGTGCATCCCGCAAAGAGCTCGCCCAGGCACTCGGTGTAGGCACCCGAATGCTCGGATCCAAGCTGAACGGCACCTTCCCCGCTGCGTCGGATGAGCTGTTCCGCTGGGCGCTTGCTTTCAACGACGTCTCGATCCTGCCGCCGCCAGTCAACCGGGTCGCCGATGTGCTCCCGAAGGCGCGGGGCAAGCACAGCTACAAGCGCCTCGGCCTGCATTTCTGAGTGCGCCGGCCCGCGAGCGGGCCAGACGCGCCCGCACGGGCGGGATGTCGCACCTGAGTGTACTGTGATACGCGGAAACTCCGCGTATCCCCGATCAGCGAGATCGGGAAAGGGGTGGGGCAATGTTCAGTCGTCGTGCTTCCGTGTTCCGAGCTATTGCGCGCCCGTTCTGGCGCTGTCGCATTGTCGCCATGATCGGTGTGGCCATGATCGGCGTTGCAGCGACTGCCTGCACACCAGCCGCTCCGCCACCAGCACCGGCATGGTGGCAGCAAGCCGTGCCCGTGGGCTGGCAGAACCAGATGTTGGCCCAGGTCAACGCCTACCGCGCACTTCACGGTGACAGCCCGGTTGTCATGTGTTCCCGTCTCCAGACCGCCGCCGAGACACTGACCAACGATGAAGCAGCACACAACTTCATTGGGCACACCGGCAGTGACGGAAGCACGACCACCAGCCGGGTCACTGCTACCGGCTACCTGTCACTCCCAGACGCGTGGGGTATCGGGGAGAACACCGCAGGTGGTCAAGTTGACGTGACCCAGGTGATGTCGGAATGGGAAGCCTCGCCCGAGCACAACGCCAACCTGCTCAATCCCGCTATGACCGGTGGCGGCTTTGCTGAAGCCACAACCGCTGCTGGCATCATCCACCGGTTCTGGACCCAGGACTTCGGGTACGGGGGCGTCTGCTAACGCCTTCGTCAACGTCAGCGCATTCGCTTATCACCCAGAAGGGGGGTATCGCACTCATTCGGATACCCCCTTCTTCTGCGATCATGGACGACGTGGCTACCGCTCTAGCGATTACAGCGCTCGTCGTGGCCGTGGCCACGGCCGTCGCCCAGATGCTCCAAAGCCACCGTCAGAGCGACCGGAATCTTGAAGTCCAGGAACGGCTTGCCGAAGTCAATGAGGACCGTCGCCGGGATGAGCTCACGCCTCGGCTTCGGCTCCGCTACGTCAAGGAACCCGAAGACGTTGACGGGTTCCTTGAATGGGTGAACGAAGGACCCCAGGATCTCGACGAGGTGACGTTCATCCTGATCGAGCGTTCTGGTGCCGGCTGGCAGCCACTCCGAGGCGTTCGTTTTCTTCGAGAGGGATGGACGGTGACCGAGGGGTCACTGGGCGAGATCAAGATTGGCGAACCAGTCGTGCATGGGCTCGTTCGAACGCCCGGATCTGAAGGGAGCGGTGGCACTGCTCGCTTTCGGATGCGCTGCACCAGCGGTGATCACTCGTGGGAGTTCCCAGTCGAGTGCAGAATCCCAGCTGTCGGATAGCAATCGCTGTGGCTTATCAAGGGACCGTTGACGACCTTTGCCCGAACTGCCGCCGGTCATTTGTAGAAGGGGGCGGTCGTACAGACGATCACGTCATCGGCAAGGCGTCTGGAACACAGGCGGCCGTCCCGTCGTGCAAGGCATGCAATGACACCTTCGGAGCCACTGTCGAAGGTGAGTTCCACCGAGAGAGCAGCATCTTTCGGCTCGCTCGGAATCACCAGCACGTGTCGTTCGGTGTTACAACCGGCTCTCCATCATCGCCCAACGCGATCGACGCGCACGAGGTCTGATGGCCATCGCTGACGATCACTTCTGGCGACAGCCCGGTCGCGTCATCCGCATGTCCCTTAAACGAGATATGTAGCGAGGGACCATAAAAGTAACTCGGGTCCTGGCTCACCAATGAGGCGATATTTGCGCCGGCAGCATTGATGGTCTCGTAGGTTGGCAGGTAGCCTTCGGCGCCATTGACCATCGACCTGGCGCTGCCAGCGACGAGATCGCCGGCCCTTGCCGCAGCGTCAGACGGATCAGTCAGTGTGTGGCCAGGCAGGCATCTGTAGTTCACGGTCGGCGAAGTAGCCGATCCTGAGCATGCCGTCGCGGTAGGCGTTGTTTTTGTCGTGGTCGTCTTCCTGGTAGCCGTGCTCGCGCCGCCTGAGCAGCCAACGATGAGCGACAACGCACCGATCACAGCGAACGCAACAAGCGAACAGCCAGCATTCGAGTTCTTTTGCACGGTACCCCCGATGCTTCTACTTGACCGGCGAAGTGCCGGAAGCCGGCCCGGCGAAAACCTCGCCGAACGTGGCGTCGATTAGCGTGCCGGCGGGCCCGACGGATGTGCCTTGTACGTCGCCAGCCGTACGAACAAGGCGTCTCACGCCCAACCCCTTTCCCCACGGATCCCCGCTATCGGGTATGCGCGGAGATTCCGCGCATCACACTACCCAGCCGCTGTGACGTAAGGGCGGGGCAAGGGGCCTAGAACCGAGGCCCGAGGCGCTTGAAGTGGTGCTGCCCTCGAGCGTGAGGGAGGATGTCTGCGGCCCTGGCGGCCGGGTGGCGGCAGTGCGGAAATGTCGTTGAAAGCAAGCGCCCAGCGGAACAACTCGTCAGCGGTGGCCGGGAACGTGCCGGCCAGCTTCGATCCCAGCATTCGGGTCCCCACGCCGAGCGCGTCGGCGAACTCCCGGCGGGTCACACCTGGGTCCATCAGGCGTTCGTTGATCACACAAGCGGCCAGGTACCGGCTCGACCCGGATCTCGTAGGCGCGTTCAGCGTCCGAGGAGGTCGACAAGCTCAGTGAGTGTCGACATGACGTGAGCGCCATCCGTTCTGATGCTCTGGGCCAGTAGCAGGTGATGCCGGTCTGGTTCTCTGCGACGACGTAATCGGCGTACGCCGTAGCGCACGGCAGGTACATCATGTCGACCAGGCCGTTCGCCTCCCACGATTCGGTCGGGTTGCGGAGTCGAAAACCCAGCGCCGTAAGAAGTCAATCGAACTAGGCCCAGCTGCCTGGGCCGGAGCGCGCCGCACAAATGCCAGCGGTCGTCGCAGCCTCGGTGCTTGACGCCTCGATGAGCTTCCGTCACGATCAGTCTTTCAGTGGCAGTTCTAGCGGGTGCAGTGGCCGTGATCCCTTGTACTGGCTATCGCTCCAGGCCATGTAACCCGACCTGCTTTTTGCATCGGTTCAGATTCCCACCGTGGTGGGCCCGCTGATGAGGCAGGGATGGAAGCCTCGCCCACTCGTTGCCTTTGCAGTCGTCATCGTGCTGGTGGCCGTTATGGCCAATCCGAGTCCGGCGCTCGTGCAGCATGCCGAAGGCTCCAAGACTGTGGTCGGATTCGGCGACTCGGTGGCAGCCGGCTACGGACTGTCGCTGCAAGCCAAATACGATCCAGCGGATGTAACTCAGCGATATGCCAACGATGGGTCAACGTGCTCTGCCACGCCGAAGGCCTACCCCTGCGTCCTTGCTCGCGACCTTGGAGACCAAGTGTCGTCGAGCCATAACTACGCAATTCAGGGTGCGACGAGTGCGCAGGTTCTCGCACTTGAACTGCCAGAGGCACTCAAAATGCCACCAGCGGACCGTAACAATGTCAATGTTGTGACCTTGACCGTTGGAGCCGATGACATCGACTTTGTCCAATGCTTGACGGACGAGTTTGAAGCTCAAGTGTCGCCCGGCAGTGCCGACCCTTGCCTCGCGGGCAACATCAACGATCTGCTCTTAAGCCCAGATCGGATTGCTTCGGTGCAGACACTCGAGTACGCGACGCTGCCGCTGATCTTTTCCAAGATCGAGCACGACTTTATCAACGCGAGGATCTACGTAACCGACTACTACCAACCCTTTCCCAGTCCACCCCAACCGGGGCAGGACGCCTGCCGTCTCTTCCTGATTCCCGCGCTCGCTGCACTGGTCGGGAACCTCGGCGGCTTGAGTTCAAGCGCCGCCGCACTCGCGGTTCTCGCGTATATCCGCGAGCTGCCAGATACGGACGCACTCTTTCAGACACGCTTCTATCGGGTCTCGACTTTCCTAGTCGGCCAGCTCAACGCGACAATCGATGGCGCGGTGACAGCGGCAGGTGTGCCAGTCGCCAGCGTCAGCCTTGACTCTTTCGCCAGCCACGACATGTGCGCCAACAACGGCAAGGACTCGTGGGTCTACACACTGTCCACGACTGGTTCGATCAAACTTCCGCTACCAGCTGGCAAGATCGCAGAGGTGGACGCGGATACGAGTCTCGGGCCCAAGTGCTACCACGCGGATCTGACCGCTGAAAAGAGCCGCAGCATCAGTTTGCTCGGCTTCGGGACGGCGACCGTCAAACCCAACTGCATTCCCCACCCGACCGAGACTGGCCAGGCACAGATCGCCGACGCGATACGGAGCGCCGCTGCACCGACGCCACCAGCGGCGGCTTCATGTCCTGTCGACTCACTGCCTCGCGATGTTATGGCCAGCACCGAACTCAGCGGCCAATCGCCGGGCGATTACACGGTCAGCAACATTCGCACGGCCAGTTCCGATATGAGCTGGGCATATTTTGAAGTGGTCGCCACCGCGGCTGCCGTGGACACGTTTCAGAATGCGCGCGGGGTCGCACACTGTGTCAACGGCGCATGGAACGTCCTAGAAGTCGGCAGCACGGACATCGGTTGTACCGCCGCGCCGGCGAACATTCGGGCTGAGCTCGGACTTCAGACGGACGCCCAATGCGCTGCAACCGAGGGCGCGCCAACGTCGTAGCCGCCTGCTGTTCCCACGGCGGCGCTGTCGCTTCGACTGCGTGAGCACCCGTACCCGCCTAGCGAATCGTCGTCGGCTAGACCGTCGAGGAAGGCATTGCAGATGGCCCAGTTCGCGGTTGAAGCAGTGGAATGGCGAACGGAAGACGAGGGTGTACTGAAGGTGAGCTGCTTGTCACTCGGTGATTACAAAGCGCTCGTCGCGCATCTGTCGGAGGATCGCCCGGCAAACCTGCTTGTCAACCAGGTGGCTGTCGCCGTCAGCGCCGTGTCCGACCAACCCGACCATCCGTCCTCGGCATTTCCCGGAACGTTCGAAGTTCGCGTCCGCCGCAACGAGCTGCCCCCGAACTCGACACGGTGGATATTCGCCGTTGGCAGCAACTTTCTCCGCACCTCCGCATACATGGGCGTCGTTGAGATCACATGGCAGGGATCGGGCCGCCGCCGACGAGCAGAGCTGCTCGTTCGCTGCGAGATCGCCGACGAGTACACGCAACTTCGCCATCTGCTCGACGTTGAGCCGAGCCACGCGTCGATGATGACGGATCCTCGCGGAGGCGGCTGGTACGTCTACCGAGTGAGCGATACCGGCAGCTCTGACGACCCGTTCCCGCAGGTGTTACAGCTCGTAGTTCAAGAGGTCCCTCCCGAGGAGCGCGAGGTGCCCACCTTTCCGATGGGCTTCCCGCCCGGCGATTGACCGACCGACGGTCCGTGTTCGCATCGAGTGGGCATCCGAATGAGTCCGGTACCCCCTAGATGTGGTGGCCGGGCCCACAACGCAAACAGCCCCAGGAGCTGTTGCTTGATTGAGATCCTCTGCGAGGCTTTGGCCCGGTACTCGTCAAGAGCGTGCTCAGGGATGTGAGCAATCCCATTGATCATCACCTAGCGAACCTTGCGCTCGTAGACCAGACCCAGGATCTCTTTGGTCGGCATGTCGAGCCAGCGAACAGCTCCAGATGCTCGCAGGCTCTCAACTGCCGCGCATAGGTCATTCCTGTCGCGGGTCCGCGACTACGCGGCCACGCTGTACCGCATCCAGGGGATACGAGCCGGATCGATGTGGCTCAGAAAGTCGACGATGTCCCGATGTCCCCAGTAGGTCGGCACGCCCCGCGCGTCTTGCGCCATCAGCACGATCGGCATCAGACCCAAAGCCTGCTGCCCGAAGGTCACCATGTTGGTGCGATCGCTAGAGCTGTTCAGGACGGAGGGTTTGCATACGACGATCCCAAACGTCACGCCCTGTTCTTTGATGACGGCGCCCTCGAAATGCATCCAAGTCTCCTTTGCCTTGAGTTCGAGCCTTACGAGTATCCAGCCCAGGTGCGACGTCCCGAGGTGACCAGGCCTTGAACGGGAGCGGCCGGCTGTCCGATATCGGCCCTTGTCTCGTTGGCTCCCTAGTACGTCGGAAGACTCAGGAGGTCGTTGCTGGGGTTGCCGTCCCGGTGGGTACGCAGGTACGGCTCTCCGACACGGGGACGGACGACTTGGACGATGGCGGGACCTTGTTCGCCGGCTACCTGAAGGGTGTTGCCATCGTCGATGAACTTGACCATCGTGGCCCGCGGGGCGCTCTTGCTCACGCCGTTGCGACAATCCACCCAACGCACACTGGCGATGTTCTCGTGCTGACGGGTCCCGTTGAACTGCACCGCCGTGATGAAAATCACCTTCACCGTCCCTGGGCCTAAGGGCTTTTCGTGCCAGATCTGTTGATGTACGCCAGAGTATCTATTAGCCTAGAGGACGTCAAGTGTTCTTGCACCGAGGGAGACATGAGACTTGGCGGCGTCGCCGAAGTGGCCGGGGAGTTAGGCGTTAGTCGCCAACGGGCCTCGCAATTGCGTGGCGTCACCGGGTTCCCGGCGCCCGTCGGCACCATTGCGGCAGGCCCAATCTGGGATCTTGACGGCGTGGCCAGTTGGGCGACCTCTGCGCTGCGCCGCCGCGGTGGGCGGCCCAGCAAGGCGACGAAGCGCCGAGTTTTCGATGGTCGGTTCGCACTCGAGGAGCCTGCGATAGGGGCGGGAGGCTTCGCAGACGTCTACCGAGCGCTGGATCTCGAGGTCTCTTCGTCCACCGAGGACCCTGTCGTCGCGGTCAAAGTCTTGCGTGAACTCCGTGAAGAAGAAGTCCGGCGTCGCTTCACGCGAGAGCTACGAATCGTGTCGTCGCTGTCGCACCCCGGCGTAGTCCGCATCCTCGCCAGCGGTGAAGACGACGAGGGGCACCTTTGGTACGCGATGCCTCTAGCCAAGAGCAGCCTGGCGGACGAGTTACCGCAATTCGTCGGCAAAGAAAAGCAGATCGTCGAACTGATGCGACAGCTCTGTGAGGCACTCGGGTACGTGCACGAAGAAGGGGTGTTCCACCGCGATATCAAGCCCGCCAACATTCTGCGAACCCGCTCGGGCAACTGGGCACTCACCGACTTTGGCCTCGCGCGAGAAGCAGAGCGCACCACAACAGCACTCACGTCAACGCACCAAGGGGTGGGCACATGGGTTTACGCCTCACCCGAAACATGGCAGGGGGCCATAGGCGCTGAGGCACCGGCCGACGTGTACAGCCTCGGCAAGGTGCTGCAAGAGCTGATCACTGGGTCGATGCCTGTGTCGCCTGAGCCGCCTTCCGGAGTCTTTGCGCCCGTCATCCGGCGGGCAACCAGAGCCGATGCGCAACAGCGATACCAGGCCGCTTCTGAGTTTCTCCAGGCGGTCGAAAGAGCGGCGGCAGCACCCACCAAGCGTTGGGAGGCTCCGGACGAGGTGGAGGACCGGCTCCGGGACGCGATACGAGGTGGAGAGCCCGACGACGCCTCCCTATCTGAGCTGATCCAGATCGGACTGGCCAACATTCGAGCCGTCCGAATGGTCGTTCCTCACCTGTCCGCAGTGGGCTGTGAACGGCTGTGGAGCCGCGATCCGGACGGTTTTCGGGGTCTTGTGGAGCGCTACGCAGCTCACGCCTCGGACGCACCCTGGCCCTTCGAGTTTTGTGATGTGATCGCAGACTTCTGCGATCGAGCAGTGCGCATAACGGGCGACCCTGATGTGCTTCGCGCCTCCATTGGTTGCCTCGCCGAGATGGGGGCAGATCACAATCGGTGGCACGTTCAGGACGTCTGCGTCGTGCTACTACAGCGAGTGCGAGAGACTCCCGACGCTCTCGCAGCTCTCGAAGGTCTCCGTGATGCCGCCCCGTCAGCAGTCAGATGGACGCTCAGCGACTTTGCCGTTCGTTCGCTTCATCCCGTATTACGTCAAGGCATCGAGAACGAGATCTTGTTGCAACTATCTGATTAGTTCTATCGCGCCACAACGCTGCGCAGAACGGGCCAGACGCGCCGGTGCCAGCCCAGTGCGGCCAATACCACTCTCTCCATTCCAGGCGACGTCGTAACTCCCCCAACCTGGCAGAATCGCACCAATGCTCGTGATGATGGGAAGTCGTGGCGACTCACCCTCCGCGAACAATTTTGAGCGCTCGTGCCAGTTGCTCGAATTCAGCCGCCTGAGCCGTCGAGCTGATACGCGATCGGATAGTGCGCACGAGTTCCAAATCGGCCTCGGTCCCTTCTTTCTTGACCAGGTCGCGATTGTTCAGCGGCCGCTGCGTATTGGTATCGGTGGTCATGACCCCCTCCTCTGCCATCGCCTCTAGCATCGGAACTCAAAATGGAGGGATGACTGATGACATGGATCTCGACGACTGATCCGGGTAATGACGCAGATCGGATGCTCCTAAATCTGAGCTTCGTCAGTCAGATTCGTGTAGAGGAAGACCGCGACCTTGGGCGCTTCCAGCTCGTTGCGCTTCCCTTTCAGCCGATAGTTGGACCGAGCGCAGCTGCCTGGCAGCCTGCTGTGCTCGCCACGTTCACCAGAAGGGGTGACGCCGACGGGGCGTTGAATACCCTCATCGAGAGCCTGTCGGCGGTCGATGCCGTCATCCGGCTTGAGCCGGGTGACAGCGCCACGCTCGCCTAGCCGAAAGACTCACTCGTTGCCCTCGGCGGCGGAGGGGATGCCCGGTGCCTCAATCTGGTCGGCTTGCTGGATGTTGGGCAAAGCTGGAACGGGCCAAACACCATCTGGACGATCTCTACGTCGAGATCCTTGAGTGGGGGGTCGGAGATGCGACGGATGTACCACCACCGGTCGGCAAGCGCTACGACGCGAACGAAGGCTGTTTCATTTACTTCAATACCGAAGTCACCGACACCCCCACTAGCTGGAGTTTGATCGCCGGGGACGCGATCAACAACCTGCGCGGCGCGCTCGACCATCTCGCGTGGGTTCTGAGCGACTTCGGGGCGCACACCAACAACAAGGATCACGTATCGTTCCCCATCTGCTGGGAGCCGAATAGAGCTGACGCTGATATTGGGCGACGCATCCCCGGCATCGACACGACTCACAAGGCAATCATCAAGAGATATCAGCCGTGTACGCGTACGGGGCCGCTCCGTAAGGCACATCCGTTCGGCATTCTTCAAACCCTCTCCAATGACGACAAGCACCGAAAACTGCTGATACTCCCAGGCCGGAACTACCAGTGCTTCGTCAAGCTCCCCAGTGAGTACCCCGACTTCAACGTCACACACACGGCCGTGCGGTCCCCCACTGGCCAGCCCCCCTCCGGCGGGAAGATCGAAGGTGCTGACTTCACACCGGGCGCAGAGCTTTTGAAGATCTGTGGTGAGCCCATTCCGGGGAGAGACCCGGATGTGAAAGTGGAATGGACATGCAGGGGCACGGTCGTGTTCGCCGAGACCGATCGAGGGGTTGATACCACGCTCAACGAGATCGCGGCGCTCGCCACCCAACTCCTGAACGAGTTCGACACCCTTGTCTAGCCGCTCACAGCGCGTCGCCAGCGGCGGATACTCTCGCGGCATGAGGCCCCGAGTGATCGACCCAAAGAGCTTCCTGCCCACAGCGTGGCGGATCGCCTACGACCTGTTGCTCAACAAGGCGGACTACCCGCGGCTTGCTTCCCGCGTCACCCAGTCGGGCCCTGCGGTCAGCGCCGTGCTCATGAACGACGGCCTGCTCTAGCCGCCAACCCGACCAACGATCTGACGTACACCCCGACGACCCGCACCCCGATACGTCGGGGCGCCACCGCCGCGAGTTTCGACAAACGCTCCTCGGGATCGTCGTGCGTTCTCATCGACCAGCGACTTGCGTCGCGGAGGTTGGCTAGCCATTGCTGCAGGTCCGTGTCTCGGGTGCGGACCGTGTCCGTTGGGAAACCTCTTGGCCGGCGGCGCTAGCCCGATAACCCGCCCCCTGCCATACATGCTCCGGGCTATTTCCAACTCCTCACAGACCTGAGCGACCGCAAGTCAGGGCAACGGCTTGCGGTTCGACTTCATCGGGTCGTCTTGTCGAGGGTCTCGTCTCAGCGACATGGCGCCGCTCCCTGGTGCCTCATCGCGCGCTCAGGACTGCCGGTTTGAACCGACCGTAAACCCCGCGACTCACGAGCCCGCTGGCATGTTTCCGGCTGCCAAGGTGAGCGCATGACGACTTCGAGCTCCAGCGGCGCGGTCTCGAGGATGAAACGGCCCTTTTTGCCAGCGACGCTCCGAGACAGTGGCGCGAAGATTCCGCGCTGATATTCCGCGAGCCATCTGTCCGGCGGGTCATTGAAAGGTGGTGGCGCCACGCTTCGAGCCCAAAGCGCTCGCCGTCAAGACGCACTCGCGCCGCGTGTTCAACGGCATGGCTGCGTGGTACTGATACCAGACACAACGACAGCGCCCGCTGGGGACGCCGTCGTGTAGTTGCGAACATCATGGTTAGAGGGCGTCAGGCTCCCTGCCGATCAGGACGCCGTTGAGCACGCCAACCGGCTCGATGGGCACTTGGGCTTGGTGGAGCCGGAAAGCCCGTCGCTGGTGCACCCACCGGGCGGGGCACCTGCCGGATCTCATGATGGGTTGGTGACACTTTTGGCAAACCACCTGTGTTCTCATCGGTGAGGCCTTTCGTTTGTAGTAGGTAGCACTCACCGTGCCGGCCGATTCAATGGACGCAACGGGCTCGCCACGTGTGGCTTCCAAGGAGCGGTCGGTGCCCTCGCATCCGCAACCGCCCTCCAGCTGGACCACTGGTAGCAACGACAACCGCGGCTGGTCGTCGACGAGCCGTCGAGATCTTGAGGCGAGGTCGAGCAGCCGCGTGCCGGGCAGCAGCACGTCAGTAGCATTGGTGCCGCGATGGCACCTTGGCTGGTTTTGGATAATTAGGAATTATCGTGGCCGA
>PLJD01000111.1 GCA_003140175.1 Actinomycetota bacterium
CGGCAACTACAGCTTCGTCCAGACGGCCGGCAACGCCACGGCGCTGACCATCACGCCGGCGACACTGACCTATACGGCGAACACGGTGAACCAGAGCTACGGCACGGCGATCCCGAGCCTGAGCGGCGCGGTGAGCGGGTTCGTGCTCGGGCAAACCCAGGCGACGGCGACCACCGGTACGCTGAGCTTCGGCACGGCGGCGGCGATGCTGGCTGCGTCCGCGGTGTCGAGCACGATGGACTTCATCCCCGGATTCGCTGCCGTGGCGGCGTCGAGGTTTGCCTTGCGCCGTCCGGCGATGATGACCTGGTTGCCACGCTGGTGAAACTGTCGGGCGAGCACGAGCCCGATGCCCGAGCCGCCGCCGGTGACGACCGCGACCTTGCCGTCCAGCATGCCCATTTGCGAGCCCTTCCCGCTTCGTTGAAAACTGACGTTGGCGTCACGGTATCGCGGCCCTCGACGCGCCGGTCAACTAGCACGGGCCCGAACGAGCGACAGGGAGCATCTCCGCATGGCGGTCGACACGAGCATCATCGGGAAGTCAACCGGCGCGTACAAGGTGCGCGTCGAGCGTGGGCCGGTGAGCTTCTTCGCGGCCGCGGTCCAAGACGACAACCCGATCTACCGGGACCCGGCGGCGGCGAAGGCAGCCGGGTTCGACGCCATCCCGGCGCCGCCCACCTTCACGTTCGCGATGCAGCACATGGGCCGCTGGGACGAGGACCAGCCCGCGGACCCGACCGGCGGCGAGAACCCGATGCACGCGGTGATGGGCCAGCTCTTCGGCTCGGGCGCGCTGATCCTGCACGGCGAGCAGGAGTTCAACTACCACCGTCCGATCGAGGTCGGAGACGTGCTGGAAGGGGAGGGCAAGGTCGTCGACCTGTACGAGAAGGAGACCGACGCGGCCGTCATGACGTTCATCGTGATCGAAACGACGTGGCGCGACGAAGGCTCGAAGGAGCCGGTCGTCACCGAGAAGTTCAACTTGATCGGCCGGACCCGCAAGGGTTGAGCGGTTCGGCGCCAGCACGAGAGGGGAGCGGCATGGGTCGACTCGAGGACAGGGTTGCGATCATCACCGGAGCAGGCCAGGGCATCGGGCTCGCCTACGCCGAGCGCTTCCTCCAGGAGGGAGCCAAGGTCGTGGTGGCGGAGATCAACGAGGAGCGGGCCGCCTCCGCCATGCGCCACCTGGACGGCACAGGCGACGTCGAGTTCGTGAGAACCGACATCTCCGACGAACAGTCCGCGCTCGACTGCGCGGCCGCCACGAAGCAGCACTTCGGGAAGATCGACATCTTGATCAACAACGCGGCGCTGTATTACGACATCGACAACGAGCGCAACGACTACGACTACCTCCGCACCGTGTTCTCGGTGAACCTCCACGGGGCGTGGCTCATGGCGCGGGCCTGCTCACCGCACATGGTCGAACAGCACCGCGGTCGGATCGTCAACCAGTCCTCGGGGGCGGCCTACCTGTACAACATGGTCCCCCAGAGCGACTTCCACGAAGTCGCGGCGTTCAGCTACAGCCAGACGAAGTGGGGTGTGGTCGGGCTCACGAAGCTGCTCGCCGGCCAGCTGGGTCAGTACGGGATCACCGTGAACTGCATCGCCCCGGGCGTCACGATGACGGAGGCGACGAAGAAGATTGTCCCCGACAGCGTGATCGACATGCTGCCGATGATGAGCGCGATGAAGCGCAAGCTCGACGCCTGGGACCTCACCGGTACTGCGCTCTTCTTCGCGAGCGACGACGCCGAGCTGGTGACCGGTCAGGTGCTCTGTGTCGACGGCGGCTCGGTCATGCCGGCCTGACGTCGCCGGGCGTCACTCGAGGGCGCCCTGGTCGCGCAGGCGCTGCTGCTCGGCGTCGTCGAGGCCGAGCAGCTCGCTGAGCACCCAGGCGTTGTCCTGTCCGAGCGTCGGGCCGGCCCGGTCGTAGCCGGAGGCGGCCCCGGAGAGCCGGAAGCCGTTGTGCTCGTAGAGCCCGGGGCCCATGACCGGGTGCACGAGAGGAACGAAGTGGCCCCGGGCCGCGACTTGGGGGTCGTTGTGGACGTCGCCGAAGTCCTCGACCGGCACGGCCTCGACGCCGCGGGCCTGCAGCAGCGCCGCGACCTCGTCGCGCCGTCGTGACCGGGTCCAGGCGGAGACCGCGGCCTCGATCTCGTCGANNCCCGCCCGTGCCGCGAGCTGCGCCAGCGACGCGTCGTCCAACCCGATTACGCGGGCGAGCTCGCTCCAGGCGGCGTCGTCCCAGGCGGCGATGGCGACCCACCGGTCGCCGACGCCGTCCTCGTCGGCGCATGGGAATGCCCCGTGGGGGACCGCCCGGGGGGAGCGGTTGCCGTCGCGGACGCCGACGACCCCGTCGGTCTGCGCGGCGACGAGCCACGGGGAGAGCGCGAAGGTGCCGGCCTCGACCTGGGCGAGGTCGAGGTAGACGCCGCGCCCGGTTCGGCGCCGGTAGTCGAGGCCCGCGGCGAGCGCGGNNGCGAGTCGGTGATGGTGCCGTGGGGCCCGAGCGGTTCCCGGTCGGGCCAGCCGGTCAGCCAGTTGAAGCCCGACAGCGCGGCACCTTGGCCGCCGAAGCCGGGGTAGTCCTTGTGGGGTCCGGTTTGGCCGTTCAGGCAGGCGCTGATCATGACGAGATCGGGTTTGTGCTCGACGAGCGAGTCGTAGTCGAGCCCGAAGCCCTTCATGGCTCGGGG
>PLJD01000063.1 GCA_003140175.1 Actinomycetota bacterium
ACTTGAGCAAAACCCGACGCCCGTCCGCGCTAATCCGGGCCAGTCCGCGAAACCGTTAGTTCATGCGGGAAACGAGGCTGATGGCCGACCGCTCGTGACGGCCCGTTCGGGTTTGTCCGGGGCTGCCTAGTGAGTTCGGAGTGACTCGGACCCGTTCCCGCGTCACTCGAGCTTTCAGCCCTTCCCAAGATTACAGGTCTGGCAAAGGGACCGGAGATTGCCCGCGTCCGTCTTTCCGCCGCGAGCTTCGCGACCTTGTGATCAACGTGGAGCGTGCATCCGAGGTCCGTTGCCGGGCTCGCGAAGTAGTCATCGTCAGACCAGCGGCGCCCCAGCGGCACTGGCGAGAGCGCCGCTTCCCGACGCCCCGCGTTCCGCGAGCCGGAGCGTCTCTCGACCGCAGACGCCTTGACCGCTGTCGCGTGCTCATCGAACTGTCTGCGGGGAAGCGACGTTGTGCCAAGGATTCCCGCGACGCGCCTCAACTCAGCACGCATCTGTCCGTTCGTAATGCCTCGCGCTGGCTGGGTCCGCATCCTCTCACTAACTGCTCGACCCCCATACCGTTGAGCCAGATCGGCGGCTCGGAGCGCCTCTCGCCACGTGCCGAAACGTCGAGTGATCGTGCTGCTGCTGACCTGCACGAACATGGTGCCGGAGCGGCGATTGTCACCCTATGTACACGCGCTGCAGGGCGAGCTGCTTCTCTCCTGAGGCATCGACCGGCGGCTACCTGATCTTGGCAGTGCCGGTCGCGAGGAGGCGCGATGACACAACTTCCCTCGCCCGACTGCTGCGCTTCAGCGGAACGGCGTCGCAAAGCCCGTTGATTCCGTGGTTGAGACTCATCACTCGGGCGTGTTGGGGAGCGTTCGGGGGGTGAAGAGGATCTCGTCGATGAGCGCGAGTACCCGGGCGATGTCGAGGGGCTTGGTCAGGTAGTCGCGTGCGCCGGCGGCGAGGAGGCGTCGGATCTGCCGTGGTGTGGCGTCGGCGCTGACAATGACGACGGGAATGTCGGCGGTCACGGGGTCGCCGTGGAGTCGCAGCAGCGCGTCGTGGCCGTCGAGGTCGGGGAGGTGCAGGTCGAGCAGGACGAGGTCGGGTCGGTGCTCGCGGGCGCGCTCGAGGCCCTCCAGCCCGTGCGTGGCGGAGAGAAGGGTGATGGAGGGCCGCCGGGCGAGGAGGTGCTCGACAACTCGAAGGTTCGAGAAGTTGTCCTCGATGTAGAGCACGGTCCGGGGTGGCGCGGTGCTCAGTCGGAGGGCGTGCTGCGCTGGCTCGATGTCTTGGTGTTCGGCTGCGGCGGCGAGCGGCTCGTCGACCACGGAAAGCGCGATGGTGAAGGTGGTGCCAATGCCGACGCGGCTGGCTGCGCGCAGGGTGCCGCCCATGGCTTCGGTCAGTCCCTTGGCGAGCGCGAGGCCGATGCCGGTGCCTTCGATGTCGGATTGCTCAGCACCGAGTCGCTCGAAGGGCTGGAAAAGCAACTCGAGCCGGTCGGATGCGATGCCGCGGCCGGTGTCGACGACGTGTATCAGGAGCTGGCCGTCGGCTTGCTCGCACGTGACGGTGACCGATCCGTCGGGCAGGTTGTACTTGATGGCGTTGGTGAGCAGGTTGACGAGCACTTGCTTGAGGCGCTGGCGATCGGCGTAGACGTGGGCATCACAGCCGGTCTCCACGCTGAGCGTCACGGCGTGTTCGGTGGCCATCCCCTCGACGAGCTCAACAGCCTCGTGGATCCCGGTGAGCACGAGCACTGGCTCATTGGACAGCGCGAGACGGCCGGTCTCGATGCGGGAGAGATTGAGGACGTCGTTGATGAGATCGAGGGGGTGCCGGCCAGCCCTCAGGATCTGCGCAATGCTCTCCCGCTGCGCGTCGGTAGCGTCGTCGAGTTCGAGGAGCTGCGCGAAGCCCAGTACCGCGTTGAGCGGTGTGCGGAGCTCGTGGCTCATGTGTGACAAGAAATCGCTCTTGGCGTTACTCGCGCGCTCGGCCGCGGCACGCGCCTCTTCCACCGCGGCCGCGGCGGCCACGCGCTCGGTGATGTCGCGCACGACGCCGGTGAACAGCCGCCTTACACCGGACTCGACCTCGCTCACCGCCAACTCGAGCGGGAACGTGGTCCCGTCCCTGCGCCGGCCCTCCACCTCCCGGCCGATGCCGATGATCCTGCGCTCCCCTGTCTCCAGGTACCGCGCGAGATATCCATCGTGCTCGCTGTGGTACGGCTCGGGCATCAACATCTTCACGTTGCGGCCGACGACTTCGTCGGACGCGTAGCCGAAGATCCGCTCGGCCGCCAAGTTGACGGCCACGACCAGACCCTCGGCGTCGATCACGACGATCCCGCTCATCGCGGTGTCGAGCACGGAACGGGCCCGCGCCTCGCTCTCGCGCAGCGCGACTTCGAGCGCCTTGCGTGCGGTGACGTCGCGCGCAATCGCGTACACCACTTCGTCGAGGGGCGATGCGTTCCACTGCAGCCATCGGTAGGAGCCGTCGCGGCACCGGTAGCGGTTCTCGAACTCGATTGCCGACTCCCCAAGCGCCTGGCGCTCGAACTGCGCTGAGGTCTCCTCGACGTCGTCGGGATGCACGAAACTCATGAACGGTTGTGACCGCAGCTCCTCCAACTCCCAGCCGAGCACGTCGCGCCACGCGGCATTGACCACTTGGAAGACACCATCCGCGCCGGCGACGACCATCAGATCAGACGATCGCAGGAAGAACTGCTCGAAATCAACACCAGCTTCATCTGGGGTGAGGCCCACGCCATTCATTGTGGCCGAGGAGTCGCGACGGATCGTGCAAATCCCGTTCGGGGCTTGTAATATTTGGAGCCTCTTTTCTGATCCGTCACCCCTCGGGAGGGGCCTGGTGGAGGAGGGGGAGCCAATGGACCAGGGAACTGACGCCGAAGCGGACGAGCTCGTCGTCTTGATCGTCGACGATGACGAACCGACCCGGCAGCTCTTCGCGGCGGCCCTTGCACGAGCGGGCTTTGCGACCCGCGCGGCTGCGGAGGGGCGAGACGTGCTCGACATCGTGAGTGACGAGCCGGTCGGGGTGGTCCTGCTCGATGACCGCATGCCGGGCATGAGCGGCCTCGAGGTGCTGGCCGAGCTACGGAGCTCTCCGGGCGGGGCGACGCTGCCGGTGATCTTCGTGACGGGGCAAGACGAGCTCGACGACCGGATCCGCGGCCTGGAGGCGGGCGCCAACGACTATCTCACCAAGCCGGTCGAGCTCGTCGAGCTCGTGGCCCGGGTGCGCGCGCAACTCCGGGCCAAAGCCGCGTCGACAACCACGGTCGATGACTTGGAGCGACGCCTTGACGCGGTGATGCTGCTGCGCCGCATCGCTCGCGCCGAGACCGCCGAGCTCACCGCGCGCGAGGTGTGCGCCGAGCTGACCCGACTCGAAGGCATCGACGGCGCGGCGGTGATGGTGGTTCGCGGCGGCCGCGCGGTGGTGCCGCTCGCCGTGTACGGCGCACTCGAAGTCGAGCTCGTGCCCGGGGCGCCACTGGGGGAGGCCGTGGCCCCGCAGCTGGCGCGTCGGCTGCGGCACGGACCCTGGATCGAGCACTCCGAGTCGGACATGGGACCGCGAAACTCCGGGGTGTTCTCGCTCGCCACGATCGAGCGACTTGCCGTCGCGCCACTCGAGGGACGCGACGGTCCACTCGGCGCGCTCCTTCTCGCCGGCGATGGCAGCGCGAGCGCCGCACCTAGCGTGCTTAGCGCGGCGATCGACTTCGCAACTGTGGTGAGCACGCTCATCGCCCCCGACCTCGAGCGCCAAGAGGCCCTCGACGAGAGCCGGTCCGCGCTGCGTCGGGTTGTCAGCACCGGCGCGTTCGTTCCTCACTACCAGCCCGTCGTCGATCTCACCAGCGACGTCCTCGTCGGCTACGAGGCCCTCACGCGCTGGAGCGACGGCACCCGTCCCGACGTTCGCTTCGCGGAGGCCAAGGCGCTCGGCATCGGTGTCGAGGTCGAGCGGGCCACGCTCCAGGCGCTGGTCCGAGACGCCCGCGGATTCGACACGACCCTGTGGCTGAGCCTCAACGTCTCCGCCGACCTGATCCTGAGCGGGTCACTCGATGATCTGGTGGCGAAGCAGAACCAGCCGATCGTCCTCGAGCTCACCGAGCACGAACCCGTCGAGGACTACCCGCGCCTCCAACACGCCGTACGGGCAATCCCCGATGTGCGTCTCTCTGTGGACGACGCCGGCGCCGGCTACGCCAGCATGCGCCACATCCTGGACCTGCGCCCCGACTTCGTGAAGCTCGACATCAGCTGGGTCCGCGATCTCAACACCGACAGCGCCCGCCAAGCGCTCACCGCCGGCATGGTCGGCTTCGCCGCCGAGCTCGGCTGCACCCTCATCGCCGAAGGCATCGAGACCGAAGCCGAGCGGGCCGCCCTCGAACACCTCGGCGTGACCCTCGGCCAGGGCTACCTGCTCGGACGACCCGCACCCGCCGGCCAGCCGACTGTCTGAACCGCCCCGGGTTTGATGGAGACTCGGACGGTTGGGTTCAGGCCGCGATGGCCTTGGGGTTGTGACGGTAGTAGGCGGCTTCGAATTCGGCTGGTGGCACGTTGTTGGCGCCTCCGTGGAGTCGCTGGTGGTTGAACCAGTGGATGTAGTCGAGGCTGGCGATCTCGAGATCGTCGAAGCCCCGCCAGGGTCCGCGTCGGTGGATGAGTTCGGTCTTGAACAGGCCGACGTGGATTCGACGACGGCGTTGTCGTAGCTGTCTCCGCGGAAACCGACCGAGGCGACGGCGCCTTCGTCGGCGAGGCGTTCCGTGTAGCGGATCGAGAGGTATTGCTTGGGTTCAAGGAGTCGACGCAACACTGCCTTTAGGTCGACATCGTAGGAGCTCATCGAGAGCTTCGGCGGGAGTCTTCCATCCCAGGGTCTTGCGTGGCCGCGTATTGAGCGCGATCGCGACGGCGTCGAGGTCATCCCGACTGTGTCGGCTGAGGTCGGTGCCCTTTGGGAAGTATTGGCGCAACAGGCCGTTGGTGTTCTCGTTCGTGCCGCGCTGCCATGGGCTGTGGGGGTCGCACAAGTAGATGTCGAGACCGATGTCGATGCGCAGCTGGGCGTGCTAGGGCCATCTCGGCTCCTTGATCCCACGTGAGCGAGCGACGCAGCTGGTCGGGCAGCGTGGTGATCGAACCCGCGATGGCATCTCGGACGGCTTCGGCCCCATGGCCTGCGAGCGCCGGGCCGGTCACCGTCATCGATCTCGGCCTGACGAAACCAACGACGCAGCGTCTCCGTCGTCGGCCCAAACTTCTCAGCGATCGAACAGATCGCCTCCCACTGCGAGCTGTACTCGCCCTGATGGTCCAACACCATCCGGACCGCACGCTCCCGTAGCTCCCGCGGATATCGATGTGGCATGACTCCATCCTCTCAAGGACTGGAGCCTCCAAGAATCCCGGGGCGGTTCAAGCAACTCAGCGCAGGAGACCACTCCCAGGCCTCGCCAACCCAACTACCCGATGGAAACACCCCTTGCAGGTCCACTCCTTACCAGGCGTGACCTGCGCGAGGTGGGAGATGCACGTCCGGTTGGGCGGGCTCGCGGTGCGCGACACGACATGCTCCTGGTAGTCGCCGCCGGATCCCAGCTGGTACCTCCCAGGCGCGATGGGTATGGCCGTCGCTCCGTGCCTGATCGCGACCAGGAGGTCGGCTGGGAAGTACCTCCTTCATGCTCGCAGCCCACGAAGCCCACTAACTGCCGGGCGCCTCGTTGCGCAGCGGGCAGATCATGAGGAGGTCACCGGTCATGGAGCGACTCACCTACACCGTCAACGAGGTCGCCGAACTCTTGGGGCTGTCCCGCTCCAAGACCTACGAGCTCGTCGCCGGCGGCGCCATCCCGGTGCTGGCGATCCCCGGGCGACGCAAGCTCGTCGCCCGGGCCACCCTGCAGCAACTCGTCGAACCGTCGCCCAACCGCCCAGTCCCCAGCACGCATCACGACGCCCATGACCATGCCCCTTCGAGCATCCCCGACCGCACAAGCCCACCCAGGCCACCACTCCCAGCGATCCCTTCCCAACCGTGTCATTCCCCTCACACAGATGCACCAGGGGTGCCTGGTAGGTACCACCGGGCTCGGGAGCGGTGATCCCGGTGCTCTCGATCGGCAAGCTCCGCATCGACGCCGAGGCCTACTACCTCGACCTCGTCGCGTCGGGGGCGGACGAGTACTACTCGGAGCGCGGTGAGGTGCCGGGCCGGTGGGTTGGCACCGGCCGGGACCTCCTCGGGTTGTCGGGTCACGTGCTGGGCGAGGACCTGCGGGCCGTGCTCGCGGCCCATCATCCGCACTCCGGTGACGAGTTGAGCGCGGCCCCGCGAAAGGTGCCGGGCTTCGATCTCACGTTCTCAGCGCCCAAGTCGGTGTCGCTGCTTTTCGCCCTCGGCGATCGCGAGCTTGCCATCGAGGCTCTTGCCGCGCATGACGTTGCGGTGGAGTCGGCGCTGGGCTATCTCGAACGCGAGGCGTGCGTGGTCCGTCGCGGACACGCCGGTGCCCGTCAGGTGAGGGCTGACGGGTTTGTCGGGGCGGCGTTTCGGCATCGGACCAGCCGCGCTGGTGACCCCCAGCTCCACACTCACGTGCTGGTCGCCAACCTCGCCCGCGGAATCGATGGCGGTGGCTGGGGTGCGCTCGATGCGCGGTTGGTGTATCGCCAACTTCGCACCGCCGGCTACCTGTATCAGGCCGCCCTGCGCTACGAACTCACGTCCCGGGTCGGCGTCGCCTGGGGTTCTGTCGTGCGTGGCAGCGCCGACCTCGACGGTATTCCGAAGCACATCCTTAGAGCGTTCTCACGGCGGCGCGCTGAGATCGAACGTGAGCTCTCCCAACACGGTGCAACGAGTCGACGTGCCGCCCAGATCGCCACGCTCGTCACCCGTCAACCCAAAGACCACGACGCCAGTCCTGCGGGTCTTCGGGCGGAGTGGCGCCAGCGAGCCGAGGCCCTCGGGTTCCAACGCGACGATGTGCTCGCCATCGTTGGCCGGGCGGCTGAGTCGAAGCGATTCGCCCCGGATGAGAGCGTGCTTTCCGAGGTCCTGACGCTCGAGACAGCAAGTTTCGATCGACGTGATGTGTTGCGTGGGATCGCTGAGCGGGCCTTCGCCGGCGCCACCGTGGACGCGCTCACGACGGAGGCGGACCGGTTCCTGACCGGGCCACACGTCGTCAGGATCACCGATGACCTCTACACCACGCCGCAGATGTTGCGCCTGGAGGCCTCCGTGCTCGCGAATGCTCAGGATCGCAGCGGGGCTGGGGTGGGGCGCGTCGATCGTGAAGTCGTGGAGTCGATCCTGGCGAGCCGAGTCCGACTCTCCCGTGAGCAAGCCCGGATGGTCGAGCACGTCACGAGCTCGGGACACGGCGTCGACGTTGTGCTCGGAAGTGCCGGTGCCGGGAAGACGCAGGCACTCGAGGCCGCTCACGCCGCCTGGCGTCAGAGCGGCCGCCGCACCATCGGTGTCGCGCTCTCGGCCCGGGCCGCGACGGAGCTCCAGGACCGCGCCGGTATCCCGTCCGGCACGCTCGACGCGCTCCTTCGCGAGCTTGACCAGCCCTCGCACTTGATTGCCCCGGGTGCGGTAGTCGTCGTCGACGAGGCCGGCATGGTCGGCACCCGCAAGCTTGCTCGACTCCTCGCGCACGCGGACGCTGCCAGCGCCAAGGTCGTTCTGGTTGGTGACCCTCGCCAACTCCCCGAGATCGATGCTGGCGGGGTTCTCGCCGCGCTCGCTCGCCGAATGCCCGTAGCCAGACTCACCGAGAATCGGCGCCAAGTCGACCCTGTCGACCGCGAGGCTCTTGTCGAACTCCGCGCTGGCAACGCTGCCGCAGCGGTGCGGCGCCTCGTCGCTCACGGTCGGGTCGCCATCACCGATACGGCGGACGCAGCACGCCGCAAGATGGTCGATGACTGGCACATCGCCCGACGGCGTGGCGAGGACTCCGTGATGCTCGCGGCGCGCCGGGCGGACGTCGATGAGCTCAACCTGCTCGCGCGTGCCGAGCTGCTGAGTGCCGGCGAGGTCCATCGCGGTGGCCTCACGGTCGATGGGCGGACTTTCGCGGTCGGCGACCGAGTCATGACGCTGAGCAACCGCCGTCAGCTCGGCGCCGTGAATGGCGCCCGCGGAACCGTCACGACGATCAACGCGGCGAACATTGCGGTCACCCTGGACCGCGGGGCCACGATCGATTTGCCGGTCGAGTACGTGCGAGCCGGTCACCTCGGCCACGCCTACGCGACAACCATCCACAAGGCGCAGGGACTCACCTGCGACCGCGCGCTGCTCTTCGCTAATGGTGCCCTCTCCCAGGAAGCCGGTTACACGGCCCTGTCCCGCGGACGCCTCGAGAACCGGCTCTATCTGTCCGGCCCCGAACTGGCGCACACGGATGTCGGGCACGGCATCCGAGCCGCGACGGGCGACCCGATCAAGGATCTCGTCTCGTCCCTGGAGTCGTCGGGGCGCAAGGACCTCGCCGTCGAGCTGGCCACCGGGAGCGCAGGAGCGGCGCATCCCCGGCGAGCAGAGCGGAGCACGCCTGGGCTCGGGATCAGCCGGTGATGCGCCGAGTCCTCCCGTGTCGGCCTCAGATGACCTCCAAGTCGTTCAATAGCGCCCGCGGCGTGCAGATGATCACGCCGGTGCCTATGAGTTCGAGCAAGTCGGCGTCGCCGGTCACCAGCCGATCAGCATGAGCCGCGAGGGCGAGGGCAACGAGGTAGTCGTCACGGCGGTCTCGAACGATGGCGGGAGTCTCGGCCGGGTCGTCGACGGCCACGCTGACACCTTCGACGGCTTCGACGAACAGCTGGGATCGTTCCGATGGAACGATCCGCGTGATCTTCGGTCGGGCGAGCACACCGGTCAGCTCGTCGAGGAGCTGCGCGCTGACGATCAGCGTGAGGCGCTGCTGGAACGCCGCTCGCACGACTTGGGATGGAGGGCCGTCCGCATTGAGCACCGCCGACACCAGTACGTTGGTGTCGGCGACGACGCGGAGCACTAGCCGCCGTTCGACGCAGCTCCGGCCCGCTCGGCCCGGTATGCCCGGACCTCACGAACGGCCAGCTCGATGGCCTCATCCTCGCTGAGGCGTCGGTGGCCCCCAGGATCCGCCGCCTCGCTGTCGTCGAGGACCATGAGCCCGCGCAGCCCGAAGTACCGGCGCAGGGCCTGCTCGACCACCGCATCGGCGTCGACGTCGTCATCGACGGCGGCACGCTGCACCGCGTCGAGGAGGCTCTCCTCGATCCGTACGCTCAGCTCTCGACGGGTCATGCCGCGAGTCTACGAGCCGCCGGCCGACTGGGCGTCTACTCGCCGCGGCCGACGATGTCGGTGCTCACCGGCGTCTGCCCGTGCCCGGAGCGTTGTCCTTGCGGATCGGGTGCAGCAGCGTCGAGATGTTCTCGGCTGCTTCGCGCTGGAGGTCTTCCATCACGTGCGAGTACGTGTCGAGGGTGATGCGGATATCGGCGTGGCCGAGCCGCTCGCTGACGATCTTGGGGTGGGTGTTGGCGGCCAGCGCCACCGTCGCCGACGTATGGCGGCCGTCTTTGATGCTGATCGGTCGGAGACCCGCGTCCTCCGCGGCCTTGCGGAAGCGGTAGGTGAGGCTCTGGGGGTGCAGCTCCTCACCGGATTCGGAGAGGAACACCCTTGTGGTCGGCTCGAGGACGGCATCGAGCAGCTGGAACTCGTGCTCGACGCGCCGACGGTGGGCGCGCAGCGCCGCGACGGTGAGCGTGTCGAGCGCCACGGTGCGACGACTTCCACTGGTCTTCGGGTCTTTGGTGTGGACCTGGTAGCCCGCGGTGACGACGCTCTGGCGCACCGTCAGTCGTCCGGCGTCGAGGTCGACGTCGCGCCAACGGAGGCCGGCGATCTCGCCGCGTCGCATCCCGGTCGTCAACAGCAGGAGCCAGGCGGGCCAGAAGCGGTCGTCGGTGGTGCGGGCGAGGAACTCGGCGGCCTCGGCGGGGGACCACACGTCTGCCTCGGTCTTCGGGACCTTCGGACGGGGCGCGCGTCGGTTGGGGTTCTCCTTGAGGACTCGCATCCTCACCGCGTCCTCGAGGGCACGGTTGATGAGCGTGTAGGTGTTCTTGACGCTCTGGGGCGAGAGGCCGCCGTTACGTCCGGTGCCGTGTTCCCGCAGGTCGGCGTAGAGGTCGCTCAGGATCTTGGGGGTCAGCGCGTCGAGGCGGACCGCGCCGATGCGAGGGATCACGCGACTCCGCGCCATGTCGGCGTAGCCCCGCCACGTCGTCGGTGAGAGGTTGGGCGGCTGGTTCGCGACCAGCCACTCCTCGAGGAACTCCTGGAGGGTCTGGCGTCCGGCGCGCCCGGGCGGCGCCGCGTCGCTCGTCGCCAGCAGCTCGTTGAGCGCGGCCTCGGCTTCCCGACGGGTGCGAAAGCCGCTCCCCCGCCGCTGGCGCCGGGCGCCGGTGGCCGGGTCCGGGGCCAGATCGACCACGAAGCGCCACGTGGTCCCCCGTGAGCCGTCGTGGCGATAGATCTGGCCCCGCATGGGCCGCTCCCGGGTTTGGTGCTCCGAGAGCGTAGACACGCTCTGTGACACTTTCGTGACACATTGGGGAGAGCGGTCGGCTTCCCGCTGGCGGGCGGGAGGCTGACCTGGGGTTTTGGGTCGGGCTGCCGGGACTCGAACCCGGGACCTTCGGTCCCCCAGACCGACGCGCTAACCAAGCTGCGCCACAGCCCGTCGGCGCTGCGTTGCGCCGGGCGGCGATGCTACTCGGGGGTCTGTGTGAGGCTCGTTAGAGATGGGCGATGAGCCACTCGACGCCTTGGAGCGCGCGGTAAGCGAGGTAGATGGCGAGCGCGACGAGGAGGAGCTTGAGGTGCCAGGGCAGCGGCTCGGGTGCCTCGTCGTCTTCGGTGGTGCGGGCGGGCGGGGCTGGTGTCGCAGCAGAGGTCGTCTGGTCGGCGTGCCGGGCCCGGCCGGGGTCGACGATCCGTCCGCAGCTGGGGCAGGTGCCATCGATTCGGACGGTGGAGGGAGAGAGGAAGCGGTCGCAGGGCGCGCACCAGGGCACGGTCTGATTCCATCAGACATCGGGCCGGCGTGGGCCACTGGGCGCGGGGTTGGATGGGGGCGTTTAGTGGGTGCGGAGCCGGACGCGGAGCTTCAAGGGGGCAGGTCCGAGGCGGAACGCCTCGCGGATCTTTCGTTCGAGGTAGCGCAGATAGGTGGGTGGGAGCGCGCCGGTGGTGAAGAGCGTGACGGTGGGCGGGTCGGTGGCGCCTTGGGTGGCGAAGAGGACTCGGGCCCGGCGCTTGCGTACTGAGGGCGGGGGGTGGGCGGCTTGGGCGTCTTGGACGACGCGGTTCAGGGCCGCGGTGGGGACGCGCCGGTGGTAGGCGGTCTCGGCTTCGCGCAGGGCAGGGAGGAGCTTGGCGAGGCTGCGCCCGGTGAGGGCGGAGGTCTTGAGCACGGGGGCGTAGCCGAGGAACGCGAGCCGGTCGGCGACTTCGGCGACGACGCCGTGGCGGGCCTCGGCGTTGCCGTCGAGCGCGTCCCATTTGTTCAAGACGACGACGATGGCGGTCCCGGCGGCGTCGACCCGTTCGGCGAGGCGTTGGTCCTGGTGGGTGACACCGGCGGTGGCGTCGATGACGAGCAGTGCGGCGTCGGCTCGGTCGACGGCTTCGAGGGCGCGAAGGGTCCCGAAGTACTCGGTGGATTCGTCGATGCGGCTCCGGCGGCGCATCCCGGCGGTGTCGACGAAGCGCAGCGGCCCGTCGGGGGTGTCGACGATGGTGTCGATCGCGTCGCGGGTCGTGCCGGGCTCGTCGTGGACGACGGCCCGGTCGTCGCCGACGAGACGGTTGAAGAGGGTCGACTTGCCGACGTTGGGGCGTCCGACGATCGCGACCGAGAACGGCGGGTTGTCCTCGGTGGACGGGTCGGCGTCGGCGGGCAGGGCGTCGACGAGCGCGTCGAGCAGGTCACCGCTGCCCCGCCCGTGGACGCCCGAGACCGGGATCGGGTCGCCGAGCCCGAGCCGGGCGAACTCCCACACGTCGACCTCGCGTCGTTCGTCGTCGACTTTGTTGGCGACGACGAGGACGGGCTTGGCGCTGTGCTGGAGGAGGCGGGCGACCCGGGCGTCTTCCTCGGTGATCCCCACGGTGGTGTCGACGACGAGCATGACCACGTCGGCGTCGAGCATCGCCCGTTCGGCTTGCGCGCTGACGGCTTCGCGCAGCGTCGGGGAGTCGTCGCTCGTCGCGTCGGGGGCGAGCCATCCTCCGGTGTCGACGAGGCGGAAGGTGCGGCCGCGCCAGTCGGCTTCGAGGACTTTGCGGTCGCGGGTGACGCCGGCTCGCTCCTCGACGATGGCGCGACGCGCGCCGACGAGACGGTTTACGAGGGTCGATTTGCCGACGTTGGGCCGGCCGACGACCGCGACGGTCGGGAGGCTCATGCGAGGGCGGCGACGAGCGACGCGCCGTCGGTGGCGACGACCTCCACCGGGCGGGGCAGGTCGTCGAGGGTCTGGCCGTCGAGGAACCGGTCTTGGGAGAGCACGACGTCGGGGAGGAGGTAGCGGTCCGCGGCGGGTTGGCGGGCCAGCGCGTCGCTGACGTCGGCGCCGGTGAGGAGACCGGTGACCGCGATGTTGCCGCCGAAGAACCGGTTGGCGACCGGCACGAGCCGGACCGGGACGCCGGCGTGTCGCGACAGCGTCGCGACGAGCGGCTCGAGGACCTGCGCCCCGTATTCGCCGGTGACGATCCCGACCGGCGCGCTCCCGTCGCGCGCCACGCTCGGCTGGGTGGCACGCTCGGCGCGGTACCCGGTGGGTGGTGCGCCGTCGACCCAGGCGAAGAACCCCGAGCGGGGGCCGTGCCCGGTGCGGTCGTCGCCGGTGAGGGCCCGCTCGATCTCGGCGAGAAAGGTGCGGGCCAGCCCGACGCCGTTCTCGTGCTGGGCGAACCCGTCGTAGGCGCCCGAGTCGGGGAAGGGGCGGCCAGCCAGGAGGTAGTACTCGTCGGCCGCGTAGACGAGGCGTCGACCGAGCGCGTCGGCGAAGCGGTCCTGCCAGGTCGCGACCTGGTCGAGGACCGTGGCGGCTTCGGCGGCGGTGGTGGGGCGCAGGCTCGCCTCGGAGGAGTGGGCGCCGACGCCGACCGGGACGACCGCGGTGGTGGCGAGCGCCGGGTAGCGGTCGAGGATCCCGAGGAGTGTGTCGTCGAGGACCGGGCCGTCGTTGACGCCGGGGCAGACCACGACCTGGCCGTGGACCTCGACGTCGGCGTCGAGGAGCGCGGCGAGCCACCGCAAGCTGGTGGCGCCCCGCCGGTTCCGGAGGAGCTGGGCCCGCACGGCGGGGTCGGTGGCGTGGATGCTCACGTAGAGCGGCCCGAGCCGTTCGGTGACGACCCGTTCGAGGTCGGCTTCGGTGAAGCGGGTCAGCGTCGTGAAGTTCCCATAGAGAAAGGAGAGCCGGTAGTCGTCGTCTTTCAGGTAGAGGCTGCGCCGCATGCCTTTGGGCAGCTGGTAGATGAAGCAGAACGGGCAGTGGTTGTCGCAGGTTCGCACCTGGTCGAACACCGCGGTGGCGAGCTCGAGGCCGAGCGGCTCCCCCGCCTGCTTCTCGATGACGACGCTGCGTTCGAGGCCGCCGCGTCGCACGTCGAGCTCGACGAGTGCCTCGTCGGCTTGGACTTGGTAGCGGATGACGTCGCGGACCGACTCGCCGTTCACGGCGAGGAGCTCGTCCTCAGGGAGGATCCCGGCCTGCGAGGCAGGCGAACCCGGCGCGACCGCCAGCACCCTCGGGGCGGTCATGGCCCACAGTTTAGGGGCCGCTAGGCCCAGCGGTACCCTCGCAGTGTGGTCGAAGAGGTGCTGCTCGCCGAACCGCGGGGCTTTTGCGCCGGGGTGGAGATGGCGATCAAGGCGCTGGCCTGGATGGTGCGCATCTTCGAGCCGCCCGTCTACTGCTACCACGAGATCGTCCACAACCGTCTCGTGGTGGACCGGTTCCGCCACCTCGGGGTGGTGTTCGTCGAGGACGTCGACGCGGTGCCGCCGGGCGTGCCGCTCATGCTCTCGGCGCACGGATCGGCCCCTGAGGTCGTCGCGGCGGCCCGCGCGAAGGGACGGTTCGTGGTCAACGCGGTGTGTCCGCTGGTGACGAAGGTGCACCATGAGGCGAAGGTCCGAGCCCAGAAGGGCTACACGGTCTTGTACGTCGGGCACGCGGGCCACGACGAGGCGGTCGGCACCCTGGCGGTCGCCCCCGAGCAGATGCGCCTGGTCGAGCACGAGGCCGACCTCGAGTCCGCCCTCGCCGACGTTGCCGACCCGGATCGGGTCGCGCTGCTCGCCCAGACGACCCTCGCCCTCCACGACTGGGAGGGGATCATGAACGGCGCCCGCGCCCGGTTCCCGGAGCTGTGGACCGCGACGCGCGACGACTTGTGCTTCGCGACGACGAACCGCCAGGCCGCGCTGCGGGTGGTGTCGGCCCGTTCCGACGCGGTGGTGGTGATCGGGAGCGCGAACTCGTCGAACACCGTGGCGCTGGCGAAGGTCGCCGCCGACGCGGGCTGCGAGCGGGTGGTGCGGGTCGACGGGCCCGACGAGCTCGACCTCGACGCGTTGGGCGACCCGCGTGTCGTGGGGGTCACGGCGGGCGCGAGCGCCCCCGAGGATCTGGTGCAAGCGGTCGTGGAGAAGCTCAACCCGACGCGGGGCGTCGAGCCGGTGTTCGTCACCGACGAGACCGAGTACTTCCCTCCCCCTCGGGAGCTGCGCGACCTGCTGCCGGCGCTCGAGGCGCTGGCGTCGCTGACGGTGGGTGGCTCGCCGAGCGGCACTGGTAGGTCGCTCGCCGACGACCGCAGCGCGGACGCGTCACGGGCCCTCGCCGACCTCCGCGGGTAGGGCGGCGGTCCCCGCCTGGTGGCGGGCTTGGTCGAGGGCGGCCTGCAGCTCGTCGCGCACCCGGACGGTGAGCGCGGTGACGTCGGAGCGCCGCCGCGCGGTCGCGTCGGGATCGGGGTGGATGGGCGTTCCGACGATGACCACCACCCGTCGCGGCCGCGGGACGAGCCGCCCCTTGGGCAGGATCTCCTCGCTGCCGCCGATCCCGACCGGCACGATCGGGACGTGGCGTCGCAGCGCGAGGTACGCGACGCCGTGGAACAGGTCGCCGAGCGCGGCGCCGTGTTGGCGTGTCCCTTCGGGGAAGATCGCGAGTGGCTCACCGTCGGCGAGCACCGCGTCGGCGGCCCGCAACGCCGCCCGGTCGGTGGTCCCCCGCTCCACCGCGATGCCACCCAACCGGGGGAAGATCGCCCGTCCGAGCCGGGAGCGGAACAGCTCCTGTTTGGCGAGGAAGCGGAGGCGACGCCGGGTCACGAAGGCGGCGAACGGAATGTCGAGGATGGATCGGTGCGAAGGCGCGAGGACGTAGGCGCCGCGGGTCGGCACCTGGTCTCGCCCGACGACCCGCACCCGGAACGCGACCGCGCAGATCCCGACCACGGTCGGACGCACGACCCGCCAGAGCATCATCGGGTCGCCGCGGTCCGGGCCCGGAAGCAGTCCACGACGTCGCGGACGACCTCGTCGACCGTCCGGTCGGTCGTGTCGATCCGCAGCGCGTCGGGCGCGGGCTGCAACGGCGACACCGCCCGGCTGGTGTCGAACCGGTCACGCCGATCGAGGTCGGCGCGGACCTCGTCGATGGTCATCCGCTGGTCGGGGCTCGACTCGTCACGGCGACGGCGGGCCCGTTCGGTCTCACTCGCGGTCAGGAACACCTTCACCGCCGCGTCGGGGAACACCACCGTGCCGATGTCGCGCCCCTCCACGACCCCACTCTCCCGAGCGACCAGCCACGTTTGTTGATGCTCGACGAGCACGGTGCGCACCGCGGGATGGGCCGAGACGAGCGACACCGCGTCGGTGACCGCCGGGGTGCGGATCTCCGCGCTGACGTCGCGTCCGTCGAGGAGCGTGGTCGAGCCCCGCTGGTCGACGTCGACGCGCCGCGCCACCGCCGCGCAGGCCGGCCCGTCTGTCGGGTCGACCCCGGCCGCGAGGGCCGCCAGCGTGACCGCCCGGTACATGGCGCCGGTGTCGAGCACGGGGAGGCCGAGCTCGCCGGCGACGGCTTGTGCCACCGTCGACTTGCCGGCGCCCGAGGGCCCGTCGATCGCGACGACGGGCTTCACGAGGTCTGGCCGGTCAGGGTGGCGAGGTCGTCGGCGAACCGAGGGTAGGAGGCGGCCACGGCCGACCAGCCTCGCACGGTCGAGGACCCCGCGACGGCGTTCGCCGCCACCGCGCCGGCCATCGCGATCCGATGGTCTCCGTGGCTCTCGAGGGTGGCGGGGCGGGGCGCTCCGCCGCGCACCACGAGCCGGTCGGGTCCGGTCTCGACGCCGACCCCGAGCGCGCCGAGCTCTCGCTCGAGGGTGGCGAGGCGGTCGCTTTCCTTGACCCGCAGCTCGGCGACGCCGCGGAACTCGGTGACCCCCGCCGCGAACGCCGCCGCCACGGCCAGGGCGGGGACCTCGTCGATGAGTCCCTCGTCGACGTCGACCACGGTCCCGGTCAACGGCGCGGCGCGCACGGTGAGGCTCCCAGCCGGCTCCCCGAGCCGCGTCGATCCGGCGGCGATGTCGATCGCCGCGCCCATGCGGCGCAGTACGTCGACGAAGCCGATCCGGGTGGGGTTCAGCGCCAGGTCCTCGATGGTCACCTCGGATCCGGGGGTGACGGCCGCGGCGACGGCGAAGAACACCGCCGACGACGGGTCGCCGGGCACCGCGAGCTCGAACGGCTGGGGCGCGCCGGCGCGGGTGCGCACGGTCACCGCATCGACCTGCTCGACGGGGGCGCCGAGCGCGGCGAGCATCCGCTCGCTGTGGTCCCGGCTCGGCGCGGGTTCGACGATCTCGGTCGTGCCGGCCGCCTGCAGCCCGGCGAGGAGCAGCGCGGTCTTGACCTGCCCGCTGGCGACGCGCAGCGCGAGGCGCCGGCCGACCAGGCGCGCGCCCCGGACGGCGAGCGGCGGGAGGTGCCCCTCGGCGCGGCCGTCGAGGTGGGCGCCGAGGGCGCGGAGCGGTTCGACGACCCGACCCATGGGGCGGCGGGTGAGCGCGGCGTCGCCGGCCAGGACGGCGTGGAAGGGGCGGCCGGCGAGGAGCCCGACCACCATGCGCATGGTGGTGCCGGAGTTGGCGCAGTCCAGGATCGCCTCGGGCTCGCGGAGGGCGTCCACGCCGCGACCCTCGACCCGGACCGGGCCGGGCGTCTCGCCGTGAAGGTCGACCCCCAGCGCCTCGAGCGCGGCGCGGGTGCGGGCGACGTCGTCACCGTCGGCGAGCCCGGTCAGGGTGCTCGCACCGTCGGCCAGCGCCGCGAACAGCAGGGCGCGATGGGAGATCCCCTTGTCTCCGGGCATGTGGATGGAGCCCCGCAGCGGGGCGGGACCCTCGAGGGTGAGCTCCGACCGGACGGTCATGGCAGCGCCCGCCGCGAGTGGTGGTAGCCGCGTCCGGTGAGCGCCGCCTCGAACGCCGCGACGTCGGAGGCGGGGACGAGCAAGACCAGGATTCCGCCGCCGCCTTCGACGGAGTGCACGATCTCGATGTCAGCGATGTTGATGCCCATGCTGCCGGCCAGGGTGGTGACCTCGGCGAGGACGGCCGGCCGGTCCGGCACCGGGACGCGCAGCTCGACGAGGGCCTCGACCCCGGCCGGGCCGACGGGGAGCCGTTGGCGGGCGGCGCGGGCCCGTTCCAGCAGCGCGAGGAGGCCGGCGCGGTCCCGCGCCGCGACGAGGGACCGGACGTCGCCCAGCGCGACGAGGTAGCCGTCAAGCGCGGCGACGATCTCGTCGCGGTTCGCGACGCAGATGTCGGGCCAGATGGCGGGATGCCCCGCCGCGATGCGGGTCATGTCGCGAAACCCGCCCGCCGCGAGTCGCAGCAGCGTGGCGGGCTCCGCTTCACCGTTCGTCGCGACGTCCATGAGCGTCGCCGCCGCGAGCTGGGGTACGTGGCTGACGACCGCCACGAGTCGATCGTGGTCGGCGGGGGTGACCGCGAGCGCTTCCGCGCCGAGCGGCGCGAGGAGGCGTCGAACGGTGCTGAACGCCGACGCGTCGGTCCGCTCGGTCGGGGTGAACACCCAGGTCGTGCCGACGAACAGGTCCGGGTCGGCGCCGTCGACGCCGTCTTGTTCGGAGCCGGCCATGGGGTGGCCGCCGACGAACTGCGCGGCACGATCGGGGCGGGCCGCCTCCACCGCGTCGACGATGGGGGCCTTCACCGAGCCGACGTCGGTGACCACCGGTGCGCCGGCGTCGAGGGCGCGGATGACGAGCTCCGCGACGTGGCCCACGGGAACGGCGATGATCACGACGTCGGCGTCGGCGGCGACGCTGGCCACGTCGGGGGCGGTGTCGTCGGGCGCCCCCCGACGGGCCGCTTCCTGCGCGCGGGCCGGGTCGAGGTCGAACCCCCGCACGGCAACGCCGTCGCGGCGGAGCGCCAGACCGATGGAGGCTCCGATCAGGCCGGTGCCGACGATCCCGACGCGGGTCACGTCGGTGGCCTCACTCGGGGAGGTCGTCGCGCAGCGACCGGGCCCCGCCGAGGTAGACGTGGTGGAGCTCGTCTCGGGTGCGGCTCGTGTAGCAATGCACGAGCACGCGGACCACGCGTGGGAGCGCGCCCTCGACCGAGAGCTCCCGGGCGGAGAGCAGGGCGACGTCGCCGAGCCCGAGCGCCCGGGCCGCGGTGGCCGGGAACTGGGCGGTGAGGTCCTCGGTGGCGGTGAAGATGATGCTGACGAGGTCGTCGTGCTCGATCTCGTTGCGGGCCAGCACCTCACTGACCAGCTGGCGGGTCTTCTCGCCGATCTCGTCTTGCGTGTTGGCGTCGCAGGTGATCGCGCCCCGCAGCGCCTGCAGTCTCATTTGACCGCAGATTAGCCCGCCGCGCCCTCGGCGTCGCGGGTCAGTTTCGGTTGTCCGCTCGCCGCGTGTGCGCCGCCGCTCAGTGACTCGCCGACTCGTAGAGCGCGCGGGTCTCGGCCACGGTGAGGGCCCGCCACTGGCCGGGGCGCAGCCGTTCGTCGCGTACGGGNNGCGCGGTGGCGTCACCGCGCGCGCCGAGGACGCGGACTCGCGCCGGCGCGGTCGGACCGTCGTCGAGGACGACCCCGTCGCGCAGCTGGCGGAGCGCGGCTCGGCTCGGGGAGCCGGTGACTTCGGCCAGGTAGGTCTTCGCCACCCCGTGGCGGGGGTGGGTGAGGAGCTGGGCGAGCTGCCCGTCGTTGGTGAGCACGAGCAGTCCCGAGGTGTCGTAGTCGAGACGCCCGACCGGGAAGACCCGCGGTTCGGAAGGGACGAGGTCGACGACGGTGCGGCGACCGTGCGGGTCGGACGCGGTCGTCACCACTTGGTCGGGTTTGTGGAGGAGGTAGTAGACGAGGTCGGGCGCGGTCGGCACCGGGACGTCGTCGACGCGGACATGGGCAACGGCCGGGTCGCCCCGGTCGCCGAGGCGCGCCGTCTCACCATCGATCGACACCCGTCCGGCTCGCACCAGGTCCTCGGCCACCCGTCGCGACCCGAACCCGGCCCGGGCGAGCACCTTCTGGACGCGCTCGGCGTCCGCCACCTCAGCCGTCGACCGGCTCGGTCGGCTCCGCCGCGATGTCGTCCGAGATCCGCAGGCCGCGCTCGAGCGCCTCCACGATGCTGGAGTCCGGCACGAAGTCGCCGAGCGGCGGGAGGTCGTGGAGCGAGTCGAGACCGACCCGCTCGAGGAAGACCGGGGTGGTCCCGTACAGGACCGCGAGGCCGGGGCCCGGGTCGCGAGAGATCTCGGCGACGTAGCCGCGCTGCACGAGGGTCTGCAACGTCGTCTCGACGTTCACGCCCCGAATGGCCGAGATCTGGGCGCGTGAGATGGGCTGCTTGTAGGCGACGATGGCGAGCGTCTCGAGCGCCGGGCCCGACAGGCGAACGTGTTGGCCTTCGAGAACGAAATGCTCGACGTAGGCGACGAGGTCGGGGTGGGTCTGGAGCCGGTACCCGCCCGCGACGCGGCGGAGCACGAACCCGCGCTGGTCGCGCTCGTACTCGTCGGCCAGCGACGCGCACAGGGCCTCGACGGCGTCGACGGGAAGCTCGACGAGCTCGGCGAGGAACCGGGGTTCGACGGGTTCGGTGGCGGCGACGAGCACCGCCTCGACCGCCCGTCGGGCCTCGCTGCGTTCCGACGGCCGATCGGTCGCGTCGCGTGAGTCGGAGTCGCGCTCAAGCATTGCTTCCGCTCTCGCGACCACGCGGTGGTCGTCGCCATCGTGGTCCTCGAACCCGTCGTCGTCGACGCGGTGGTCGCCGGTCATCGCGTGCTCTGCGGGGTGCTCGGCTCCGGGGCGGCGGCGGGGGTGTCCCAGTCGGCGATGCTCGCCTGGTCGAGGGCTTCGTCGTCGTGCAAGCGACGCACGGTCAGCTCGCCGAAGGTCCCGGTCTGGTCGAGGTCGACGATGCCCTGCTTGTAGAGCTCGAGGACGGCGAGGAACCGGACGATGACGTCGAGCCGCTCCGCTGTGTCGCGGGTGAGGTCCCGGAACGAGCGGGTGGCCCCGGCGGGGAGGCCCTCGAGGACGGTGACGATCGCTTCAGAGACGGTGACCCGGACCGGTGCGACGTGGTCGGTGTCGACCCGCGGTGGAAGCTGGGGCGTGAGGGCGCGGCGCGCCGCGTTGCGGAGGGCGACGGGCCGGACCCGCTCGAGGGGGTCGGGTACGAGGGAACGGAACGGCTCCTCGGGACCCGCGACGCGGGGAAGGCTGCGATCGGCGGCCCGCATCAGAGCGCTCAGCGTGTCGGCCGCGTCCTGGAACGTCTTGCAGTCCAGCAGCCGGGCCAAGAGCAGGTCCCGTTCCTCGAAGCGGAGGAGCTCCTCGTCGAGTTCGAGGTCTTCGGGGGTGGGCAGCAGGCGACGGGTCTTGAGCTCGAGGAGCGTCGCGGCGATGAGCAAGAACTCGGTCGCGACCTCGAGGTCGAGCGATTCCATGCGGTCGAGCTCGGTGAGGTACTCGTCGATGATCCGGGAGAGGGACACCTCCCACAGATCGACCTCTTGGCGCAGGATCAGGTGCAAGAGGAGGTCGAAGGGGCCCTCGAACACCGCGGTTCGGACCTCGTAGCCCATCGCCAGCAAGATACCCGCCCCTCTCGAGCGGACCCCGCCACTACCGTGGCGCCTCGATGGCACGGGTCTTCTCGGGCATTCAGCCCACGGGCGACAAGCATCTCGGGAACTACCTCGGGGCGATCCGCCACTGGGTCGCGACCCAAGACGCCGACGATGCCCTGTACTGCGTCGTCGACCTCCACGCCATGACCCTCCCGTACGACCCGGCCGAGCTGGCCGACCGGACGCGCCGCACCGCGGCGCTGCTGCTCGCCGCGGGTCTCGATCCGCAGCGCTGCACTCTGTTCGTGCAGAGCCACGTCCCGGCCCACACCGAGCTGACCTGGATCCTGAACTGTGTCGCCACGTTCGGGGAGCTGCGCCGCATGACGCAGTTCAAGGAGAAGTCCGCCGGTCAGGAGTCGGTGAGCGTCGGGCTGTTCGACTACCCGGTGCTGATGGCGGCCGACATCCTCGCCTACGACGCGGAGCGGGTCCCGGTCGGCGACGACCAGCGCCAGCACCTCGAGCTGGCGCGTGACCTCGCCGTGCGGTTCAACCACCGGTTCGGGCCGACCCTGGTCGTGCCCGAACCCGCCATCCCACCGGTCGCGGCGCGCATCATGGACCTGGCTACCCCGACGGCGAAGATGTCGACCTCCGCCGAGTCGCCCCAGGGGACGATCGGGCTCCTCGACCCGCCCGAGCTCGTCACAAAGCGGCTGCGGTCCGCGGTGACGGACTCGGCCACCGACGTGCGGTTCGACCCCGACACCAAGCCGGGGATCTCAAACCTGCTCCAGATCCTGGCCGCGACCACCGACCGGCCCCTTCCCGACGTCGAGGCGGAGTACGCCGGCGTCGGGTACGGCACGTTGAAGCAGACCGTGGCCGACGCGGTCGTCGCGTTCCTCGCCCCGTTGCAGCGCCGCTACCGGGAGCTGGCCGACGACCCGGCCCACCTCGACGCCGCGCTCGGCGCCGGGGCCGAGAAGGCCGAGGCGATCACGACGAAGGTGCTGGCCCGCGTCCGCCAGGCCGTGGGGCTCCTCCCCCGCGCGTGAACGTCAGTCGTCGTCGGCGGCGAGGAGCGCGTCGGCGACGACGGGCGGCAACCCGGAGGCGGTGACCGCGTCCACCCGGTGATGCGCGCCCGCCCAGCGGGCCGCTTCGTCGCGTCCGCCGACCAGCCGGATCCGGGTCGCGCCGAGCTCGGGATGACGCAGGTACAGCCCCACCCGGCGGGTCAGGCCCCGCCGGGTCGACCAGCCGTCGGCCGCGTCGTGCCCCGCCGCCCCGCCGGCGAGGGTCGCGCCGACGCGGGCGAAGACCCCCAAGCCCGAGTCGAGCTTCCCGACGTCGTGGAGGAGCGCGGCGGCGAGCCACCGGTCGTCGCCGGCCTCGGGGGTCGCGGCGAGGGTTTGCTCGACGCGGCGCGCGACCGCGACCGAGTGGCGCCGGTCGTGGTTCGCCATCTTCGCCCACAGCGCGTACTCGGGTTCGGAGAGCACGCCCTGGACCCACGCCTCGTCACTGGCGGACGGTCCACCCGGTCGCAGCGCCCCGACGAAGCGTCGGGCGAGGTGCGCGGCGCGTCTCATCCGACCACGAAGTGGCTGAGCGCGTTGAGGAACGGTTGCACGACCGTCCCGATCAACCCGGTGAAGAAGACGAGCACCAACAGGATGAGGATGCCGTAGGGCCGGAACCGGTACCAGGTGGGGAGCCATTCGTCGGGCAGCACCCGTTCGAGCAGCGCCGAGCCGTCCAGGGGCGGGATGGGGAGCAGGTTGAAGATCCCGAGGAGCAGGTTCACGAGCGCGAAGTCGAAGACGATCTCGAGGATCAGGCTCGACGCCGACGAGGAGATCGTGCCCGGCAGCACCCCACCGTGCTGGTAGATGGTCCGGGCGGCGAGCGCGGCCGCCGCCATGAGCAGCAGGTTCGTGGTCGGGCCGGCCAGGCTCACCAAGATCATGTCGCGCCGGGGGTGCCGCAGCTGGCTGGGGTTGACCGGCACCGGTTTGGCGTACCCAAGGACCGGCAGCCCGGCCAGGGCGCCCATGGCCGGCAGGAGGATCGACCCGAAGGGGTCGATGTGCGGGATGGGGTTCAGGGTGAGGCGACCGGCCCGCTTCGCGGTGTCGTCGCCGAGCCACCAGGCGACCACACCGTGGCTGATCTCGTGGAGGATGACCGCGACGACCAGGCACCCGAAGAGGATGACGGCTTCGCGCAGGGGCACGCGTTCAGCGCGACTTCGACGCGCAGGCGATGCACAGCCGGGCGGCTGGCATGGCCTCGAGCCGGGCGTCGACGATCGAGCCGCCGCAGTCCTCGCAGCGCCCGTAGGTGCCTTCGTCGAGCTTGCGCAACGCCCGGTCGATCTCGTCGAGGGTGTCGCCGAGGGTCACCGCGAGCGCTTCGATCTCGCCCCGCTCGGCGGTCACCTGGCTCGAATCGGCGAACCCGCCGTCGAAGGAGAGGCTGGTGTCGGTGTCGGATCGCAGCTCGTGCAGCTGGCCCTGGATCCGCTGCCGTTCCTCTTGCAGCTGGACGCGCTGCACCGAGTGTCCCCCGTCGGCCATGCCTAAGGCTACCGCCCGCCTTTGTCGCCTCTTCCCGCGGACTGGCGGGCTCGGGGGTGCGCCGCCCGGTACACGGCCCGGAGCCGTTCGGCCGAGACCTTCGTATACACCTGCGTGGTGGTGAGGCTGGCGTGGCCGAGGAGCTCCTGGACGACCCGGATGTCGGCGCCGTGGTCGACCATGTGGGTGGCACAGGAATGGCGCAGGACGTGCGGGTAGACCCGGTCGCCGAGCCCGGCGCGCCCGCCGGCGGCCCGCACCAGCCCCCAGACCCCCTGGCGGGTCAGGCGGCCCCCGCGCGCGTTCAAGAACAGGGCGTCGCCCGTCGCCGCCGCGGCCCGCCCGGGCCGGGTCAGGGCGGGGCGGCCCTGCTCGAGGTAGGCGGCGAGCGCGGCGAGCGCGGGCCGGCCGAGGGGGACGATCCGCTCCTTGCCGCCCTTGCCGAACGCCCGGACCAGCCCCCGATCGACGTCGAGATCCGCGCGGTCCAACCCGACCAGCTCGCTGATCCGCACCCCGGAGGCGTAGAGCACCTCGAGCATGGCCCGGTCGCGCCGCCCGGTCGGCGTGTCCCCCCGGGCGGTCGCCAGGAGGGCGTCGACCTCGGCTTCGGAGAGCGGCTTGGGGATGCCCGCCGGCACGCGGGGCCCCGCCACGTCTTCGGTCGGGTCGGCCCCGGCGCGGCCCTCCTCGACGCAGAACCGGTGCAAGGACCGCACCGCGACGAGCGCCCGCGCCACCGACGCGGCCGCGAACCGGGGGCGGCCATCGTCGTCGGTCGCGTCGCGCAGCGTCGCCCCGTACTCGCCGACCAGCGTCGCGGGCACCCGGCCGGGATCGGTGACCCCGCGGGCCCGGAGGAAGCGTTCGTAGGCGCGCAGATCGCGCCGGTAGGCGGCGAGGGTGTTCGGGCGCAGACCCCGCTCCACCGCGAGGTAGCTGGCATGCTCGGCGAGCGCGTCGGCCAGCGCGTCCGGCGCCGGCTCGTCGGTCATCGCCGTCAGGTCTGCCCGGCGCGCCCGCGCTCGAGCAGCTGCTGGGTGAGCATCAGGCCGATGATGCTTTTGGCGTCGATGAGCTCGCCGGTGGCGATGAGGTCCGCGGTGGCGGCCAACGGGAGCTGCTCGATCGACATCGCTCGCTCTTCCACGCTCACTCCCCGCGGTGTCACCGCCCGCGTGAGGTCCGTCGCGCAATACAGGTGCGTGTACTCGTCGGTGAACCCGGGCGAGTTGTAGAACTCGCAGAGCTTCGTGAGCCGACCGGGTCGACGGCCGATCTCCTCCTCGAGTTCGCGGGTCGCCGTCGCCGCCGGCGCCTCACCGGCGACGTCGCGCTTGCCGGCGGGCAGCTCGAGGAGGCTTCGCCCGACCGCGGCGCGGTACTGGCGGACCAGGATCACGTCCTCGTCGACGAGCGGCACGACAACCACCGCGCCCGGATGGCGAACCACCGACCGGGTGAACTCACCGTCGGGACCCACCACGGTGAGCTCGGCGAGCTCCAAGAAGCCGGCGTGTGCCCGCGTCACTGAACCGACGACGCGGAACCCGGTCACGCCGCCGAGGTGACGTCGGCAGTCTCGATCGGCAGCCGGGGGGCTCGACCTTCGGCACGCTCGGCGGCGGCTCGCACGAACGCCGCGAAGAGTGGGTGGGGCCGGTCGGGTCGGCTCTTGAACTCGGGATGGGCCTGGGTGGCGACGTAGAACGGGTGCTGGCTCCGCTCGAGCTCGACGAACTCGACCAGACGCCCGTCGGGCGACTCGCCGCTGCAGACCATGCCGGCCTCCTCGAGGCGGCCGCGGTACCGGTTGTTCAGCTCGTAGCGATGGCGGTGACGCTCATAGACCAGCTGCTCGCCGTAGGCCTCCTGCACGATCGAACCGGGCAGCAACCGGGCGGGGTACAGGCCGAGGCGCATCGTGCCGCCGAGGTCGACGATCTCGCGCTGCTCGTCCATGAGGTCGATGACCGGGTGCAGGGTGCGGGGTTCGAACTCGCTGGAGTTTGCGTCCTCGAGACCGCACGCGTCTCGGGCGAACTCGACGACGCCGCAGTGCAGGCCGAGGCACAGGCCGAGGAACGGCACCTGATGCTCTCGGGCGTAGCCGGCCGCGGTGATCTTGCCCTCGATGCCGCGAAAGCCGAACCCGCCCGGGATCACGATCCCGTCGAGGTCCCGGAGGCGACCCTCGGCCAGCAGGCCTTCGGCGTCGTCGGAGGCGATCCAGTCGATGTCGACGCGGGCTCCGCACGCGTAGCCGCCGTGGCGCATCGCCTCGACCACCGACAGGTACGCGTCGGGGAGGTTCACGTACTTGCCGACCAGGCCGATGCGGACCGGCTGCTGGGCGGCCTCGATGGAGCTGACCAGCGCCCGCCAGGAACGCAGGTCGGGTTCGGTCTCTTCGAGGTGCAGCACCCGGCAGACATAGTCGTCGAGGCCCTCGTCGTGGAGGACAAGCGGGATCTCGTACAGATGGTCGGCGTCGATCGCCGAGACGATTCCCTCCTCGGGGACATCGCAGAGCTGGGAGATCTTTTCCTTGAGCCGGTTCGGGATCGGCCGATCGGAACGGCACACGATCGCGTCGGGCTGGATGCCTCGGCTGCGCAGCTCCGTGACCGAGTGCTGGGTCGGCTTGGTCTTCTGCTCGGCCGACGGGCCGATGAAGGGCACCAGGGTGACGTGGACATAGAAGACGTTCTCGCGCCCGACGTCTTTGCGGAACTGTCGGATCGCCTCGAGGAACGGCAAGATTTCGATGTCGCCGACGGTCCCGCCGACCTCGGTGATCACCACGTCGACGTCTTCGTCGGCGAGCCGCAGGATCCGTTCCTTGATCTCGTTCGTGATGTGGGGGATGACCTGGACGGTCTGACCGAGGTACGCGCCGCGCCGCTCCTTGGCGAGGACCTCCTGGTAGATCGAGCCGGTCGTCGCGTTCGACTTCTTGGTGAGCGGGACGTCGACGAAGCGTTCGTAGTGGCCGAGGTCGAGGTCGGTTTCGCCGCCGTCGTCGGTGACGAACACCTCGCCGTGCTGGAACGGGTTCATCGTTCCCGGGTCGACGTTGATGTACGGATCGAGCTTCTGGAGCGTGACCCGCAATCCGCGACTCTTGAGCAATCGGCCCAACGAGGCGGCCGTGAGGCCTTTCCCGAGGCTCGACGCCACTCCCCCAGTTACGAAGATGTGCTTCGCCACGGGATTTGAACCTACCACGCAGTTCGCGAGATTCCGGTGACGGTCGCCGCCTCGAATCGCGCGGCCCCGACCCCCGGTTCGACGGGTGGCGATCAGGACGATTCTGAGCGGGCGCGGCTCGCGCGGTCGAGCAGCTCGGCGGCGTGGCGCCGCGCGTGCGACGATTCGACCAGTCCCGCCAGCATCCGAGACAGCTCCGAGACCCGCTCCTCGCCGACGACCACCGCGGCGCGAGCCAGGGTCCGGCCGCCCTCCTCTCCCTTCTCGACCGCCACCTGGGTCTGGGCGTACGCCGCGACCTGGGCGAGGTGGGTGACGCACAGCACCTGGTGGCGAGAGCCCAGGTCGGCGAGCAGGCGGCCGACCGCAGTGCCGGCCTCGCCGCCGATGCCCGCGTCGACCTCGTCGAAGATCAGGCTCGGTGGTGCCTCGGTGAGCACCAGCCGCAGGGCGAGCATCGCCCGGGAGAGCTCCCCGCCGGACGCGGCGCGCGCCAGCGGCTTGGGTGGCTCCCCCGGGTTGGGCGCGAGGAGGAACGTGACTGCGTCCGCCCCGTCGTCGGCGATCGGGGCCGGTTCGAGGGCGATGGTGAGCACGGCGCTGGGCATCGCCAGCTCCCGGAGATGCCCGGTCACGGCCTGGGCCAGGGGTCCGGCGGCTTCCCGCCGAGCCGCCGACAGGGTGACCGCGGCCTCCGCGGCGGCGCGCTGGGCCCGCTGGCGGGCAGCGTCGAGGGTGGCGGCCCGCGCCTCGTAGCCCTCGAGTTCAGCCACCCGAGCCCGGGTCGCCTCCCCGAAGGCGACGACCTCGGCGAGCGTGTCGCCGTATTTGTGCTCGAGCTCGCGCAGCGCCCGGCGGCGGCCCCGGACCTCGTCGAGCCGGGCGGGGTCGTCGGGGATGGCTTCGATCGCGAGGCGCACCTCCCGTTCGAGGTCGCTCACCTCGGCCTGCACGGCACGGAGCCGCTCGACCAGCCCGCCAAACGGAGACCGATCGTCGAGCGCGGCGATCGCCTCCCCCAGCGCCTCCACGCCGGGCCCCTCGAGGGCTCGATAGGCGAAGCCCGCCGCGTCACGGTGCGCGACTGCATCGGCGAGGAGCGCTTCTTCGGCCTCGAGGGTCACGTCCTCCCCCGCGTCGTCGAGGCCCGCCTCGTCGATCTCGGCCACCTGGTACCGCAACAGGTCGAGCTCCCGAGCCCGGGCCCGCTCGTCGCCGCCGAGCGCAGCAACTTCGCTCGCCAGCTGACGGTCCTCAGCGCGAGCGGCGCGCAACGTGGCCAGCGTCTGCTGGGCCGCCTCGCCGGCGAACCGGTCGAGTGCGTCGCGTTGGGCGGACGCGACGAGCAGCCGTTGATGGGCGTGTTGGGCGTGGAGCTCCACGAGCTGGCTTCCGGCGGCGGCCAGCTCGCCGACGGTCGCGAGGCGACCGTCGAGGTAGGCGCGGCTGCGACCGTCGGCCGGTAGCACCCGGGCCAGCACCCGCTCGGTGCCGTCGGCCTCCTCGAAGCGGCCCTCCACCCGGGATTCGGTCGCGCCGCGCCGAACGAGCGACGGGTCGGCGCGACCGCCGAGCAGCAGGTCCAGGGCCTCGACGAGCAGCGTCTTGCCGGCTCCGGTCTCGCCGGTGATCGCGGTGAGGCCCGGCCCGAGCAGCAGAGTCAGGTCGTCAACGATCCCGAGATCGGTGACGTGGAGCTCGCGGAGCATGCCGGTCACCGGTCGGCCAGCCCGAACTTGGCTTTCAAGATCTGGTGGAAGTCCCGCACGCCGAACGTCACGATGCGCGCCGGTCTGGGGCCACCGGTGCAGGTCATCGTGTCGCCGAGGCCGAGCACTCCGAGCTCGATCCCGTCGAGGGTGAGCAGCACCCCGCGGGGCTCGTCGACCGTGAACCGCAGCTCTTCCTCCGCGTCGAGCACCAACGAGCGGTCGAACAGCATGTGCGGCGACACCGGGGTGAGCAGCAGACATTGGTGGCGGGGCGACACGATCGGTCCCCGCGCGGAGAACGAGTACGCCGTCGAACCGGTCGGGGTGGCGACGATGACCCCGTCCGCGGCGTACGTGGTGAAGAACGTCCCGTTGATCTCGACCGACAAGCGCACGAGTCGGCTGCTGCGGCCCTTCTCGAGGACCGCCTCGTTCAGCGCCCACCACCGGCCGGCCGCGGCGCCGCTCGAGCTGACGCTGACTTCGAGCACCATCCGCTCGTCGACCGCGTACTCGCCGCTGAGCAGCTGCTCGAGGGCGTGGTGCAGGCCGTCGGGCTCGACCTCGGTCAGGTAGCCCATCTGGCCGACGTTGACGCCCAGCACGGCCGCGCCGCACTCGTACACGAGGTCGACCGTGCGCAGCATCGTGCCGTCCCCGCCGAGCGAGATCGCCAGGTCCAGGTTCCGAGGAAACTCGTCCAGGGGAACGCCGAGCTCGACGAGGTCCGCGGGCGCCGCGTCTTCGGCGGGCAGGCGGACCTCCAACCCGCGCGCTTGGAGCCAGGCCGCTGCCTCGCGGGCGAGCTGCTGGGCCACGGGACGCTCACGGTGCGGGACGAGGCCGACCACTCGCAGCGGAGGGCCGGCGCTCATGCGTCGCTCCCGGCGTGTGCCGCCACCTGTTCGGGGGCGGCCGGGGTGGCCCCGCGCTGGATGTAAAGGAGGAACTCCCGGTTTCCGTCCGCGCCGAGCAGCGGTGAGGGCATCGCGTCGAGGACCGGCAGGTCGATCTCGGCGAGTCCGAGGGCGAGGCGGCCCAGGACGTCGGCGTGTACGGCGGGGTCGCGCACCACTCCCCCGCGTGGGACACGGGCCCGACCCGCCTCGAACTGCGGCTTCGCGAGCAGGATCAGTGTGGCGTCGGTCGTGGTGACCTCGTGGAGCGCGGGCGCGACGAGCAGCAACGAGATGAACGACAGGTCCGCTACCGCGATCGGGAACGGCGCCCCCACGTGGCCCGGCTGCAGGTATCGGGCGTTGAGGCCCTCCCGGACTGTGACGCGGGGATCGGTGCGGAGACCCCAGGCGAGCTGCCCGTGTCCGACGTCAACCGCGGTCACGTGCGACGCGCCGTGCTGGAGCAGGCAGTCCGTGAATCCGCCGGTCGACGCGCCCACATCGAGAGCGCGGCATCCGGCGACCTGGACACGAAACGCGTCGAGCGCGGCCTCGAGCTTGTCCCCGCCGCGCGACACGTACCGCGGCGGAGGCCCCGAGACGGCGATCGGCTCGGCCGGGCTCACCTGGCGTGCGGGCCGGTCAGCCGGCGCGCCGCCCACCAGCACCCGGCCGCCGGCGATCAGCTCCGACGCCCGGGCTCGCGACTCGACGAGGCCTCGCCGGACCAGCTCGGTGTCGAGGCGCCGTCGCACCATCACCCGCGACCGGACCGCAGCCCGACCAGATGTCGGAAGGCGCAGCGGGGCGGGATGGTCACGAGCACGGTCCATTGGCCAGGTTAGGCGTGGTCACCTCGGCGCGGGCGCTTCGGTAGTGGGCCAGCCCGAATCGGAAATCCTCGGAGCTTCCGGTAGTCCCGCCAGTTGGATCGGGTACCCGCGTCTCACGAGTGATCAGCCTGGAGCACGCGGGCCAGGCTCGGTGCGATCGACGCCAGGTTGTCACCGACGAACGGCGGCGGCGGGTCTGGCACGCGCTCACCGCCCGGCGGCGCGACGCGACCCGTCACGCCCGACAGGACGAGCGCGAACGGCCATCCCAGGACGTCGGCCATCGCGCCGTCGGTGGTTGGCCGATCGCCCACCACGACGCCGCGCGTGCCGAGCCGCTTCTTGACGAGCTCGGCCATCGGGCGGGACGGCTTCCCGGCGACTTCGGGAGTCGCGCCCGCCGCGGTGGCGATTGCCGCCACGATCGATCCGGCGCCTGGGAGGAGGCCACCGGGTATCGGATAGGTCGCGTCGAGGTTGGTGGCGACGAAGCGGGCTCCGCCGCGCACGGCCTGCGACGCCCGGTCGAGCTCGTCGAAGTCGAAGTCCCGATGGAAGCCGACGACGACCGCCGCCGCGGGTGGGGCGTCGACTGGACGTAGGCCGACCGCTTCCAGTGCCTCCGTAACGCCCGGACCGGCGCAGGTCAGGACGGCGGTGCCCGGCGCGAGGTCGCACACGAGCAGGTCCGCGGCGGCCAGCGCGCTCGTGAGCACCTCGCCGGGATCGGCGGGCACGCCGCACCTCGCGAGCTTCGCCACGACCTGTGCCACCGGAAGGCTCGAGTTGTTGGAGAGGAACCCCACGCGCAGGCCGTCGCGGCGCAATTGGGCGACCGCGTCGGCCGACCCGGGGATGGCGTCGTCGCCGCGCCAGATCACGCCGTCGAGGTCGCAGCACACGACGGCGGACTGGGGTTTGCTCAATGGACCGGGTCGGTGACTTGGGCGAGCGCCGCTTGGTAGTCGTCGAGGGGCCGCATGGCGACCGCGAGCTTGAGGTGGCGACGCGCGCCGGCCCGGTCACCGGCTCGCAGCAGGCAGAGTCCGAGGCCGTAGTGGGCGTAGTCGTTCACGGGGTCGATCTCGGTCGCGCGCTCGAACTCGGCCGCAGCGGCGGGGATCTGTCCACAGCCGAAGTAGGCCCGTCCGAGGGCCTCGCGGATCGAGCCCTGCTCGGGCTCCAGATCGCGGGCCCGCTCGAGCGCGATCGTGGCAGCGTGCGCGTTCGTGGACGCGAGGAGGCGGATGCCCTCCGTAAAGGCGTCGTAGGCGGCGAGGTCGTCGCGTTCTGTACTCATCGTCTCTCCGTCGATCCACCCGGGAGTCAGGGGTGGGCGCCGCACCGTATGCGACAATCGGGAGCGCCCATCACCGGAAGCGAACCCACCCGTGCCCGACTTCCTTCCCTTTCCCGGGACCCGTTACCGCCACGCGGCGGACTCCTCGTCGGTGGTCGCACCGCCGTACGACGTCATCGACGAGGAGGAACGGGCGCAGCTCGAGGCCGCGGACCCCCACAACGCCGTGCGCCTGATCCTGCCGCAGGCGGTGCCGCCCGCCGATCCGTACCAGCAGGCCGCCTCGACGCTCCAACGCTGGTATGAGCAGGGCGTCCTCGCGTGCGACCCGGCACCGGCGTTCTATACGTACCGCATGTGTTTCACCGACGAGGCGGGAACGGACCGACGCGCCATCGGCGTGATCGGGGCGCTGGCCCTCCCCCACCGCGAGCACGAAGACGTGTTCCCCCATGAGCAAACCTTGCCGAAGGCTCGCCGGGACCGACTGCAGCTGCTGCGCGCGACCCGCACGAACCTCGACCCCATCTGGTGCCTCTCCCTCGCCGACGACCTCACCAGCGCGGTGGATGGGCCCAACGCCGCGGTCGCCACCGCGGTCGACGAGCACGGCACCCTGCACGAGCTCGTTCCGGTGTTCGAACCCTCCCGCATCGACGCGATCCGCGCCCACGTCGCCGACGCCCCGCTCGTACTCGCCGACGGGCATCACCGCTTCGAGACCGCCGGCACGTACCGCGGCGAGCATCCCGACGACCCGGCCGCGTCCAAAATCATGACCTTCGTCGTGCAACTCGACGAGGCGATGCTCGACGTCCGGGCCATCCACCGCCTCATTCACCGCGCGCCGACCGACCTCCGCGCCCGCCTCGCCCCAACGCTCGAGGTCGAGTCGTTGGGGCCCAACACCGAGGCCGGAGTTGACCGGCTGCAGATCGCGATGCGCAACCACGCAGCACTCGGGCTCGTGGACCGTGATGGGCTCGCCCTGCTTCGCCTCACCCCAGCTGCCCTCGAGACGGTGCGCCACACCCAGCCTCCCGAGCTCCTCGGCGTCGACGCGGCCCGCTTCGACACGGCGATTCGACCGATGCTGCAAGGCGAACTGTCCTATCGCGACGACGCGCGCACCGTGGCAGCCACCGTCGCCAAAGGTGGCGTCGACGCCGCAGTGCTGCTGCGACCAGTCACCGTCGAGCAGATCCGCGCTGCCGCGTTCGCCCGGGTCCGGATGCCCGCCAAAACCACGTTCTTTTGGCCCAAGCCGCGAACCGGGATGGTGTTCCGCCGCTTCGACGACGAGAACCCAACGTCGGGCTAGTCGACAGTCCAGGTCGCGCCGGATCCGACGAGCGCCTCAAGGTCGCCCGGGCCCTGACGATCCGCGGCGCCAACCAGCTGACGCTGGACCTCACCCTCATACGTCGGACGGGCGACATCGCGAAAAACCCCGATCGGGGTCGGCATCGTCGGCCGATCGGCGAGGCGCGACAACGCAAATGCCAGCGTCGGATCCCCACGGTGCTCGTCGTGGACCAGCAGCCGATCCACGCCAACGTCGGCGACCGTGACGATCTCACACTCCCCGAAGCGGTTCAGGGCCACGCCGAGCTCGGCGTCGGCACCGAAACGGATCGGCTCCCCATCGTGGAGCTCGATGAGCATCTCCGCTCGGTGCTCCTTGTTGGTGATCGCACCGAACGCGCCATCGTTGAAGACGTTGCAGTTCTGGTAAACCTCGACGAACGCCGCCCCGTGGTGGTCGTGCGCCCGGCGGAAGGTCTCGACCATGTGCTTGCGGTCGAGGTCATGGGTTCGCGCGACGAAGGTGGCCTCGGCGCCGAGCGTCACGGAGATCGGGTTGAACGGCGTGTCGAGCGATCCGAAGGGCGAGGACTTCGTGACCTTGCCGACCTCGCTGGTGGGCGAGTACTGGCCCTTCGTCAGCCCGTAGATCTGGTTGTTGAACATGAGGATGGTCAGGTTCACGTTGCGTCGGAGGGCATGGATGAGGTGATTGCCACCGATGGAGAACATGTCGCCGTCCCCACCGATGACCCAGACGTCGAGGTCAGGGCGGGCGAGCGCCACGCCGGTCGCGATCGCCGGCGCTCGACCGTGGATGCCGTGGAGCCCATAGACGTTCATGTAATACGGGAAGCGGGCCGCGCAACCGATGCCCGAGACGAACACCAGATTCTCGGGCTTGACCCCCAAGTCCGGGAGCAGCAACTGCACCGCGGCCAGAATCGAGTAGTCCCCACACCCTGGGCACCAGCGGATCTCCTGGTCGGACTGGAAGTCCTTCCGGGACAGCGTCGCCGTCGAAGTGTCGTCACTCACCGGCTCATCTCCTCAATCGCGGCCTCGACCTCGGACGCCCGGAACGGCACTCCCTGCACCTTGGAGAGAGTGCGCGCGTCCACGAGGAACTCGGCTCGTACGAGGCGGGAGAGCTGGCCAAGGTTCATCTCGGGGATCAGCACTCGCTCGTAACGCGCGAGCACCTCACCGAGGTTCGAAGGGAACGGGTTGAGGTGCATCAGGTGCGCGGTCGCCACGTTGGTGCCCTGCTCGCGGGCTTGGCGCGCCCCCTGTTGGATCGCTCCCCACGTACTGCCCCAGCCCAAGACGAGCAGCGAGGCCCCGTCCGGATCATCCACGGCCACGTCCGGCAGCTCGCGAGCGATGCGCGCGATCTTCTCGGCGCGCACGTGAACCATGTGCTCGTGGTTCGCCGGGTCGTAGTTGACGTTGCCGGTCCCGTCTTCCTTCTCGATCCCACCGATTCGGTGCATCAGGCCGGGCGTGCCCGGGATCGCCCACGGCCTCGCCAGGGTTTCCGGGTCTCGCAGGTATGGCCAGAACTCGCCGTCGTGGTTCGGCTCGCTCGCAAACGGCACCGAGATGTCAGCGAGCGCGGTGACGTCTGGCAGCAGCCAGGGTTCGGCGCCGTTCGCCACGTAGCCGTCCGTGAGAAGGATCACGGGGGTCCGGTACTTGATCGCGATCCGGGCTGCCTCGAAGGCGGCATCGAAGCAGTGGCTCGGCGACCGCGCCGCCACGATGGGGAGTGGCGCTTCGCCATGGCGGCCGTACATCGCGAGGAGGAGGTCGGCTTGCTCGGTCTTGGTCGGAAGGCCGGTGGACGGGCCGCCCCGCTGGACGTCGACGATCAACAGCGGCAGCTCCAGGCTGATCGCGAGGCCCATGCCCTCGGACTTGAGGTCCACTCCGGGGCCACTCGTTGCGGTGACGCCAAGCTGGCCGGTGAACGCCGCGCCAATAGCGACGCCGATCGCTGCGATCTCGTCTTCGGCCTGCAACGTTCGGACGCCGAAGTTCTTGTGCTTGGAGAGTTCGTGGAGGATGTCCGACGCCGGCGTGATCGGGTACGACGCGTACAGCAACGGCAGCCGACTCTGCTGCGAGGCGGCAACCAGTCCGTAGGCGAGGGCGAGGTTCCCGGTGATGTTGCGGTACCGGCCCGGCTCGAGCCGGGCGGGTGCGACCTCGTAGGAGTTCTCCATGAGCTCGGCGGTCTCACCGAAGTGGTAACCGGCCTTGAACGCGGCGAGGTTGGCGGCCAGCACCGTTTCCCGCTTGGCGAACCGCTCCTCGATCCACGCCACGGTCGGGTCGATCGGCCGCGTGTACATCCACGACAACAGACCTAGGGCGAAGAAGTTCTTGGAGCGCTCCGCTTCGCGGGGCTTGACGCCGAGGGGCTTCGCGGCTTCCAGCGTGATCGAGGTCATCGGCACCTGGATCACTCGATACGCCACCAGGGAGCCGTCCTCGAGGGGGCTGGCCTGGTACCCAACCTTGTGGAGGTTGCGCTCGTCGAAGGCGTCCGAGTTGACCAGCAGCGTTCCGCCGGGCTCAAGCTCGGCGATGTTGGCGTGAAGCGCGGCGGGGTTCATCGCAACCAGCACGCTTGGCATGTCGCCCGGCGTGACGATGTCGTGATCAGAGATGTGGACTTGGAAGGAGGAAACGCCGGCGATCGTCCCGGCGGGAGCCCGGATCTCGGCGGGGAAGTTCGGCATGGTGGCCAGGTCGTTCCCGAAGGCCGCGCTCACGTCGGTGAAGCGATCCCCCACCAGCTGCATCCCGTCGCCGGAGTCCCCGGCGAAACGGATCACGACGTCCTCTAGTGCCTCGGGCTCAAGGTGATCCGTCTTCGGGCTCACGCGTCCTCGCTGCTCGTCGCCGTCCGTGGGCCCGCTCCCGCCGTCCCCCCCCCGGGTCCCCACCCGTCCCGAAGGTCCCTGGCGAGCCAATCCCATCATAGGGTCGTCGCCCTGGAAGGCTTGCACGCGCGCTGAATGCGGCAACGAGCTCACCCCACGGTGCCGAGTGCGGTTTCGGCGAATTGGCGCACTCGACGGAGCTTGCGAGGGTCCGAGGCTCGACCGACGATGACCGCCTCGAGTTCGACTCGCGCCTCGAGAGTGCCCGATTTGGCCCGGTAGAAGCGCCGCCGGACGCAGCCGGCAACGACGAGCACATCGCCTTGCTCGAGCGTCTCGAGCCAAGCGGGTGGATCCCACACCGCTACGGGCACCGAAGTCGCCGGCGGGGCCAGGGCATGGGTCCGGATGGCGAACGTGGCGAGGCGCCGCCCGGAGGCCAGCTGGCGCAGTTCCGGAGGGCCCGAGGCGGTGCCGCGCACGATCGCCAGATTGATGGTTGAGGTGGTGGAGGGGTCGTTGGGCATGTGGTCCTCCCGCGTCCGGCTCGATAAGCCAAGTTCGGCGGGGGAAGCACTGGGGGGAGTTGCTGTGGGACTTGTACCGCGAGCGTGCGACGCCAACCGCTCAGCGCAGCGCGCGGCGCCTGATCGCAACGTCGGCGAAGTCGGGATCATGGGCGGCGATCCGTTCGAACAGCGCCCGGGCGCGCGCGTGGTCACCAGCCCGCTCCTCGAGGTCGGCGAGCGCGTACCAGAGCCGCAGGTGATGCTCCCGAGGCCGTTTCACACTCTGGGCCTTCTTGGACAAGAGCACCACCGCGTCCGCGACCCGGCCCTGATCGGCCAGCGCGCCCGCCTCGACGATTCGACCTTCGGTCACCAACTGGGCCGATGGGGACGTTTCGGCGAGCTCCCGCCAGAACTGGTCGACCCGGGCCCAGCGATGTTGAGCCCGGTAGCAGTCCATCAACACGGGATGCTGGTCGACCGATCCGGTCAGCTCGAAGAACGCTTCGAGCTCCTTCGCGGCGCTGCGGTAGTTGCCAAGCCGGTACTGCGTGAGGCCCAGTAGCTCGCGGACGCTCGGGGCGTCCGGCAGTGCGTCGCGGACCTCCCGCAACTTGCTCGCCGCGCTGCGATCGCGGTCGTGCTCAAAGTCGTCGGCGGCGTCCATCAAACGGCCGAGCAACCAGGGGCCGCGCCGGCCCCCGAGCCCCAAGACCTCATGCTCGATGTCACTCGGAACCTGAGGTCGCCGCCGCGGCGACCGGGCCTGAGGGGCCCTCGATTTACGCTGACCCTTCCCAGCAGCAGCCGGAGGGGCGACCCGTGGACGCCCCTTGACCCGCAGCGGTGCCGGGCGCCGCGGCGACAGCGATCCTGGTTCGTCCGGTCGCCGTTCGCGTTCGGGCGTTCGGGGTGGTCCCCAGGGACCGAAGCCGCCCTCTGCTCGGTCCGGTGGACGGCGGCGCCGCGGCCGTTGTTCGTCTCCAGCTCGCTCCGGTGCACGACGACCCCGCGGGCGTTGCTCGCCCCCGGTTCGGTCCGATGGACGACGACGAGGACGTGGTTGCTCGCCCCCGGTTCGGTCCGATGGACGACGACGAGGACGAGGACGTTGTTGATCGTCCCCGCGTCCCGGCATGGGCGCAGGGTATCGGGGCCCAAACGCGACGAAGCGCCTCACGCGTCGCCTGGTGAGGCGGCGAACGGAGGCGCTCGTCAAAGAAAGCCCGGCGGCGACCTACTCTCCCAGGGAGTCTCCCCCCAAGTACCATCGGCGCTGGCGGTCTTCACTGCCGTGTTCGGAATGGGAACGGGTGTTTCCCCGCCGCTGTAGCCACCGGAACATCTTGTGGATTCTCAAACGGTGCGTTTGAAGAACCCCAGAGCGAGCACGAGCGAGAACAAGAAGAACCCAAGCCCTCGGCCGATTAGTACCGGTCGGCTGAACACGTCGCCGTGCGTACACCTCCGGCCTATCAACCTGGTCGTCTGCCAGGGGCCTTACCCGGTTAACCCGGTGGGAGACCTCATCTTGAGGCAGGCTTCGCGCTTAGATGCTTTCAGCGCTTATCCCTTCCGCAGGTCGCCAACCAGCCGTGCTCTTGGCAGAACAACTGGCACACGAGAGCTGCGTCCGTCCCGGTCCTCTCGTACTAGGGACAGCTCCCCTCAAGTCTCCTCCGCCCACAGTGGATAGGGACCGAACTGTCTCNNCGACATCGAGGTGCCAAACCTTGCCGTCGATGTGGACTCTTGGGCAAGATAAGCCTGTTATCCCCGGGGTACCTTTTATCCGTTAATCGACCGCGCTTCCACACGCCACGGCCGGGTCACTAAGCCCTGCTTTCGCACCTGCTCGACTTGTTGGTCTCGCAGTCAAGCTCCCTTGTGTCTTTGCACTCGACGCCTGATGGCCGACCAGGCTGAGGGAACCTTTGGGCGCCTCCGTTACTCTTTAGGAGGCGACCGCCCCAGTCAAACTACCCACCTGACGCTGTCCCCGACCCGGATAACGGGCCTGGGTTAGAGCCTCAATACGTGGAGGGTGGTATTTCAAGGTTGTCTCCACCGAAGCTGACGCCCCGGCTTCCCAGACTCCCACCTATCCTACACAGCACGAATCAAAACCCAACATCAAGCTGTAGTAAAGGTCCACGGGGTCTTTCCGTCCTACTGCGGGAAACGAGCATCTTTACTCGTCGTGCAATTTCGCCGGGTCTCTGGTTGAGACAGTAGCCAAGTCGTTACGCCATTCGTG
>PLJD01000126.1 GCA_003140175.1 Actinomycetota bacterium
CTGCCGGCGCGGCGGCGGCGAGGGCGATGACGACGCCGTGCTCGTCGACGAGGACGACCCGGCCCGGTCCGGCGGGCGCCCAGGCGACGGGCGTTCGGATCGTGACGGTGATCGTGACGGTGTTCGGGAGCTGGCGCTCGACCTGGGCGGAGCCGACCCAGGGAAGGTGCTCGACGTCGGAGGCCACCGCGCCGGTGTGGACCAAGAGGAGCGGGCCGCCGGTGTTGAGGTGGGCGGCGGAGCGGACCGCCGCGTCGTGGGATCCGGCGCCGCGCACCACGATCCGGTGGACGGCCAGGAACGGTGACCAGACGAGCGCGACCGCGAGTCCCACGACGGCGAAGACGCCGAGGATGGCGAGGATCCGTCGGCGGCGGTGGTGACCCTCGGCGCGTCGGACCGCGACTCGCCGTGCCCGCAGGCGAGGGTCGATGGGCGCGCGGCGCGGCGCGGCAACGGTGGTCACGGGAGCCGCGGGTCGTCGAAGCCGACCAGCTCGAGTTCGGGGACGAGGTGAATGCCGGTGGCACCGTCGACGCGCGCCTGGACCTCGGCGACGAGGCGGGCGACGTCGTCGGCGCTGGCGCCGGGCTCGGCTTGGAAGAAGTTGGCGTGCTTCTCGGAGACGACGGCACCCCCGACTCGGAGGCCTTTGAGGCCGGCCGCGTCGATGAGTCGTCCCGCCGAGTCGCCGGTGGGGTTGCGGAACACCGAGCCGGCGTTCGAGCCGCCGGGCTGATGCTCGCGGCGCCACCGCACGATCTCGTCGACGCGCGCCGCGCAGGCGGTCGGGTCGTCGGGGGTGGCGTGGAACTCGGCGCGGGTGACGACCTGGCCGGCGCGGAGCCCCGAGTGGCGGTAGCTGAGGTCGAGGTCGGCGACGTCGCGCGCGCTCGGGGTCGCGTCGCCGGCGAGCAGGTCGAGGACCCAGGCCCGGTGGAGGACCTCCCGGGTTTCGCGGCCGTGGCCGCCGGCGTTCATGCGGACCGCGCCTCCGACCGATCCGGGGATCCCGACGAAGAACTCGAGTCCGGCGAGACCGCCGGCCGCGGCGCGTCGGGCGAGCACCGGCAGCGGGGTGGCGGCGCCCGCCCGCACCCGCGACCGGCCAGGCTCGACATCGACCGATTCGAAGTCGCCGGCGAGGACCACCCCCAGACCCGGGAAGCCTCGGTCGGCGACGAGCAGGTTCGATCCGCGGCCCACGACGAGGAGCGGCGGCGGGGGCGCTCCCAGCTGGGCGAGGGTTGCGGCCACGACGCCGAGCGCCGCGTCGTCGCTGACCCGCGCGACGACGGCGACCGGGCCGCCGAGCCGGTAGGTGGTCAGATCCGAAACGGGCACGTCGCGCTGCACGACGCCGGTGGGGAGCTGCGCGGCGAGCGCGTCGGCGAGCCGGTCGAGGTTCATCGGGTGGCCTCGCGGGCGGCGAGCCACTCGTCGGGCACCGTCGTGAGGTCGCCGGCGCCCAAGGTGAGCAGCACGTCGCCGACACCCGCGAACGTCAGGGCGTGCGCGACCACGTCGGCCCGGTGGGGCAGGTAGGTGACCGGGAGGCCGGGGTGCGCGTCGAGTATCGCCCGCAGGACGAGGCGGCCCGACACGCCAGGCTGGGGGGCCTCCCCCGCCGCGTAGACGTCGGTGAGGACCACGTGGTCGGCGTCGACGAACGCGTCGGCGAAGTCGCGCCACAACGTGGCGGTGCGCGAGTAACGGTGGGGCTGGAACACCGCGACGACTCGCCGCCAGCCGCCCTCGCGTGCGGCTTCGAGCACCGCCGCGACCTTGCCCGGGTTGTGGGCGTAGTCGTCGATGAGGGTGACGCCGGCGATCTCGCCGCGGAACTGGAAGCGGCGCGCCACCCCGCCGAAGCCGCGTAGGGCTCGCGCGACCGCCTCGAAGGGGACGCCGATTTCCATGGCGAGCGCGGCGGCGCCCGCCGCGTTGACTGCGTTGTGTCGTCCCGGGACGGGCAGCTCGACGACGCCCGCGGGACCCTCGGGACGAGAGAGTCGGAACCGGCTGCCGGCGCGTCCGCCCTCGTACTCGTCGACCCGGTAGTGCTCGCCCTGCCAGCCGTAGGTGCGCACGTCGGGGTGCGCGGCGGCGAGCCGGGCGGCGACGGGGTCGTCGGCGCAGACGACGCGCGGGCCCGGGACCGACTCGAGGAACCGTCCGAACGAGTCGACGAGAGCGCCGAACGTCCCGAAGTAGTCGAGGTGGTCGGCGGCCACGTTCGTCACGATGGCGGCCTCGGGTTCGAGCTCCAGGAACGTGCCGTCGCTCTCGTCGGCCTCGACGACGAGCCAGTCACCCTCGTCGTAGGCGGCGTTCGCGCCGACTTCGTTCAGGTCACCGCCGATGAGGAAGCTGGGGTGCCAGCCGGCGGCGCGGAGGCACAGCGCGAGCATCGACGACGTCGTGGTCTTGCCGTGGCTGCCGGCCACCGCGACCGACCGTCGGGTGGCGACCAGGGCGCGCAGCGCCTCGGCGCGGCGCAGCACGGGGATCTCGCGCTGGCGGGCCGCCTCGACCTCGGGGTTGGTCGACGGGATAGCGCTCGAGAGGACGACCGCGTCGGCGTCGGCGGGCACGTTCCCCGCGTCGTGGCCGACCCGGGTGTCGACGCCGAGGAGGCGGAGGCGCTCGAGGCCGTGCGAGTCCTTGAGATCCGATCCGCTCACCCGGTGGCCCATGCGGGCCAGGACCGCGGCGATGGCGCTCATGCCGGCGCCGCCGACGCCGACGATGTGCACGGTCCGGGGGTGACCCAGGTCCAGTTCAGGCATCGGCGGCCTCCTCGACGAGGGTGGCGACGCGTGCCGCGGCGTCGGGGCGACCGAGCGTACGCAGCGCGTCGCTCATCTCCTCCAAGCGGCCCGGTTCGGCGAGCAACGCCTCGAGCGTCTCGCCGACCCGCTTCGGGTCCGCCACCGCGTCGGGCACCAGGACGCCGCCACCAGCGTCGGTGAGCGCCCGGGCGTTGCGGGTCTGGTGGTCGTCGGGAGCGCCGGGGAGCGGGACGAGGACCGCGGGCAGGCCGACGACGGCGAGCTCGGCGACGGTCACCGCGCCCGCCCGGCAGAGCGCGACCGAGGCCGCTGCGTAGCGACGCTCGAAGTGCTCCTCGTACTCGACGAGCGTGTACGACAGTCGGTCGTCCGGGCGGCGCAGCTCACCGAGCCGCCGCGCGCAGTCGGGATGGTCGCGTCGCCCACTGACGTGGACTACCACGAGATCCTCGCGGTCACGCCACCGGTCGTAGAGGCCGAGCGCCGCGTCGTTGACCCGCCGCGCGCCCAGGCTGCCGCCGAAGATGAGCACGACGGGCCGGGCCGGGTCGGGGTGGCGCTGCACGGCGGCGATGGCCCGCCGCACCGGGTTGCCGGTCAGCACCGCGCCGGGGAGCGGCGTGCCGGGGAGCGAGACCGCGGCCTGGGCGCCGAGGCGCACCGCGATCCGGTTCGCCAACCCCGGGGCGGCGTTCTGCTCGTGCACGACGATCGGGACCCGGGCGAGACGCGCGTTGACCACGCAGGGCAGCGAGGCGTAGCCGCCGACGCCGAACACGACCCGGGGTCGGGTCTGTCGGACGATCCGCCACGCCGCGACGAACGCTCGGGCCGTGTCGACGAGCGCGACGAGGTTGTCGCGCACGGCGCCGGGTCGGAGGCTGCGCTGCCAGCCCCGCCCGGGGAGGACGTCGATGGCGAACCCCGCCTCGGGCACCGCCGTCGCTTCGAGACCGCGCCGAGCCCCGACGAAGCGCAGGTCGGCGCTGGGATGGCCGCGGGCGACGAGCTCGTCGGCCACCGCGAGAGCCGGGTAGACGTGGCCGCCCGTGCCTCCGCCGGTGACGAGCGCGTACGCCCGGGTGGTGACCATGGCCGCTCCCGCGCGGGTGCTCACCGCGCCTGGCGCGCCACGTTGGCCAGGATTCCGGTGGCGATCATGGTGAAGATGAGGGCCGAGCCGCCGAACGAGATGAACGGCAGCGGCACGCCCGAGACCGGCAGGAGTCCGACGACGCCGCCGATGTTGATGGCAGCCTGCGCGACGACCCACACCGTGACCCCGGCCGCCACCAGCATGCCGAAGCGGTCAGGGGCTCGGCGGGCAGTGCGGATCCCGAGGACGGCGAACGCGACGAACAGTCCGAGGACGGCGAGGCTGCCGATGAGGCCGAGCTCCTCGCCGATCACCGAGAAGATGAAGTCGGTCTGCGCGTTGGGGAGGAACAACCATTTGGCGTGGCCGGCACCGAGGCCAACACCGGCGACGCCGCCGCTGCCGAGCGCGATGAGCGACTGGACGATCTGGTAGCCGCCGTTGGCTGCACTGGCGGTCGGGTGCAGGAACGTCAACAGCCGCGCTCGACGGTAGGGGGCCGCCGCGGCGAGCACCACCGCGGCGCTGAACCCGGCGAGGCCGGCGGCGACGAGGTGACGCATGCGGACCCCGCCGACGACGAGGAGCGCGCCCGCGACGACGCCGAGCAGAATGGCGGAATCAAGGTCAGGTTCGAGGAGCACGAGGCCGCCCAGCACGACGACGACGAGCAGGATCGGGCGGACCGAGGTCCGCCAGTCACCGATCTCGTTCTCACGGCGGGTGAGAACATGCGCGGCGAAGAGGACGAGGGCGAGCTTGGCGATCTCGGTGGGTTGGAACGTCACTGATCCCGCGCCCAGCCAGCGTCGCGACCCCGCGACGTAGACGCCGAAATGCGGGACCAGCACCAGGGTCAGCAACGCGATGGTCAAGAACAGCAGCGGCGTCACCCAGGCCCGCCACCGGCGATAATCGATCCGCAGCGCCACCGCGAAGCCGATCACGCCCAGGACCGTCCAGATCAGCTGGCGCTCGAAGAAGTACCAGGCGGACCCGTAGCTCGTCAGCGAGACGACCGACGACGCCGAGAGCACCATCACCATGCCGACGACGTTGAGCACCGCGACCGTCACGAGCAACAAGAGGAAGTGCGCGGGGCGAGCGGCCGACGTTTCGGTCGCGGGGCGCAGGTGGGTGCGGCGGGCGGTGCTGGTGGTCATCGGAGCAGTCCGGTCCCAATCGCGCCGGGGATGTTGATGAAGTCGGCGTAGAAGAGGCCCAGGGCGAGGGCGACACAGACCCCGGCGAACAGCCAGAACCGGACGATGACGGTGAACTCCGGCCAGCCGCTCACCTCGAAATGATGATGGATCGGTGCCATGCGCAGCACCCGGCGTCCGAAGCCACGAAACGAGATGATCTGGGCCATGACGCTGAGCGTCTCGACGACGTACAGGCCACCGAGGATCGGCAACAGCAACAGGGTCTTGGAGAGCAAGGCGAGGCCCGCGAGCGCGCCGCCGATCGCCATCGACCCGGTATCGCCCATGAAGATCCGGGCCGGGGCGGCATTCCAGTAGAGGAACCCGCCGCAGGCGCCCATCAACGCGGCCGCGATCACCGCGAGATCGATCGCCGGCGCGGGTTGGACGTTGTACACGGTGAAATGCCGGAACTCCCAGAACGTGATGATCGTGAACGCGGCGAACGCGAGCGTCGCCGAGCCCGCCGCGAGGCCGTCCATCCCGTCGGTGAGGTTCACCGCGTTTGCCGAGCCCACCACGACGACGATCGCGACGAAGAACCAGATCGTCGACCCGAGGTTGAGGTTCAGCTGGCGAGTGAACGACAGATGGGTCGAGATGTTGATCCAGTTCAAGGCCAGAAGGGCGAAGCCCGACCCTGCGAGGAGCTGCCCGGCCGCCTTGCCTCGCTTCCGCAGCCCCAGGTTCCGGCGCCGTCGGACCCCGAGGTAGTCGTCGATGAACCCGACGATGGCGAGCCCGATGATGAGCGCGAGGAGCGAGACGCCGGTACGAGCGAACTTCAACTCGTCGGTACGGACGTGAGCGACCACATACCCGATCGTCGCGGCCCCCACGAGCGCAATGCCGCCCATCGTCGGTGTTCCCGCCTTCGCGGCGTGGGGATGCGTGAACGGTCCGTCGTCGCGGATCAGCTGGCCGATCCCCCGCGCCCGCAGGATCCGGACGAGCACCGGCGTCCCGAGCAAGGTGATGGCGAACGCCACCCCAGCGGCGATGAGGAGCGCGATCACGCGGGCGCCTCGGCGAGGGCGGCCGCGACACCGTCGAGGCCCACCGCCCGGCTGGCCTTGACGAGCACCGCGTCGCCGGGACGGACATAGTCAGTCACCAAGGTGACGGCCCGGCAAGGATCAGCGGCCTCCAGGACCGCGACGCCCGCGGCGGTGGCGCTGACGGCGAGCGGCCGAGCCGCCTCGCCGACCGCCACGACCAGGTCGATCCCGACCCGCGCCGCGAGCGATCCGAGCTCGGCGTGGGCGTCGGGGCCGTAGGCCCCGAGTTCGAGCATCTCACCGAGGACCGCCACCCGCCGTCCCCGCACCGCGAGACGGCCGAGCGCCCGGAGGGCGGCGACGGCGGAGGTCGGGCTCGAGTTGTACGCATCGTTGATGACGGTCACACCCCCGGCGGTGTGCACGACCTCCATCCGCAGCGCCGCCGAGCGGGCCTCGGCCACACCCGCCGCGGCGCGGTCGAGCGGCACGCCGACCTCGACCGCCGCGGCGATGGCCATCGCCGCGTTCTGGGCGTGGTGCTCGCCGTGGAGAGCGAGGTGGACCGTCGCGTCACCCCAGGGGGTGCTGAGCGTGAACCGGGGGCGCAGCTCGTCGTCGAGCGTGATCTCGGTGACGCGCACGTCGGCGTCCGGTGCCTGTCCGACGCGCACGACCCGCGCCGCGCTGCGCGCCGCGAGCGACGCCGCGTATGGGCAGTCGGCGTTGAGGATGGCGACGCCATCCGCGGGGAGCGCCTCGATGAGCTCGCCCTTGACCTGGGCGACACCGGCCGGGCCGCCGAGCTGCCCGGCGTGCGCGAGGCCGACGTGGGTGACGATGCCGAGCTGGGGGCGGGCGACGGCGGTGAGCGCGGTGATGTTGCCGGCGAAGCGCGCGCCCATCTCGACGACGACCACGTCGGTGTCGAGGGGGGCGCCGAGCAGGGTGAGGGGTACGCCGGCCTCGTTGTTGAAGGACGCGGGGCTGGCGTGCACCCGCCGCGTGGCGGCGACCGCGGCGGCGGTGAGGTCCTTCGTGGCCGTTTTGCCCGCGGAGCCCGTGACCCCGATGACCATCGCATGCACGAGGCGGTCGCGGGCATGGCGTCCGAGCGCGGCGAGAGCCTCCAGGCCGTCCGCGACCTGTACCACGGCCGCGGACGCGGGCGGTGGCGCGACCGGGCGGGTGACGACGACGATCGCGGCGCCACGGGCCCACGCATCGGCGACGAACGCGTGGCCGTCGCGCTCGGCGACGAGCGCCACGAAGCAGGCTCCAGGTTCGAGCAGACGCGAATCGATCGCGAACGACGTCACCCGGGCGTCGGGCGACCCCGCGACGAGGCGTCCCCCGGTGGCGCGGGCGATGTCGGCGGCGGTCAGGTCCACGAGCTCGCTCCGAGCTCCTCGCGAGCCACGACCCGGTCGTCGAAGGGCAGCTCGCGTCCCCCCGCCTGCTGGGAGGTCTCATGGCCCTTGCCCGCGATGAGAACGACGTCGCCCTCCCCCGCCGCGTCGAGGGCTTGGCGGATCGCGGCGCGCCGGTCGAGCTCGACCCGGACGGGTGCCGGACCGTCGCTCGTCCCGGCAAGCACCGCCGCGGCGATGGCGGCCGGAGCTTCGGAGCGAGCGTTGTCAGACGTGACGATCACGAGGTCGGCGCTCCGCGCCGCTTCGCGTCCCATCTCGGGTCGTTTCTCGTGGTCGCGGTCGCCGCCACACCCAAAGACGACGATGAGCTGCCGGGTTGGGGCCAGACCGCGGGCAGCGCCCAGCGCGGCGCGCAAGGCGTCGGGGGTGTGGGCGTAGTCGACGAGCACGCTGAACGGCTGGCCGGCGTCGACGCGTTCCAAGCGGCCGGGGATCGTCGAGACCGACGCCAGACCGGCGGCGATCGCCTCCGGCGCGAATCCCGCGGCGCGTGCGGTCACCGCGGCGGCGAGCGCGTTCTCGGCGTTCACCGACCCGAGCAGCGGGGTGTGCAGCGCCAGGCGCTGGTCTCCCGTGACCATCGTGAAGCGCCCGCCCGCGTCGTCGACCACGACGGAGTCCGCGACGACATCGGCGTCGCGGTCGGTCAATGCGAACGTGGTGACGGCCAAGCCCTGGTCGCGGCACCGCCGGGCCAGCTCCGGGCCTCGGGGGTCGTCCAGGTTCACGGTCGCGGCGCCGGCGCGCGCGGGGTCGAAGAGCAGCGCCTTGCTCTCGAAGTAGTCCTCCAGGGAGGGGTGGTAGTCGAGGTGATCCCGAGTGAGGTTCGTGAAGCACACCACCGCGAACCAGGTGCCGTCGACGCGGTGCTGGGCGAGCGCGTGGGAGGACACCTCGAGCGCGACGGTGCGGACCCCCTGGTCTCGCATGCGGGCCAGCAGGCTTTGGAGCTCGGGAGCTTCGGGGGTGGTGTGCTCGAGGGGCTGGGCCCGCTCGTCGATGCGGGCACCGACGGTGCCGACCACCCCGGTGCGCTCGCCGGCGGCCGCGGCGATGGCCGCCAGGAGCTGGGTGGTGGTCGTCTTGCCGTTGGTACCGGTCACGCCCAAGCAGCGCATCGCTCGGGAGGGGTCACCGTGGAGGCGCGACGCGGCGGGACCGATCGCCCGGCGCACGCTCGCCACCCGGGCCTCGGGCACCGCGAGTCCCAGCTCGCGCTCGACGAGCAGCGCGACCGCGCCCGCGGCGACCGCGTCGGGGGCGTGGTCGTGACCGTCGCTGGTGGCACCGACGATGCACGCGAAGCACGCGTCCGGCGGGACGCGCCGGCTGTCGTGGGCGAGCGCGCGCACCTCGACCGTCGCGTCGCCGCGAACGTCGAGCACGTCGACGTCGGCTAGGAGCTCCTGGAGCTGCACGCGCGCGGTCCTTCTCTCTGTCCCGGAAACGGCTCAGGGTACCGGGCTGGTCGCGGTGGCCGACGGGGTGCTCGAGGCGGGGACTCGCTCCACCGTCAGCGCGTACTGCATGATCTGGGCGAAGACGGGCGCGGCGACGTCGCCCCCGAAAATCGCGCCTTTCGGCGCGTCGAGGACCACGATCGCAGCCAGCCGCGGCGCGCCGGCGGGCGCGAATCCAGCAAAGTCGGCGACATAGTTGTACGGCGGGTGGTTGTAGGGGGGCTTGCGAGCGGTCCCCGTCTTACCGGCCACGACGTAGCCGGGGATCTGCGCCTCGGTGCCTGTCCCGCCGGCGACGACCCCGACCAGCATCTGGCGTAGCTCGGCGGCGACCGTCGCCGGGATCACGGGGCGGGCGGGTGCGGCAGCGACGTCGTGGCGCTGGCCGGCGGCGTCGACCGTCGCGGCCACGAGGCGTGGGACGTGGGCCACGCCACCGTCGGCGATGGTCATGTAGACGTTGAGCAGCTGCATCGCGCTGACCGCGATACCGCTCCCGATCGGCATCGATGCCATGCTCGTCGCGTTGTACTGGTCCCTCGGGAGGAGGATCCCGGACGCCTCACCCGGGAACCCGGTGCCGGTCGGGACACCAAACCCGAAGGCGTGCAGCGCGGCGTCGAAACGGTCGGCGCCGAGTTGACGCGCGATGAGGATCGTGCCGACGTTCGACGACTCGCGCAGGATGTCGGCGACGCTCATCGTGGTCGGATGCGAGTCGACGTCGGCGTACTGGGTCCCGCCGATGGTGAGCGACTGCGGGACCGAGAGCGTGGTGGTCGGGTTGATGAGGCCGGCCTCCAGGGCCGCGCCGATCGTCACGACCTTCGCGGTGGAGCCGGGTTCGAAGACGTCGGTGAGCGGGCGGTTCGCCTCCACGGCGGTGGCGGGCTCGGCGGGCTGGCTGGCGGTCGGCCCGTCGACGGTCGCCATGGCGAGGACGTCGCCGGTCTGGACGTCAGCCACGATCGCCATGCCGCCGTCCGCGTGCTGGCTGGTGACCTCGTCGGCGAGGGCGTGCTCCACCTCGTACTGCATCGACTGGTCGAGCGTGAGCACCACGTCCGAGCCCTGCACGGTGGCACGGTCCTGGTGGGTGCCGTTGGGGAGCGCCTGGCCCTGCGGGTCCTGTTCGACCTGGAGGCGTCCGGGTTGCCCGGCCAACACGGACTGCTCTGCCGCCTCGACGCCGCCGAGGCCGGCGTTGTCGGTGCCGACGAACCCGAGGACGGGCGCGGCCAGCGGGTCCGCGGGGTAGAAGCGCTTCGGCTCGGTCTCGAAGCTGATCCCGGGCAGGTTCAGGTTGCGCACCTGCGTCGCGACGGTCGGGGTGACCTGGCGCGCCACGTAGACGAACGCGAGGTTGCGGTCCGCGAGGCGGGTGTGCAACGTCGCTTCGTCGACGCCGACGATGGGGGCCAGCTTCGCCGCGTCGCCGGCGGGGTCGGTGATCACCTTCGGGTCGGCGACCACGGTCGGGACGTTCACCGAGACGGCCAGCTCGTTGCCGTTCCGGTCCACGATGCTGCCCCGCTGGGCGGGGACGGTGATGGTCTGGACCAACTGGTCTTTCCCCAGACGCACGTACCCGCCCCGGTCGATGGTCTGCACATCGACGAGCCGAATCGCGATGAGACCGAACACCAGGGCCATGACGACGAGCAACGCGCTGAGTCGTCGCGCCGACGACGCGGCGGCGAGCACCGTGACGGCGCGCTGGTGCCCGCGGCCGCCGCCGGCAGGTCGCGGCGAACGGTGTGCGCGCGCCGGGCCCGTCGGCCCCGACGGGCGTCCGTCTCGCGTGGGACGCGCGGGACGCGGCCGGGGCCGGGGCCGGGCCTGAGTGGTCATGGCGGGCTCGCGGCCGGGGTCACGGCGCGGCGGTCGCCGGCGAGGTATCCGTGCGGGTGGACGTTGGGGACAAGCCCGGGACCGGGACCGGGACCGGCGGCGCCGTCGGTCACGAGGTGTTCGCCATCGACCTCACCACCCACGCTGTCACATGGAACCGTGGCTCGGCGTGGGTCAAGCGGTGCTGCTCGTAGCGGGTCTGGGCCGAGTCGACGCGGGTGCCGAGACGATCGATGGTCAGCTGGGACTGGGCCAACAGCACGTGCACGACGACGAGCGCGAACAGCACCAGCGCGGTGGCGATCGCCGCGA
>PLJD01000061.1 GCA_003140175.1 Actinomycetota bacterium
AGGAGGAGGAGGAGGAGGAGGAGGAGGAGGATTCGTCGGGCCCGTCGAACCTGGCGATCGCGTCGACCATGAGTCCGGCTGCGGCCAGATGAGGCGAGCCGGCCCGGCTGCCGCTCGAGCGGCGGACCGTTGTCGCGCTCTCCCGCTTGACGGCGGCGCTCAGCGCGGCCACGGGCNNCGCGAGCCGGACGCCGTCTTCGCCCAGCGCGACCCCACGCGACACCGACAACTCGACAATGTTGCCGAGCCGCTGCCATCCGATGACGGCTCGGTCCAGCAGGGCGTAGTTCGCGACGACCACACCATCGGGGCGCAGACGGTCGAGTGCAGCGTCGAGCACCCCGATGCCACCGCCACCGACGAAGACCCGGTCGGGGTCGGGACGTCCGGCGAGCACCTCGGGTGCCGAGCCGTGCACCGTTTCGATCCGCACCCCGTGCGCGGCCGCGTTGGCTTCGACGCGGGCGAGGCTTTCGGCGTCGTGGTCGATGGCGAGCACCCGGAGCCCGGGGGAGAGGAGAGCAGCTTCGATCGCCACGGACCCGCTCCCGGCGCCCACGTCCCAGAGCACCCCGCTCGGCGGAAGCGCGAGCTTTCCGAGCGCGACGGCGCGGACCTCGGCCTTCGTGATCATGCCGTCGCGGTGCGCGAACCGCTCTTCTGGAAGTCCCCACGACAGGCTCTTGGTCGAGGGGCGCGAGCCTGGCGCGTGCAGGATCAGGATCGACATTGGATCGAAGCTGCCCGAGGCGAGCATGTCGAGGTCGCCTTCGACGACGGCCTCGCCGGCTTCGCCGAGCCTGGTCATCACCGCGACGTTCCTCGGCGCGCAGCCACGCGCGACGAGCGCGGCTCCGATGGCCTCGGGCGGATTGTCCGGTGACGTGAGGACTGCGGCTTTGTCGGCGGAGATGAGCTCTGAGACGGCGTTATCGAGTGCCCGCCCGTGGGCGGACACGACGATCGCGTCGTCCCAGCAGGAGCCGAGCCGCGCGAAGGCAACCGAGACTGCGGACGGGGCAGGATGCACCCGGAGTGCTGCGCGACCAAAGCGGGCTGCGAGGACGCGCACGATGCCAAAGAAGCCGGGGTCGCCCGATGCGAGAACGGTCACGCGTGCCCCGTTGTCGCGGCGACGCTCGATCACGTCGAGTACGTCAGGCAGGACTCCGCCGAGCACGATCTGCTCGGTGCCGGTCACCGTGCTGGTGAGTCGCAGCTGACGCTTCGATCCGACCACCACGGTTGCGTGAGCCAGCGCGGCACGAGCGGGAACGCCGAAGCACTCGCCGCCGATGAGGCCCACGACGTCGATGGCCGGCTCGGGTGCGTCAACCATCGGGCTGCCCAACTCGGAACGAGTGTGAGTAGGTCGGTGCGTAGACATGACTTCGGGCGGAGACCGGGTCGGGGCCGAGCGCGTCGCCGACGAGCACCAGAACGGTGGTGGTGGTCCCAAGCGCGCGCAGGTCGTCGGCGAGGCGACCGACCGACGACGGGACGATCCGCTCGTCGGGCCACGAGACGCGCGAGGCGATCACGGCGGGGGTCTGGGATGTGAACACCGATCCGATTGAGAGGAGCTCGGCCTGCAGCTCGTCGGGGCGGGCGGCGGACAGGAAGACGGCCATGGTTCCGCCGGCGCGGGCGAAGGCGGCGATACCTTCCTGGGCGGGCATGGAGGCTGCCGTGCGGTGCGCCAGGCGGGTCAGCACGACGCTCTGCGCGACCCCGGGGACGGTGAGTTCGCGCCGGATGGCCGCCGCGGCGGCGGCGACCGAGCTCACGCCGGGGACGATCTCGAACGCGCGATCGTTGGCCAGGCACCAGTCGATCTGCTCCGCGATTGCCGAGTACACCGACGGGTCACCGGAGTGCAGCCGCACCGTCGCGGCGTCGGGATGCTCCTGGTAGACGGCGGTCACGTCCTCGAGGGTCATCGCCTTCGAGTCGTGGATCTCCGCGCCGACACGGCAATGCGACAGCAGCTCCTCGGGTACGAGCGACGCTGCCCAAATCACGACATCGGCTGCCGCGAGCCGGTGCGCGCCGCGCAGCTGATCGGCAACGGCCCCGAGGTGCTNNTCGGCGCCGGTACCGGCGCCGACGAAGGAGATCACCGCCGCGACCCGCGGATCGCCGGGATGACAACCGTGGCGAGGTACGAGGCCGGTCGGTCCGCGACGGTGGCGACCGGGACGCATCGACCACCCGGCAGTCCGATCATCTCGCCCATGACCGCGCCCTCGAGTCGGTCGCGGTCGCGCAGGCTGGTCGCGACCGCCGGCAGGTGCCGACCCCCCTTGTAGACCACGACGGTGTGGTGGGCGTCGGTGAGTAACCCGTCGAGCGGGGTCGGGTCGACGCCGGCGACTGCCAGGGTGAGGTACTCGCCGTCCTGGGCCAGGACCGTTCCGGTCTCTGCGGCGAGCTCCTGGAACGCCATCACGCCGGGCACGGTGGTGATCGGAACGGATGGTCGAAGGTCGGCGACGATGGCCCCCAGCGCGGGAAACGTCGAGTACACGTTCGGGTCGCCGAGGGTGACGAAGGCCACGACCGAACCGGTGTCGAGCGTCTCGACGACTGTGGTAGCAGCCGCGGCCAACGATGCCGATCGGGCGGCCGGGTCGCCGGCGATGTCGAGAACCAGACGGTCGACCTGCACCTCAGGAGCAGCGGTTCGCACCACTGCCTCGGCGCGTCCGATCGCGTCTGGCGCGGTGGAGGCGGCGAAGACTCGGTCGGCGTCACGCACGGTCGCCACGGCTCGCTCGGTGATGAGTTCCGGGTCGCTGGGGCCGACACCGACGCCGACCAGGCGGGGGCCGGGCTGGCGGACCCGGGTCCGGGCGCCGGGGGCGGTGTCGGCCCGCGCCGCCTGGATGAGCCGTTCGACGGCCAGTCGCAGGAGCTCGGCCTCGGACCGTTCCCATCGGCGTGCCAGTCCGGTCAGTTCGTCCTTGAGGTTCTCGGGCAGGTACACCGAGGTTTTCCGCACCGACGTAGGGTACAGGTAGGGCATGACCGGAGCCGATGGGCTGCCCCGCCCACGCTGGTCACGCCGCGGTCGCGGCTCGGACGAACGCGGCGGCGATCTCGGGTGTCGCTCCGAGATGCAGGTGGAGATACGACGCGAGCAGGTCGGCGTGAGCCCAGCCGCTGATCGCCGGCCCCGCGGAGTTGACGTTGACCAACGCCGGGCCGGGCGGGGAGACCGCCGAGTAGTGGAATTCGTGACCCCGAAGCTCCAGACCGGAGGGGCCGAGCGGCGAGACCGCGGCGGTGCGGGCGTGGCGGTAGCCGAGGGTCAGGCGTTCCGTCATGCGCCCGTGGGTGGGGACCACGCCGGCCATGGGCCGCTCATCGAGGGTCTGCGCAAGCCACAACAGCCCGCCACACTCGGCCCAGACGACCAGTCCCGCCGCGACCCGGCGCCCGACATCGGCTAGGAGCGCGGTGTTGTCGGCCAGGTCGGGGGCGTAGACCTCGGGGAACCCGCCGCCCGCAACCAACGCCTGACAGTCCTCGGGGAGCTGAGCGTCCTCGCACGGATCGAAGGGGACGAGCTCGGCGCCCGCCGCCGTCAGTGCCTCGACGTTGTCCTGATACATGAAGCTAAAGGCGCGGCCAGTCGCGAGCGCGACGCGCACCGGCGCCGACGGCGCGGGCAGCGCCGGCGCGTCGACCGGACGCGACGGCGCGGCAGCGGCGAGCTGAGCGAGCGCCTCGAGATCGCAGTCGCGTTCAACCGCGTGGGCGAGTCGCTCGAGGGCGTTACGAACAACGTCAGGGTGCTCGACGACCGGGACGAGGCCGAGATGGCGGTCGCGCCACGCGAACGCGTCGTCTCGACCCAGCGCTCCGAGTAACGGCACGTCGATGGACGCGAGCGCCGCTCGGAGGATCTCGGCGTGGCGTGGTGAGCCCACCCGGTTGCAGATCACCCCGGCCACGCGGGCTCGCCGATCGAGGGTCGCGAAGCCGTGCACGATCGCTGCGATCGACTGCCCGAGCCCCGACGCATCGACCACGAGCACGACCGGCGCGTCGAGCAGCGCGGCCACGTCGGCGGTCGACGACGGCGCACCATCGCTGGCACCGTCGAACAGGCCCATCACACCCTCCACGATGAGCAGATCGCCGCCCTGAGCCGCCCGACCAGCGAGCGGGCCGATCGCCGCGGGTCCGGACATCCACACGTCGAGATTCCGGCCCGGGCTCCCCGTAGCGAGTGCGTGGTATCCCGGGTCGATGAAGTCAGGCCCGACCTTCGCGGACGCCACCCGTACTCCACGTCGGGCGAAGGCGGCCATGAGCCCGCTGGCGACCGTGGTCTTGCCGACACCCGAATGGGTGCCGGCGATTACCAGCCTCGGCCCGAGAATCACGGCAACGGGCGCTTAGTACTCGATGCCCTTACGCGCGCCGATTCCCTGGTCCATCGCGTGCTTGAGCTTCACCATCTCGGTGACCGTATCGGCGATCGCGACAATCTCGTCGGGCGCGTAGCGGCCCGTCACCACGACGTTGGTCCGCTGTGGTCGGTCTCGGAGCACGTTCACGATGTCGTCGACCGGTACCCAGCCGTACTTCACCGTGTAGGTCACCTCGTCGAGGATGACGAGGTCGTAGGCGCCGCTCGCGATCTTCGCCGCGGCGACGTCCCATGCATGGCGGCCCTTCGCGACCGTCTCGTCCAGGTCGGTCGACTCCCAGGTGAACCCATCGCCGAGGGTGTGCCACTCGATCCCGAGATGATCAGCAAGCTTGCGTTCCCCGGCGCGCCACTTCTCGCTCTTGACGAACTGCACGACGCAGACCGACCAGCCCCGCGCCCAGGCGCGACCCATGACACCGAAGGCGGCCGAGCTTTTCCCCTTCCCGGTCCCGGTGTTGACCAGCAACCGTGACGCTTGCGCCATCACCCTCTGCTCCTCGCCCGCTGCGGGGCTCGGGTTCCTTGCGAGCGCACCGTAGTCCGGTAGGTAGGGCAGCATGCCCTACGTTGCGTTACGGTGCCGTCGTGGCGTTTTCGGCCCCCGGTCTGCCCGCGCCGCGCCTCGGGCGCGGGACCTGTCCGAGCGTGCACGTCCCCTTCTTCGAGCTCGACGGCGCGCTCATTCGCATCCGCCTCCCCGGGGGCGCGTTGGCGGTCGCGGCGGCCCAGGCGATCGCGAGCGTCGTGACTGAGGTCGGCGCCGGCCCACTCGAGCTCACCAACCGGGCCAATCTCCAGGTGCGTGGCATCCCGATCGATGCGGTGGCGGTCGTGCGCGACGCCGTCGTCGCGGCGGGTCTGGCGGCGGCGGATCCCCATGACGACGAGCGCCGCAACGTGCTGGCCAGCCCCACCGCGGGCGTCGACGCCGACGAGGTGATCGACACGAGACCCCTGGTGGCCCAGGTGGCTGATCGGCTGGGCTCTCGCCAGGCTGTCGGGCTCTCGCCGAAGTTCGGGGTGCTCGTCGACGGCGGTGGCGCCGTGCACGTGCGCGGCCGTCGCCACGATCTCGCCCTTGGAGCGGTGCGCGGTGGGGACGGAACGGTGCGCTACGAGGTGCAGGTGGGTGAGGGGCTCCCGTTGGCGCGCGAGCCGGACGAGGTGGTCTGGTCGGTCGCCCCGGCGCAAGCCCTCGGAGTCGTCGCCGCGGTGCTTAACGCCTGCGCTCCATTCGGTCGGGCCAACGACCTGGTCGCCGCCCTCGGACGGGACCGGGTCTGGGCCGACATCGTCGGCCGGACCGGTGACGCCCTCACCTGCCGCTCCGACCTCGCGGGTCCTTCGGGGGCGACGGGAGCAGCGGTCGGGGTGGTTCGGCAGCGACAGGCGGGGCGGGTGTGGATCGGGATCGCCCCACTGCTCGGTCGGCTCGAGGCCGCAACGCTGCGGGCAATCGCTGAACTCGCCGACGAGGCCGCGGGCGCCCCGCTGCGCATCACCCCGTGGCGTGGTGTCGTGCTCACCGACGTCGCCGAGCCCGATGCCGCCGCGGTGGTTGCAGCGTGCGAGCAGCTGGGATTGACCTGCGATCCGGCGCATCCGGCGAACCTCGTCGTGGCCTGTGCTGGGAACCGCGGCTGCGCGGCGGGCTTGGCCGACACCCAGGCCGACGCGCGGGCCCTCGTGGCTCGGCTCGCTGACCTGCCGGCCGAGCAGCGCCCGCGCTCGGTGCACGTGTCGGGTTGCGACAAGGGTTGCGCGCGAGCCCAACCGGCGCAGGTGTCCCTCGTGGCGGGCTCACCGTCGGGCACCTATGACCTCTACGCCGACCGTCAGGGCGCACCCAGCCCGCGCTTTGGCGAGCAGGTGGTGGCCGGGCTCGACCCGCAAGCCGCGATCGACGCGGTGACGGCACAGGCGCCGGCGTGACCGCCGCCGGGTATCTGCGCGACGGCACCGAGATCTACCGCCAGTCCTTCGAGATCATCCGGGCCGAAGCCGACCTCACCCGCATGCCAGCCGATCTCGAGGCCGCGGCGGTGCGGATGGTGCACGCCTGCGGAATGGTCGATCTAGTGGAGGACCTGGCCTGGTCTGACGGGGTGGGGACGGTGATCCGCGCCGCGCTGAGCGGCGGTGCCACCGTGCTCACCGATTCGACGATGCTCGCGAACGGCATCACCCGCCGGCGCCTGTCGGCCCAGAACCGCGTGTGGTGCACCTTGACCGACCCCGAGGTGGTGGCCGCGGCGGCGGCGACCGGCATGACCCGGTCGGCCGCTGGCGTCGATGCCTGGGGTGAGCGCCTCGACGGTGCGGTCGTCGCGATCGGCAACGCTCCAACCGCCCTGTTCCGCTTGCTGGAGCTCCTGGAGGCCGGAGGTCCGCGCCCCGCAGCCATCATCGGCGTCCCGGTGGGCTTTGTCGGGGCGGCCGAGTCGAAGCGGAAACTGGCCCAGGACGCCGGTGACGTGCCGTGGCTCACCGTGCACGGGCGGCGGGGCGGCAGCGCCATCGCCGCGTCGGCGATCAACGCGCTGGCAAGCGAGCACGAATGACACCCGGACGCTGCTACGGCGTCGGGGTCGGCCCGGGCGATCCGGAGCTGCTGACCGTCAAGGCTGTGCGGCTGCTCGAGGCCTGTCCGGTGGTCGCCTACTTCTGCGCCGCGGGTCGCGAAAGCAACGCCCGCCGCGTCGTGCGGCATCACCTGCGTGCCGAACACACCGAGATGAAACTGGTGTACCCACTCACCACTGAGGCGGTCGGCCCGTCGACCTACGAGACGCTCCTCGCCGACTTCTACGACCAGTCAGCCAAAAGAGTGGCCGAGGTGCTCGACGAAGGCATCGACGTCGCCGTGCTGTGCGAAGGCGACCCGTTCTTCTTCGGGTCCTACATGTACCTCCACCACCGGCTCAGCGACCGCTACCCAAGCGAGGTTGTCCCGGGCGTGTCGTCGGCGTTGGCCGGCGCCGCGGTGCTCGGCAGCCCGCTGGCGTCGCGCAACGAACGCTTCACCGTGCTGTCCGGCGTTCTCCCCGCCCACGAGCTGGAAGCCGGGATCGCCGCCGCCGACTCAATCGTCGTGATGAAGGTGGGTCGCAACCTCGACAAGGTGCGCGACGCAGTGCAGCGCGCCGGAGTACTCGATCGGGCGTACTACCTCGAGTGGGCCACGCTGCCGAACCAACAGGTGATGCCACTCGCTGAGGCCGACGGCGCCAACGCGCCGTATTTCTCGATGGTCGTCATTCCCAGCGCCGGTGCCATCCGGCGATGATCCTGGGCCGTCTCGCAGTCGTCGGACTCGGACCCGGCTCGGCGGTCTGGCGAACACCCGAGGCATCCGCCCGCCTCGCCGGGGCCACCGACCTGGTCGGCTACGGGCCGTACCTCGCGCTGGTCCCGGAGCTCACCCCCCCGCCGGTGCGTCACGAGTTCGACAATCGGGAGGAGGCGACGCGGGCGCAGTTCGGGCTGGATCTCGCCGCCCGCGGCCGGGACGTCGTCGTGGTGTCCTCGGGCGACCCCGGCATCTTTGCCATGGCCACCGCGGTAGTGGAGGAGCTGCACCGGGCCGACGACGGCCGCTACCGGGGAGTCGAGGTGTCGATCGTCCCCGGCGTCACCGCAGCGTCGGCGGCCGCGGCCCGGGTGGGCGCGCCCCTGGGCCACGATTTCTGCTGCCTCTCGCTCTCGGACGTGTTGAAACCGTGGGCAGTCGTGGAGCAACGCCTCGAGGCAGTGGCGGGGGCCGACCTGGTCGTCGCGCTCTACAACCCGATCTCGCGTCACCGGCCCTGGCAGCTCGGCCGGGCCATGGAGATCTTGGGCGGCTATCGGTCGCCGAGCACGCCGGTGGTGCTCGGTCGTGATCTCGGCCGCACCGGCGAAGCGGTCCAGGTCACGACCCTGGGTGCGCTCGACATCGCTGACGTCGACATGCGAACCGTCGTGATGGTCGGGTCGAGCACCACCCGGGCGTTCAAGGACGTGGACGGCCACACCTGGGTCTACACACCGCGGGCCTATCCCGAAGCGCCATCCTGAGCGAGTCGCGGCTCTGAGCACACGAGTCCGCCGAGCCAGCTCAGCGCCTCCTCGACGCTCGACGCGCGTGGACCGTCGGGGCAGGGCGGCCGCCTGACCATCACCACCGGGAGGGCGAGCGTCCGGGCCGCCGCGAGCTTGGCGGCCGCGGCGCTCCCGCCACTGTTCTTGGTCACCAGCACGTCGATCTCGTTGTCTCGCATGAGCGCGAGCTCACCGTCCGCGTCGAAGGGCCCGCGGGCGAGCACCACGCAGGCCCTTGCCAGCGGCATGGCCGGGGGGGCCTCGATCGCCCGCACCAGGAACCAGGCGTCGGGTACGCGTGCGAACGGTGCAAGGTCTTGACGGCCCGTGGTCAGGAAGACCCGCCCCGCCCCGAGCCTCCCGAGGAGCTCGGCCGCCGCGTCGAGGTCGCGTACCTCGTACCAGTGGTCGCCATCCACCCGCTCCCACGGGGGTCGCCACACCCGGAGCCGCGGCACGCCGGCCGTCGCGCACGCACGCGCCGCGTGGTGGGGCATGCGCGCCGCGAACGGGTGCGTGGCGTCGACGAGCACCTCGACCCGTTCGGCTGTCAGGTAGTCGGCGAGACCCTCCGCGCCACCGAACCCGCCGACCCGAACTCGACCGGGCGTGCGGGTGCGAGTCGTGGTCCGGCCCGCGTACGACACCGTGACGTCGTAGCCGTCGAGGTCCGCGAGGCGGTGGGCAAGCTCGGATGCCTCGGTCGAGCCGCCGAGGATCAGCACGCGTTGACGCGCAAGCATCATGGCACCGTAGCCAAGCAGGGGCCGGTGCCGGCCCGGGCCTGATAGGTTCCGCTGCGCGACGCAGGGAACCCGGTGTGAATCCGGGGCTGTCCCGCAACTGTTACCGGGGAGCGATCCTCCGCCACCCTGATGGGTGGGACTGGTCACGGCCTCTCGGGGCTGGAAGGCCGGAGGAGAGCGGCGATCCGGAAGCCAGGATATCTGCGGTACGCATGCCGAGATAGTGGCGCGGGAGACGTCATGGAGATCACGGTCAGGCCGGGCCAGCTGTTGCTGCCGCGTCGCGCGCTCGTGACCGCTGTCCCGCGCGGTCGGCGCACCGATCGCCTCGCTGCGGGGCTCGAAGCACCGCGTGACCTCAGCACCGTCAGTGACCTCGTGACCGCCGCCGCCCAACTCACGCCGCCTGCCCCGAGACGCCGGTGACCCTCGAGCAGGTGCTCGCCGCGGTTGCCCAGCAGGTGTCGTACCTCCGCGGTTCGGTTACCGCGGACGGTGAGGACTGGCTCGGATGCGGCGTGCTCGTGTCGGACCCGGCGGTCCTGGCCGAGGTCGTGCGGGCGACCCGGGCTGGCTTCGCCACCGATGACGACGCGGTCGCCGCGTCGCTGTTCACCCAGGCCTATGCGTTCCGCGTCGCCGGCGTCGTCCTCGCCGCGTACGCGCTTGACCTCCCCGTACCCGACGTGGCCCCTGACGTCACCGCGGTGCGGCTCGACAAGCCACGCCCGTCGGCGGTCGCCTACCTGAGCCCTCAACTGCACCGCCTCGAAGCCGACGCGCTCGCCATCGAGCTGCTCGATGACCACCTGCGCCGGTTCGTCGACGCGATCCACGGTGCGTTTCGGGTCGGCGAGCGCCTCTTGTGGGGGAACGTCGCGTCGTCGTGTGCGACGGCGTTCCGGGCCGTCGAGTCCAGCGATGCCGACTCGGCCCGAGTGCGAGACCGAGCCGAGGAATTCTTCGCGGCCGCCCACCAGTGGTTCGACGGACTCGGAGGCTTCACCGTCCTGCGCCACGCCGACCAGGAGGGCTGGTACTGGGACCGCACCAGCTGCTGCCTGTGGTTCCGCACCACCAACGGTCAGCTTTGCGACAACTGCAGTCTCATCGATGCGGCGGAACTGCATCAGCGTCGACTCGATGAGTTGAGCGAGCGCGCGTCGTGATCCTCTTCGTCACCAACGTCGACACCGAGATCCTCGCACTGCGTACCGCGCTCGAGGCCCTTCCCGAAGGATTCGAGCCGGTACGCGCCGCGCAACCGTGGACCGTCGATGGTGTCCCCGACCTCACCGACGTGCGGTGCGTGCTCGTCCGGCTGCTCCGCGGCCGCCAGGCCTGGCCCGATGGCTTCGACGCGTTGCGCGCCAAGTGCTCAACCCGAGACATTCCCTTCCTGGCCTTTGCGGGGGAGGCAGTGCCTGACGCCGAGCTCACCGCACTCTCGACCGTCCCGAGCGGGATCGTGACCGAAGCGTTCGCCTATCTCGTGAACGGTGGTCCGCAGAACTTCGAGCACCTGTTGCGCTTCGTGGCCGACACCGTGCTCCTCGAAGGATTCGGGTTCGAAGCGCCGAGCGAGATCCCGATGTACGGCGTCTGGCGCACACCCGCCGTCCGGGACCCGCTCCGACCGCTTGTCGTCGTCGTGTTTTACCGCGCCCATCTCGTCGCGGGAAACACGCAGTTCGTCGACGACCTCTGCGACGCCCTCGCGGCGTCTGGAGCCGACGCGCTCGCGTGGTGGTGCTACTCCCTTCGGGACCAGGCGGCCGCGGACGCACTGGTCGCCCTTGCCCACGACCAGGACGTCGACGTCCTGATCACCACGGTCCTCGCCGCCGGCGGCATCACCGCCGGGGCCGGCACCACCGGACGAGCAGGCGGTCTCGACGGCGAGACCTGGGACGTCGGCACCCTCGCCGCGCTCGACCGACCGATCATCCAAGCGCCGTCGGCGGGGACCTCCCGGGCGACCTGGGAGGCGTCCACGCAGGGCCTGCGTCCCTACGACGCCACCGCCGGCGTGGCCATACCCGAGTTCGACGGCCGAGTGATCGCCACCGCCTTCGCGTTCAACGAGGTCGTCGACGACGGCGACGAGCTCGGCCTCGCCGTTCGCGCCTACCGCACCGTTCCCGATCGCGCCCGCCGAGTCGCCGGAATCGCGACGCGGTACGCCAAGCTGCGGAGAACACCCGCCGCCGACCGGCGCGTCGCCGTCGTGCTCAGCGCATTTCCCACCAAGCGCAGCCGGCTCGGCAACGCCGTCGGCCTCGACACCCCTGCCTCGACGCTCGCGCTCCTCGACGCGCTCGGTACCGCCGGCTGCACGATGACCGACCGTCCCAGTGACGGGGACGCGCTCATGGCGACCCTCGCCGACGGCATGACCTACGAGGCTGAGGAGCTCACCACCGAGCAGCTCGCCACCGCGGTGGGCTCGCTCGACGAGGGTCGCTACGCGCAATGGTTCGCGACCCTCCCCGACGCCGCTCGCCGCGAGGTCGAGGGCGCATGGGGACCCGCGCCGGGCCGTCAACGACTCCACGACGGTGCGCTCGTCTTCAGTGGCCTCGACCTCGGCAACGTGCTGATCGCCATCCAACCGCCCCGTGGCTACGGCGACGACCCGGTCGCCGTCTACCACTCACCGAACCTGCCGCCCGCCCATCACTACCTCGCCTTCTACCGCTGGCTCGACGCGGAATGGGGCGCGGACGCCATCGTGCACCTCGGAAAGCACGGCACCCTCGAGTGGCTCCCGGGCAAGGCACTCGCCCTCTCGGCTGGCTGCTGGCCCGACGCCGCCCTCGGCGACGTTCCGCTCTTCTACCCGTTCGTCGTCAACGACCCCGGCGAAGGCGCCCAAGCCAAACGCCGGGCGCACGCCGTGGTGGTCGATCATCTTCCGCCCCCCATGACGCGGGCCGACACCTACGACGACCTCGCCCGCCTCGAGCAGCTCTTCGACGAATACGCGCAGCTCCAGGCGCTCGATCCCTCCAAGCTGCCCGAGCTGCGCGACCGCATCTGGGACCTGCTGCGGGAAGCCGCGATCGACCGCGACCTCGGTCTCGCCGCGACGGACGGCGACGCCTTCGACGATCTGGTCGTTCACGTCGACGGCTACCTGTGCGAGCTCAAGGACGCCCAGATCCGCGGCGGCCTGCACACGCTCGGTCGGCCTCCGGTCGACGAGGCCCTGGTCGACTTGGTCCTCGCGATCACCCGCCTTCCACAAGGTGAGATCCCGTCGCTGCGAGCGTCGGCCGCCCACCAGCTCGGCCTCGATGCCGACTCCCCGCACTCGCTCGACGCGATCGAGGCGCGCTGCCGCGCGCTGGTCGAGGACGCCGCAGCCCGAGGATGGACGGTGTGCGCCGACGACCTTCCCGCCCTGCGGTGGATCTGCACCTGGCTGGTCCCCAAGCTCGCCCAGACCACCGACGAGATCACCAACCTCATCCAGGGCCTCGAGGGCCGCCACGTTCCCGCCGGACCCAGCGGCGCTCCCACCCGAGGCGGCGCCCACGTCCTCCCGACCGGCCGTAACTTTTACGCCCTCGACCCCAAGGCGCTCCCCACCGAGCTGTCGTGGGAGGTCGGGCGGGCGCTCGCCGACGGGCTGCTCGCCCGCCACCTCTCCGAGGAAGGCGACTACCCGCGCACGGTCGGCCTCGTCCTGTGGGGCACCGCGATCATGCGCACCCAGGGCGACGACGTCGCCGAAGCGCTCGCCCTCCTGGGCATCCGACCCACCTGGGAACCCGAGTCGCGGCGCGTCGTGGGGCTCGAACCGATACCCCTCGAAGAGCTCGGCCGGCCCCGCATCGACGTCACCCTGCGAATCTCCGGCTTCTTTCGCGACGCGTTCCCGCACCTCGTGCACCTCCTCGACGACGCCACTCGACTCGCCGCGTCCCTGCCGGAACCCCCCGAGCGCAATTTCGCGCGCGCCGGAGGCGTGGACGACCCACGAGTGTTCGGGCCCGGGCCCGGCGCGTACGGCTCCGGAATCCTCCAGGTCCTTGAACAGCGAACCTGGCGATCCGACGACGACCTCGCCGCCGTCTACATCGCGTGGTCCGGGTACGCCTACAGCCGCGACGAGTTCGGGGTACCAGCCCACGAGGCGATGCAGCGACGCTTCGCGGCCATCGACGTGGCCATCAAGAACCAGGACAACCGCGAACACGACATCTTCGACTCCGACGACTACCTCCAAGAACACGGAGGCATGGTCGCCACCATCCGCTCCCTGACCGGCCGCGACCCGAAGGCCTGGTTCGGTGACTCCGCGAACCCGGCCCGCCCGGTCGTGCGGTCGCTCGCCGAAGAAGCAGCCCGTGTCGTGCGAACTCGTGTCGTCAACCCCCGATGGATCGAAGCGATGCAACGCCACGGCTACAAAGGCGCCTTCGAGATGGCTGCCACGGTGGACTACCTCTTCGGCTACGACGCCACCGCCCACGTCGTCGACGACTGGATGTACGAGCGCGTCACCGCCGCGTACGTAACCGACCCCGAAGTGCGGAAATTCTTCGAGCGCTCCAACCCGTGGGCGCTGCAGTCGATCGCCGAGCGCCTGCTCGAAGCGTCCGACCGCGGCATGTGGAACGCGACTACTGGCTCGTTGCGCTCGCTGCGGGACGCGGTCCTCGAAGCCGAGACCTGGCAGGAGTCGAGATGACCATGCTGCCGTTCTCCGCCGTTGTCGGCCAAGACGACGCCAAGCTCGCTCTTGTGCTCGCCGCGATCGAGCCTCGGCTCGGTGGCGTCCTGCTCCGAGGCCAGAAGGGGAGCGCGAAGACCACGCTGGCACGCGGACTCGCCCAGCTCCTTCCCGGCGACAGCTCGTTTGTCGAGCTCCCGCTCGGCGCGACCGAAGACCGCGTCCTTGGCTCGCTCGACCTGACCGAGCTACTCACCACCGGTACGCCGCGCTACCGACCCGGCCTCCTCGCCGCCGCGCACGGGGGTGTCCTCTACGTCGACGAGATCAACCTGCTCGCCGACCACCTGGTCGACGTCCTCCTCGACGTCGCCGTGACGGGGGTCAATCGCATCGAGCGGGAAGGCGTCTCCCACACGCATCCCGCGCACTTCGTGCTGGTCGCATCCATGAACCCTGAGGAAGGCGACCTGCGACCCCAGCTCCTCGACCGGTTCGGGCTCGCCGTCGACGTGATCGCCCCGACCGACATTGCCACCCGGGCGAGCGCGGTCGCGACCCAGCTCGCTGCCGAGGCGGAGCCGACCGTCGTCGCCCCCTACCTGGACGCGGATCGCGACCTTCGCGATCGCCTCGCGGCGGTTGACTCGGCGACGATCCCCGACGCGCTCGTCGCGACCGCATCCCGGCTCGCGGTCGCGGTCGGAGCCGAAGGTCTGCGCGCCGACCTGATGCTCTGCCGGGCGGCAGCCGCGTATGCCGGATGGGACGCCCGAGCGGTCGCGACCCACGAGGACCTCCGTCGGGTCGCCACCATCGTGCTCGCGCATCGCCGCCGGCACAGTCCGCTCGACGATCCAGGGCTCTCCGACCAGGACCTCGATGACGCTTTCGCCAACGTCGAGGAGCCCGACGGTGACGCCAGCCGCGACGAGGTGATCGAACCCGCCCCGGCCTCCGAGCCGCCGAGCCTCCCCGCGAACCGCATCCCGTCGGCCGCGCCGGGCCGGCAGGGTCGGACCCTGGGACCGAGGGGCCGGTACGTCCGCGACATCCCGGCCAGCGAAGACACGACCGCGTTCGCGGTCGTACCAACGGTCATCGCCGCGGCCGCCCGGCGGGCCAGCCGGCCGGGCGGGTCGGGATCGCCCCTCGCACCCGAGGACCTGCGCGAGGCGGTCCGTGAGGAACGCGTGGGCAGCCTCGTCGTCCTGGTCGTCGACACCTCGGGCTCCATGGGCGCGAACCGACGCATCGCCGCGGCGAAAGGAGTCGCACTCGGGTTGCTGACCGACGCCTATCAGCGACGCAACCGGGTGGCGGTCGTGGCCTTCCGCGGTGAAGGAGCCGAGATCGTCTTGCGTCCCACCGGCTCCATCGAAATTGCGCGGGCCCGACTCACCGAGCTCGCAACCGGAGGCACGACACCACTCGCGGCTGGGATCGACAGCGCACTCACCGTCGCCCGAGCCGCCCGCAGCGACGACCTCGAGCCGCTCCTGGTGCTGATCACCGACGGGCGGGCCACCGTCGGCGGCGATGACCCGGTCGCGGCCGCGCACGCCGCCGCCGGACGGGTTGCCGGCGCACGCGTACCGGCCCTGGTCATCGACGCTGAGCACGACGCCGCTCGCCTCGGTATCGCCGCCGACCTGGCGCGCGTCATGAAGGCCGACTGCCTTCCCCTCGCCCGGCTCGCCGACGGCGAGATCGAACGGTACCTGCGCGACCGTCGCCCGAGCGATCCCCCAGCCCACACGCGCTGACATGCGAACGACGCTTCGCCGACCCGCTGAGCAGCCGGCCCGCCTGCGGCTCTCCGTCGCGCTCATCGGCGGTGCGGTCGCGTTGCTCGCTGCCGCACTCGTCGGAGTGGTCGTTGGATCCGTAGCGCTGAGCCCCCACGACGTCTGGTCCGTGCTCGCCGCGCACCTTTTCGGCGGGCGGAGGCCCGATGTCGTCGCGGACGAGATCATTTGGCAGATACGGCTCCCGCGCGTGCTGCTCGCGATGATCGTCGGGGCCGCACTCACGACGGCCGGCACCGTCGTCCAGGCCCTCGTCCGCAACGCGCTGGCCGACCCGTTCCTGCTTGGCGTGTCGTCGGGGGCCAGTGTGGGCGCGACCGCCGTGCTGCTGTTCGGAGTGTTCGCGTCCCTCGGGCTCTGGGCCCTTTCGGTCAGCAGCATCGCCGGAGCCCTGCTCGCGATGGTGCTGGTCTTCGCGGTCGCACGCGAGTCGGGGCAGCTCACACCGACCCGCCTCGTGCTGTGCGGCGTCGCGCTCGCCGCGATGTTCGAGGCGGTCGCGAGCTTCCTGCTGTTCCGTGGCAATCCCCAAGCGACCGACGCCGTGTTGTTCTGGCTCCTGGGAAGCTTCGGGCGCGCCGCCTGGTCCCAGCTCTGGTTTCCCGCGACGACGCTCACCCTCGCGGTCGTCTACCTCGTGTTCCAGGCGCGCCAGCTCAACGCACTGGCCGTCGGTGCGGAGACTGCGACCGCGCTGGGTGTCGATGTCGGCCGACTTCGCCGCAACCTCTTTTTCATCACGTCCGTCGTGGCGGGCGTCGCGGTCGCGGTCAGTGGCGTCATCGGGTTTGTCGGGCTCGTCGTCCCCCACATCGTCCGCCTCGGCGTCGGCTCCGACCATCGCAAGACGCTGCCCGTGGGGCTCCTCTGGGGTGCGACATTCATGGTCCTGGGAGACATCGTCGCCCGCACGATCGTCGCACCCCAGGAGATGCCGATCGGCGTGATCACCGCGTTCATCGGCGCGCCCGTCTTCATCATCCTTCTCCGGCGCGGCTCCTACCGTTACGGGACCGCCGCGTGAGCCTCGAACTCCGCAACCTCTCGGTGGACATCGATGCCACCCGCATCGTCTCGGACGTGAGCTTCGCCATCGCCGACCACACCTTCGCCGGGCTGCTCGGCCCGAACGGCAGCGGCAAGTCCACGATCCTCAAGACGATCTACCGGCTGCACCGCCCGGCCTCCGGCGTCGTGCTGCTCAACGGCAACCCGATCCACGACCTCCCGGCCCGTGACGTCGCGCGGCGAGTCGCCGTGGTGAGCCAGGAGAACACGATCGAGTTCGACCTCACCGTCGCGGAGATGGTCATCCTGGGCCGTCTCCCGCACCAGCGCCGGTTTGCGGGCGATACCGACACGGATCGCGCGGTCGTCGCCGACGCATTGGCGACGGTCGGGTGCGCGGCCCTCGCGAACCGGAGCTTCCACACGCTGTCCGGTGGCGAGAAGCAGCGGGTCCTCGTGGCGCGCGCGCTGGTCCAACAGGCCGATCACCTCATCCTCGACGAACCCACCAGCCATCTCGACATCCGCTATCAGACCGAGGTCCTGGAGCTGGTCGCGGGCTTGGGCGTCACGGTCCTGGCTGCACTCCACGACCTCGGTCTCGCGGCCCTGTTTTGCGACGAGATCCACCTGCTCTCGGCAGGACGTCTGTGCACGAGCGGTCGGCCCGGGGAGGTCATCACCGTCGAACGGGTCCGGGAGGTCTACGGAGCCGATGTCCTGGTGATCCCGCACCCCGAGACGGGAACGCCCCAGCTCCTCGCCCGCCGCACCGCGGTGGACCGCGGCTCCGCACGCCAATCGCCGGTCGCGGCGCGGGAGAGCCCGTGAACCGCACGGGTCGATGCCTGATCCGTGTCCCCGTCTGCACCGTGGTCGCCGCGGCGGCGCTCATCGGCGTCGTCGGCTCCACCACGGCCGGAGCCGTGACCAGGTCCGCAGCGCACCCGCCCGGCTATCCCGTCACCGTCACGAGCTGCGGTCAGTCGGTGACCTTCGACTCGCCGCCGAAGCGTGCGGTGTCGAACGACATCAACCTGACCGAAGACATGCTCGCGCTCGGACTCGGATCCCGGATGGTCGGCACGTTCGGTGTCAGCGATCCAATGCCGGCGGAGTACCAGACGGCCTTCACTCGCGTCCGGCACGTCTCGTCTCATTACGTCCAGCTCGAGCCACTCGTCGCGCTCCACCCCGACTTCCTCTTCGCGGGATGGAACTATGGGCTCACGGAGGGGTCGAACCTCACGCCGACCAACCTCAGCAAGTACGGCATCAAGACCTACGTGCTCGACGAGTCCTGCGCCCACGTCGAGCCCGGCAAAACGACGGTCAGCATCGACGACACCTACACCGATCTTCGCAACCTCGGAACCATCTTCGGTGTGCGACACCGCGCCGACGCGCTCATCGCGGCGATGAGCACCAAGATCGCCGACGTCCACCAGCACCTCGCCAGCACCGGCGCGACGCCCATCTTCCTCTACGACAGCGGTGAGGCATCCCCGTTCACTGCCCCGGGTCTGGCCCTACCAAACGACCTGATCACCCGGGCCGGCGGCACCAACGTGTTCGCCGATGTCAAGCAGACGTGGACCACCGTCTCCTGGGAGCAGGTCGTGGCCCGCAAGCCGGCCTGCATCCTCATCAACGACTACGGCACACCGACCGCGTCCCAAAAGCAGCGATTCCTCGAGCGCTCCGCGATCACCAAGGGGCTGCCAGCAGTCCAGCACCACTGCTTCCTCGCGCTCGCCTACGACGAACTCACCCCCAGTCCCCGCAATGCCGACGCGGTCGTTGCGCTCGCGCACTGGCTCCATCCCGCCGCGTTCCGTTCCTAGAACTCGGACGGGTTACCGCTCACACGGTCCCGGCCGTCGCTACGGCGTGCACCCAGGTCCTCCACTCAGGAGCGCCCCTCATCGGACGGGCGGGGCGGCGCCCGTTCCGATCAGGACCGAACCCATCATCATTGCCACCGGCGCCCACCCACGCCGGAGACTCGGATCTCCGATGCCAGTCGCGCCACCCGCGTCGGGCCGTCGCGGTCTCCCAAGCCGGAGCAACCGCGACACCGCCAACTGGCTGCGCTTTCCCGACGTCGAGCTTTCGCACGTGCGGTGGTGGACGTCGACCCGAGTGACCCCAGATCACCCCGAGGGGCCCGGGCTACTCTTCGGCGTGTTGCACGGAGAGCAGAGGCGCTAGCCGGTCGCGGTCGAATCGGTCCTCGTGGCTGATCGGCCGGTCGAGGCCGCCGGGACCGCCCGAGCCTCAGCTCGCTCGGTCCCGCGATGGCGCCGATTGGCCGTCGCGACGCTGGTCGTCGGTGGGTGCGTCCTGGCCCCGATCACGGTGATGGGCGTGTGGATCCACGACACGCTCCTCAACACCGATCAGTACGTCGCCACAGTCGGGCCGCTCGCCAGGAACTCGGCCGTCCAGGACGCGATCGCAAGCCGGGTGACCGACGAGCTCATCCAGCACACGGCACTCGAGGGTCGGGTCAGGTCCGCCCTACCGCCCGAGGCATCGTTCCTCGCGCCGTACCTCGCTTCGGGCATCCAGCAGCTCGTCCACGGAGTTGCCCTCCGGACCGTGCAGTCGTCGACGTTCGCCACGCTGTGGGACACGCTCAACCGCCGAGCCCATGCCCAGGTGATCGCCGCGCTCAAGGGGCAGACCAAGGTGCTGAAACTGAACAACGGGGAGGTCGTCCTCAGTCTCGGTCCCGTGGTCGACACGGTCGACAAGGCACTGAACAAGGTTGGGGTGAGCGGCCTCTCGACCCACGCGACGCCACCCAACGACGAGTTGGTGCTCTTCAGCTCGCGCGACCTCCAGCACGCCCAGCGCGCGGTCCGCCTCCTCGACAACCTCGCGACGGCACTGCCCATCGTCACGGTGTTGTTCTTCGCCGCCGCGATCGCGCTGTCCCCGGAGCGGCGGCGGACCATCCTGCGCGGTGGGCTCGGTGTCGCCTTCGGGATGGCTCTGCTCCTCATCCTCTTCGACCTCGGGCGGGCCGTCTACCTGCATGCCTTGCCGGCCGGTGTGAACACGAGCGCCGCCCAGGCGGTCTACGATCAGTTCCTGACGTTCCTGACGCGGGCGCTGCGGACGCTCTTCACGCTCGCGACGCTCACCGCGCTCGGAGCCTGGTTGGCCGGCCCGGGTCGTCTCGCGACCCGCATCCGGGTCGGCGCCCGCGCGCTGGTGCGGCGTACACCGGGTCGGACCCGGGTGTCCCCGCCGGTCGCCGGGTTCGCGCAGCGATACCGGAACTCGCTCCGTGTCACGGCGGTCGGGATCGGCCTCGCGGTGCTGACCGCGCTCTCCAGCCCGGGTCCCGTGGCGGTGCTCGCAGTCGCCCTGCTCATCCTGCTCACCCTGGCTGGTATCGAACTCCTCGCGCGCGGGGCGCCCGCGCCGGCCGAACCCCGCGCGTAAGCCCCGCCCTGCGCTAGCGCCGGCTCGTGGGGCCGCGTCACACTGGTCGTGAGTGACCCCGATCCTGCACCTCTCGCTTCCCGTCGACGATCTCGGCGCGGCGAACCACTTCTACGTCGACCTGCTCGGCTGCGTCGCGGGGCGGGCCCGCGCCGACTGGATCGACGTGTGGTTCTTCGGCATGCAAGTCACGCTGCACGCCGAGCCGCGCCAGGTCCTCACCCCGGAGCAGCGCGGGGTGCGGCACTTCGGGGTGACGCTGAGCCGAGCCGAGCTCGAAGATCTGCTCGAGCGGCTCCGGGGCCTGCCCATCCAGTGGCTGCGCGAGGCCACGACGGAGTACGCGGGCACCGATCGCGAGCAGACGAAGGCGATGATCGCCGACCCCAGCGGCAATGCCATCGAGTTGAAGACCTACGCGGATCCACCCTCGGCGTTTGAGACCGTCGAGCGGTCGTCGACGCCCTGACCCCCCGGTGGGGGAGGGGCACTCGCTCGGACTGCGGGTCGGCGGGCGCGCCGGAGCCGACGGGCCCGCGCCCACCGAGTGCTCCCTGATCCGTTGTTGCGCGCGGGGGCAGTAGGTTTCGCGGGTCGCGCCTTGGCTGGGAGGCGCCTGGGGAGGGGGAAGCTGGGTGTCGAACCGCATCGGTGCCCGGTGGCGACTCCGAGCCTGGTGGGTGTTCGCGCTCGTGACCGCGGCCGCGGTGATCCTCAGCGCGACCGGGTCCGCGCTGGCATCCTCGGCGGCATCGCCGTCGTCGACCGTGTGGCTCTGCCGGCCGGGGCTCGCCAAGAACCCCTGCGAGACCAGCCTCACCACCACCGTGGTCCGGGCCGACGGGTCGCGGACCGTGCAACGGGCGCGGCCGGCCTCGAGTCCGCCGATCGACTGCTTCTACGTCTACCCGACCGTGAGCGGGCAGCCGACCGCCAACGCAAACCTGACCATCGACCCCGAAGAGGTCGCCGTCGCCAAAGCGCAAGCGGCCCGTTTCTCGCAGGTCTGTCGGGTCTACGCCCCGATGTATCGCCAGTTGACGCTCGCCTCGATCAGCGGCAAGGCCGGCGCGCGCCTGACCCCCGCCGCCGAGGCGCTCGCCTACACCAGCATGCTGGCGGGCTGGCAGGACTATCTCGCGCATTACAACCACGGCCGGGGCGTCGTCCTGATCGGCCACTCCCAGGGCTCCGCGCTCCTGATCCCGCTCATCCGAACCCAGATCGACACGAACCCGAGTGTCCGGCGCCGCTTGGTCTCGGCCATCCTGCCCGGCGGGAACGTCACCGTCGCCCGCGGCAGTGACGTCGGTGGCGACTTCCAGTACGTTCCCGCCTGCCACTCGGCGAGCCAGACCGGCTGCGTGGTCGCCTACTCCAGCTTCGAGCAGCCGCCGCCGCCCGACAGCCTCTTCGGACGGGTTGGGCAGGGGGTGAGCGATCTCGCACCTCAGCGCACCGCGACCCCGACCGAGTCGGTGCTGTGCGTCAACCCGGCCGCCATCGCCGGGGGCGCCGGCGCGCTGGAGCCCTACTTCCCGGTCCGACCGTTCCCAGGCTCGCTGGGGCGCCAGGAGGCGACGCCGCCGACCGCGGCGAAGGTTCCGACACCGTGGGTCGAGTTTCCGGCGCTGTACACGGCGCAGTGCGACCAGTCTGGCGGCGCCACCTGGCTCCAGGTCAACGACATCGGCGGCCAGGCCGACCACCGCCCCCGGGTCACCCAGGCGCTCGGACCCACGTGGGGTCTGCACCTCGAGGACGTGAACCTCGCGCTCGGGAACCTCGTGAACCTCGTGCGCGACGAGGGCGCCGCCTACCGCCGCTGACCGGCGCCACGCTCGCCTCGGCGCGACCGCACCGGCTATCCGGCGCGCAACTGGGCCCAGTTTCCGAGCCAGGCCACCGGATCATCGGTCAGTACCTCGGGCGGCAGCGGCTCCGCGAACAGGTGCCCTTGGGCGTGCTCGCAGCCCAGGATGCGCAGCTCGGCGAGTTGTTCGGGTGTCTCGACCCCTTCGGCGGTCGAACTGAGGCCCAGCGCGTGGGCGAGACTCACGACCGCGGTGACGATGGCGGCGTCCTCGGGATCTCGGGCCAAGCCGGCGACGAAGCCTTGGTCGATCTTCAGCGCCTCGATCGGGAATCGCTTCAGGTGGCTGAGCGACGAATAGCCGGTGCCGAAGTCGTCGACGGCGAGATGCACGCCGAGGCCCCGCAGTGCCCGCAGGGCGCTGGTGGCCGACTCGGTGTCGTGCATCAGCGCGGTCTCGGTGATCTCGAGCCACAGCGTGCCGGGCATGACCCCGCTGTCGTGCACGACTCGACTGACCTGGTCGATGAGCGACGGCTCGGCCAGCTGACGGGGAGACAGGTTGGTGGCCATGGTGAGAAGGCGCCGCCCCGAATGGTGGGCGTGCCAATGCGCCAGCTGCGCGCACGCGGTCTCGAGGACCCAGGTGCCGATCGGCACGATGAACCCGGTCTCCTCGGCGAGCCCAATGAACTCGATCGGGCCGATGAGACCCCGCTCGGGGTGCCGCCATCGCACGAGCGCCTCGAACCCGGTCAGCTGACCGGTCTCGAGCTCGAGGATGGGCTGGTAGTGCAGCTCGAACTCGCCTCGCTGCAACGCCCGGTGGAGGGCGTTGCCGGTCTGGAGATGCTCGAGGGTGCGGATACGAGAGCGCTCGTCGAAGAACTCGGCGCGACGCCGCCCGCGGTCCTTCGCCCGGTACATGGCGGTGTCGGCGTCTCGGATCAGGGTCTCGGGTGTCTCGCGTCCTCGGTCCGAGCACGCGATCCCGATGCTGGCGGTGACGAAGATCTCGCCCGCGGCGAGCTCCACGGGCCGCTCGATCTCGGCGAGGACGCGTTCGGCGAGAGCCATGACCGAGTCCGGGTCGTCGACGTCGGGGCACAGGATCGTGAACTCGTCACCGCCGAAGCGAGCGACGGTGTCGGTGGGGCGAAGGATGCTGCGAAGCCGGTGCCCGATGGTGACGAGGAGCTGGTCGCCGGCGTCGTGGCCCAGGCTGTCGTTGATCACCTTGAAGTTGTCGAGGTCGAGGAACAAGACACCGATCCGGTCCCGACGCTGCGACGACCGATCCATGACGGCTTGGAGCCGATCCACGAACAGGGTCCGGTTCGGGAGCCCGGTCAGCGGGTCGTGGATCGCCTGGTGGACCAGGCGCTCGCCGATGGCCTTGCGCTCGGTGATGTCCTCGACCTGGCCGATCATGTAGCTCGGGGTGCCGTCGGCGTCGGCGACGGCGGACACGCTGAGTGCCGCCCACACCGTGTGCCCGTCGGCGTGGAGGTAGCGCTTCTCCATCCGGTAGCCGGACAGCTCGCCCGAGAACAGGCGAGCGATGTACTCGTCGTTGTCGGACCAGTCGTCGGGATGGGTGACGTCACGGATGCTCAGGCCGACGAGCTCCGCGGGGGTGCGACCGAGCATGTGGGCAAAGGCGTCGTTGACGCGGAAGATGCGGCCGCCGCGGTCGGCCAACGCCATGCCGATCGGGGCGTGCGCGAAGGCGCTGCGGAACCGGTCCTCGCTCTCGCGCAGCGCCTCCTCAGCTTGGCGGGCCTCGGTCACGTCGCGGGCGTTGACCACGATGCCGCCGACGTTGTCGTCCTCGAGCAGGTTGGTCACGATCGCCTCGAGGCAGCGGTACTCGCCGTCGAAGCGCCGCATGCGTGCTATGAACCGTCCGGACCGACCGGGTTGGTCGCGGACCTCGGCGAGTTCGGCCATGAACGCTTCCTGGTCGTCGGGGTGCAGGTCCCCGGTCCGTCGGGCTCCGATCAGCGCGCTTGGGTCGCTGCCGAGGAAGCGGCCGACGGCGGGGCTGGCGTAGCGGATCACCGACTCGGGTCCGAGGACGAGGACGAACTCGGATGCGTGCTGCACGAGCGAACGGAACCGATCCTGGCTCGCGCGTAACGCCTCGTCGGCGGCGCGGCGTTCCGAGACGTCTCGGGCGTTGACCACGATGCCCTGCACCGCGGGGTCGTCGAGACGGTTTGTGCCGATCGCCTCGACCCAGCACCAGGTGCCATCGGCGCGGCGGAGGCGGAACTCCTGTCGGTGGTCCCCATGGCCAGCCGCGACGCCCTCCTCGAACATCGCTCGGACCTCGGCGACGTCGTCGGGGTGGACCAGGTCGAAGGCGGAGATGTCGCGGGCCGGATTCCCCGAGGACGGGAAGACCCCGTTCGGCCAACCGAGCGCCCTCGTCACCGCCGGGCTTCCGAAGAGGACGCGGCCGTCCGCGCCGAGCACCGTCATCATGTCCGAGGAGTGCTCGACGAGCGCGGCGAAGCGACGCTCGCTGGCCCACGGCTCGGGTTCTTGGGCGACGTCGGAGAGGCTCCGGATGAGGCCGAGGATCTGGGTGCAGCGACCCTCGGCGTCGGTCATCGGTTCGAGCGTCACCTCGTAGCCCGCGGTGTGATCCTCGGACGGAAACGCCACCTCGAAGCGCAGCGGGGTGTTGCGTTCGACGACCTTGCCGTAGCGCTCGAGCGGCTCACGGAGGAACGACGCGGGGAGCAGCTCCTCCAGGCGTCGCCCGACGACCTCGGCTTCCACCCCGAAGCGGCGCAGCTGGGCCCGATGGGCCTCATTGGCGGCGAGATAGCGGAAGTGGGGTGCGCCGCGGTGGACCTCGACGCCGAGCAGGAACCGGCCTTCGGGCGAGGCGAGCCCTCCGGCAATGCCCGCCCAGACCGCATCGGTGGTGACCGGTGGGGGGATCAGGGGCGCTGGGGTGTCGGGCGGTCGCCGCGACCCTCGAACCCAGCCCATCGTGCCCCTCCGAAGACCTCCGGATCTCACGCTGCGTAGCGCTATGACCACTATCGGCTACCTGGGGCGCGGTTTCAAGGCCTTTCCGGGGCATACCTGGCCGCACCCCCACCCGGCCGGGGGTCACGTCTAGGCCACGATCCCCTCGCGTCGGAGCTCCCCGACCTCCCCGCCCAGGCCGGCGCCGGCGAGGATCTCGTCGGTGTGTTGGCCGAGGGTCGGCGCCGGGCCGCCGAGGCGGGCTGGGGTGTGGGGGAACTGGGCCGGGTGGCGGGGCTGGCGGAGGCGCCCGGCGGTCGGATGCTCGGAGTCGACGAGGAGACCGATCGCCTGCACGTGGGGGTCGGCGGCCAGCTCGGCGGGGGAGAGCACCACCCCGCACGGGACTCGACGGTCCTCCAGGCGCTGCATCGCCTCGGCCGTCGTCAGGAGGCTCGCCGCGGCGTAGCAGCGGTCCATGATCGCCCGGCTGAGGTCTTGATGCTGCATCCGCTCGGCGATCGTGGCGACGCGGGGGTCGTCGTAGCCGTCGACGTCGAAGGCTTGGCACAGTCCCGAGAAATCGGCGTCCGAGGTCGGGGTCGCGATGCCCCAGCCATCGCGAAATCGGAACGGTCGGAAGTTGGCGACGAAGCTCGACGCCCGCCCTCCGTCGGCATCGAGGAGCACTTCGTTGCCGGCCGCGTCGGCCCACAGGAATGAGACGACGGCGTCGAGCATCGAGAGCTGCACGTGCTGTCCGCCCTCTCCGCGCTCGCGGGCGTACAGCGCCGCGGTGATCGCCTGCGCGCCGACGAGCGCGGTGATCTTGTCCGCCGCGGTCTGGTTCAAGAACCGCGGCTCGCCGCTCACGGGGTCCGCCTGGTTCGCCGCCAGCCCGCCGTAAGCCTGGATCACCGTGTCGTACGCCCCCTTCGTCGCGTACGGGCCGTTGGGTCCAAAGCCAGAGATCGACACGTAGACCAGGTCGGGGTTCTCGGCTCGGAGTGTGTCGTAGCCGAGGCCGAGTCGGTCGATGACCCCCGGTCGGAAGTTCTGCACCACGACGTCAACGTCGCGTGCGAGGTGCTGCACCACCTCCTGACCCCGCGGGGTGTGCAGGTTCACGGCGATCGAGCGCTTGCCGCGGTTACACATTTGGAACAGCGCGCTCGTCCCGCGGACCGAGACCCCGATCCAACGCGCGATGTCTCCCAGGTCGAGGCGCTCGACCTTGATGACCTCCGCTCCCTGGTCGGCGAGTAGCGCCACCGCGTAGGGCCCGGTGAGCGCGATGGACAGGTCCAAGATCCGTACGCCGTCGAGCGGCCCGCGCGTGGTCATGTCTCGAACTCCGCGGTGCTGCGCGGCCGGCCACCGGGCCCGCTGTACGCCAGGCCGTAGCCGGGCTCGGGGTCGAACCGAGCGGCCTCCACCAGTGACCCCCGGGCGGCGCACCAGGCGTCGACGAGGCGATCCTCGGCCTCGTAGTCGAAGGGGTCGGTGAGGACCAGCTCCTCGGTGCTCCCGGGCGCCGGCGGATGAGCCGCCAGCCACCGGGCGGTGTGGGCGAGCGCGGCGCGGGCCGGGACCAGGTCTCGGTAGCCGAGGTCGCGGCGGACCCGGGACAAGTCGAGCACCCGGTGGGTCGGCAAGGGCTGGGCGAGGAGCGGACGGGCCGGCACGGCAAGATCGAAGGGAAGCGAGACGATCTCGAAGTCGTGGTTCAACGCACCCGCGACCAGCTCGACGACTTGGCGGACCGACAGCACCTCCTCGTCTCCAATATTGAACACCTGACCGGCGGCGGCCGCGGGCTGGTCGATCGCCAACAGCACACCGTGGGCCAGGTTCTCGGTGTAACCGTGGTGGTGGAGCGTGAGCCCGTCGTCAGCCACCACGATGCGACGGCGCCCGTCGAGCACCCGCCGCACGATGCACCATTCCCGAGGCGCGAGCTGGTACGGGCCGTACACATACGGATAGCGGAAATGCGCGGCGTTCGGGTGGTACCCGAACACGGCCTCCTCGGTGCGGGCGATGCGATAACCCTTCTCGTCCTCGGCCGGCTGCTCGACCGACGGGGCATCCTCGCCGATCGGCACGGGCAGCCCGGGCGGGTTGTGCAGCCACGGGTTCATCCAGCCCCGGTAGGCCGGCACACCGCCCACCGACACGAAGCGCCCCACCTGACCGCTCGTCAGCTCCGCGACCCGGCGCAGCCGCCCATACATCGCGACGACCAGATCGAACGTCTCGTCGGCGAGACCGGCCCGCAACGCCGCCTCGTCATACGGATCGCAATGGAGATGCCGCACCGAGCCGGGCGTGTCCTCGCGCTCGTGCAACCCGCGGTGCAGGATCGTCACGTCGTAGCCGCGTTCGACGAGTCCAGCCACGATCGGCACGCCGGTCGGACCGGTCCCGCCGACCACCAGGGCCCGCTCGCTCACGAGCCCGGCACGCGGTTCGCCCCTGCGCCCGGCGTCTTGCCCCCAGAACTCACGGGACCGTTCTAGTGGGCCGAGCCACGGACCGCAGCCGGGTGGCCCCCACCCCCACCTATTCGGCCGGGCGCGGGTGGGCGCGGGGGTCCCGAGCCGGGCCCTGACCCCCCGGTCGGCGGGTCCGCCGCTACGTTCCTCGCCCAGTGACCAGCCACGCGCCGAACGTCCAGCCCGGGTCGACCCCGCGCGACGGGATCCGCGACGCCGGGGCACTCCCGGCCCGGCCGCGCCTCGACCGATCCGGCCGACTGACCCGAGCGGTGGTTGCCGTCGCGCTCGGCGTCGGGACCCTCGCCGCGTGCTCGAGTGCCATCACGACCGCGGGCGGCTGTGGGATCGAGGCAGGCACCGGCTGCGTCGGTACCTACATGAAGGGGGCGAAGCTCCCCCAGGCGGACCTGTTCGGCGCTGACCTGAGCCGGGCCGACCTGCGCTACGCGGTGCTGGCGGGCGCGAACCTGGACGGCGCCAACCTCGACCACACCAACCTCCAGGGTGCCGACCTGCGCGACGCGCACCTCGAGAATGCCCGCTTCACGCACGCCGACCTGCGAGGCGCCAAGTTCGGTGGGGCATGGCTCGCCGGGGCGACGTTCACCGGGGCGACCGGGGTGAGCGCCGCCGAACTCCAACACGGCACCGTCTGTCGGACGCTCGTGACCCCCGGCGTGTGGCTCAACCGGGACTGCTGAGCCCGGCGCCCGCCAGCACCTCGGGTTCCCGCATCGACGCCGGGGCGGCCCGGGCCGACGTACGCCGACGCGACCAGGCGTTCATCGCCCAGGTCCCCACGAAGTAGATCGTGACCGCGTAGATCCAGCCCAACAAGATGTCGAAGACGTAATGCTCACCCGTATAGACGAGCGAGAACGCCATGGCGAGCGGATACAGCGGCAGCAGCCAGCGCCACTTCTTCGCCGACCCCCAGAAGAACAGCATGAGGAGCACCGGGTACGCAGCATGGAGCGACGGCACCGCCGCGACCGGGTTCGCGAAGTTGCTCTTGGCCGAGAACAGGCTCGCCCCACTATGGAGCCCGATGTGCGCCCAGACCTCGTCGACGATCCGGGCCGTGGGTGGGATCGCGTGCGACTGGCTCGCCAACCAGGGCGGCGCGGCTGGGAAGAGCGCATAGGTGACGAACCCCGCGAAGGTCAGGCTCACGAACAGGACCACGAAGCGACGAAAGCGCGGATAGGCGAACTTCCACAGCACCGCGGCGACGACGAGCGACGCGAAGAAGTGACTCAGGTACACGCTGAACGTGAGGACGTCCCACCAGTGGAGCCGGCCGGGCGTGAACAGCTCGTGCTGGAGCCAGACCGTCGGGACCACCCCGAACAGGGCCTTGTCGACGTTGATCTGCGGCGTGACGTGCACCGTGAACCACTTGTCGGCCAGGTTGCGCAGCTCCGAGTAGACGAACAGGATCACGAAGAGGGGGAACCAGTCCTTCACCACCTGGCCGATATGGTGCAGGCGGCCCGCCCCCGCCGCGATCAGGCCCGACCCGATGATGACGAAGAGCTGGGTCTGGTTGGTCGTGAGCCCCCACCTCGCGAGCAACAGCGCGACGAAGACCACCCAGATCGCGATCGACGTCTGCAGGCGGGTCGGGCGCCACCGCCGGCGTCCGGGCTGGAGCTCCGCTCCGCCGACCTCGCCGGGCAGACCGAGCGCTGCGGGGTCGGCCGTCATCAGGCGCGCCGCGGAAGCCGAGAACCAGGCAAGCCTTGAATATACGGGACGATCCCTGGACGTCGCTACGCGGCGGTGACGACCGCCGCCGCCGGTACGCTCGCCGATCATGTGCCCGGGGGCCGACCCTGTGGCGGCGCCCCCCGCCGCCCGGCCCGTCGAGGCCGATCCGGGCCCCCACCCGCCGCTCGCACCCGCCCCCCGCCGGTGGTCCTGGACACGCGGCCCGCTGCTCGTGCTGGTGTTCGCGGTGGTGGCCGTCGCGGTGCATGTCCCGTCGCTGTCCAACCGCTCCTTCAACTCTGACGAGGCCTACGCCGCCACCCAGGCGCAGGTCCTGAACCGGGGAGGACGGCTCTACACCGACACCGTGGACCGCAAACCACCCGTCGTTCCCTACCTCTACGCGGCGACGTTCCGAGTGACCGGCAGCGACAACCTCCTCGGGGTCCGGATCCTCGCTCTCGTTGCCGACGTTCTCACCGCCCTCCTGTTGGCCGGCGAGGCGCGCCGACGATTCGGGCGAGACCACGCCGGACTGATCGCCGGGCTGCTCTTCCTCGGGAGCTCCGCCGCCTTCTACGCCACCGACTTCCAAACCGCCAACTTCGAAGTGTTCATGCTCCCGCTGATGGTGGCCGGATTCGTGTTAGCCGTACGGCACCGACCACTCGCGGCCGGCCTGGTCCTCGGTGTCGCCACGCTCACGAAGCAGACCGCGGCGATGACCCTGCTCCCCGCGGCATGGCTGGCCTGGCAGGCCACACCCGCCCTCCGAGACCGGGCCCGACGCCTCAGCCTCCTCGGCGCCGGCTTCGCGGCGCCGATCGTCGCGGCCGCGCTCGCCTTCGGGATCCACAACTTCGTCACCTGGGTGTTTACCGGCAACGGCGGCTACCTGTCGCTCGGCGGCACCCTCGGCTACGTCGTGCACCTCGGCGTTCGCCAGACCCTGTGGTTCGTGCTCGCCAACGTCGCGGTCGTCGGGCTCGCCGTCGTCGCCCTCCGGCACCGACGCGACGACATCGATCTCTGGCTCTGGGTGGCGTCCGCGGTGCTCGCGGTCGCGACCGGACTGCGGTTCTTCGGCCACTACTACCTCCAGCTGCTCCCACCCCTCGCCCTCCTCGCCACCCGGCCGCTCCTCCACGCGTCGAAACGGACGCTCGCCGCGGTGGCCGTCGCGGTCGCCGTCCCCGTCGGCTTCTTCGTCCACCAAGGCCTGAACAGCCATCGATCCCGCACCGAGCTCGTCACCCAAGACCTCGTCGCCTACGTGCGGCGCACCGTCGCGCCCAACGAGCGGATCCTCGTGTGGGGTCACCTGCCCGAGGTCTACTGGGAGTCGGGACGTGCCCCCGCGACCCGCTTCGCGACGACCGAGTTCCTCACCGGGCAGAGCGGAGGCCGGCCACCCAGCCTGGCCGGGATGCAAGACGCCGCGCCGGGCGCCTGGGCCGACTTCGAAACCGACCTCCGGGCCCATCCGCCCGCCCTCGTGCTCGACCTCGCACCAGCCAACATTCGAAACTCGCGCTACGAGTCCCTGTCCCGATTCCCTCGCTTCGGCGACTACCTGAAACTCCACGACCGGGTGGTGGCCATCATCGACAACGTCGTCGCCTACGCGCCCCGCTGAAGCGCCGACACCCGCCCGTCCCGGCCTCGCAGCCGGGCGGCGACCGCCGCCCCGCCCATCCCGAGCAGCCCACCCAAGCCGAGCGCCCCGAGCACCTGACCCGGCGGCAGCGCCGCCCGGTCGCCGCTCACCAGACCCCGCCCGGATTCCCGCACCGCCCAGATGACGATCCGCACCGGGATCCACACCACGACCGCGGCGACGCCGGCGAGCGCCCCGTGCCGCAGCGCCCCGCCCGGCGCCGTCCAGGCTGCCACCGCCCCCGCGAGGGCGTAGGCGACCAGAATCAAGGCCGACAACGGGTAGATCCAGGCGCTATGCGACAGATCGGTGAGGTCCCGCTCCAGCACCGCCCGGACGATCGTCACCGGCACGATCACCGCCAGGCCCACGCTGGCGCCCCGGCTGACCGCCCCCCAGTCGATGGGCGACTGCTCGCGGCGTGCCTGCATCTGGCTCCTCCGATCCCGGCGAGGCCCGATCATCGCGCCACCAGCCCGCCGCCCACGCCCAGGACCGGCGCCCCGCCCGCCCCCTGACCCCTCCGTACCCACCACCCAGGGTCCCGGCGTGCCCCCAACCGAGGCGCTCGGGGCTCAGGTTGACGGGAATACTCGCCGATGCCACATCCGTTGCACCAAAGCGCCCCTTCCCCCGGGGGTGTCACTCCAGAAAGCGATGGTGCCCCATGACCATGCGGGCAATCGGCTCCTGGCGGGCTCAGGCCCGATGCCGAGGCGCCGATCCTGAAATCTTCCATCCCAGCGACGAGGACGACGGCGCCCAGGCCAAGGCGATCTGCGCTGAATGCCCGGTTCGTGAGCCCTGCCTCGAGTATGCGCTCACCAGCCGCGAGAAGGACGGCGTCTGGGGCGGTCTGACTGCCCGCGAGCGACGCCGGATCCTGCGCCAGCGCCGCAAGAGCGCGTAGCGCGCCCAGCCGAGGAACCACCGGAACGAACCCAGACGTCCACCAGGGGGCCGGTACCCTGCTGGCCAGTGCAGTTCGACCTCTCGCCGGAGCTGGCCGAGCTTCAGGCCACCGTCCGCAAGCTCGCCCAGGAGCGAATCGCGCCCCGGGCCCGCCAGATCGACGAAACCGACGAGTATCCCCAGGATCTCTACGACCTCTTCGTTGACGCCGGCCTCACCGGCCTCTGCGTCCCCGAGGAGCTCGGCGGCGCCGGCGCCGGGATCTTCGGGCTGGCGCTCGCCATCGAGGAGGTCGCCAAGTACTCGAACGCCGCCGCGCTCATGCTGCTCCTCACCCGCCTCCCCACCGGGCCGCTGCTCATCGCCGGCTCCGAGGAGCAGCAACGCCGGTTCGTGACCCCCGTCGCGACGGGGGCGGCGCGAGCCGCCTTCGGGCTCTCCGAGCCCCAAGCCGGCAGCGACGTCATGGGCATCCGCACCCGCGCCCGCCGCGACGGCGACGACTTCGTGCTCACGGGCACGAAATGCTGGATGTCGGGCATCCGCCAAGCCGACTGGTACTGCGTGTTCGCCAAGACCGGCCCAGTGGAATCCCGCGCGCACGACAGCGTCTCGGCCTTTGTCGTGGAGCGCGACCGGCCTGGGCTCAGCGTCGGCACCATCGACCGCAAGATGGGCGTGAAGGGCGTCGACACCGGCGAGCTGCTCCTCGACGACGTCCGTGTCCCCGCCGAGAACGTCGTCGGCGAGATCGGCGGGTTCCGCCTGGCGATGCTCGGGCTCAACGCGATGCGGCCCATCGTCGCCGCCCGCGGTATCGGACTCGCTGAGGGCGCCCTGATGTACGCGGTCAAGTATGTTCAGGAACGGCGGGCGTTCGACCGTACAATCGCGGACTTCCAGGGCATCCAATGGAAGATCGCCGAGCTCGCCACCGAGATCGAAGCAGCCCGGCTGCTGACCTACCGGGCCGCGTGGATGGCCGACCGGGGACAGTTCACGAAGGAGTCGGTCCCGTTCCTCTCCATGGCCAAGTACTACGCGACCGAGCTCGGTGTGAAGGTGTCCGGCGAGGCGCTGCAGATGCTCGGCGCAGCCGGGTACATGAAGGACCACCCGCTCGAGCTCTACTACCGCGACGCCAAACAGCTGACGATCGTCGAGGGCACGACGCAGATCCAGCTCGGGCTCATCGCCCGCGGCGTCCTCGACCGCGACCTGTGGTGGGACTAGTTGGTCGGGAACCAGGGAAGCGCCGCACAATGACCGACCCGCTGTGGCCCGACGTGTTGGGCCGCTTGGTTCGACGCGAGGACCTGCCCGCTGACCTCGCCGAGCGCGCGCTCGGCGCTGTGCTGGCCGGCGAGGCGACCGACGCCCAGATCGCCGCCTTCGCAGTGGCGCTGCGCCAGAAAGGCGAGACGCCCGCCGAGTTGGCCGCGCTGGTCCGCGCCATGCTCGCCCACGCCGAACGGGTCGAACTCGCCGGCCCGCTGGTCGACACCTGCGGGACCGGCGGGGACCGGGCGGGCACCGTCAACGTCTCGACGATGGCGGCCCTGATCGCGGCGGGGGCGGGCGCGTCGATCGCCAAGCACGGCAACCGGGCTGCGTCGTCGCAGTGCGGCTCCGCCGACGTCCTCGAAGCGCTCGGCGTCGTCATCGACCTCGGCCCCGACGGCGTCACCCGCTGCGTCCACGAAGCCGGGATCGGCTTCTGCTTCGCCCTGCGCTACCACGCCGCGCTGCGCCACGCCGCCGCGGCTCGCCGTGAGCTCGGCGTCCCGACGACCTTCAACTTTCTCGGTCCTCTCGCCAGCCCAGCCGGCGCGACGCGCCGCACCGTCGGCGTGTCGGACCCCGCGATGGCCCCCCGCCTGGTCGAGGCGCTCGCCGAGCTCGGCGTCGAGCGGGCACTCGTCTTCTACGGCCACGACGGCCTCGACGAACTCACCACGACCACCACCTCCACCGTCTACGAGCTGCACGACGGCACGATCGGTCGCTTCGATGTCGACCCCGCGGCGCTCGGCCTCCCGACCGTCCAGCGCGGCGCCCTCGCCGGCG
>PLJD01000104.1 GCA_003140175.1 Actinomycetota bacterium
TGTACGTCGCCGGGTTGGACCGGGGGGTGCGCCCGATCGGCGACTGGTCGATGTTGATCACCTTGTCGAGATGTTCAGCACCTTCGAGCGTCTTGTGGCGACCCGGGACGGTCCGGGACCGGTAGACGCGCTGCATGAGCGCGTGGAAGAGGATGTCGTTGACGAGCGTCGACTTGCCACTGCCGCTGACCCCGGTCACGACCACGAAGCAGCCGAGCGGGAAGCCGGCGTCGAGATCGTGCAGGTTGTGCTCCCGGGCACCGCGGACGATCAGCCAGGCATCACCGGGCGCCCGTCGACGCTCCGGGACCGCGATGGAGCGCTCCCCCGACAGGTACTGGCCGGTGATCGAGCGGGGCTCGGCCAGGACGTCGGCGACCGGGCCGGCGACGACGATCTCGCCGCCGTGCTCCCCCGCGCCGGGACCGATGTCCACGACGTAGTCCGCGATCCGGATCGTCTCCTCGTCGTGCTCCACGACGATCACCGTGTTACCAAGATCGCGGAGGCGCACCAGCGTGTCGATGAGCCGCTGGTTGTCGCGCTGATGCAACCCCACCGAGGGCTCGTCGAGCACGTAGAGGACGCCGACGAGGCCGCTGCCGATCTGGGACGCGAGTCGGATCCGCTGCGCCTCCCCACCGGCCAGGGTGCCCGCCGACCGGTTCAAGCTCAGGTAGTCGAGCCCGACGTCGAGGAGGAAGCGGAGCCGCTCGAGTACCTCCTTGAGGACCTGCTCGGCGATGAGCCGATCCCGTTCCGACAGGGTCAACTCGCCGAGGAAGGCCGCGGCCTTGGTGATCGAGAGCTCGCCCAGCTCGTAGAGATTCTGGTTCCCGACGGTGACCGCCAGCGACGCCGGTCGCAGACGCGCGCCGCCGCACTGGGGGCAGGGCACCTGGCGCATGTAGCCCTCGATGAGCTCGCGGGAGCGGTCGCTCTCCGCCTCGGAGTGGCGCCGCTCCAGCCAGGGCACGACCCCTTCGAAGGGCGTGTCGTACGACCGTTGGCGTCCGTAGCGGTTGCGGTACTGGACGTGGACGGTGCGCGAGCCGGTCCCGAACAGCACTGCAGTGCGGTCGCGTTTGCGGAGCCGCTTCCAGGGCTTGTCGACGTCGAAGCCGTACTCGTCGGCGATCGCGCCCAGGACGCGTTCGAAGTAGCGGCTCCGGAACCCGGACCACGGCGCGATCGCGCCGTCGGCGAGGCTGCGGTCATCGTCAGGGACGACCAGCTCAGGGTCGACCTCGAAACGCGTCCCGAGCCCGTCGCAGCGCTCACACGCCCCGTAGGGCGAGTTGAACGAGAAGTTGCGCGGGGCCAGCTCGTCGAACGAGAGCCCGCAGTGGCTGCACGCCAGATGCTCGGAGAACGTGAGCGTCTCCGCCTCGGCGTCGTCGTCGCCGTCTCGGGGGACGATCTCCACCTCGGCGACGCCTTCGGCGAGGCGCAGCGCGGTCTCGAGCGAGTCGGTGAGGCGCCGCTCGATCCCGGCCCGGCGCACGAGGCGATCGACGACGACCTCGATGGTGTGCTGCTCGTAGCGGGCCAGACGAGCCGGCACCCGATCGCCCAGCTCGTGGAGCTCACCGTCGACTCGGGCTCGGGTGAACCCGTCGGCGGCGAGCTCTTTGAGGAGCGCGTCGTACTCGCCTTTGCGGCCCCGCACGACCGGGGCGAGCACCTGAAAGCGGGTCCCGTCGGGGAGCTCCAGGACCCGGTCCACGATCTGCTGGGGCGTCTGGCGGGTGATGACCCGCCCGCAGTCCGGGCAGTGCGGCACGCCGATGCGCGCGTAGAGCAGCCGCAGGTAGTCGTAGACCTCGGTGATGGTCCCGACGGTCGAACGGGGGTTGCGGGACGCCGATTTCTGGTCGATCGAGATGGCCGGCGACAAGCCCTCGATGAAGTCGACGTCGGGCTTGTCCATCTGGCCGAGGAACTGGCGGGCGTAGGCCGAGAGCGACTCGACGTAGCGGCGTTGCCCCTCGGCGTAGATGGTGTCGAACGCCAGCGACGACTTGCCCGACCCCGACAGGCCGGTGAAGACGATGAGCCGATCCCGAGGGAGGCACAGGTCGACGTTTTGCAGGTTGTGCTCGCGGGCGCCCTGCACCCTGATGTGCGCGCTCCCGGCCGGCTCCGCCACGCCGCCCAGGCTACCGGCCTCCCGGCCGAACCGAACGGATGTTCGGGTGCTCAGCTGACGGCCCGGAGCTCGCGGCGCAGCTCGTTGATCTCGTCGCGCAGGCGGGCCGCCTCCTCGAAGCGGAGGTCTTTCGCCGCGTCGTGCATCTCGTCTTGGAGGGTCTGGATGAGCTTGCCCAGGTCGTCGGGCGCGACGCCGGCCAGGTCGAACACCGCCGAGCGGGCCGGGGTTCGACCACGCCCGCGACCCCGCGCCGGCGTGCCGCCGCTCCCGTCGTCACGGGCGCGGACCATGTCGAGGATGTCGGTGACCTTCTTGCGGACGGTCTGCGGATCGATGCCGTGCTCGAGGTTGTACGCGACCTGGCGTTGACGGCGACGGTTCGTCTCCGAGATCGCGTGCCGCATCGAGTCGGTCACCCGATCGGCGTACATGACGACCTGGCCGTCGACGTTGCGGGCCGCCCGGCCGATCATCTGGATCAGGGACGTCTCGGAGCGCAAGAAGCCCTCCTTGTCGGCGTCGAGGATCGACACCAGCGACACCTCCGGCAGGTCGAGGCCTTCTCGCAGCAGGTTGATGCCGACGAGGACGTCGAACTCGCCGAGGCGCAGCGCGCGCAGGATCTCGACCCGGGCGAGGGTGTCGACCTCGCTATGCAGGTAGCGGACCCGCACGCCGAGCTCCACGAGGTAGTCGGTGAGATCCTCGGCCATCTTCTTGGTGAGGGTGGTGACGAGCACCCGCTGATCGCGGCCCTCCCGCTCGTGAATCTCGGCGACGAGGTCGTCGATCTGGCCCTTGGTGGGGCGCACGACCACCTCGGGGTCGATCAGCCCGGTGGGACGCACGATCTGCTCCACCACCTGGTTCGAGATCTCGAACTCGTAGGGGCTCGGCGTCGCGGAGAGAAACACCAGCTGGTGGACCTTCTCGATGAACTCGTTGAACCGCAACGGCCGGTTGTCGAGCGCGGAGGGAAGCCGGAACCCGTGCTCGACGAGCGTGTCCTTTCGGGAGCGGTCACCCTCGTACTGGCCGTGGAGCTGGGGCACGGTCACGTGGGACTCGTCGAGGACGACCAGGTAGTCGTCGGGGAAGTAGTCGAGCAGCGTGTACGGGGCCTCCCCCGCCGAGCGGCCATCGAGGTACCGCGAGTAGTTCTCGATGCCCGAGCAGACCCCGACCTCGCGCAGCATCTCAAGGTCGTACGTCGTGCGCATCCGGAGCCGCTGAGCCTCGAGGAGCTTGCCGCGCTGCTCGAGCCAGGCGAGCTGTTCGACCAGCTCGGCCTCGATCCCCGCGATGGCGGCCTGCATGCGCTCCTCGGAGGTCACGTAGTGCGACGCGGGGAACAAGACGAGGCGGTCGAGCTCCTCGACCACCTCGCCGGTCAGCGGGTCGACCGACGCGATGCGTTCGACCTCGTCGCCGAAGAGCTGCACTCGTACGGCGCGCTCCTCGTAGGCGGGGTAGACCTCGATCGTGTCGCCGCGCACCCGGAACTTATTGCGGGCGAAGGCGTAGTCGTTGCGCTCGTATTGCAGCTCGACGAGGCGGGACAGCACCGCCCGCTGGTCGCGTTCCTCACCTCGGTCCAGGATCAGACACTGGCGCTCGTACTCGTCGGGGGCGCCGAGCCCGTAGATCGCCGAGACCGACGCGACGATGATCACGTCGCGGCGCGACATCAACGCGCTCGTCGCCGAGTGGCGGAGCCGGTCGATCTCGTCGTTGATCGACGAGTCCTTCTCGATGTACGTGTCGGTCGACGGGAGGTACGCCTCAGGCTGGTAGTAGTCGTAGTAGGAGACGAAGTACTCGACGCGGTTCCTCGGGAAGAACTCGCGGAACTCCGAGGCGAGCTGCGCGGCGAGGCTCTTGTTCGGCGCCAGGACGATGGTCGGGCGCTGCACCTCGGCGATCACCCCGGCGATCGTGTACGACTTGCCCGACCCGGTGATGCCCAGCAAGGTCTGGTACCGGTCGCCCCGCTCGATTCCTGCCGAGAGGGAGGCAATCGCCGCGGGTTGGTCGCCGGCCGCGCTGAAGTCCGAGACGAGCTCGATGGGGGGCACCCGCCGATCGTACCGGTGCCCTACGACAGGTCGATCAGCTGTTGGTCGCGGCGTCGCCCTCGGTGCGGCGACGCTCGAGGTCGCGCCAGACCTCCTCGACTTGCCGGTCGAGTGCCGGCAGGTCGCCGCGGTTCTCGATGACCCAGGTCGCCAGGGCCCGGCGTTCCTCGTCGCTGGCCTGGGCGGCCATGCGGCGCTCGGCGTCCGCTCGCGGCACGCCGCGCCGCTCGAGGCGCTCGAGGCGGACCTCGCGGGGCGCTTCGACGACCAGGATGAGCTCGTAGCCGCGGGCGCGAGCCTGGACGGATTCGGCGAGCAGCGGGACGTCGCATACCACGACGGCGTCGGGGGGCGCGGCCCGGGTGCGGCGGGAGAACTCCTCGTTGATGGCCGGGTGGGTGATCGCGTCGAGGTCGGCCTTGGCCGCCGGGTCGGCGAAGGCGACCTCAGCCAACCGGGGCCGGTCGAGACGGCCGTTGGGGTCGAGGATCTGGGGCCCGAACCGCTCGACGAGGGCATCGAGGGCGGGCTGACCGGGCTCGACGACCTCGCGGGCGATGGCGTCCGCGTCGACGAGCACCGCACCGCGCCGGACGAGGAGGTCGGCGACGGTCGACTTCCCGGCCCCGGCGGGTCCGTCGATCGCGACGATCACCGGCTCAGCCGCATGACATCGTCGACGAATCCGGGGTAGGACACGGC
>PLJD01000073.1 GCA_003140175.1 Actinomycetota bacterium
CGCCCTTGCAGTGCGTTCGGAGAGGTCGGCACGCGTTACGCAGACGCACGTCGCCGCGATCCCGCTGCGGCTCCGTTGAGTGGGTGAGCTCAGCTGACGGGTGGTGGGACTCCCTCCGCGCTGGCGGCGAGGACGGGATCCCAGCCACAGACCAGGCAGGCGTGTCGGATAGCCGAGAGGCCGAACGAGCGTGCAGCGTCGTGCGGGTCGGTCGCGGTGCGGACGTTGTGCCAGTCCAGGATGTATTCCTTGAGGTCCTGATCCCAGTGGGCAGCGGGCGGTGACAGGGTCGCAGTCTCGAAGCCGTCGGGGTTTGGGAACGCGAATGCGAAGAAGGCAGGCCGAGGGTGGCGGGCGTCGCCGGGCCACCAACCGATCTCGATCTGCTGGGCGTTACCTGAGTTGCGCGTGATGAAGTCGCTGGACGGCGGGTCGGCTGGTTCGCCAGAGAAGAGGCCCACAGCGAGATCGAAGGTGCCCCACCAGGCGTTAACCGGGGTGGAGCGGCCCCGGTAGGGGGCGCGCAGCTCCGCCAGCACCAACGCGGCCCGGGTCGCGGCGGCGAAGTACGTCGCAACCTGAGTTGGGTCGTAGGTGGCGTGCTCGTCGTCCTCATCCAGCGGTGTGCTCCAGGGCGTTTCTTGGGGTCGAGGGTCGATGTGCACCGGGCCGACCAGGTCGGCAATAGCGGCCAGGGCCTCCCGGGTGACGTCGCCGACCGCACGATTCGGCCCAAGCGGGATTCGCTGCGCGCGCCCGTCGCTGTGTTCCGCGACCGTCTCGTGACGGTGCAGATCCAAGGCCACCACCAGCGCCCCGGACCCGTCAGGCGCTGGCAAGGGCATGGTCTCCCACCCCCGGGCACTCAGGTGCAGCGCGGCGTGCTGGAGCTGCGGCTCCGGCGGAGCCAAGGCCACGGCCAGCTTGCCAAGCAGCTGGGTATGGGCGTGAAGGGTGTCGCAGGTGGCACGCCACGCTTCATACGGAAGGGCGGGCCATCCCGGAGACACCGAGGTCACGCTACCCGTCGGGGATACTCCGCGCGTGCCGTCGGTACAGCACGCCCGACGGCGGCAGTCACAGCCGCGGCCCGAGGCCTCGATCTCAGCTGCGGGTCGTTGCGACCAATCCGGTAGTCCTTGCAGAGGGATGGTTCCATTCAGGTAGTCGCGGGTCCCTGAACGGCTGGGCGAGGTGCTTTTCGACGTCGTCGATGCAGGAGTCGCGGACCCTGAGCCCCCGCTCGCGGGCTAGGAGCTGCAGCCTTTTGGCCCTACGTGATCGTGGGTGGCCGCGTGAACTGGCAACGCGACACTTGCGGAAGGCCGGCCTCGAGGGGCACTTGGATGACAGGCAGCTGGTGATCACGGGTGTCAACAACCGCACACGATTGAGCCTTGGCGATTCCCGACCGAATGAGCCCTGGCTGGGGTCTTGGCCCGGCTCGGTCACGCACGAATCGTCGCTTGCCACCCAGACCGAGGTCGCGCTCTGAGGGCACCTTTCGAGGCCGTTTTCGAGAGCCGTTTTGAGGATCCCTTTTTTGAGTGTCGTTCTGACGGCACCTTCCGAGTGCGGTTTAGAGGGCCCCCTTCTTGAGTGTCGTTTCGAGTGGGTTTTCGAGTGGGTTTCCGAGTGCGTTTCCGAGGGCTCCTTTCGAGTGCCGTTTTGAGGGCTCCTTTCCGGGCCGATGATCGGGACCTTGACAGCTTCTGGATACTCGAAGACTTCGTCCGGGAGAACCACTTGCGGGAGCGTCGATATCTGCGGCGGCGGTGCGGCCACGAACCCCTAGAGCCGCGGGGAGATGCCCTGTGGCTCGGGGGCACCGACGTGACGAACCACCGAACGACCAAGACCAACACCCGAGACCCACGCGGCGGCCACTGGGGAAAGCGTCACAAGGGCGACACCAACCGATACGTGCGCCGCAGCACCCGTCGGGCACTCGACCGCGACCGTGATCCCCGTCCTGGGGCAGCGACGCCACGTGAGGCGCCATGACGCCGGCCGTTCGTAACCTGGATGTAGGGCGCTCCGCGCGCCCCTTGCGGGCTGACACGGAGTTCGAACTTAGGACCATCGTCCCTAGTCGTCGCCGTCTTCTGGAGGAATGATCGAGGGGATGGCATCGGAGGCGGCAGGAGCAGGAAGGGCCGGAGACAGAACAGGTCGCCATCGATCGACATCGAGGTCGTTGCACTGAGCACACGGGAAGGTGATGTCAGATGAAGGCTGCGGTAGGCGATCGGCTCATGATCAAGGGCCACCACGTCGGCGACGCGGAGCGGGACGCCGAGATCCTCGAGGTGCACGGTCCCGATGGGGGTCCTCCTTACCTCATTCGCTGGGACGACGGCGAGGAAGGCCTGTTCTTCCCGGGTTCCGACGCCACCGTGGAGCACTACCCACGGGCCGGCAGCGATCCGGCGTCCACGTAGCGACGCCGTTTGCACGTGTCCGCCGGCGGATATCGCTCCGTGCATGCAGTGGTCGTGGCGAACTGGATCCGCCCTCCGCGTCTGGCCTCCTCAGATACCGGATGGGAACGTCTCGGGCGGCTCGCCACGGTCCCAGCGCGCGGTGCGCTCGAGGGGTTCGAGAGCTCGAGTGCGGTCGAGGTGGATCACCGCATCGAACTGGTCAGCAAGGCGCGCCACGAAGTAGTGACTCTGACGTTCCGTCTGTGGTCGATAGACCACGCCGATCGCTCGCTCGAGCCGTGGCACGCGGAGCTCGTCGATGGCGACGGGATCAGCGGTGGCGAGCCAGAACCTCGGGATCGCGACCCGATGGAAGAGTGCCTCGTAGCTGTCGGGCAGTGCGGGACGGACGTGCTTGCGCTCCGCGGGGTCTCCCCAGTCCGACGCCGCGGTGACGCGACCCTCATAGGTACTGAATCCGACGAGCAGGGCGTCGTCGCCGTAGCGCTGCCGGGCGAGCTGGCCAACGTTCAGCTCACCTTGGGCCCCGACGGAGGTAGCCCGGGCGTCGCCGACGTGCGAGTTGTGCTCCCAGACCACAACCTTCGTGTGGCGGTATTGACGATCGAGGTGCTCGACCAGCGCGTCGAGGGTCGCTGCCATGTGACGGTCCCGCAGGTTCCAGGAGGAGACGCCGGCCCGGTACATCTGTTGGTAGTACTCCTCAGCGTCTCGCACCACCATCGCGTTCTGCTCGGCGAAGAAAAGCTCGTCCTCGGCGGCCCAACCGTCGCGTCGCAGGTAGGCGTCAGAGCGTCGGTGCAACTCGATGAGCTGGGCGACGACCTCGTTCTCGCAGGGGATCGCGCCTTCGAACGCGAGCGCGTAGCCATAGGCCTGTCCCTCGGCTCCGACGTGATCGAAGCAGCTGTAGCGTTCGCGGGCCCGCTGCGCTTCCGCGGGATCGATCCGCTCGAGGTAGTCGATGACGGCCTCGATCGATGCCTGCAGGCTGTAGAGGTCGAGGCCGTAGAAGCGCGCTTTCGTCGCGGGGTGCGCGTGGGCGTCGTTGCGGACCCGCAGCCACTCGACGAACTGCACGACATCGCGGTTGCGCCACATCCATGCCGGAAATCGCTGAAAGTCCGACAGCGCAGCGTTGGCGTTGAGATCACTGGAGAGACCCATGACATACCGATTGACCCGGTACGCGTCGGGCCAGTCGGCTTCGACGGCCACCGCGGTGAAGTTGCACTCATCTATCAGTCGCCGGGTGATCCGAGCCCGCTCTCGATAGAACTCGTGTGTCCCGTGGGAGGCCTCACCGATCAGCACGAACCGTCGGTTGCCGACGAGGTCGAGCAGGGCGTCGTAGTCGTCGGACGCTCCGGTGATCGGTCGGGCCGCCGTGGCGATCGTCCCCCCGGCCGCCTCGGTGGTCGATCCCATAGCCATTCCTCGAGTGTCGCTGGTCGGGCCCCGCTCGACCAGGGTCGGAGGTCCTCTCCGCCGCGGCAGCCCCAGGGGAGAGAGCAGCCGACGGTCCGCTGGCACCCGGACGGGGACAGCTCCCGCCAGCCAGCCGGAGAGCGCCGCGAGAAGCTCAATGGCGCCTCGGCGTTCCCTCGACCCACAACCAATGCTCCTCATCGTCCAGGGGGGCTCGGGACCAAGTTCGTCGATCTTGCTGAGTGCGCGCTCGAAGAGGTCGGGACCCGCCAGGTCTCCGAGAGCGTCGGGGTTGAACTTCCGGGTCATGGCGGCGTTGAGGACGGTTCCGACAATGGGGCTCGCCACGCGTAGTACGTAGCGTCGGTCAGCAGTCTCGCCGCAACTCGGTCGACCGCGTGGGCTAGCCGTACGCGCGGCACCTCACATGGGCTCGATCTGGCGATCATGGCGGGCGCAGCTGGCTACGTCCTCAAGCAGGTCAAAGCGCTGGACCTAGTGGATGCGATTCGGCGGGTCGACGCTGGACAGACCCCGTTGGACCCGAAGGTGACCGAGCGAGTCCTTGAGCGAACGCGTCGCGCACCCGAGCGCGACGAACGGCTTGAACGCCTGTCGGATCAGGAGCGCCGTGTCCTGGACCTTATTGCCGAAGGGCTCACGAACCGTCAGATCGCCGAACGCATCCATCTCGCGGGAAAAGACCGTCAAGAACTACGTGTCGAACCTTCTCACGAAGCTCGACATGCAACGCCGCACCCAAGCAGCCGTGTATGCGGTCAGATTGCACGACCGGGGACAGAGCGACCCGGGACCGGAGGGGTGATCTCGACCAAGCGTTCGTTTCGAATCGACGGATTTGTTACCCGAAGGCAGCCGCGGTCACCACATCCATCGTCATGATCTCGCTGACCTTCATCGGAGTCGTCTCCTCGGCTTTGGCTGCGTCTCCTCGTACGTCTCTCATTGCTCTCGAACTATCTGCCTGTGCCGCGTCGACGCCAAAGGCGAAGGTCCCCCGACGGAGGCCCGGTCGGCGACGAGGTGGCCTCGGTGGAAGCCCGGACGACGTCGAGTTGGCAGTCGATAGGGCCGGACTGTCGCCGGCGCGATTCGCGCGGTCACTGGGTCAGCGCCCGCTGGGACCTTCGCCTCTAGAGGCTGAGTTGCGTTGGGTTTACGGTGAGCCACGACGGACCGAGAGGAGTTAACGGTATGAGCGAACCACAGACCCAAACGCGGGCGAAGGTTCCGAGCAGGTCTCGAGCGGCATGGACGCAGTTTGGTGATGCGTTCGCTGAGATCGGCCACCAGTTTCACCAGGACTACGAGCGAGTGACCGAGACGGCGAACGAAGGAACTGAGCAGTCGCAGCAGTCGATCGAACGGGCTGTGAAGGCCATACGACGGGCGATCGAGGACACAGCTCGAGCGATCGGGCAGTCGCTACGCGATCCGAAAGTCAGGCAGGAGACCGAGGAGTCCGGTTCCGCTCTGCTCCACGCGGTCGGTGTCAGCCTCTCAGAGCTTGGGACAACACTTCAGCGTGACGCCGAGCATGAGCGGTCGGGAGATGCCGGCTGAGGGAGGTTCGTGGACTCGAAGCCCGCGATGCGTCGAGCGGGTTCACGCCCGCACAGGGTCGGTGCGGTCGTTGGGCTCGGGTCACGGGACCGGAGTTGCTATGAGCCCGACGTGAGCTGGCGGGAGATTGCACCCGATCATCTGCAGTGGTCGGTCGCAGGGCGCTCACGCACTCGCGCGGAGGAGTTCACCTTCGAATAGGACTTGTTCCCTACTGGGTCCGCGCGTCAGTCCATATGGTGGATCCAACCTGCGTTCCGCTGTCACTAGTGAGGAGTTGGCCATGCGAGCACTCGTGTACCACGGCCCGGGCCAGAAGGCCTGGGAGGAGAAGCCGGATCCGACGATCCTGGACGACTTGGATGCCATCGTGCGCGTCGAGTGCGTGACCATCTGTGGCACCGACCTCCATATTCTCAAAGGCGACGTGCCCGAGGTCGCCGACGGCCGCATCCTCGGCCACGAGGCCGTGGGAACCGTTGAATCGGTCGGCGAGGGAGTCAAGAACGTCAAACCCGGCGATCGGGTGCTCGTTTCGTGCATCACGGCGTGTGGCGCGTGCCGCTTCTGTCGTGAGGGCCGCTACGGGCAGTGCCTCGGTGGGGGTGGGTGGATCCTCGGCCACATGATCGATGGCACCCAAGCCGAGCTGGTGCGAGTCCCCTTTGCTGACACGTCGACCTACCCGGTCCCAGCGGGTGTCTCCGACGAAGAGGTGCTGATGTTGGCCGACATCTTGCCGACCGGCTACGAGGTCGGCGTGCTGAATGGGTGCGTGCAGCCCGGTGACGTCGTCGCGGTCGTCGGGGCCGGTCCGGTCGGTCTTGCGGCCATCATGGGTGCCCGCCTCTTCAGTCCCAGCCACGTGGTGGCGATCGATCTGGCCGACAGCCGCCTCGAGGCGGCCAAGCAATTCGGGGCCGACGTCACGGTCAACAACGGCCACGAGGATGCGCTGCGCGCCGTCCAAGAGCTCACGGGCGGACTCGGCGCGGACGTGTCGATCGAGGCGGTCGGGGTGCCAGCCGCGTTCGAGTTGACGACCCAGCTCGCCCGCCCGGGTGGGCATGTGGCCAACATTGGGGTGCACGGCGAGCCTTCAGTCCTGCACCTTGAGAACTTGTGGACCCGTGACCTGACGATCACCACCGGGCTCGTGGACACGTACTCAACACCGACCCTCCTGAGGCTGATCAGCGGCCATCACCTCGACGTCGGTCGCTTTGCGACGCATCGGTTTGCCCTCGACGACTTCGAGGATGCCTACGACGTCTTCGGCCGGGCGAGCGATACCGGTGCCCTCAAGGTTGTGCTCAACGCTTAGAGGGAAGCGCCGGCGACGGTTTCAGCAGGCCGCTAGCGAACAGTCGATCCCGGTGCAGCGGCTGGCGTGGCCTGGTCGCGGCGGCGGTCGGACGTCGTGTTGCTCTGGACGATGCCCTGGCTAAGCGGCGGGGCCGGGGCGGGAGCGACGTCGGCAGAGGCCAGCAGCCCCCGCCGCGGTCCTCGGGTGGCCGGACGAGGCTCCCGCCGCGCCTGAGTTCCACCTCTCGGAGCGCCAACCGAGGGGAGACGGTGCGTCACTTGCAGTCGCCGATGACCGGGCGGGCCGGGTGGGCTCCACGCGTGATGGGGTCTGAGGACCCTGGTGGGGACCTGGGGGCCGGGTCAGACTGAGTCGATGCACGAGAGTCTGCGGTTGGGGCGCGTCCGCGGGATCGATGTGGGCATCAACTGGAGTGTGCTCGTGATCGGCTGGTTGTTGGCGTGGGCGCTGGCCGATGGTGAGTTTCCGGCCCTGGCGCCCGGCTACGGCGACGTCACCTATTGGCTCGTCGCCGTCGTCGCCGTGGTCTTCTTCTTCGGGAGCCTGTTGGCCCACGAAGTCGCCCATTCGCTGGTGGCGCAACGCGCCGGCGTGCGGGTGGTGCGCATCACGTTGTGGCTCTTCGGTGGTGTGTCGCAGTTCGAGACGGAAGCCCAGACGCCGGAGACGGAACTTCGCATCGCGGTGGCGGGTCCGGCCACGAGCCTCCTCGCCGCCCTCGTGTTTGGGCTCGTGGCGGTGGGCATCGACCGCGTCGGGGGCTCAGCCCTGGGCGTCGCCGTGGCGGGCTGGCTGAGTGTCGTCAGCGTGGTCCTCGCGGTGTTCAACCTGGCGCCGGCCGCACCGCTTGACGGTGGGCGGGTGCTGCACGCTTTGGTGTGGCGCAGCTCCGGGGATACTGCTCACGCCACGAAGGTGGCCACCGACTGGGGGCGACGCTTCGCGTACCTGTTGATTGCGCTGGGCGTGCTCGTGCTCGCAGCCGGATACCTCGATGGGCTCTGGTTCGCGTTCTTGGGCTGGTTTCTGCTCACCGCGGCGCGGGCAGAGTCAACCCAAGCACTGCTGCATGGGGCGCTCGCCCATCTGGCAGCCCGCGACGTGATGACACCAAACCCCATCGTCGCGCCGGACACTGCCGCCGTCGCGACCCTCATCAAGGACTGGTTCCTGGTTCGCCACTGCTCGGTGTTCCCCTTGGCGGATCAGAGTGGGACGATCTCGGGTCTGCTGAGCCTCCGACAGGTCCGTCGAGTTCCGACCCACGAGCGTGACCACGTGCTGGGCCGTGCGGTCGCCGTGCCACGAGCACAGATCGTCACGGCCGCCCCAGACGATCCGTTGCCGAGCGTCCTCGAGCACATGGGCCATGCCTCGGGGAGCGAAGGGCGGACACTCGTGTTCAACGGGGACCAGCTGGTCGGCATCATCTCTCCCAGCGATATCCAACGGGCCCTGGACCTCGCTGCCCTTCGCAACCTACCGGCCGGGCCCGATCGGTCATGATGCCCGCAACGGTTGATCCGGGAAGGGCTCGTGGGAGACGAGCGCCCGGGTTCTATGGCTCCGTCATACTGGTTGCAGCGAGGCGCTCGGGTTGGTCATGCCGGGTAGAGAAGGGTCAGGCCCCTGACCTCTGCGCCGGGCGGCGCCCGCCCGGGGCAGCGACGGCCCGATGATGGGGGCCAGGACGACCCGGAAGCGATGAGATTCTTTCGCGACCGCCGCGAGGCTGGGCGCCAACTCGCCGCGCGGCTTACCCAATTCGCCGATGAGGGTCCCGTGATCCTCGCGTTGCCTCGCGGGGGTGTACCCGTGGCCTACGAAATCGCGTTGGCCCTCGGCGCGCCCCTGGACGTGATCGTGGTCCGCAAACTTGGGGTGCCGTTCCAGCCCGAACTTGGCATGGGAGCGGTCGGAGAAGACGACACCACCGTGCTGAACGAGGAAGTCGTGCGTCTCGCCGGGGTACGACCCGACGAGCTCGCCACCGTCGAGGCAACAGAGCGGGCCAACGTCGCGGCACGAGCGCGCCGCTTCCGCGGTGACCGTGCCGCGGTTCCACTCGCTGGGAAGACGGCCATCGTCGTGGACGACGGGATCGCCACCGGCGGGACCGCACGCGCAGCGCTCCAGGTGGCTCGCGCCAGAGGAGCGACCCGCGTCGTGCTCGCTGTTCCGGTCGCCCCCCTCGAGAGCGTGGACGACCTGCGGGGGTGCGCGGACGTCGTGATCTGCCTGGAGACGCCGACGCCGTTCTTCGGCGTCGGCCAGTGGTATCAGGACTTCTCGCAGGTGCCAGACGACGAGGTTCTGAGGCTGCTGGCCGTCGCGGCGCCGTCCGGAGCGCGGTCGACGCCGATGGGTGCCGACCGCGACTGTCCCGATGACGAGCGCGACGACGAGATCGAAGTGCAGGTCGGTACCACCAGCCTCGGCGGCCATCTGACGGTCCCGTCCGAATCGCAGGCGCTTGTGCTCTTTGCTCACGGGAGCGGCAGCAGTCGCCACAGCCCGCGAAACCAGTTCGTCTCCCGGTCACTGAACCGGGCCGGGATCGCTACGGTGCTGTTCGATCTGCTGTCCCCAGGCGAGGAGCTCGATCGTCGCAACGTCTTTGACGTGGAACTGCTCGGTGAGCGCCTCCTCGCCACCACGAGCTGGGCCCACGCCGAGGTCCCGTCCCTTCCGATCGGCTACTTCGGGGCCAGTACCGGCGCCGCCGCCGCACTCTGGGCGGCTGCGGTACCGGGATCGATCGTCGGCGCCGTCGTGTCACGAGGCGGCCGTCCTGACCTCGCCGGCCCACGGCTAAGCGCGGTACGCGCGCCGACGCTCCTCATCGTGGGCGGTGACGACGACGCGGTGGTCGAGCTCAACCGTCACGCGGCACATCAGCTGCGCTGCGAACATGATCTCGCCGTCGTGCCCGGTGCCACCCACCTCTTCGAAGAGGCCGGCGCTCTCGAAACCGTCGCCTCCCTCGCGCAAGACTGGTTCATCGCACACCTGGGTCCGGCCAGACGCGGAACCGCTTGACGTGTCCACTGCCACGTACACCCAGCTCAACCAGTCGAGCCGCTGAGTCCGGGAGGGCCCATCTCACCGCTGAACGACCCAATCCCGTGCGACCCGCAAGATGCCATCGAGATTCTCGTGCGAGGTCCCGCGGTGTCGGTTGCCGAGACCGACACCCTCCGTGTCGTCGCGCGCGTGCTGGCCTCGGCCGACATCGGGGCTGCACTCGTGCGCTCCGAGAACGACACCTTCAAGATGGTGTCGGAGCGTGACATCGCTCGAGCGCTTGCCGAGGAGGCTGATCCCGACAAGGTGTGGGCGGCAGATGTGGCGAGCGAGGGGCTGGTCACCGCGGATGCCCGCGACCGGATCCTGCAGGTGGCCTTCACGATGCTCGCGGGCGACATTCGCCATGTAGCGATTGAGCAAGACGGCGAGGTGATGGGTGTCGTGTCCTCGCGCGGGGTGTTCGCGGTACTGGCGGAGCACGCCCTCGCGATGTTCTGAGTCGATCTCGCCTCACGTGGAGGGATGTCGCCCGCCCAGGTCGCGGTCGACCATCGATACCCGGCGAATCCGCCAGGGCTGGTTACCCATCAACCCAACGGCTGGCGCGGAGGCTGACTCTGGACCCTGCGGTCACCCCCGGAGCTCCGCCGACAAACGGTCCGAGTCGCCTCGGGGCGCCGCTGCTCGACGGGTTGGCCAGCCGCGAGGCCCAGCCTCACCCCCAGGGCGGGCCCTCGATCCCTGTCGCAGTCCCGTCCGGGGGTCACCAGCTGGGTCCGTGATTTCCGAGGGCGGAGGCGGGCTCGGTCGACCTTCCGGTCGCTCGAGGTCGATCAGTCAGTCAGCACGCGGTTCAGCGTCGGAGTCGGCGTCCGCATGGAGGGTGAGCGTCGTCACCTTGACGCCTTCCGGGGTGCCGTCGTGGTCAGTGTCCATCATGACCGTGTCGGTGACGGTGACGGTAGTCGGCACTCCTTCGTCGCCAATGCCGGCGTCGACCTCACAGATTTCCTCCACCACCTCAGCGCCAGCCGACGTTTCGTACATGACGGTTTCGGTGACCTCGACCGCATCGGGCAACCCGTCCCCATCAAGATCGAGGAACTCCGTGCGGACGGGCTCGACCGGATCCGCAGCTGCGGCTGCTCGGTCAGGCTGGTCGGGGTGCTCTGAGTCCATGCGGGCCTCCTCTGGGTGGGCGTGTGGCGACTCTCTCCCCTGACCATACGAACCGGCAGGCGGAGCGCCCAGAGTCCTTTGACCCTCTCTGAGATTCGTGGGCGCCGTCGTGGTGGAGACACGCCCGGGCGTCGACGCTGGCCGACGGCGTGGTCTGTGGGGCGAAGGACCCTAGCGGCCCCGAGCAGACGGGGAACAGAGTGCACGACACAGGCAGGCTGAGGTCGTCAGGCGCTTGAACACCGGGAACGAGGCACCACCGATGGCAAAGATCGCTTGGTTCGCGGAGTTGGGTCGGGGCGATGCACTGATCGCGGGCGGCAAGGGTGCGAATCTCGGGGAGCTGACTCGGGCCGGCTTCCCAGTCCCGCTCGGCTTCGTCGTCACGGCCGAGTCGTACCTGCTCGCCATGGAGGCCGGCGGAGTGCGGGATCAGCTCCGTGACGCCGTGGCGAGCGTCGAAGGCCATGATGCCGCTGCGATGGGCGGGACCGCAGCCAGCTCGCGGGAACTGGTCGAGAAGGCAGGGATTCCGGAGGAGCTCGGCCGCGCGGTGCTGGACGCGTATCGCGAGCTCGGCTCGCCGGCGAGGGTCGCGGTGCGGTCCTCAGCGACCGCCGAGGATGCCGGCGACACGTCCTTTGCCGGCATGAACAGCACGTTCACCAACGTGGCATCAGAAGATCTGTTGGCCCGTATCGTCGACTGCTGGGCGTCGCTGTTCGGCGAGCGGGTCTTCGCCTACCGGGCGGCGCTCGGCGTGCGCGACGAGCCGGCCATCGCGGTCGTGGTGCAGACCATGCTCGACGCCGACCGCTCAGGAGTCATGTTCTCGGCGGACCCCGCAACGGGTGACCCCTCGCGGGTGATCATCGAAGCCGCGTTCGGCCTCGGTGAGGTCGTGGTCGGCGGGGCCGTCGAACCGGACACCTACGTCGTCGCCAAGGACGGGCCGCGGCTGGTCTCGGTGCGTGTGGGCCAGCAGGCGATCGCGGTTCGGCGGGGACCCGACGGCGCTGATCTCCAAGTCGAGCTGAGCACCACCGAGGGAGCCCGGCGGGTGCTGTCCGACGACGACGCGCTGACCCTGGCCCGCTTAGGGGCTCGAGTGGAGGAGCACTACGGCAGCCCCCAGGACATGGAGTGGGCATTCCAAGGCGACGACCTCTACCTGGTGCAGTCCCGCCCGATCACGGCCCTCCCCAGATCCGCGCCCACGCGTTCGGCCAGCTCCCAGGCCGAGGCGCGCGACCCAGTGGTGAGCGGGCTCGGAGCGAGCCCAGGCATCGCGGCCGGTCGGGTCCGTCGGCTGGCCTCAGTCGAAGAGGCGGACCGGCTCGAGCCGGGGGAAGTGCTCGTCGCCAGGATGACCACCCCCGACTGGGTACCGGCCATGCGGCGATCCGCCGCGCTCGTCACCGACGGTGGTGGCATCACCTGTCACGCCGCGATCGCCAGCCGTGAGCTCGGGGTGCCATGCGTCGTCGGCACCCGCCGCGCGACGGAGCGGCTGCGTGACGGCGAGGTCGTCACAGTCGACGGCGCCGCCGGCGCGGTGTACCTCGGCGACCTGACGGCCGAATTGGCACCCACTCCAACACGGACACCGGCCGCGACCACGGTCTCCGTGGAGGCCCTGGCCACCCGTCTGTACGTGAACCTGGCCATCGCCGACCGCGCCGAGCAAGTCGCCGCGCTGCCAGTCGACGGCGTCGGCCTGCTGCGGGCGGAGCTGATGCTCACCGAAGCGCTGCACGGCGAGCACCCGCGCCATGTGCTGGCTCGCGGCGGCCAAGAGGAGTTCCTCGATCGGATGAGCCAGTCACTGCTACGCGTGACTCGGGCCTTCGCTCCCCGTCCGGTCATCTACCGCACCATCGACTTTCGAAGCAACGAGTTCCGCGGGTTGAAGGGCGGTGACGAGTACGAACCAGTGGAGGCCAACCCGATGATCGGGTATCGGGGCTGCTATCGCTACGTCCGCGAACCCGACCTGTTCACGCTGGAGCTGGCACTGCTGGCCCGAGTGCGCGAAGAAACCCCGAACCTGCACGTGATGCTCCCGTTCGTGCGGACCCGCTGGGAGCTCGAGGCCTGCTTGGACCTCATCGACCACAGCCCGCTCGGCGGTCAACGGGGGCTGCACCGGTGGGTCATGGCTGAGGTACCGTCCGTCGTCTATCGGATCCCCGAGTACGCCGCGCTCGGGATCGACGGCGTATCCATCGGGTCGAACGATCTCACCCAGCTCGTCCTCGGCGTCGATCGAGACTCCGAGATCTGCTCCGAGCTCTTCGACGAAGCCGACGAGGCCGTGCTCCACGCCATCGCCGACCTCATCACCGCGGCACGAGCCGCTGGAATCACGTCGTCGCTGTGTGGTCAGGCACCGTCGACCCGCCCCGAGTTCGCCGAGCACCTGGTACGCCTCGGGATCACCTCGGTGTCGGTGAATCCCGATGCGGTCGACCACGCCCGCTCGGTCATCGCAGCCGCAGAACGCCGCATCCTGCTCGAGGCGGCACGAGACCCCGGTGGGGGGTCTCCCCGCTGAGTGGACAGCCGGCGGCCGGTGACGGTACGGCCCCGTCGAGGGCTCAGGTCGACCTTGACCCGGGCCCTCGGTGCGATCATCGCTCGCGGACGGCCACCTAACGGCTGGTCTGCCTGGACGGCGCGAGACTCACAGGACTTTGGGCCCTAGCCGTGGACGTCGGCCGATGCCACCGTGAAACGGGCGAGGGAGGGAGGACAACCGTGGTACGGATGGTCCGACTCACTGAACGAATTCACGGCCAGTACGAGCAGGTTCCACCGGTCCTGCGCCTGGAGTTCGACCACGTGATCCGCGAGCCACTCGATGAGCTCTGGGTCCAGGTTGGAGGGAGTTCGCTCGGTCGGCGCGTGCACGCTGAGGTTGGACCGATTCGCATGAGCAAACAAACGCGCGATCTCCCGCCACGAACACTCGAGATCCCAGTTTGCTGGCGGGCTGCGGAGCACCCTGCACTCTTCCCCACGATGCACGGGCACCTGCGCATCCGCGGCGCGGGGCGCGACGCAATCGAGCTTCGCCTGACCGGCAAGTACTCACCGCCGCTCGGGGCCCTCGGGGCGATCGGCGATCGTTTCGCAGGGCACCAAGCCGTGACGGCGTCGTTGGGCACGTATCTTCTCGAGGTGGCCCACCGCCTCGATGCCAAGCTTGCCCAACACGCGCCGCCCGCCCCCTCGCCGCCGTCGAGAGCGCAGCGTGAGCGCTCACCGTGAGTCGCCTCGAGAGCAGGCGCGGCGCGCAGCACCGAGGACTCGGTCATCGAGCCTGACCATGCGTTGAGCTCACACCGATCAGCAGCGGGCGGCGAGCTCACAGAGCATGGTCACGCACCATCGTGAAGACGATCAAGAACGGCCGACAGCGTCGAGCACGGGACCTGGGCCTGCCGTTCACCGCGCTGCTCGTCTACGCACTGTCAGGTCCTGCGGTGCGGTTCTTGCATCGCCCAGTCCAGAACGAGCGGCTAGCGCGTCTCGAAGAGCGCCTGTTCGGCCGCGTGCCGACCGTCGCGCTGCAGCGGCATCTGGACAGGCCCGAAGGTCTCAGCGCCTGGACAGGACCGCTGGCCGTCGTCTACCTCTCGCATTTCGTGGTCCCATCCTTGTCGTGGGTCTGGCTCTGGTCTCGGGATCGGGAACGCTGGACGCGATGGAACCGCGAGTTTCTGGTCCTCGCGGCAGCGAGCCTTCTCACCTACGTCGTCGTTCCGGCGGCACCACCCTGGATGGCGTCGCGGGACGGCTACATCGGGCCGGTTCGCAGACTGAGTAGCCCCGGTCTGGCCAAGCTCGGCTGGACCTCAGGCGCCCGGCGCGGACGCGGCGTCCCACGCGCGCGCGGGGTACGTCACTGCCTTGGAGGCAGCCAACGCGAGCCCGTACGGTCCGTGGTGACCGGTGGTCCACCGCCCTGGTGGAAGTTCCGGGCAAGGAGGTGTCGCATGACCCTTGCGCTCCGCCGACCGCCCGGCCAGCGTCCGGGCATGGTGGTTGGCTGATGCCGGACCCCACTCGGGTCGCTGTCAATGGCGTCGACCACGAGGTCAGCACCGAGTCAGCGGAGCTTCTCCTCGACTGGCTGCGAGAGGATCTCCGGCTCACTGGGACGAAGTACGGCTGCGGTGAGGCCGCGTGCGGCGCGTGCAGCGTGCTGATCGATGGCACGCTCGCCCGCGCCTGTGTGACCTCCACTCGAGATGTGGACGGCTGCTCGGTCACGACGATCGAGGGGCTGGCTCGTGGTGACGAGCTGCACCCCGTGCAGCGTGCGTTCGTCGACGCGGGCGCGATGCAGTGCGGGTTCTGCACGCCGGGGATGATCGTCGCCACCGTGGCGATGCTGCACGCACATCCACACCCAAGCGACGACGAGATCGCGCGGTGGATGGCGCCGAATCTCTGCCGCTGCTGCACCTATCCACGCATCCTGGCCGCGATCCGGCGGGCGACCGAGCCGCCGCAGGCTGAACCAGGCGAAGCCCCCGCGACGACCGGGGAGCCGGACCCACCCGTGCGGCCGCGGGTGCCATGGGACCTGCAGCTGGTCGACGATCGCGACTACTTCACGGTGCTCGGAGACGGCCTCGTGGTCGTCGCTCCCCCTCCCGCAGCGGCTCCGGGGATGTGGGCGCCAACGGGTGGCGCGTGGCTGCATGTCGCCCCGGGTGGGGCCGTCACCGCGTTCACCGGCAAGGTGGACGTCGGGCAAGGCACCCGTCGAGCGCTCCGCTTGCTGGTGGCCGAGGAGCTCGGCGTCCGCCTTACCCGGGTGCGACTGGTGATGGGCGACACGGATCTCTGCCCCTTCGACGTAGGGACGTTCGGCAGCATGTCGATGCGCACCGCGGCGGTCGATCTTCGCCAGGCCGCCGCCGGCGCGCGCGAGGCACTGGGGGACGGCACTGAGATGGAACCGGGCGTTCGCCGGGTCGCGGTCGCTGCTCCGGACCAATTGCTGAGGGCAGCCAGTGAATGGCGCGTCGCAGGGCACGAATGGCGAGGTGGCGACCCGGCCTCCGCGACGGGCGCGAAACAGTTCGCCTCGGATCTCAGCCGACCCGGGATGCGGCACGCCAAGCTCCTCCACCCACCGCAATACGGCGCGCAGCTGCGCACCCTTGACGTCTCGGCGGCCCAGGCCCTCCCCGGCGTGACGATCGTGAGCGACGGCGAGCTGATCGCTGCTCTTGCTGAGACGCCGGCGGCTGCCGCCCGCGCGATCGAAGCCGTCAGCGCGCAATGGGAGCCGGCGGAGACGGTCGCGGAGGCCGATCTCGAGTCGTACCTGCGGGAGCATCCACGCGCGACCGAAGGCTGGGGCGGCGCGTATGCGCACGACGTCGGCGACGTCAACGCGGAGCTCTCGGTCGCCGCGGTCCGGCTCGCGCAGACCTATACGGCTCCGTACCTCGCGCACGCGCCCCTCGAGACGCGCGTCGCGGTGGCGGAGTGGGATGACGCGCGGCTCACGGTCTGGACCGGCACGCAACAGCCGTTCGGGGTCCGGCGCTCGCTCGCGGAAGCGCTCGGTCTCGACCAGCAGCAGGTCCGGGTGGTCGTCCCGAGCACAGGAGCAGGCTTCGGAGGCAAGCACGAACCCGACCTCGCCATCGCGACCGCTCGTCTGGCGCATGCTGCGGGTACGGCAGTGAAGCTGCACTGGACGCGGGAGGAGGAGTTCACCTGGGGATACTTCCGACCAGCTGCAGTGATCGACGTGACGGCCGGCATGACGTCGGACGGTCAGATCACCGCGTGGGAGTTTGTCAACGTCAATGCGGGCAGCGCGGGAATCGGCATCCCGTATGACGTGGGCTCCGAACGACTTCGGTTCCAACCCGCCGCGTCACCCTTGCGACAGGGCGCATATCGGGCGCTCGCCGCGACCACGAACAACTTCGCCCGCGAGTCGTTCATCGACGAGCTCGCGCGGGTGCTGCACGCCGACCCCGTGCAGTTCCGGCTCGACCACCTCAGCGACGACCGCCTGGTCGCCGTGCTCCAACTCGCGGCACAGCGCTTCGGATGGGCCGATCACCCCAGGGAAGAAGGCTACGGCATTGGGATCGCAGCCGGGGCTGAGAAGGGCGGGCGGGTCGCGACCTGCGTCCTCGTGCGAGGTGATGACGAGCTGCCGACGGTGCTCCGTGTCGTCACGGCATTCGAATGTGGCGCGATCGTGGACCCGGACGGCCTGACGAACCAGATCGAAGGCGCGACCATCATGGGACTCGGCGGGGCGCTCTTTGAAGCGGTGCACTTCGGGGCGGGACGGGTCCTGAACGGGCGGTTGTCGGAATACCGGGTGCCGCGCTTCCCCGACGTACCGCCGATCGAGGTGGTGCTGGTCGATCGTCCGGATCTCGACTCCGCCGGAGCGGGCGAGACGCCGATCATCGCGATCGCGCCCGCTGTCGCGAACGCGATCTTCGACGCGACGGGACGCCGGATCCGATCGCTTCCCCTTCTTCAGGACTGAGTCGCTGCGAGCAGCACGACGCTTGGGCTCGAGCTGATCTTGTGGGGAGGCATCACGAGCCGAGAGGCAGGTTCGTCTCGTGGACGGTCGACCCAGCAATGATTATCGGCTGGTCCGGGTCGGTGATCGAGCGGGCCGCGAGGCGGCCCCGGCCCGTCACTCGAGTGCGCCTCAGTGGGATGAGTCCTCGGGTTCGTCGTCCATCGTGAGGATCTCCCGGATGCTCGAGGCGGTGAAGCCTCGTGTACCGGTGGTGTCGTCCTCTGGGATGTCAGCATCGAAGAACTCGATGATCCCATCGTGATCCTCGTAGCCCGACGCCGAGAAGGACTCGGTCGGTCGGGCCTGGAAGACGACCCGGTACCGGTGTCGACTCATTGACCCGAGAAGCTGCGCGCTCGGAGGTCCCGTGTGAAGTGTCGGGTGCCCATCAGCGTCAGAGTATGGCATCTCGCGAGAACGAGCGTTCGGAGGGCGATGGCTACTCGGGGTCGCGTTCGCTCGGCCTCCGGGAATGCTCACGTCAGACCCCGGGGAGGTTCTGGCCGAGAAGCGCTGGTCCGTTCGCTGCCGGGCGGCGAAGCAGGGAACGCTCGAGGACTCCGTCGGGGCAGCTTCCGCGTGCCTCGGCTGGAAGGGTCGCCATGGGTGCTGGCCGTGGCGTCGCTTCGATGCCGGCGGGGCTTCTCGTCGCGGCGAACCGGACGCGGTCTGTGCGCAGCCAACTAGCCGGAGCTGGCGAACAAGTCGGGGTCGCTTCGACACCAACCGATCGGGCCGCCCGGCACCGAGTCGTGGTAACGATGCACCCCGAGGCCGATCGGTCGAATCCGTACGGCGGCCACGCACGACCCGAGGGCCCTCGGAAACGACGCGACCCTGAGGGCAGAGCACTCCGTTACCCTTCGGCCCAATGACGGTCCGATCGGTCGAGTCGAGCGCGCTCGCCATCGAGACGTCGGGCGTTGACGGCCCACCATCGTCGTTTCGCGGCGACTCCGTCGGCGTTCCGACCGGGCCCGACCCCCTCGAGCAGCACCGGGGTGAGCGCCTGTGGCCGTGAGCGACTGGCGGCTCACGTATTCGGGTTTTGACCCGGCGGCCGAAGGTCATCGTGAGACCTTGTGCACGCTCGGCAACGGGTACTTCGCGACTCGTGGTGCCGCTCCCGAGGCCCACGCTGACGGCGTGCACTATCCGGGCACCTACGTCGCTGGCGTCTACAACCGGTTGGCGACGGATCTCGCCGGCCGCCACGTCGAGAACGAGAGCCTCGTCAATGTCCCGAACTGGCTGACGCTGACGTTTCGGGTCGGCGATGGACCGTGGTTCGGGGATCCCGGCACAGAAATCCTCTCGCAGGACCTCGAGCTCAACTTGGAACGAGGGGTCCTGACCCGAGTGGCGCGCCTTCAAGACCCCGACGGTCATGTCGTGGCAGTCACCCAACGTCGGTTTGTGAGCATGCGCGATGAGCACCTCGCGGCCCTCGAGACAACCTTGGTGGCCGAGAACTGGTCGGGGATCCTCGAGGTGCAGAGCGGGCTCGACGGGACGGTCCGAAACGAAGGAGTCGAGCGTTACCGACCCCTCGACAGTGTGCACCTGCGCGTGTGCGACACGGGAGAGGTCGACGGCCAGGTCATCTGGATACTCGCGGAGACCACGCAGTCACACATCAGGGTGGCCGAGGCGGCTCGCACCGAGGTCTTCTGCCACCAGCAGCGCCTCGATCTGCAGCCCACCCTCGTCGAGGGCGACGGTTTCGTCGCTCATCGCTTCGACCTGCAGCTGGACCAGGGAAGCCAGATCAGGGTCGAGAAGGTCGTGTCGCTGTTCACGTCGCGAGACCCCGCCATCAGCGAACCGGGCGAAGAAGCGCGCCGGTCGCTGACCCAGGCCCTGGACTACGACGCACTGCTCGATCGTCACCTCGTGAGCTGGCGGCACCTGTGGGACCGCGCCCACTTCGAACTCGGAACCGACGGGGTCGTGGCGATGTCGCTGCATCTCGACATCTTTCACCTGTTGCAGACGGTATCGAACAACACCGTGCCACTCGATGTGGGTGTACCCGCCCGGGGCATCCACGGCGAGGCCTACCGCGGTCACATCTTCTGGGACGAGCTCTTCATCGTGCCCTTCCTGAGCGTCCGGTTCCCCCAGATCAGTCGCGCGCTGCTGCTGTACCGCTTCCGTCGTCTCAATGCGGCGAGACGCTTGGCGTCCGATGCGGGCTATCGCGGAGCGATGTACCCGTGGCAGAGCGGCAGCAGTGGCTACGAGGAGACCCAGACCGCGCATCTCAACCCGGTGTCGGGCCGCTGGACGACGGACGCCTCCTCGTTGCAGCATCACATCAACGCGGCGATCGTCTACAACGTGTGGCAGTACTACCAGGCCTCGGGGGACCTCGACTTCCTGCGCTTCTACGGCGCGGAGATGATCCTTGAGGTCGCCAGGTTCTGGGCCAGCATCGCGACCTATAGCCACGCCACTGACCGCTACGAGATCCGGGGCGTGGTCGGCCCCGACGAGTACCACGACGGCTATCCCGACCGGGAATCGCTGGGGATCGACAACAACGCCTACACGAATCTGATGGCGGTGTGGTGTCTCGAACGCGCGTTCCACACGTTGGAGATCCTCTCTCCCGCCACCACGCTCGAGCTCAAGGAGCGCCTCGGGCTGGGACCCGAGGAACTCGCTCACTGGCAAGACGTGAGCCGGAAGATGCGGGTGTGCTTCCACGCCGACGTGATCAGCCAGTTCGAGGGATTCGAGAACCTCGCGGAGCTCGACTGGGAGAAGTACCGCACCGAATATGGCGACATCGCTCGCATGGATCGGATTCTTGAGGCCGAAGGTGATACCGCCAATCGCTACCGGCTCACCAAGCAGGCTGACGTCACGATGCTCTTCTACCTCCTGTCGAGCGAGGAGGTCTTGGGTCTCCTTGAGCGTCTCGGCTACAGCTGTGACGAGGAGCTCCCAGACCGGTGTATCTCGTACTACGAGGCGCGCACGACGAATGGATCGACCTTGAGCCGGGTGGTCGAGGCCTGGATCCATGCCCGGCGCGATCCTGAGCGTGCCTGGGCGCCGTTCCTCGAGGCTCTGCAGAGCGATCTTGGTGATGGCGCCGAGACGACGAAGGAGGGCATTCACCTCGGCGCGATGGCCGGCACGGTGGACTTGCTGCAACGGGGGTTCACTGGGCTCGAGACTCGGGGTGACGAGCTTCGGGTGACCCCAATGATTCCGAGCGAGCTCGGGTCGTTGGCCTTCAATATCCGCTATCGCGGCCAGCTGCTGAGCCTGGCCTTCAGTACCGCAAACCTCGAGGTACGGGCGGATCCGACGGACGGTGAACCGATCACGCTCGTCGTCCACGGGAGGTCGGTCCTCCTGGAACCGGGTCATACGGTGGAGCTGTCGTTGTCCGACGACCTGGCACCGGAGCCACGACGGCGACGGCCCGGCCGACCTGCCCGCCGGTCTCCCCGAAGCCTGCTCCGTGCGTCGCCCTCGTCGTCGGTCCGGCGCGGTCGCCGGTCACCAAGACCGCCGGACCAGGCGTCATCGACGTGATGGATTTCGACGAGGAAGGCGAGCACGCCGCCCCCTGAGCTGTTCGGGACCCATGGCCGGGGGTCCGGCAGGTCGTGCCGGGCTGGTGTGTCCGGGTGCACAGGCGTTGGGGGGGGCCTGACCGGCTGCCGGGAGGGGCAGCCGTACGCCGCGCCGCCGGCCTCGCCGCCGTCCCCGCAATCAGCCTGCTGTGGTAGCACGGACCTCACGTAGAGGATCTGGAAACCCGGGTGGGGGTTTGCAGCGTGGCGGGTGGCCGCGTTGTCGTCTTTCTAGACTGCCCAGCGTGCCTGCTCGGACCTCGGGGTTCCGTTTCGAGGTCCATGAGGTGGTTGGGTGGGGGGCGGGGTCGGTAGGGCTGGTCCGCGGGGGCCGCAGCGTCAGTGGCTGCTGAACCGGCAGTCGACGCGGGGGTCGATGCCAGCGAGCCGGTCGAGGTGCTCCTGCGTGCCCTGCGCACGACCCGGAGTGGGCTGAGCAGCCGGGAGGCGCAGCGCCGCCTGCTCATCTATGGGCCTAATGAGCTGACCCGGCGGGGTGGCCCGCGTTGGCCTCGCGAGCTCGGCCGGCAGTTCACGCATCCGCTGGCGCTGCTGCTGTGGGCCGCGGCCGGGCTTGCGTTGTGGTCGGGAACGGTGGCGGTGGCGGTGGCGATCGTGGCGATCATCGTCCTGAACGCCATTTTCGCTTTTGTCCAGGAGGTCGAGGCTGGCCGCGCGGTCGATGCGCTGCGGCAGTATCTGCCCGAGCAAGCCAGCGTGCAACGAGATGGACGGTTGGAGTCGATCGCGGCTCGAGATCTCGTCCCCGGCGACCTGCTGGCTCTGGAGGAGGGGAATCGGATCTCGGCGGACGCCCGGCTCCTTTCCGGTGCAGTGGAGGTCGACATCTCCACGCTCACCGGCGAATCCGTGCCTGTGCTGCGCTCCGCAGATCTCCAAGACGTGAACACGCCCCTCCTGCAGGCACGCGATCTGGTGTTCAGCGGATCGAGCTGCACGGGAGGTGACGCGCACGCGGTCGTGGTCGCGACGGGGATGCGGACCGAACTCGGGCGCATCGCCGCCCTTTCCGAGCGGGTCGTCTCCGAGCAGAGTCCTCTCGAACGTCAGGTACGCCGCGTCGCCTGGCTGATCGCTGCGATTGCTGTGCTCATGGCCATCGCGTTCATGCCTGTGGCGACGCTCGGGGCTGGTCTTTCGTTTTCCAACGCGCTCGTGCTCGCGGTCGGGCTCATCGCCGGCAACGTCCCCGAGGGGCTGCTCCCCGTCATCACCCTGGCGCTAGCGATCGGCGTACGAGATCTGGCGCGCCGCGGGGCGCTGGTGAAACGCCTCAGCGCGGTCGAGACCCTCGGCTCGACCGACGTGATCTGCACCGACAAGACCGGGACCCTCACCGAGAACCGGATGCGGGTGCTGAGTATCTGGACGCCAGCGGGTGAGCTCGATCCCGGTGCGAAAGGCCATCGGACGCCGGAGCCCGCGCCCCTCGCTGCGCTGCTCGATGTCATGACGGCCTGCAACGACGCGCACTTGCACACGGAGCAGGTCGCTGGGGACCCGACCGAGCTGGCGCTCCTCGAGGCCGCCGTGACTAGCGACCCCTCACGGGACCGGACCGTCGCCCAGTCGGGGCGACTTCGTTACTTCCACTTCGATCCCACACTCAAGCTCATGTCGACGATCGACCGGCGTGACCCCCAGGTCTGCGTCGACACCAAGGGCGCTCCCGAGGCGGTGCTTCCTCGCTGCACGACGATCATGGGCCTCGACGCTGTTTTGCGACCGCTCGGTCCTCCAGATCGGACAGCGATCACGAAGCGGGTTGACGACTACGCAGCCCGTGGTCTGCGCGTCCTCGCCTTCGCCACCCGCCCCCTCGAACCCAGTGCCGTGGCCACCACGACCCGCCCCGAGGCCGAACAGGACCTCTGCTTCCTCGGGTTGGTCGCCATGCTCGACCCGCCCCGCCCGGAGATCGCCGACGCCGTGGTGCGGTGTCACCGCGCCGGGGTCCGGGTCCTCGTCGTCACCGGCGATCACCCCCTGACCGCGGCCGCGATCGCCCACCAAGTCGGAATCGGCGTCGAGTCCAACCAGGTCGTCACGGGCGACGAGCTCGACCAGATGAGTGACGCGGACCTCGATCGGCTACTCCACGAGAGTGGCGAGATCATCTTCGCTCGGACGTCACCCGAAGCCAAGCTCCGGATCGCGGAAGCGCTGCACGCCGAAGGGCACGTCGTAGCAATGACGGGCGACGGAGTCAACGACGCGCCCGCATTGCACAGCGCCGACATCGGTGTCGCCATGGGTCGCTCCGGCACCGACGTAGCCCGAGAAGCAGCGACGATGGTGCTCACCGATGACAACTTCGCCACCATCGTCGCTGCCGTCGAAGCGGGACGCGTCGTCTACGACAACGTACGAAAGTTCATCCTCTACATCTTCGCTCACGCCACCCCCGAGGTCGTGCCCTTTCTCGTGTTCGCCCTCGCACGAGGGGCGGTCCCACTGCCGTTGACGGTGCTGCTCCTGTTGACCTTCGACGTCGGGACCGAGACCCTGCCCGCGCTCGCCCTCGGACGAGAACCAGCAGAGCCCGGAATCATGGAACGCCCACCGCGTCCACGAGGCGAGAACCTCATCCAACGCAGGATGCTCGTACGCGCCTGGCTGTTCCTGGGCATGCTCGTGGCCGGGCTCTCCATCGGCGGCTTCTTCTACGTCCTCGTACACGCCGGATGGCACCCCGGTGACCCCACCGGCCCCGGGCATCCCCTCCACCACGCCTACCTGCAGGCAACCACCATGACGTTCTTAGGCATGGTGATGGGTCAAGTCGGTACCGCCTTCGCGGCCCGGACCGACCGCGCTTCGCTTCGCTCGGTTGGGATCTTCACCAACCGATACCTGCTCGGCGGCATCGCCATCGCACTCGGACTGGCCGCCATGATCATCTACCTTCCGTTCTTCCATACGCTACTGGGCACCGCCTCGCTCCCACCGAGCACGGTCCTCATCGCACTCCCGTTTCCCTTCATCGTGTGGAGCGCCGACGAAGCCCGCCGCTTCATCGTTCGACACCGCGCCCCGTCCGGACGCGCCGGACCGGACTGAGGTCGGATACCTGCCCGCCGACCGGGTACCCACGCTGATTGGTCCTCGCACCTGACCTCCGCTCTTGATCCCAGAAAGAGCGACGGAACGCGGGGTGAACTGGGTCGCCCAGACATTGGGGTGGGATCCCTCGATTTCGTCGAGCTCGGCGGTAGCGTCCGCCTCCCAACAGATTGCCCCCGGCGCCGGCTGTCACCGACCCGGGGGCGTGGCCAGCACCCCATGGAGGTACCGGCATGGATGACCGTACGCGCGCCCACCACGAGCCGCCCGAAGGACCCGAGCCCACCCAGGAGATCCCGCTGGCTCGGGACCTGACGACCTGCGTGCTCGACTTCGTCCGCGACCGGGTCACCCCGGTCGCTGAGTGGGTGAGTTGGACCGGCGGTGACCCCGAACTGGTCATCCTGGTGATGGCTGAGACCCTGCGCTCGATCGCCGACGGTCTCGAAGACGACCACAGCGACCAGTAGCCCCGGGCCATCTCCCGATCAGGTCGCCGCCTGACGACGACGTCAGCGCGCCAGGACTCTGTGGCGATGCTCCAAGCCTCGGGGAGGCGAGGATCAAGCGCCGCCCCGTTGCGTCGGCCGAGCATGTCCCGCCGTTAGGGGAGCCGGCGCAGCGGTCACGCCGCGAGTCCATCGCCTGGGCGGGTCTCTGGCGAACACGGCCCGGATCAGTCACGATTCCCCTCCTCTTCTTTGGTGGCTCGCCGGCAGTCCCAGATCCGCCCAATTCGCCCAGCCGTGAGCGCCCGTGGAGCCGCTCAGGTCCGTGCCAAGTCCGTGCACTAACGAGAAACGCTGGGTGGGCTCAAAGGGTCCGCGC
>PLJD01000023.1 GCA_003140175.1 Actinomycetota bacterium
TCGCCGAGTTCGGCGGCGACCCTGCCCGGGTCTCGGTGACGGGCGGCTCGGCCGGCGCGCACCTCGCCGCCCTCCTCGCCCTCACCGCGAACAACCCGGCCTTCCAGCCGGGCTTCGAGACCGTCGACACCTCGGTGCTGGCGTGCGTGTCGATGTACGGCGCGTATGCGCTGGGCGAGCTGTTCGCCCTGNNCGTCGTGGCCGGCGTCGACGAGCGCCGCGGCGGGGCCGGCTACGAGGCGGCGTCACCGCTCGGCGCGATCCACCCGGGCGCGCCGCCGTTCTTGGTGTGTCACGGGACGGGCGACAACCTGGTGCCCGTGGTGCAGGCCCGCGCCTTCGTGCTGGCGCTCCGCGAAGCCGCCCAACCCGACACGGTGGTCTACGTCGAGCTGCCCGGCGCCCCGCACGCCTTCGACGTGGTGCGCTCGGTCCGCACCGCCGCCGCGCTCGAGGGCGTCGAGCGGTTCCTCACCTGGGCGTTGCCCGCGGCCGCCGGCGAACGACCCGGGGACGGTGTCGCAGCGACCGGTCCGACGACCACGGCGCGTACGGCGCCATCGTGACCCCGGCGAGCCCGACCAGCACCGAGTCGTAGTTGACCCGCCAGCCCGCGAAGTTCCGCCAGCATCGCTCCCGGTCGGGGCGGACCGCGACCCCGGCTCCGCCGAGGCTCTGATAGGCCTCGTCGAACTCGGACCGGGCGATGCTGATGGGACCGTCGGGGGGCGGGTCGGGGTCGTAGGGGATCCGGTAGAAATCGGCGATCTCGCGCAGGGCCAGCGTGCCGGCCCGGATGCAGAGCCCGGCCTGGGGTGACTGTGGAATCGACAGGGTCGATTGGGCGAGGGAGGCGGCGTCGAGGAGCGCCCCCGCGGCCGTGATCCACGAGCGGTCCGGGTTCGGGGAGCGAAAGAAGACCAACACCGACAGGGAGGTGTGGGTCTCGGCCACGTCGGTGAACCAGTCCTCCCAGTCGGCCCACAGCACCGGCAGGTCAGCGATCCAGTTGATGGCGTGGTAGCGCTGCAGCAGCTCGACCGCGCTGGGCGGCGTCCCGGCGCGGGTGGCGAGCTTCGAGACGGCGAGCTCACGGCGTGAGAACGCGCCGTAGATCGTGGGCAGGTACGCGATCAGCAAGGTCAGGAGCCCCAAGCCCGTGGCGGCCTCGATGAACACCAGCACGTAGCTCGGCACGCCGGTCGTGACCGAGGCGAATCCGAGGGTGAAGAACGCGGAGCCGCTCAGCTCGAACGCCCGCGTCCAGCTGCTGACGTCGAGCGCACCCCGATAGATGCAGGTAAACCCGAAGATGACCATCGCCATCCAGACGAAGACGAGGCCGAAGAGGCTGACCGGGCCGTAGAGCGCCATCACGCGGTCGCGGGCCGCGTAGGTCCGTCCCTCGCGGGCGAAGAGGTCGAAGACGTGACGGGCCTGGACGAACACGATGCGGCTCAGGACGGTGATGACCCCGCGCGGCAACACGAAGGTTCGCAGCGCCGAGTCGAAGACGACCAGGACGACCGCGGCCCCGACCATGACGTAGATGACGTCCGCGACGATGTGCATGGTCCGAAGCCTGTCAGTCCTCGCCGGGGCGCGGGCGGCCCCGGCCCCGCTTGAGGTCCCCGCGGCGACGCTTGTCGTCCAAGCGCGACCGCCGGGCCGTCTTCGAGGGCGCGGTCGGCCGGCGCGGCCGGGTCGTGCGGAGCCCAGCGGCGAGACGCGCCGCGAGCCGTTCGAGGGCGAGGTCGCGGTTGCGGGCCTGGGAGCGGGTGTCCGCAGCCCGGGCCCGCACTACCGGGCCGAGCCGACTCACGAGCCGGGCCCGCTGGCGAGGACCGAGCGAGCGTGACGCGGTCACGTCGAACGCGGCCTCCACCGCGGTGTCCGAGGTGTTGGCGTGCTGACCGCCCGGACCTCCGGACCGGCTCGCCCGGAGCGTGACCTCCGACCGCTCGATCCGGCACGACGGGCTGACCCGCAGCCACCGAGACGCCATCAAGGCGACGGTAGACGCGGCGACCGCGGCACGGGTCCATTACTCACCGGTAGAGTCCCGGGCGTCCGCCATTGACAGCCCCCAGAGGGCTTCTAGAGTGGCGGCACCGTGACGGTGGTCACACCACAGTCACGGTGGACAGCACGGGCAGTACGGGGCGAGAGCCCCGCCAGCTTCTGGGGGGAACCAGTGGCCGATCCGCACCGGCACGCATCTCGTCGTCTCAACCGAGTCGTCGCTCTGATCGGCGTCACCGTCATGACACTGGCGGGACTCGGGACCGCGGCGGGGGCTTCGACGACCCAGGCCGGCCCGGCACACGCTCCCGCGCCGACCGCGCAGAAGGGCGGGGCCGGCTCGGGCGGCAACCTCAACTTCGGGCTCGAAGCCGAGACCGACAATTACTGCCTGACCAGCGCGCAGCTCGCCATCTCGGGGATCCAGGTCGTGGCCGCGGTCTACGACACGCTCACGGTTCCGAACAGCAAGGGCGTCGCGGTTCCGTATCTCGCCAAGTCGGTGACGCCGAACGCCGCCAACACGCTGTGGACGATCACGCTGCGCCCGGGCATCAAGTTCCAAGACGGCGAGACCCTCGATGCCAACGCGGTGAAACTGAACCTCGACACCTACCGCGCCGCGCCGGGTGGGGTGAGCGCCGACTTTGGCTCCCTGTTCCCGATCTACCTGAAGTTCATCTCGAACGTCACGGTCGTCGACCCGATGACCCTCCAGGTGCAGCTGAGCACGGCGGTGCCGGACTTCCCCGATTACCTGTACTCGACCGGACGGATGGGGATCATGGCCCCCGCCCAGCTCAACGCGCCCGGGCAGGGCTGCGAGACCGACATGATCGGCACCGGCCCCTTCAAGTTGCAGTCCTACCAGCAGAACCAGAAGACCGTTGTCGTGCGGAACCCGAACTACTGGCAGGCGGGCTTCCCGAAGGCGGCCTCGATCACGTTCGTCCCGGTGCCGGACGAGTCGGCCCGGACGAACCAACTGGAGGGTGGCCAGCTCGACTTGCTGCACACGTCCAGCGCGCAGCAGCTGAGCGCCCTGAAGAGCCAGAGCAACCTCAAGCTCTTGCTCCAGCAGCCCGGCTACCGCGAGATCCACTACTACTACCTGCGCGCGAACAAGGCGCCGTTCAACAGCCTCGCCGCTCGCCAGGCGTTCGCCGACGCGGTGGACCGCAACTCGTTGAACCTGATCCAGAACAAGGGCCTGTTCCAGGTCGCGAACAGCATCATGGACAAGAGCTCGCCGGGCTATCTGGCCAACGCGGGCTATCCCTCGTACAACCTCAAGAAGGCCATCGCCCTGGTCAACCAGGTCAAGGCGCAGAACGGCGGCCAGTTCAACATCACGCTGGGTACGACCACCGACCCGGAGGCCAGCGCCGAGGCGCAGCTCGTGAAGGAGCAGGTCGGCAAAGCTGGGATCAACGTGACCATCGCGCAGTTCGACCAGGCGACCCTGATCAACAAGGCGCTCCAGGGCGACATCGACGTGCTGGTCTGGCGCAACCTGCACGGCGAGTACTCCGGGGACGCTGACCAGAGCACGTACGTGTGGTTCGCCGAGGGCTACCCGACGAACTTCGGCGCCTTTAGCGACCCGACCGTGCAGTCGCTCCTCGACCAGGGCCGCGCGGCGAGCAGCCCGGCGCAGATCAACTCGATCTACCAGCAGTTCAACCGGGCGATGGCCAAGGGTGCGTACATCCTCCCGGACTGGTACGTGAACTGGACCATCGGGTACCAGCCGAGCGTGCATCTCACCTTCCCGCCGTTGCCGAACGGAGAGGGCACACCAGCGTTCGTCTACGGGCGGATCCCCGTCCTGGGGCTGAGCAAGAGCTGAGCCGCCACGCCAACCAGGAGTTAACGGACCACCGGGATGCGAACGGAGCTCCTCCGATTCATCGCGCGTCGCCTCGTACAGCTGGTGATCGTGCTGTTCGTCGTGAGCATCTTCACCTTCTTGTTGATCCGGCTCCTGCCGGGCGATCCCGTCCAGACGATCATCCCGTTCGCCAAGGGACCGCAGTTCGCCAAGGAGCGGGCCCAGCTCCGCCGCGACCTGGGGCTCAATAAGAGCCTCCTCGGCCAGTACTGGTCCTACGTGATCGGGTTGTTGCAGGGCCACCTGGGCCACCAGTACTCATCGGGTCTGCCGGTGAGCACGCTCGTGGACCAGTCGCTGCCCGTCTCGTTGCAGCTCATGATCTACGCCCAGGTGATCTCGCTGGTCTTCGCGATCCCGCTCGGCATCCTGGCCGCCTACCGGGCCGGGACGAAGACCGACAGCGCGATCAACACCTCGTCGTTCGCCCTGCTGGCGTTGCCGAACTTCGTGCTGGCCCTGTTCCTCTCGTTCCTCATCGGAGCGAAGCTGCATTGGTTACCGACCGCTGGGTATGCGCCGGGCTGGCTCGATCAGTTCTTCGACGGCAGCCAGCACATGCAGCTCGGCCAGCACCTCACCGACATGATCCTGCCCTCGGTGACGCTCGCCGTCGGCCAGATCGCCGTGTACATGCGGCTCCTGCGCAGCGACATGATCGCCACCCTCCAGGAGAACTTCATCACCCTCGCCAAAGCGAAGGGGATCACGAACCGCCGTATCCTCTGGCGCCACGCGCTGCGCCCGTCCAGCCTCACCATGCTGACCGTGGCGGGACTCAACGTCGGCACGCTCATCGGCGGCGCGATCGTCGTGGAGGTCATCTATGACCTCCCTGGAATGGGTGAGAAGATCTTCCAAGCGGTCGAGTCCCGCTCGTATGTCGAGCTCCAAAGCTACGTGGTGGTGATCGCGGTGCTGTTCGTGGTCGTGAACTTCCTCGTCGACTTCCTCTATGCCGTGCTCGATCCCCGGATTCGTCGTGCCCGAACGCCGGCCTAGCCCTCGCGGGGGCGCCCCCGGTCCCGGCACCGGCGGCTTTGGCGGCCCCGGCGCGCCTGCCGACGCCATACGGCGCGACGAGGCCGACCCGTCGTCCCTCGCCTTCGAAGGCGACGCGGGGCTGCTCCAGGTCGACGCGGTCGCCGCCGGCCCCGAGGGTGGGCGCCGACGCCTCGGGCAGGGCCTGAACGTGACCGCCTGGGTCGCGATCGCCTGGATGGCCTTCATCGTGCTCATCGCGGTGCTGGCCAAGACCGGGCTCGTCACCTGGGGCGACCCCCAGAACTCGATCGCCTCGTGCGCCAGCAAGGGTCCCTTCGCTCAGGGCGGCAGCGCGCCCGGCCATCTGCTCGGCTGCGACAGCATCGGTCGCGACATGATCGCCCGCCTCGCGTTGGGCGCGTGGGAATCCCTGCTCGTGTCGGTCGGGGCGATCACGGTCGGCTTCGTGATCGGCGGTGGACTCGGGATCATCGCCGGCTACTTCGGCGGCTTCGTCGACACCGTGTTGTCCGGCATGTTCAACGTGTTGTTGTCGGTACCGGCCATCGTGCTCGCCTTGGCCCTAGTCGCCTTCTTGCAAGGCAGCCCCGAGAACGCCGCCAACAGCACCCTGCCCGACTGGTTCGTCCTGATCCTCGCCATCGGGATCGTGTCGATCCCCCTGGTCGGACGAATCTCTCGGGCCAGTGCGCTGAGCTGGAGTCAGCGCGAATTCGTCCTGGCCGCCCGAGCCCAGGGGGCCAAGAGCGGCCGGATCATGATCCGCGAGCTGCTCCCGAACGTGGCGCCGGCGATGTTCTCGATCGCGCTGCTCGGCATCGCCATCGCGATCGTGGCGGAGGGCACGCTCGCCATCCTCGGAGTCGGGGTCCGGCCGCCCACTCCGTCGTGGGGCAACATCATCGCCCTCGACCGAGGCCTGCTGTTGACCTCTCCCCACATCGTGTTCGAACCGTCGATCCTCATCTTCCTCACCGCGCTCGCACTGAACTACCTCGGCGACGTGGTGCGGACCCGCTTCGAGGTCCGGGAGTCGGGGATTTGACCGACGTGGCCGCCGCCCAACCCTCGGGCCCTCTGCTCGAAGTCGCCGACCTCTCGACCCACTTCGAGACCAGCCGGGGCTTGGTCCGTGCGGTCGATGGAGTCTCGCTGACCCTCGATCGAGGCAAGACACTCGGCATCGTCGGCGAATCCGGATCGGGCAAGACCGTGCTGTCCCGCTCGATCATGAACCTGTTACCAAAACGAGGCGTGGTTCGAAGCGGCTCGGTGCGTCTCGAAGGCAACGAGATCCTGCCCCTCTCGGCCAAGGAGATGCGCCGCTACTGGGGCGCCCAGATGGCCATGATCTTCCAGGATCCCATGACGTCGCTGAACCCGGTCATGAAGATCGGCAAGCAGATCACCGAAGCGGTCCGCCAGCATCTCGACGTGACACGCCAATACGCCAACGAGCTCGCCGAGTCGCTGCTCGCCTCGGTCCGCATCCCCGAACCGCACGCCCGCCTCAAGGAGTACCCGCACCAGCTCTCGGGCGGGATGCGTCAGCGGATCTGCATCGCCATCGCCTTGGCGTGTGGCCCGAAGCTGTTGTTCGCGGACGAGCCCACGACCGCCCTCGACGTGACCGTGCAAGCTCAGGTGCTCGACCTCATCGCCCACCAGCAAGCTGAGCGGTTCATGGCGATGGTCCTCGTCACCCACGACCTCGGCGTCGTCGCCGGCCGAGCCGACGAGATCGCGGTGATGTACGCCGGTCGGATCGTCGAGCACGCTCCCACCGGCGTGCTGTTCGCCAACATGAAGATGCCCTACACCGAGGCGCTGCTCGCCTCCATCCCCAAGCTCGACGAGCACAGCCATACCCGCCTCGCGACCATCCCGGGCCGGCCGCCCGACCTGGTCATCCCCCCGCCGGGCTGCAAGTTCGCGCCCCGCTGCCGCTACGTCCAGGAGCGCTGCGTCCAAGAAGAGCCGCCGCTGACCGCCGGCGCCGCGCCGGGTCACGAGTTTCGCTGCTGGTTCCCGGTCGGGACCCCCGAAGGCAACGAGGCGCTGGCTCGCAACGAGCGCGAGGGTCGCGTCCCCCAAGCGGCTGCGTTGGCGGGGCACGCCTGATGGCCGGCACGGGAAGCATCCACCTGCGGGCCGGGGACGGGGCGCTACTGCGGGTCGAGGACCTCGTCGTCGAGTTCCCGATCGGGCACGGCGGCGAAGCGGTCCACGCCGTGTCGGGCATCAGCCTCGATGTGCTCGATGGCGAGACGCTCGGCATCGTCGGCGAGTCGGGCTGTGGCAAGTCGACCACCGGACGGGCGGTGATGCAGCTCCCCGCGCCGAAGTCGGGCAGCGTCCGCTTCGACGGTGTCGAGCTGACGTCGCTGCACGGAGAAGCGCTCCGCCGGGTGCGCCCCCGGCTCCAGATGATCTTTCAGGACCCCATCTCGTCGCTGAATCCCCGCCGACGGGTGCGCGAGATCGTGCGCGAAGGCCTCGACATCTGGGAGATGGGCGACAAGGACGCCCGCAACGCGAAGGTCGACGAGGTCCTCGACGCGGTCGGGATGGATCCCGCCAACGGGGCTCGTCGCCCCCACGAGTTCTCCGGCGGCCAGTGCCAGCGGATCTCGATCGCGCGGGCGGTGGTCACCGAGCCGAAGCTGATCATCTGCGACGAGCCGGTCTCCGCCCTCGACGTGTCGGTGCAGGCCCAGATCCTGAACCTCCTCGAGGACATGAAGCACCGCTACGGACTCACCGTCGTGTTCATCGCCCACGACCTCGCCGTGGTGAAGAACGTGAGCGACCGAGTGCTGGTCATGTACCTCGGCAAGGCGTGTGAGATCGCGTCACCCGACGATCTCTACGAACATCCCAAGCATCCCTACACCGGCGCGCTGCTCGCCGCCATCCCCGTCCCCGACCCGACGCAGCATCCCGACGAGGAGCGGGTCCTCGGCGGTGAAGTGCCCTCGCCGATCCATCCGCCCACGGGTTGCCGGTTCCGCACCCGATGCCCCAAGTCTCAGGAGCGATGCGCGCTCGAAGAACCGGTGCTGCGCGAGGTGGAACCAAGCCAGTACGTGGCCTGCCATTTCCCACTCGAGGCCGGCGAGCAGATCGACTTCGCCCGAGTCGGCATCGGCGCCAGCATCGACGTGGCGAGCGACGGGGACGGCTCGACGCCCTGATCAGCGTGCCGGCATCTCATCGCCGAGGCGCCCGACCCCCCCCCCGCAGCGTGGCGGCCGCTCAGGCCGCCTCGGCCTGCTCCTCGGGCTGGGTCAACGCGAGGTCGAGCACCTCAGTGACGTCCTCGACCAGATGGAACGTGAGCTGGTCGCGCACCGCGGCCGGCACATCCTCGAGGTCGGGGCCGTTGCGGGCGGGCAGGATCACCGTGGTCAGCCCGGCCCGTTGCGCAGCGAGGACCTTCTGCTTCACGCCGCCGATGGGCAGCACTCGACCCTGCAGCGTCACCTCGCCGGTCATGGCGAGGTCGGCCCGGGCCGGCCGGCCGGTGAGCAGGCTCGCCAACGCGGTCGTCATCGTCACGCCCGCCGACGGGCCATCCTTCGGGATCGCACCCGCCGGGACGTGCACATGGAAACGCTTAGGGGCTTGCGTCGGGTCGACACCGAGCTCGCGGGCGTGGCCCTGCACGTAGGACAGGGCGATCTGGGCCGACTCCTTCATGACGTCGCCGAGCTGACCGGTCAGGGTCAAGCCAGCGTCGCCTTCCATCCCGGTCGCCTCGATGAAGAGGACATCGCCGCCGGTGCCGGTCACGGCCAGGCCGGTCGCCACGCCGGGGACGGCGGTGCGCCCAGCCAGCTCGGGAAAGAAGCGGGGCCGTCCCAGCGCGTCCGGGACCGCCGCCGCGTCGATCACCACCGGCGCGGTCGCCGAGCCCTGCACCAGGTTGGCCGCCACCTTGCGCAGCAGCTTGCCCAGCTCTCGTTCGAGACTGCGGACCCCGGCCTCGCGGGTGTAGTCGGCCACGATGCGACGCAGCGCGTCGTCGCCGATCTGCACGTCGTCACCGTTGAGGCCGTTGCGCTCGAGCTGGCGGCCCAGCAGGTGCTCGCGGGCAATGACCACCTTCTCGTCCTCGGTGTAGCCGTCGAGGCGGATCACCTCGAGGCGGTCCAGCAGCGGGCCGGGGATCATCTCGGCCAGGTTGGCGGTCGCGAGGAACAGCACCTGCGAGAGGTCGAGGTCGACATCGAGATAATGGTCACGAAACGTGTGGTTTTGTGCCGGGTCGAGCACTTCGAGCAGCGCCGACGACGGGTCGCCCCGCCAGTCCGCGCCGAGCTTGTCGACCTCGTCGAGGACGATGACCGGATTCATGGTGCCCGACTCGGTGAGGGCACGCACGACGCGACCCGGCCGGGCACCGACGTAGGTGCGTCGATGGCCGCGGATCTCCGCCTCGTCGTGGACACCGCCGAGCGCGACGCGAGTGAACTGGCGGCCCAGGGCGCGGGCCACCGACTCGCCCAGCGACGTCTTGCCCACGCCGGGCGGGCCGACGAGCGCCAGGATCGCGCCCGCGCCGCGTCCGGTGGGCTCCCCGAGTCCCCGTTCGGCGCGCAGCTTCCGCACGGCGAGGAACTCCACAATGCGGTCCTTGACGTCCTCGAGACCGGTGTGGTCGTCGTCGAGAACTCGGCGGGCGTCGCCCACGTCGAGGTTGTCCTCGGAGCGCTCGCCCCACGGGACCTCGAACAGGGTGTCGAGCCAGGTGCGGATCCAGCCGTGCTCGGGGCTCTGGTCGCTGGTGCGCTCGAGCCGGTCGATCTCGCGGGTCGCCGCGGCGCGGATGCCCTCGGGCAGGTCGCGCTCCTCGAGGGCGCGTCGGTATTCGCCGACGACGTTCTCGTCGCCGTCTCCGAGCTCCTTGTGGATCGCGTCGAGCTGGCGGCGCAGCAGGAACTCGCGCTGCTGGGTCTCCATGCCGTCGGTGACTTCTGAGCGGATGCGTTCGGCGACCTCGAGCTCACCCAACGCGTCGCGGGCCCAACCGACGACGGCTTCGAGGCGAGCCTCGACGTCGAGGGTCTCGAGCAGCTCCACCTTGCGGTCGAGGGCCAAGTCAGGCCACCAACCCGCGGTGTCGGCCAACGCGCCGGGGTCGGTCACGCCCTGGAGCGCCTCGGCGAGGCGGTCGGCCCGCAGCCGGGTCGCGATTTCGCCCACGATCGCCCGGTACTGGGTGACCAGCTCCTGGGCGTGGGCCGACACGTCGCCGACCTCCCCGACGGGCTCGGCCTCCACCCACAAGGCGGCGCCAGTGCCGGCCACGCCGGCGCCGACCACCGCCCGGTGCAAGCCGCGCAGCACCAAGGCCCGCACGCCGTTGGGCAGGTCGCCGGCGCTTTCGATCCGGGCCACCGTGCCCACCCGGGCGTAGCGGCCCTCGACCTTCGGGACGAGCAGCACGAGGCGCTCGCTCTCGTCGGCCGCCTCGGCAGCCTGGCCCGCGGCGCGGGCCTCGTCGGTCTCGAGGGCCAACGTGACCACCATCTGGGGCAGCACCACGCCGCTAGACAGGGACACCAGGGGCAGGACGAGTCGCTCGTCCACCGCCACGCTCGGCTCGGCCATCGTGACCCCTTCAGGCTTGATTACAGGATTACGACTACCAATAACCGCGTGGCCGGCCCGCCCATTCCCGACCAGACGTCTCAGGAATGGCCGGCGAGGACGCTGCCCCAGTCCAGGCCAAGGTCGGCCCGGGGCGGTGAGGCGCCGCGCCAGCCCGATCCGGGTCAGCCGGGCCGCGTCATCCGCTCGGGGCGGACCAGGCGGTCGAACTCCTCGGCGGTGACGTGGCCCAGGGACACCGCGGCCTCGCGCAGCGAGGTGTGGTGGTGGTGCGCGTGCTTCGCGATCTCGCCCGCCTTGTCGTAGCCGAGGTGGGGGGTCAGGGCGGTGACGACCATGAGCGAGTTGGCGACGTGCTCGGCGATCCGCTCGGTGTTCGCCTCGACCCCTTCGATCGCGAAGCGGCGAAAGTTCGTCGTCGAATCGGTGAGGAGCTCCACGGAGTGCAAGAAGTTCAAGATCATGACGGGCTTGAACACGTTCAGCTCGAAGTTGCCTTGCGATCCGGCGATGCCGACGGTGGCGTCGTTGCCGAAGACCTGCACGCACACCATGGTGAGCGCCTCGCTCTGGGTCGGGTTGACCTTTCCGGGCATGATCGAGGATCCGGGCTCATTCTCGGGGAGGACCAGCTCGCCGAGGCCGGCTCGCGGCCCGGAGGCGAGCCAGCGGACGTCGTTGGCGATCTTCATCAAGGACACGGCCAGGGTCCGGACCGTTCCGCTCGCCTGGACGAGCGCGTCGTGCGCGGCGAGCGCGGCGAACTTGTTCGGCGCCGACACGAAGGGCAGCCCGGTCAGCGTGGCGATCTCCGCCGCGACCCGGTCGGCGAACTCGGATGGCGCGTTCAGGCCGGTGCCCACCGCGGTGCCACCAAGGGCGAGCTCGTAGAGCCCGGGCAGCGTCGTCTGGATCCGCTCGAGGTCGGCGTCGAGCTGGGCGACGTACCCGGAGAATTCCTGGCCGAGGGTCAGGGGTACCGCGTCTTGGAGGTGGGTCCGCCCGATCTTGACGATGTCGGCAAACTGGGTGGCTTTGGCGTCGAGCGCGTCGCGCAACGCCGAGATGGCGGGGACCAGACGGTGGACGACCTCCTCCGCGGCGGCGATGTGCATCGCGGTGGGGAACGTGTCGTTCGACGACTGCGACATGTTCACGTGGTCGTTGGGGTGGATGGGGTCCTTGGTCCCCTTGTTGCCACCCGCGAGCTCGATGGCCCGGTTGGCGATCACCTCGTTGACGTTCATGTTGGTCTGGGTGCCGCTGCCGGTCTGCCAGACAAAGAGGGGGAACTCGTCGGCGAAGTCGCCGGCGATGATCTCGTCGGCTGCCCTGACGATGAGCTCGGCCCGGTCGTCGGAGAGCTTGCCGAGCTCACGGTTGGTGCGCGCCGCGGCCTTCTTGAGGATCGCCATGCCGCGGATCACCGGCGTGGGCACCCGGTCGGCGCCGATCGAGAAATGGTGCAGGGACCGCTGCGTCTGCGCCCCCCAGTACCGGTCGGCGGGGACCTCGATCGGGCCCATGCTGTCGGTCTCGGTGCGGGTCAGGGCGTCAGCCATCGACCCCGACGCTACCCGTCGCCACCGTCCTCACTCGATGCCGCGGCTCGGCGCACCTGCCGGTCGAACGACGTTCGAAGGTACGGTCCGAGCATCCCCGCGGCGCGGGTCAGCACCGCGGTGCCGGGATCGGCGGTGATCACGAGCCGGTCCCGCTCGACGCCGCGCACCATCGCCCGCGCGACCGCCGGCGCCTGGCGGACCTTCACCGCGGCCGAGATCCGGGCGGTCGCGTCGGGCTTCTCGACGTTCTCCCGGGCGAGTCCGGGCGTGTCGGTGTCGGGCGGGTAGGCGCACGACACCACGATCCCGTAGGGCTTGAGCTCGGCTCGCAGCGTCTCGGCGAGCCCCCGCACCGCGAACTTGGCCGGCGAATACGCGGAGTAGCCGTAGACGCCGATGATTCCTGCCGTTGACGACACGAGCAGCAGGTGACCCCGGTGCCGTTCGATCATCGATGGCACGACACTGCGGATCGCGTGCAACGTGCCGAAGTAGTCCAGCGCCATCTGCTCCTCGAAGATCGAGCTGGCCAGACGTTCGAAGTGACCCGGGCGGGCCGCACCCGCGCAGGTGACCAGCACGTCGACCGGGCCGAACTGGGCGATGAGCAGCGTCAGCGCAGCTTCGAGATGCGCGGGGTCGGTCACGTCGGCGGGTTCCGCCGCGACGCGGGTCCGGTCACCGACGTCACGCTCGAGGTCGTCGAGGGCCCCGGCCAGGCGGTCGGTGTCTCGAGCCACGATCGACACGCGCGCCCCTCGGGCCAGCGCTCGGCGAGCGGTCTCGAGCCCGATCCCGCTCGATCCGCCGGTCACGAGCACATGCGCGTCTTGAAGCCGAGTCATGGCCGAGGATGGTGCCACAGGCGTCCGCCACCCCGGTTACGTTGCAGGGTGGCCCGGGACGGCCTGCCCCCGTATCGCCCCGGGGACCCCACCGGCACCTCGAGACCCCGCTTCCCCTCGATGCCCGCCCGGTCAGCCGACCCGGCACGAACTCAGTTCCCGGAGGGACCATGACGACTGCGATCGCCGACCTCGCAGACCGCTACGTCGAGCGCGCCGCGGCGCTCGACCCGGTAGCGGCGACCTTCGAAGGTCTCCCCGGCCACGACGACGAGCTCACCGACTACTCCCCCGACGGGATCGCGGAGCGCTTCGCCCACGAGCGCCACACCCTCGCCGAGCTCGACCGCGCACCGGTCGCCGATGAGGCTGACCGCGTCGCGGCGGAGGTACTCCGCCGCTACCTGGAGATCGGCGTCGAGCTGGGCGAGAGCGGTGAGGCACTCCGTGCCCTCCGAGTGTTGGAGAGCCCCGTGTCGAGCATTCGCATGGTCTTTGACCTGATGCCGCGCGACACCGAGACGGATTGGGACGCGATCACGGCCCGAGCCGCGGTGGTCCCCCAGGCGCTCTCGTCGTTTCAGGCCGCGCTCAGCGAGGGTGTCGGTGAGGGGCTGGTCGCGGCGCGACGTCAGGCGGTGGCGTGCGCGCGGCAGGCCGACACTTGGGGCGGCCAGCTCGACACCGCCGACCCGCCATTCTTCTTGGGGCTCGTCGACGCCTTCGACTCCACGGGGATTGATCAGCCCGCGCTGCGAGCCCGCCTCGCCGACGTGGCCGGCCGCGCGACCGCCGCGTACGCGTCGCTCGGGCGCTTCCTCGTCGAGGAGTACTTGCCGAACGCCACGGAACGCGACGCGGTGGGCGAGGAGCGGTACGCCCGGATGGCCCGCGCGTTCAACGGGACCACCCTGGATCTGCGCGAGACGTACGCCTGGGGATGGGATGAGCTGCACCGCATCGAGCGCGCCTTGCGCGACGTCGCCGAGCGGATCCTGCCCGGCGAGTCGATCCCGGCGGTCATCGAGCATCTCGAGCGGGACCCCACCCGCACCGTGGAGGGTGTCGACGCGTTCCGCGGGTGGCTCCAGAACCTCCTCGACCGCACGGTCGACGAGCTCGACGGCGTGCACTTCGAGATCCCCGGACCCGTGCGGCGCGTCGAGGCGATGATCGCGCCCCCCGGCGGTGCCGCCGCCATGTACTACACCGGTCCCTCCGAGGATCTGAGCCGCCCGGGCCGGACCTGGTACCCGACGTTGGGTCGCACCCGGTTCCCGCTCTGGGGCGAGGTCAGCATCTGCTACCACGAGGGCGTCCCCGGCCATCATCTCCAGATCGGGATGGTCCGCTACCTCGCCGCGACCCTCAACCGGTTCCAGCGGACGCTGGCTGGCAACTCGGGGCACGCTGAGGGCTGGGCGCTCTACGCGGAGCGTCTCATGGGCGAGCTGGGATACCTCGACGACCCCGCGTTCGAGCTCGGCATGCTGCGCGCCCAGGCGATGCGCGCGGTCCGGGTCGTCGTCGACATCGGGTTGCACCTCGAGCTGGCGATCCCCGACGACGAGCGCTACCACCCCGGGGAACGCTGGACGCCGGACTTGGCGTTGCCGTTCGTGATCGAGCGCAGTCACTTCCCGGCCGACTTCATGGCGAGCGAGGTCGACCGCTACCTCGGCCTTCCCGGCCAAGCGATCTCGTACAAGGTCGGCGAGCGGGTGTGGCTGGGAGGCCGCGACGCGGCCCGGGCCCGGCACGGCCACAGCTTCGACCTGAAGGCCTTCCACGCCTACGCGCTCGGCTTGGGTCCGATGGGCCTCGACCAGCTCGCCGCCGAACTGGCCCGCTACTAGGACACTCCCCCGCGCTCGCCGCCGGGTGCGGAAACGAGCGGCTAGGAGGACGGGATCCGACCCGCGGCTCGCGCCGCGTCCTCGGCGGCGGCGAGCTGCTCGTCGACGATGGCCAGACCCCCGTCCCAGAAGCCCGGGTCGGCAAGATCGACGCCCACGATCCGGCCCAGCACCTCGGGCGGCTCGGAGCCGCCGCGGCTGAGCAGCTCCAGGTACGCGGGGACGAAGGCGGCGCCTTGCTCCTCGTACTGGCGGTAGACCGACAGGGCGAGCAGCTGACCGTAGGCGTAGGCATACACGTAACCCGGCGTGCCGATGAAGTGCGGAATGTAGGACCACCAGTTCCGGTAGCCGGGCGTGAGCTCCACCGCGTCGCCGAGCATCTCCGCCTGCGTCTCGATCCAGCAATCCCCGAAGCGCTCGACGCTGAGCTCGCCGCGTTCGCGCCGCTCGGTGTGCACCTGGTCCTCGAAGCGGTTCATGGCGATCTGGCGGAACACGGTGGCGATCTGGCCCTCGAGGCTCTCGGCGAGCAGCGCCAAGCGAGCGTCGGGCTCGGTCGTGTCGGCGAGGAGGCGACCGAACGTCACCGTCTCACCGAACACCGACGCGGTTTCGGCGAGCGTCAGCGGCGTCGACTGGTGGAAGATGCCCTGGCTTCGGGCCAGATAGGCGTGGAGGCCGTGGCCGAGCTCGTGGGCCAACGTGAGCACGTCGCGCCGTCGCGCCGTCCAGTTGAGCAGCACATACGGGTGCAGGGACGGGACGGTGTACGCGCAGAACGCGCCGGGACGCTTCCCGGGCCGGACGGGCGCGTCGATCCAGGACTCCTCGAAGAACCGGCGGGCCACGTCGGCCAGCTCCGGCGAGAACGAGCCGTACGCGTCGAGGACGAGCCGCCGCGCCTCGGTCCAGCCGAACTCAGTGTCCTCGGTCGCGATCGACGCCATGCGGTCGTAGTCCGCGATGCGGTCGAGGCCGAGGAGCTGCGCCTTCAGCGCGTACCAGCGCTGGGGGATGTCGGATCGGTGCTCGACCGCGGACACCAACGCCTGGACCGATTCGTCGCTGGCCTCGTTGTCGAGGTTCCGGCTCGCCAGCCAGCCGTCGTAGTGGCGGATGCGGTCGTCGCTGGCCTTGTCCGCGAGCAGGGTGTTGAAGATGAACGCCCGGGTGCGCAGGCCCGGCTCGAGCGCCGCGCTGACCGCCTCGGCCGCGGCCCGTCGGGTGCCGCGGTCGGGGGTTTGGAGGGTCGATAGGGCCTGCTCCAGGCTGACCGGGCCAGCGTCGAGGTCGACGGTGATCGCCGACGTCACCTCGCTGAAGAGCCGCGACCAGGCGCTCGAGCCGGTGACGGCCTTGTCGGCGAGGATGCGCTCCTCGGGCTCGCTGCGCAGATGTGGCCGGTAGCGGCGCACCGAGCGTAGGTAGTGGCGGCAAAAGTCAAGCTCGGGTGCGGCGAAGAGCGTCGCGACGGCGTCGTCGGGGAGGGCAGCCCACTCCAGCTCGACGAAGAGCAGCTCGTTGGAGATGGCGGTGGCGCGCTCCTCGACTTGTGCGAGCAGGGCACCCCGAGTCGGATCGCTGGTGTCGACCGAGAACCGCAGCGCCGCGTACGAGCCCGCGCGACCCAGCAGCTCGGTGATCGCGGCGACCGCCCGCATCAGCTCGGCGAGTCCCGACGGGTCAAGGTCGCCGAGCCGGCCCCGGTAGGACTCGAGCTCGCCGGCTCGGCGCTGGGCCTCGTCGAGCTGCGCGATCGCGCCGGCCTCGCCACGTCCCTCGACGAGGGGCTCGAGGTCCCACGCCACGTCGGCGCCGGTGCGGTCCGCGTCGATGGTGCTGGTCACGGCGCCGATCCTACGAGGCAGCGAGCGGGGCGCCCGGCAGCGCCGCGGCGGCGAGGACCTCCGGCAGGGGATCGGCGTGGACGATCGCGAGGCCTCGCGTCGCCCGGGTCATCGCCACGTACAGCAGCCGCAGTCCCGGCGGGTCGCTGGTCACGAGGTCCCGCGGCTCGACGAGGACCACGTGGTCGAACTCGAGGCCTTTGGCCTGCCCCGCGGTCAAGATCGCCACGGGGGCGTCGAGCGCGTCTCCGGTTCCGGCCCGGGCGCCGAGGCCGGCGAGGCGAGCGGCGAGCAACTCATGGCGCGCCGCGGGGGCAAGCACCGCCACGGTCCCGGTCGCGGCGACCGCCCGGCGGGCCTCGTCGGCGACCGCGTCGGCCAGCGCGTCGTGGCTGACCCTCACGAACCGGGGCCGGTCGCCGGTGTGGCGGACGGCCCGGGTGGGCTCGACACGCGGCGCGGCGGCCGCCAGGACCCGCTGCGCCACGGCCATGATCTCGGCGGGGGTGCGGTAGTTCACGGTCAGGGTCACGACGCGAGGTTCGGCGCGCTGGGGGAGTTGGCGAAGAACCTGGTCCCAGTCGTGGAGAGCCCCGGGGAGGCTGGCTTGCCCGAAGTCGCCGACCACGGTCATGGATCCCGACGGACACCGGCGAGCGAGCATGCGCCACTGCATCGCTGACAGATCCTGGGCCTCGTCGACGACCACGTGACCAAACGTGCGGGGCTCCTCCACTGCCTCGTCGGACGCCACGTCACCGCGGTATCGGCGAGCCAGCTCGGACGCCGTGATGAACCCACCGACCCCGAGTTCCGAGACGACCCGCGCGCCGGCGTCATCGCCGCTCCGGCGGGACCGTCGACGACGCGGGCGCGCCGCTTCAGGCGGGCCGAGCAACGCGTCGGCCTCGTCGATCAGGGGCATGTCCGCCTCGCTCCAGCGCACCTCGCGCAGGCTCGCCGAGCGGTCCCGCGCCAAGAGCGCTTGGTCGTCACGAGCGAGGATCCCGTCCGCGGCCGAGTGGACCAGCGCCGGGAACGAGAACAGGTCGTGGATCAGGTCGCCGCCGCTCAGCACGGGCCACATTCGCTCGAGCGCGGCGCGGACGTCGGGCAGCCGGCGGAGCCGATCGTCGAGCTCGCGGTCCCAGTCGGCATCGTCGGGGGCGGTGACGCCGAGGGCGCGACGGTACTGGTCACGGAGGTGATCGACGATGGCCCGCACGACGCTCGGCCGCTTCGCGTTATGCGAGCCCGCCCGCCGCCGGGTGCGTTCGACGATCTGGGTCGAGGTCTCACGGGTCAGGCGCAACACGTTGCCGTCGACCATCACGACGAGGGGCCGGGGCAGCGGGTGTTCGCGGTCGCGCAGTGCCCGGCGGATCACTTGCGCCATGCGGGCGTCGCCCTTGATGCGCGCCGCCTCGCGGCTCTCCCCCACTACGACGCGGTAGGCCGGCTTGAGCGCGGCAATCGTCGAGAGCTGCGCGTCGCTTTCACCCAAGGACGGCAGCACCTCGTCGATGTAGCGCAGGAACAGCGCGTTGGGGCCGATCAGCAGCACACCTCGGGCGGCGAGGTGTCGGCGGTGCGTATAGAGGAGGTACGCGGCCCGGTGGAGGGCCACGGCGGTCTTGCCGGTACCCGGCCCGCCGGCCACGACGAGGACGCCGTTCAGTGGCGCCCGGATCGCCTCGTCCTGCTCGGCCTGGATGGTGGCGACGATGTCGCCCATCCGACCGGTGCGGGTCCGGTCGAGCGCGGCGAGGAGCGCGCCCTCTCCGACGACCGTGAAGCCCGAGGACGACGCCGCGGCGCGGTCGAAGACCTCGTCGTCGAGTCCGACGATCTGGCGGCCGTCGCCGGGTCGGGTCAGGAAATGGCGCCGCCGCACCACTCCCATCGGCTCGATCGCGGTGGCCCGGTAGAAGGGCTCGGCGACCGGAGCCCGCCAGTCCACGATCAGGGGCGCCTGGTCCTCGTCGGTGACCGCCAGCCGGCCGACGTAGAAGATGGCGCTCCCCGACGCCGCACCCGGCTCGAGATCGAGACGGCCGAAGCACAACGGCGCCGAGCCGAGATCGAGGGCCGATAGCCGGCGTCGGGTGAGCTCCTCGGCGGCCTCCCGCTCCAGGCGTGCCTGGTGGGTGCCCCCGGCGCCCACCTCGGAGTATCCACTGGCGACGCGCCGGGCCGCCTCGCGCATGGCGTCGAGTCGCCCGTAGGCGCGATCGACATAGCGCTGCTCAGCAGCGAGCTCGGGATGGGGAGCAGACACGAGGGCGCGCGACTGCCTTCACTCGACAACAGGGGGCTGGCCATCTTACCGGCCACCCGGCCCGCGATCGGAGGGGCTCCTCCGGGGTCGGCTCAGTCGGCGGGGACCGCGGGTGCCACGTCGACGGCGAGCGTCTCGACCTCGAGGAGCGCGACACGGTCCCCGAGCTCAAACCCGTCGCCGACCCAGTGGAGCCACACGCCGCCGAGGTTCGGCACCGGGCGGGAGGCACCTCCAAGCTGGGCTTCGACCGCGCGGATCAGCCCCCCGTGCGAGACCGCCAGCGCGGCCGCGCCTGCCCCGAGCGCGGCGGCGAGCCCCTCGAGTGCCGGGAAGGCGCGGGCGGCCACCGCGCGGTCGTCCTCCCAGCCCACCGGCCGCCAGCCGTCGGTGACCCAGCCGGGATGGGAGGCGTCGAGCTCGTCGCGGGTCAGGCCGGCCCAGGCGCCGACGTCGCGCTCCCGCAGCCGAGGTTCGAGGCGCACCGACCCGTCCGGACCGGCGAGGATCGCCGCGGTGCGGGCCGCGCGTGCCAGGTCCGATGACCGCACCGCGTCGAGCTCGACACCGAGCAGCGCGGCGGCCGCGGCGCGCGCCTGGCGTTCCCCGGTGGGACTGAGGGGCGGATCGGCTTGGCCCTGCCACCGTCCCTCGGCGTTCCACGTCGACTCGCCGTGGCGGACCAGCAACAAGCGCGTCGCCGTCGTGGGCACCGCTCGGACGCTAGTGCGCAGCATGACCTGTCTTGACCCCGCGGGCCGGTCGGAACAGCTGCAGACGACGGGGCCGGTTGGTCCAGCCGCCGTCCTCGGTGCGGACCAGTCGCCGGCGGCGACGGTTCCCCCGTCGGCGTGCACCGTGGTGCCGGTGACGCCGGTCGCGATCGCTGTCGTGTCGTCTAGGAGGGCCGTGCGCCGGGCCGATGGCGCCAGTAGGTTGAGCCCCATGAGCGCTCTCGCCACCCTCATCGACGACGACCGTGAGGTCGTGGTGCATGCCACCACCGGGCCGGACACGTTCATGGTCACCGCCGACGAGCTCGAAGGTGCGACCGGCTGGGCGTTGAAGCCTGAGGGGCTGTGCCGAGACGGGGTGTGTGTGCCGGTGCGGAACCGCGACGCGCTCGCCGCCGGGGGCGGCATCGACCTGCGTGCGTTCGCGCGTGCACTCGGCCGGCCCGTCGCGGTGGAGCCCGAGGCCGGGCTCGCGGTGCTCGGCGAAGCCCCAGCGACGCTCCGAGGAAACTTGGACTCTCTCGTCGCGCCGCCGTTCACGCTCCCGGATCTGGACGGTCACCCGGTCTCGCTGTCTGATTTCGACGGACGCAAGCGGCTGCTGTTCGCCTGGGCATCCTGGTGAGGATGCCGCTGGGACCTGCCCGTGTGGCAGGCGCTGCACGAAGAGCTCGCACCGCAGGGTCTGGTCATTGTGGCGGTCGCGCTCGACGAGAATCTTGACACGATTCGACAGTGTGCCCGCGAGGAGTCACCCGTCACGCTCACCTATCCGGTGCTCATGGACCGCGACCATCTCTTGGCTGAGCATTACGGGATCGTGAACATCCCGACGACGGTCTGGATCGACGAACACGGCCGAGTGGTGCGACCACCCGCGATCGCGCCCGCCGACGACAGGTTCCGAGACTTCACCAAGGTCGACTCGTCGCTGCACCACGCCGCGTTGCGACGGTGGGTGCTCGATGGGGTCGTGCCCCTCAGTGACGCCGAGATCCACGACCGCCAAGAGCTGCCCGACGCCGACGTCCAGCAAGCACGCGCCGAGCGACGACTCGCGGTTCATCTCCTGCGTCGCGGTCAGGATGACCGCGCCCGGGAACATCTGGGCGCGGCGCTCGCGCTGGCCCCCAACGACTGGACGATTCAGCGGGGGTCGATGCCATTGCGCGGCGAGGACCCGTTCGGTCAGGCGTTCTTCGACTTCTATGAGTCCTGGGAGGCCGCCGGACGCCCCGGGTACGGTGCATGACGGCCGAGGTTGTGGCCACGGGGATCAGGTTCCCCGAAGGGCCGGTCTGGTGCCCTGATCCCGCGGGCGGCCCCGGGACGCTGGTGTGCACGAGCGTGGCCGACGGTGCACTTGAGCGCGTCCACCTGGGTACCGGGCGCGTCGAGCGGGTCGCCACGGTCGGCGGCGGCGCGAACGGCGCGGCGCCGGCTCTCGACGGCGGGTTTCTCGTCACCCAGAACGGTGGAATCGACTTCGCCAGCACGCGCCTCTTCCCCGACGACCCGCCGCTCTACCAGCCGATCACCCCGGGGATCCAGCGGGTCACGCCCGATGGCGTTGTCACGTACGTGAGCGACCGCGGCTTCCTTGCACCGAACGACCTCGTCGTGGGATCGGACGGCACGGTGTGGTTCACCGACCCGCCGCACTTCCCGCCACCCGCCGAGCCACTCGGCCGGGTCCACACCATGCGACCCGACGGCGAGACGCAGGTCGTGGCCGGCGGGTTCTCCTACTGCAACGGCATCGCGCTCGAGCCGGACGGCACCCCTGTCATCGTCGAGGCCCAGGGGCTGCTCCGGCTCGGCGCCGGCGGCGCCCGCGCGTGGATCATCGAGCATCTCCCGGGCGGCGCCGGGGATGGTTTCTGCGTCGACGTCGACGGCCGGTTCTACGTCGCGAACACCGCCGCCCACGGCGTGCGCGTCGTGGATCCTGACGGCTCCGAGATCGACTTCCTCGCCATCGAGGGCACCGGGGTGACGACGAACTGCTGCTTCGGCGGGGCAGACGGCCGGACCCTCTTCGCCACCGACGGGCTCCCCGGCCAGGTGCTCGCCTGGGAGGGCATGCCCACGGCCGGCCTTCCCCTGCAGCCCTGGCCTGGCCCCTGATACCTTCCGGGCGAGCACCCGGACCACACCCGACGGACCGAAGGGGCAACCGCATGCGCGCAGCAATCTTCCTGGAGCAAGACAGCGACCTCGTGGTCGAGGACGTCACCGCCGCGGACCCGGGACCCCGCGACGTGGTGGTGCAGATCACCGCGAGCGGGGTGTGCCACTCCGACCTGTCGGTCATCAACGGCACCCTCCCCATGCCGCCCCCGGCCATCCTCGGCCACGAAGGGACCGGCATCGTCGAGTCGGTGGGATCTGAGGTGTCGCGGGTCAAGAAGGGCGATCGGGTGATCGGGTCGTTCATTCCGGCCTGCGGCGTGTGCTGGTTCTGCCGCAACCACCAGTCCAATCTCTGTGAGCAGACCTACGCCGTCATGGGAAGCCCCCGCGCCACCCGCAGCGACGGCACGCCGCTCATGGCGATGACCGGCCTTGGGACCTTCGCCGACGTCATGACCTGCAACGAGATCTCGCTGGTGAAGGTCGAGACCGACCTGCCCGACGAGCAGCTCGCGCTGATCGGCTGCGGCGTCACCACCGGGGTCGGCGCGGCGCTCAACACCGCGCAGGTCGTACCCGGCTCGACCGTGGCCGTCATCGGCTGCGGGGGTGTCGGCCAGGCGGTCATCCAGGGCGCGCGCATCGCCGGCGCCGCCCGGATCATCGCCATCGACCCGGTCGAGCTCAAGCGCACCACCGCGCTCCAGTTCGGCGCCACCGACACGATCGACCCGTCCGACGGTGGCGCGCTCGCCCAAGTCCAAGCCCTCACCGGCGGACGGGGAGCCGACTACGCCTTCGAGGTGATCGGGAACCCCAAGACGGTCCAACAGGCCTTCGACATGACCCGGTCGGGCGGCGCGTGCATCGTCGTCGGCGTCCCCCGATTCGACCAGACCATCGAGCTGCCCAGCATGTCGCTCGTGCTGCAAGAGAAGCGGGTCCTCGGCACCGTCTACGGCTCCGCGCAGGTCAACCGGGACTTTCCCCGCCTGATCGGGCTCGTCGAACAGGGCAGACTCGACCTGGGCGACATGGTGACGCGGCGGATGCACCTCGACGACATCAACGACGCGTTCAAGGCCATGCAGGCCGGCGAGGTGATCCGCAGCGTCATCAACTGACGCTGGACCGGACGTTCAGCCGGTCTGGAGCGCGTAGAAGCCCTCGGCGAGGCGACCGTCGGGCCAGTCCGCGGCCTTCGCTGTCCCGCCGGCCCACGCTCGCAGCATCGGTCCGAGATGCTCCGGGTCGGGGTGCTGGCTGACGTGGCAGCGCAGGGCCTCCAGCTTGCGGTCGAAGGTCTCGGTCACGTCCACGAACCGGTTCGGGGAAGTCGCGGCCATCAGCCACACCTCACCGACCGTCCACGGTTCGAGGCCCTCGTCGTCGAGCAGCTCGGGGTGCGCGAACGGGTTCCGGGCGTCTGGATAGACGGCACACAACGCCGCCTCGCCGGCGGCGAGGTGGTCCGGATGGCTGGCGTAGATGCGCTCGTAGTTGCGCTCGGGTGACTGGGTGACGACCCGCTGCGGTCGGGTCTGGCGAATCACGCGACTCAGGTCGCGGCGCAGCTCGATCGTGGGCTCGAGGCGGCCGTCGGGATACCCGACGAACGCAAGATCGGTGACCCCAACCGTCTTCGCGGCGGCGGTCTGCTCCACGCGACGAATCTCGGCCATCTCGGACCGAGGCACGCTGCGATCGAACCCGCCCGCGTCGCCGTCGGTCACGATGCAGTACGTGACCTCGGTCCCGAGGTCGGTCCACGTCGCGACACTTCCGGCGACGCCGAAGTCGACGTCATCGGGATGTGCGGTGATGACAAGGATTCGCTCGACGGGGTCCTCAGCAGCCACGTCGGCGACCCTACTCGGCGTTAACGTTCCGATCGGTGCTCCCGATCTCCTGGACAGCGATCCGCCTATTCCTCCACGTGACCGCGGCCACCGTGTGGGTGGGTGGACAGCTGACGCTCGCCGGGTTGGTCCCCGGGCTGCGGCGGCTCTCGGCTAATGCGCCGCGAGCCGTCGCGCAGCGTTTCGGGACGATCGCGTGGCCGGCGTACGGGGTGCTCGTCGTCACGGGCATTTGGAACGTGCTGGCCGTGCACGTCGATTGGTCGAGTCCGTACGGCACCACGCTCATGCTGAAGCTCGGCGTGGTCGGACTCTCGGGCCTGGCTGCCTTCGTCCACGCTCGCGCTCGGTCCCGAACGGGATTGGCGGTGTGGGGGGCAGTGAGCGGCGTAGCCGCGCTCGGCGCGCTGTTCCTCGGCGTGGTGCTCGCTGGCGGTTAACTAGAAGACCGGATGCCCGTACATCTCGCCGAGCGGGTCGCTGATGAGCTCGATCCGCGCCCCATCGGGATCACGAAAGTACAGCGACGACGAGATGCACTCGGTCGACACTCCCGCCTCGTCGAGACGCTGACGCCGCTCGGCCCACTCGTCGGGAGGCACGGAGATGGCGAGGTGGTGCAGCCCGCCGAGGACCTCCGCGTAGGGACCGAGATCGAGGCCCGGCAGGTCGAAGAAGGCCAGCGCGTTGCCATTGCCGATGTCGAAGAAGAAGTGGGTGGAACCCGGGTAGTCGCGGTTCTCGAACAGGTCGGTGAGCGGGAACCCGAGGACATCCTGGTAGAAGCGGATGGTTCGCTCGACGTCCTGGCTCAACAGCGCGACGTGATGCACCCCTCGAGCCGTGGTCGGGGGCCGATCCTCCCGAGGCTGTAGGAATCGTTGCCGCAGGTCGGCCCATTCGCGCTCGCGAGAGCTGGGCGAGACCGCCGCCTCACTCACACGGGCTGCCGGGTCGTGAGTTGGCGTGCGTTGTCTCGCAGCACGAGGAGGCGGTCCGCGTCGTCGAGCTCCTTGAGCTCGGTCACGTAGTCGAGCGGCTTGGGCATGCCTTCGATGTGGGGCCAGTCCGATCCGAAGATCACCCGGTCGGCTCCCATGAGGTCGACGATCTGGTACGGGTCGTCCTCCCAGAACGGGTTGATCCAGACGTGCTCGCGGAAGGACTCGATCGGGTCCTGGGTGAAGTACCCCGGCATCTTGCGAGTCGTCGAGGTCAGCTTCTTGAGCAGATCGGGCAGGAACTCCGAACCATTCTCGACCGAGGCGATCCGGAGGTTCGGGAAACGGTCGAAGAGCCGGTCGAACACGAGGGTCAGCAGGAAATCGTGCGCGGCTCGTTCGATGGCGAGCATCTTGATCGACGGGCGCCCCGCCCCTTCGAACGTGGCGGCAAACCCGTCTTTCGCGTAGCCCTGCGACGAGTAGCCGCTGTCGCCGGCGTGGACGACGACGGTGATCCCCGCCTCGTTGACGCGCGCCCAGAACGGGTCGAAGGTGGGATCGGTCGGTGGGAGCTGTCCGGTCGCGGTCGTCGGCGCGGCTGGTCGCAGCACGACGGTCCGAGCGTCATGGTCGAGCGCCCACTCGAGCTCGCTGACCGCCCAGTCGACGTCGCACAGTGAGATGTACGGGGACGCGTAGATCCGGTCGTGGTAGTTGCAACCCCAGTCTTCGTCGAGCCACCGGTTGAACGCGGTGAACATGAGGGTCACGGCGACCGGGTCGTGCTTGAGCAGCTCCTCGTAGAGGATCCCGAGGGTGGGGAAGAGCCAGACCGACTCGAGGCCGAACTCGTCGAGCGTTTGGACACGAGCGTCACGGTCGCGGTACTCGGGGCGGATCGGCTCCCGTTCGCGCAGGAACTCGAGCGGAGACTTCGAGTTCGGGTTCCCACGGAAATAGTCGTGGAGCGCCCCGGCCTTGGCCACCGGGTTGAAGGTGGGGTTGACCACGGCGTGGCTTACCTGGCCACCGACCACGTGGTATTGACGGCCGTTGACCTCAGCCCACTGCACGACCCGGGGACCGAGTCGAGGATCGAGGTGCCGGGTGAACGCGTCGAGCGCTTCGTAGTAGTGGTTGTCTGCGTCGAAGGCCTGGTAGTCGAGATCCACAAACCCAGCCTAGAGCAGCGGCCCCGCCGCGGGTGCCGGCAACCCGTTGAGTCGGCTTCGCAGCGGCCGGATCGACCGGGCGTCGAGTCAGGTCGAGCAGCGGTCCCCCTCGCAGGACGCTGCGCCGCCCCCCGCGACCACCAAGGATCCCGATTCGCTCCATGCCTGCTCGAGTGCCCCGAGCAGCACCTCGGGCGACTGAGCGCCAGACACCGCGTACTTGCGGTCGAAGACGAAGAACGGCACCCCGGTGATCCCCAGCTCAGCGGCGCGGCGTTCGTCGGCTCGTACCTCGGCGAGATAGGTGTCGGAGTCGAGCACCCGGCGAACGTCCGCGGGGTCGAGTCCGGCGTCTTGACCCACACGGGCCAGCGTGCCCGGTTCGCCGATCGGGGCCCCGTCGGTGAGGTAGGCGGCCAAGAGTCGTTCCTTCAATCCCGCTTGGAGGTCGTGGTCGGCTGCCAGGTGGAGAAGGCGGTGAGCATCGAGGGTGTTTCCGGGCTGGGCGAGGTCGAACCGGAAGTCGAGGCCCTCATGGGCGGCGAGCTCGGTGAGCTGCCCCTGCTTGGCGCGAGCCTGCTCGGGCGCGATGCCGTACTTGCGAGCGAGATGTCCGACGAGATCGCCGTCGCGTCGACGTGGTGCGTCTGGATCGAGCTCGAAGCTCCGCCAGGTGATCTCGACGTCGTCGCCGTGCGGAAACGTGGACACGGCCGTCTCGAAGCGACGCTTGCCGATGTAGCACCAAGGACAGACAATGTCGGACCAGATCTCGACGTTCACGACGATCTCCTCTAGAGGCGGAGTGGTTTGACCGGGGCGAGGACGGCCGCGGGATCATCCCAGTCGGTGCCTGGGACGTCGATGTACAGCTCGATCTCGTTCCCATCCGGGTCGAGGAGGTAGAGGCTGTGCGTGACCGTGTGGTCCGAGGCGCCCACGACCTCGGCGCCGGAGGCTTGAACGCGAGCCAGTGCTTCGCGCAGCTCGTCGTCGGTGTCCCCGACTCTGAGGCCGAAGTGATACAGCCCCACGCGGCGACCGGCCGGGATTGGCTGGGCGTCGGAGCCCACTTCGATCAGCAGGAGCTCATGATGAGTCCGGCCCGATGAGAAGGCAGCGGCCCGCATCGTCGAGGGACGAGTGAGCTCATGCCAGCCGAGGACGTCTCGGTAGAAGGCTTCCGAGCGATCGAGGTCGCGAACGTACAGGACGAGGTGCCCAAGCTCCTTGACGGCCACGATCCATCCACCTCCACGAAGATCAATGCCATTGGGTCCAGCGCCCAACGATGGCGTGGTATTCCCCGAGACCCGCAGGCCGGGGTGGGTCCACCGCGACCGGCAGCAACCGTGCGGTCATCGATGAGCAGCTCGCGACGCTCGGGGCAGTCATCGCGGGCCGACGCGCGACATGGTCTCGCGCTCTCAGCACGAACGGCGCCACCCGATCGCCGCGTCCGGGGATCGGCCTCGGCTCATTCACAGGTTGGTGTCCTCCGGTGGGACGTCCTGTGGATCGGGAAGGCCGGCGGTGGGTCCGCCCAGAGCTGAGGTCGGCTCGGTCAGCCTCGTCCCGATCGTGTAGGTCGTCATCGAGAGCGAACCGAGGGCATAGCCATCGATCAGCGCGTCGCATCGTTCGCCGGCCGCTGCGGCCAAACCGGCGAGGTAGACGACCGGCAGGAAATGGTCTGGTGTCGGTACGGCGAGGTCGTAATCCGGGTGCGCCGCGAGCTCGACCACACGCGCCGGATCTCCGGTGAGTGCTTCGCGGGCCGCGGTCTCGAAGCGCTGGGCCCAGTCGAATCCTTCGGTCGGTCGTGAGGGATCGAGGCGACGGAGGTTGTGCACCACGTTGCCGGATGCGGCGATCAGGACGCCCTGCCGCCGGAGCGGCGCGAGGCGTCGGCCCAGGTCGAAATGGTAGGCAGTCGGCTGGTTGGCGTTGATCGCCAGTTGCACGACGGGCACATCGGCCGCTGGGTACGCGTGGCGCAGCACCGACCAGGTCCCATGATCGAGACCCCAGCTGTCGAGGTCACGGCCGACCCAGACGGGATCCGCGACCTCGGCGACCTCGTCGGCGAGCGACGGCAACCCGGGCGCTGGGTACTCGACGTCGAACAGGTCCTGTGGGAACCCGAAGAAGTCATGGATGGTCCGGGGCCGGGCCATGGCCGTGACCGCGCTGGCGTTGGTGAACCAGTGCGCGGAGATGGCCAGGATCGCCCGGGGTTTGGGAACCGCGGCGCCGAAGTCGGACCACGCCTCGGTGTACTGGTTCGTCTCGAGGGCATTCATCGGGCTGCCGTGCCCGAAGAACACCGCGGGCATCAGCCCGGCCGTCGGTCGGCTGTCCTGCGCCATCGCCTCATCCTGTCTGAGCGCCTGGGTCTTCGCTAGACCTGCGTGGCCGATGGACCGTCGAACGCCCTGGCCAACGATGCCGCGGGAAGTCCAAGCCGGCCACGGACCGGCTCACCCTCGATTCGCTAGGTCGGGCCTTCCAGCGCGTCGCCACGATGACCACCCACGCGCGCCGCCGTCCTCCGGCCACGCGCCCGGAGCCGATCCAGCTCTTCGAAGCCGAGCGGAATCCCCGGGAGGGGAGTCGGATGGATTGGACGCAACCCGTCGAGGACGACCGTGAGATAACGCTGGCGCAGGACCGAATCGACGCCCGCGAGGGCCGCGGCATGGCCAATGCCCGCAAACAGCATCGCCAGGTCGGCGGGTCCGATGTCTGCACGGAGCGCGCCGGCGTCCTGCGCCCGTGCGACGAGGTCTTCCACCGCGTGACGGAGCGCGCGCTTGATCTTGACCGCGCCCGTGGGCATGTCGACGGTGGTGGCCATCTCCTCCGCGAGGACCCGGTGGCGAGCCTGGAAATCGGCGACATTGGCCACGAAGCTGGTGAAGGCGTGCCCCGCGTCGGGGTCCGCCTGGGCCACTCGTGCCTGCTCCAGCATCTCCTCGCACATGCCGGCGAGGACCGTGTCGATGAGCGCTTCCTTGGTCGAGAAGTTGCGGCACACCGTTCCGACACCAACGCCGGCTCGCTGCGCGATCTCCTCGATCTGGACCTTCAGGCCGCGCTCGGCCAGCAGGGCCGCGGCCGCTTCGAGGACCCGTTGGCGGTTTCGGCGCCCGTCCGCACGCATCGGTCGAGTGACCGCACCGGTCATGGACTTCCCCCCGGACGACCGGAACCGAGGTTCATCGTCGCACAACCGGGAGCATAGTTCCGCTTATAGTAGCCCGACCCAACGAGCGTGAAACTGAAGGGACAGCCCCACCGATGAGCGCACCGCCAGCCACGGTCAACGAGGCGGACCTCTATCCGCGCCGTTGGTGGACCCTGGCGGTGCTGTGCCTGAGCATCGTGATCGTCTTCGTCGGAAACTCGAGTCTGAACGTCGTGATCCCCACCCTCTCCCGAGTGCTGCACGCGACGAACTCCGAACTGCAGTGGGTCGTCGCGATCTACTCTCTCGTGTTCGCGGGTTTGCTGTTCTCGACCGGGGCGTTGGGAGATCGGTTCGGTCGCAAAGGGGCGCTCCAAGCCGGCTTGGTGCTCTTCCTGATCGGCGCGGCGCTCGCTTCTCAATCGACCGCGATGTCGGAGCTGATCGCATGTCGGGCGATCATGGGCGCAGCCGCCGCGTTCATCATGCCGTCCACGTTGTCGATCCTGATCAACGTGTTCCCGCCCCATGAGCGCACGAAGGCCATCGCGATCTGGGCCAGCTTCACTGGAGCAGCCGGAGCCATCGGCCCGGTCGGAAGCGGCTTCCTGCTCGGACATTTCTGGTACGGCTCCATCTTCCTGATCAACGTCCCCATCGTCCTCCTGGCACTCATCGGCGGCCGATACCTGATACCGAAATCGAAAGATCCCGAACAAGCACGCCTCGACCCAGGCGGCGCGCTCCTCTCGATCGTCGCGATCAGCGCACTCGTCTACGCCCTCATCGAGGCACCCGAGCAAGGTTGGGCGAGCTTCTCAACCTTGGTTGCCTTCATCGTCGGCGCGCTCGTCCTCGTCGCCTTCGTCATGTGGGAACGCCGAGTCAAGGAACCAATGCTCGACATGAGCTACTTCCGCAACGCCGCCTTCAGCACCGGCACCGGCGGGATGATCCTGCTGTTCCTAGCCATGTACGGCGTCATGTTCCTCATTACGCAGTACTTCCAACTGGTGCTGAGCCTCAGCCCGCTCGCCGCCGCGTTACGGATCCTGCCCATGGCCCCGATCATGATGATCGTCTCCCCGCTGACCCCGCGCCTCTCGCAACGCTTCGGCACCCATCGGACGGTGGCCTTCGGCATGGTGCTGCTCGCCATCGGCTTCTTGACGTTCCATGGCATTGGGCTCCACACCGGCTACGGCTACGTCCTGATCTGCCTCTTCTTCTTGATCTCGGGCATCGCCCTCGCCATGGGCCCGATGACCGCCTCGATCATGTCCGCCGTGCCACCTCGGCGAGCCGGCGCCGGGTCCGCGACCAATGACGCGACCCGAGAGCTCGGGGCGGCCCTCGGCATCGCCATACTCGGAAGCGTCGCCGCCTCGCGGTACAGCTCGAGCCTCGGGCATCTGCTGAGCGGACTGCCTCACTCGGCTCAGACCGCCGCCCGGGGATCCCTAGCGGGCGCCTTGCGGGTCGCGGGGGGCCTCCCGACCATCGCCCGGCAGGCGCTCATCCTCGGCTCGAAGTCATCCTTCGTCGACGGCATCCACCTCGCGGTGTTGGCCGGCGCCGTTCTTTCGGTCGTGTCGGCGATCATCGTCATGCGCTACCTCCCCCGGACTGTCGACCACGACAGCGCGATGCACGGAGCCCGGGAGGCAGCTGAGAACGCCGCCGAGTTCGGCCTCGCTGGGGTTCCACCGGTGTTCGCCGACCAACCCGCCCCCGCCCTCATCGGAGCCGACGCCGAGGCCGACGGAACCGGCGAGGCACAAACACCCTCGACACGCTGAACGAGTCATGACACGCTCGGCGGCATGAGCATCCCGGTGGGCCTAGATCGTCTTCGAGCTGAGATCGAGAACTTCAAGTTCGACCCGTACCTTCTCACGGTGTCCGACGACGATTGCCCGCACTGCACTGCGGTTGTCGTCTCATGGACCGACGACGAGCTGCTCATGGCTGCCGGAAACCGCACCCTGGCGAACGCGACCGCGCGGCCATCGATCAGCTTGCTGTGGTCACCGGCCACTCGGGGCGGGTTCAGCCTGATCGTCGACGCCACCGTGACCGCGACTCGCGGGACCGGCCGAGGTGACAACTCGATCACCGCGCGCCCCACCCGTGCGGTGTTGCACCGCCCGGCCACCCCCAGTGAGCACGATCTGGCGGCTGGTGGCTCCGACTGCGCTCCCGTCTTCGAATCTGGGTCGCGCCCGTAATCTACGCTGACGAGGGCGGCGTGGAGTCAACGACGGCTGCAAGCGCCCCACCGGCCCCCGATTCCCGCAAATTCGCCTCGGAGGTGAGCGATGCCGACGTCAACCAGCTGCGACATCCGCAGGGTGAGCGGGGCTCTCGGGGCTGAAGTACGCGGGTTGGACCTCGACCGAGACCTCGGCGACGACACGATCGCCGCGATCCGCGCCGCGTGGCTTGAACATCTCGTCTTGGTCTTCCCGGATCAGAACCTGAGCCCTGAGCGACAGTTGGCGTTCGCGAGCCAATTCGGGGAAGCGACTGCGGCGCATCCGGTTGACCCAGCCCTCGATGGTCACCCACAGGTCCTCCCAGTCGACAGCACGAGGGAGCGCACCGACTTCTGGCACACCGACGTCACCTTCATGGCCCGTCCACCGATGGCGTCCATGCTGTATGCGGTCGTCCTGCCAGACGCGGGCGGAGACACGATGTTCGCCAACATGCGTCTCGCGTACGAGACGTTGGCCGAGCCCCTGCGCCGGATGTGCGACGAGCTCGTCGCGTACCACTACGCAGCCCCATACGCGCAGGCGGTCGCGAACGGAGAAGGGAAGGAATGGGACGGGTCTCCGGTCGAAAAGATGGTGCCGGTCGAGCACCCGGTCGTCCGGCTACACCCAGAGACTGGCCGGAGCGCCCTGTTCGTGAATCCCGGCTTCACGGCCGGGATCAAGGATTTTGCGGGACGACAGTCGGCCGACCTCCTTCGGCTGCTGTACAAGCACGCCACCCAACCGGAGTTCCTCTTCCGGCACCGGTGGGAGCCCGGTTCCCTCGTCTTCTGGGACAACCGGGCCACGATGCATTACGGAGTCAACGACTACGGAGCAGCTCGCCGCGTCATGCATCGCGTCACACTCCGCGGTGACATTCCGTCCGGGCCGATCAGTCAGTCGATCTGATCCGGGCCGCACCTCAACAGCATCGGCGACTGGGTTCAGTGCGAGGGCACCTCGTGCGTCAACATCATGAGCATCCGCTGGTGGCGCCGCAACTTGGGCAGGCAAAGCATGAGCCGGCCCGCTGCATAATGTCTCCGCAGACGTAGCAGAGGACAACTTCGACCTCGCGGGCCGGGCCGGGCGGCACGACGTCGGGTGGGGCGACCGATGCCGACGGGGCTTGATCTTCGAGCGGGAGCATGTCGCGGCCGGGCTGGTTCGGTGTGGTTGCCTCCTCGACGCCGGGCAGGGTCGGCTGCATCCGCTCGTGGATGGTGAAGATCCCGAGCTCGGTGCGTTCTTCGAGGGTCAGATACTCGACTGCCATGCGGCGAAAGATGTAGTCGACCAGGCTCGTCGCGAACCGGATGTCGGGATCGTCGGTCATGCCGGCGGGTTCGAACCGCATGTTGGTGAACTTCTCGATGAAGGCGCGCATCGGCACGCCGTACTGGAGACCCAGGCTCACCGCGATCGCGAACGCGTCCATGATTCCGGACAGCGTCGAGCCCTGCTTGGCGACCTTGAGGAACACCTCGCCAGGACGCCCATCCTCGAACTCGCCGACGGTCGCGTAGCCGTGGCAGTCCGCGACCCGGAACGAGAACGTCTTCGACATGCGGGTGCGGGGCAGCTTCTGACGGACGGGCCGCTGGACGATGACGGTCTCGACGACCCGCTCGACCTGTTGGGTCAGCGAGTCGCCGCTGGTCTGGCCCGCGGCTGCCTTCTTCTGGGTTGCGAGTGGCTGCGCCACCTTGCAGTTGTCTCGGTAGAGCGCGACTGCCTTGAGACCCAGCTTCCAGGCGTCGAGGTAGAGCTGTTCGATCTCCTCGACGGTGGTGTCTTCGGGCACGTTCGCGGTCTTCGAGATCGCCCCGCTGATGAACGGCTGCGCGGCCGCCATCATCTTGATGTGGCCCATGTAATGGATGGTGTTGTCGCCCATCGAGCACGCAAAGACCGGAAGGTGCTCGGCCTTGAGCGCCGGGGCGCCCACGATGGTTTTGTGCTCCTCGATGTGCTGCGCGATCCCGGCGAGCTGTCCGTCTGAATAGCCAAGCTTGGTGAGGGCGCGGGGCACCGTCTGGTTGACGATGAGCATCGTGCCGCCACCGACGAGCTTCTTGGCTTTGGTGAGTGCGAGGTCGGGCTCGATCCCCGTGGTGTCGCAATCCATCATGAGACCGATCGTGCCGGTCGGGGCGAGCACTGTCGCCTGGGAGTTGCGAACCCCGTACGCCTCGCCGACCTCGACCGCTTCATCCCAGGCGCGTTGTGCCGCGCTGAGCAGGTCGGGGGGCACGAGTTCTTCGTTGATCTTCGCGGTCTCGGCACGGTGCATCCGCAGCACGTTGAGCATGGGGTCGCGGTTGTCGGCGTAGCCAGCGAAGGGCCCCATGCGGCCCGCGGTCCGGGCGCTCGTCGCGTACGCGTGGCCGGTCATGAGCGAGGTGATCGCTCCGGCCCACGCGCGACCCCCATCCGAGTCGTACGGAAGGCCTTGCGCCATGAGCAGCGCACCGAGGTTCGCGTAGCCGAGGCCGAGCTGGCGGAAGCGGCGGCTGTTCTCGGCGATCCGCTCGGTCGGGTAGTCGGCGTTGCCGACCAGGATTTCCTGTGCGGTGAACACGACCTCGATGGTGTGTTCGAACGCTTCCACGTCGAAGCTGCCGTCGTCGTTGAGGTAGCGGAGCAGGTTGATGCTGGCGAGGTTGCACGCCGAGTTGTCGAGGTGCATGTACTCCGAGCACGGATTGCTGGCGTTGATGCGCCCGGTCTTCGGCGCGGTATGCCAGCGGTTGATGGTGGTGTCGTACTGCATGCCCGGGTCAGCGCATTCCCAGGCGGCGTCGGAGATCTGGCGCATCAGGTCCCGCGCCTTCAGGGTGCGCACGGCCTCGCCGGAGTTGACCGCCGTGAGCTCCCAGTCCTGGTCTTCCTCGACGGCGCGCATGAACTCGTCGGTGATCCGCACCGAGTTGTTGGCGTTCTGGTACTGGATCGAGTGCGAATCGATTCCGTCGAGGTCCATGTCGAAGCCGGCGTCACGCAACGCGCGCGCCTTGCGCTCTTCGCGTGCCTTGCACCAGATGAACTCTTCGACGTCGGGGTGGTCGACGTTGAGGATGACCATCTTGGCGGCCCGCCTGGTCTTCCCGCCGCTCTTGATGGTCCCGGCTGACGCGTCGGCGCCGCGCATGAAGCTGACGGGCCCGCTGGCGGTCCCGCCACCGGCGAGATGCTCCTGAGACGACCGGATGCGCGAGAGGTTGATCCCGGAGCCGGACCCGCCTTTGAAGATGATCCCCTCCTCCCGGTACCAGTTGAGGATCCCGTCCATCGTGTCTTCGACGGCCAAGATGAAGCAGGCAGAGGCCTGGTTCGGGACACCTTCGACGCCGATGTTGAACCACACCGGGCTGTTGAAGGCGGCGCGCTGGTGCACGAGGATGTACTTGAGCTCGTTGCGGAAGGCGGCGCCTTCCTGCTCATCGACGAAGTAGCCGTCCTGGACCCCCCACGCGGTGATCGTGTCGACGACCCGGTCGATGACCTGCTTCAGCGACGACTCGCGCTCGGGCGTCCCGAGGGTCCCGCGGAAGTACTTCTGGGCGACGATGTTCGTGGAGTTCTGGGACCAGGTGACCGGGAACTCGACGTCGGGCTGGAAGAAGGCGTCGGTGCCGTCTCGGTAGTTCTGGATGCGGGCGTCGCGGTGCTCCCACTCGACGGTGTCGTAGGGATGCTCCCCCGCCTGGGTGAAGTACCGACGGACCCCGATCCCGATCTGCTCCGGCGCCATCGCCATCGATTGCGACCTCCCCCTCGGTGCTCGCCGCCCCGGTGGCGGCCGGTCCCGGTAGTCTTTTAACCACAATATCTTGTGGTTCAAAGACTCCCGACACGAGATGCGGGGTGAATTACAGCACTGGAATTACGCCCCGTCAATGGCGATTCGGGGTGTCAGCCCAAAATCTTGGCGTGGCCCCGCTTGGGCTTGGTGGTCTTGCGCAGCTCGAGGGCGGCCCGCTCGAAGTCGGCTGGGGATTCGAATCCCTGGTACACCGAGGCGAATCGGAGGTACGAGACGGGGTCGAGCGCCCGGAGCCGCTCCAGGACGGCCACGCCGAGCCACTGGCTCGAGACCTCGGCGCCGGCCGCCCGGGCCTCTTCCTCGATCTCGGCCGCCAGGGCCTCGACGGCGCTGGGCTCCACGGGACTGCCGGCCACGGCCTGCTTGATGCCGCCAGCCAGCTTGGCCCGGTCGAAGGGCTCGCGCTGACCCGATCGCTTGACGACCATGAGGGGAAGCTCGACCACACGCTCCTGGGTCGTGAAGCGCCGACCGCACGAGAGGCACTCTCGGCGACGTCGGACCGCGGCCGCATCGTCGGCGGAGCGGGAGTCGACGACCTTGTCGTCGTCGGTCTGACAATACGGGCAGCGCACCCAGTCACGGTAACCCCGGCGATCCCGCGGCGCTCCAGCACCGTCGGCGATCAGCGCGACCAGTGGAGGGTCTCACCAGGGACCAGCGGGCCGGCCCCGTACACGGCGGCGAGCTGGTCGACGACTGGACGAGGATCCTGACCCGGAGCGAGGCGCTCGGCGATCGCCCAGAGCGTGTCGCCCGGCTGCACGACGATCGTTCCAACCGAGGAGGCGGTCGGGCGGCGCCCGGGAGCTGTGAGGGGAGAGCTCCCGAGCGCGGCACCCGCCTGCCCCGCCACGACCACGACCCCAAGCGCGAGCACCGCGATCGCGATGCGTCGGCGTAGGAAGGTCGTGTGGGACGTCCGCCGGCCGCGTGGGGTGGCGACACGCGGTGACATGGGGCGCCTCGTGGAAAGCGCCCAAGCGTCGGGTCCGGAGACGGTCGTGACAGCGGCCATACCTTCTGGTCTTCCTCGTGTGGTGTTCGGTCCAGACCCAGCACACCACGGGGGTGTGACACCGACTCGGGGCCGAGGGCGCTCGCCGACTGCGTGACGAACGCCTGTTCGCAGTGAACCAGAACATGCGTTCCCCGTCAAGGGATTTCCCGAACAGGTGTTTGCCACGAACGCATGATCGTGGTACGGTCCCTCGGTGCCTGACCTCACTGCCCGCCAGCGCCAGGTCCTCGAGTTCATCGACGACGAGGTTCGATCTCGGGGCTATCCGCCGAGTGTCCGGGAGATCGGCGAGGCAGTCGGCCTCTCCTCGAGCTCCACGGTGCACGCCCACCTCGCCGCCCTCCAGGACAAGGGCTTTCTGGTCCGAGACCCGACGAAGCCTCGGGCGCTCGAGCTGCATTTCGACTCGGGATCGGGGACCGCGCTGGAGCGCCGCCCGGTCCGCCACGTGCCGCTCGTCGGCGACGTCGCGGCCGGGACGGGAGTGCTGGCCGCCGAGAACATCGAGGAGAGCATTCCGATGCCGGAGGACTTCACCGGCGCCGGCCAGCTGTTCATGCTCCGCGTGCGGGGCGAGTCGATGCTCGAAGCCGGAATCCTCGACGGCGACTACGTCGTCGTGCGCCAGCAGCCCACCGCCGAGCCAGGCGAGATCGTCGTCGCCGGGATCCCCGGTGAGGAGGCCACGGTCAAGACCTTCCTCCGCCGGCGCACCAAGATCGTCCTGCGTCCCGAGAACCCGGCGATGGACGAACTCGTCTTCGAGCCTGACGACGTCACGATCTACGGCAAGGTCGTCTCGCTGCTCCGCCGTTTCTGAGCCCGAGCCACCGGCCCGCGGCTCAGGTGGCGACGCCGTGCTCCCGGAGGATCTCGTTCAGGCGTGATTTCTCGTGTCGTTCGCCCGCGCTGAGGTGGCGGACCACGAGGACGCAGGGCAGGCCGAACTCGCCGCCCGGGTATCGGCGGGGCCGGGTGGCGCTGATGGCGACACTCCAGTCCGGGACGACGCCCCGGCTCAGCTCGGCCCCCGTCTCGGCGTCGATCACCGGGATCCCCGGGTTCAACAGGACCCCTTCACCGAGCACGCAGCCCGTTCCGATTCGGGCGCCTTGGGTGATCATGCTGCGGCTGCCCACGAGCGAGTCATCGCCGATCACGACGGGGGCCGCCTGGGGCGGCTCGAGGACTCCCCCGATGCCGACTCCTCCGGAGAGGTGCACGCGGGCTCCGATCTGCGCGCACGACCCGACCGTCGCCCAGGTGTCGACCATCGTCTCGGGCCCGACGTGCGCACCGATGTTGACGTAGCTGGGCATCAGGATCGCCCCGCGACCCACGTAGGACCCCCAACGGGCTGAGCCGCCGGGGACGACGCGGACGCCGGCCTCCTCGTAGTGGTGCTTCAGGGGGATCTTGTCGGCGTACTCGAACGGCCCGAGCTCGGTCGTCTCCATCTTCGAGATCGCGAACAGCAACAAGATGGCCTGCTTGAGCCATTCGTGGACCACGACCTGGTCGTCGACCACTTCGGCCACTCGGGCTTCGCCCCGGTCGAGCAGGTCGATCGCCGCGCTGATCACGCGGCGGGCCTCCGGCTCGGGCATCACGCTCGCGAGGTCGTCGCGGTGCTCCCAGAGCTCGTGAATCTGCTGCTCCAACTCACTCATCTGGCCCACCCTAGAGGCCGGCACTGTTTCCGGCGGCGGCTTCCGGTGTGACGTTCCACCCGGTTTGGCCGCGCCTCACGCCGGGGAGAGTCGCTCCACCATCACCCCGACCTGCGCGTCGGTCACCGTGAGCGCGAGGCGCGCCTCGCGCGAGCCGGCCTCGCCGTAGAGATCGCCGGGAGCGACGAGGATGCCCATCCGGGCCAGCTCGGCGGCGAGCGCCCAGCCGTCGCCGACCTCGGGTGCGGCGAGCCACAGGTAGAACGTGGAGGGACCGCCGACGTGCACGATGCCTCGCCGCTCCAGGGCCGGAAGGATCTGCGCCCGTCGCGTCGCGTACCGGGTCCGCTGCTCGTCGACGTGCGCTTCGTCGCTCAGCGCCGCGGCGGCGGCCGCCTGGATGGGTCCGGGGACCATCAGCCCCGCGTGCTTGCGAACCTCGCCGAGGTAATGCACGAGGTCGGCGTCCCCGGCGACGAAGCCGACCCGCAGACCGGCCATGTTGGAGCGCTTAGACAGCGAGTGCACCGCGAGGACGCCGTCGGGTCCCGACGTCAGGGCGGTGACCGGCTTGGCCGGCTGGCCGTGACCGTCGGCGGTGAACTCGGCGTAGCACTCGTCGCTGGCGACGAGGACGCCGCGAGCGCGGGCCCACGCGACGCTCTGGGCGAGCGCGTCGGCGGTCGAGGTCACACCGGTCGGGTTGGCGGGGTCGTTGAGCCAGACCAGCAGCGCCCGCTCGACGTCGGCGGCGTCGACGCGGCTCCAGTCGGGCTGCCAGTGCTCGTCCACCGGGACCGGCACCGCCCGCAGGCCGGCCAGGGTCGCTCCCATCGCGTAGGTGGGGTAGGCGACGCCGGGGTAGAGCACCGTGTCGCGGCTCGGGTCGCGCAGCGACAGCGATCGCGGCAACGAGGCCACGAACTCCTTGGTCCCGACGCAGGCGAGCACCGCGGCGGGGTCCAGGGTCACGCCGAACCGTCGGGTCAGCCAGTCGGCGGCGGCCCCTCGGTACTCGGGGGTGCCGATGGTCGGCGGATAGCCGCGCGCGGCGCCCATCGCGTCGTCGAGGGCCCGGCGGACCAGGTCGGGGAGCGGGTCGATCGGGGTGCCGACGGAGCAGTCGACGATGCCGCCCGGAACGGCTTGCGCGACCGCTCGGAGGTCACCGAGGCGGTCGTGGGGGTAGGGCGGGGGGACGAAGCCACTCCTCGGACGCGGCGTCGACACGCGAGCAGGCTATCCCCGCCGTCCGGTCCTTTAGCCGGTGACGAACTCGCGGTAGCGGCCGAGGTCGGTCTCGTCGATTCGGGCTCGGACCCGCGTGCCGATGTCGGCGTGCACCTCGACGAGTACCTCGCCGTCTCGGTGCAGCGCGGCGAGGACGTCGCCGCGGTCGTACGGGACGACGAGCTCGATCACCGCGCCCAGCTCGCGGAGCCGGTCGCCGATGGTGGAGAGCACCTTGTCGATGCCCTCGCCCGTGCGCGCCGACGCCGCGACGGCCGCTTCACCTTCGCAGAGCTCGCGGACCGCGGCCGGGTCGGCGCGGTCGAGCTTGTTGACGACGAGCAGCTCGGGTCGCTCCTCCGCGCCGATCTCGGCGAGGACCGACCGTACGGCGTCGATCTGGCCGTCCGCGTCGGATGCTGCGCCGTCGACCACGTGGAGGATGAGATCGGCGGCGGTGACGACCTCCAGCGTCGATCGGAAGGCCTCGACGAGCTCGTGGGGCAGGCGACGGACGAACCCGACGGTGTCAGAGCACAAGACGGTCTCGCCGCCGGGGAGCCGCAACCGGCGTGTGGTCGGGTCGAGCGTCGAGAAGAGGCGGTCTTCGACCCGGGTGTGGGCGTCGGTGATGCGGTTGAGGAGGGTCGACTTGCCGGCGTTCGTGTACCCGACGAGCGCGAGGGTGGGGAGCCCGCGTCGCTGACGGGCCTTGCCCTGGGTGGCGCGGGTCCGGGAGAGCCGCTGGAGGTCCTGCTCGCGCCGGGTGATCCGGCGCTGAATCTGGCGCCGATCGACCTCGAGCTGGGTCTCGCCCGGCCCACGGGTCCCGATGCCGCCGCCCTGCTGGCTCAGGACGCCGCCACGGCCCCGCAGGCGCGGTAGCCGATACCGCAGCTGCGCGAGCTCCACTTGGACCATGCCGGCCTGGCTCGTGGCGTGCTGGGCGAAGATGTCGAGGATCAGCGCGACGCGGTCGACGACGTCGCACTCGAACCGCTGCTCGAGGTTGCGCTGCTGGGCCGGCGTCAACCCGTCGTCGAACACGACGACGTCGATGTCGAGCGCGTCGGCCAGGGTCCGCAGCTCCTCGGCCTTGCCCGGCCCGACGTACGTCGCCGGGTCGGGTCGGTCACGACGCTGGAGCACCGATTCGACGGGGTCGGCACCGGCGGTGTCTGCGAGCAGGGCGAGCTCCTCCAGGGAGGCCTGCGCGTCGGCGACGGTGCGGGATCCGACTCCGGTACCGACGAGGAGGGCCCGCTGTCGGACAACGTCGAAGTCGACCTCGGTTGCGCTGAGTCGACGACGACCCCGCCCGTCGCGACTGCTCACCAGTCCTCCTCGCCGAGCTCGAGGTCCACGTCGAACAGGTGCGTGACGGAGCCGCCGAGGCGGACGGTCGGTCCCAGCTCCACGCTGAGCTCACCCCCCGGAACGTGGACGGTGACCCGCGAGCCGACCAGGCCCCGACGGTGCCCGACCGCTGCGGCGGCGCAGGCTCCCGTCCCACACGACAGCGTCTCGCCGACCCCGCGTTCCCAGACCCGCATGTGGAGCGCGTCTAACCCGTCGGGGGTGACGAACTCGACGTTCGTCCCGTTCGGGAAGCGGGCGTCGTGTTCCAGGTGCGGGCCGTGCTGGGTGACTCGTGCTCGCTCCACGTCGTCGACGAGGAGGACGAGGTGCGGGTTGCCCACCCCGGCGGCGTCGCCCTGGTAGGTCACGCCGTGGAAGGTGACGTCGAGGTCGAGCGCGCTGGGTCCGGTGAACGGGATGGCGGGGGGATCGAAGGTGACCGGGCCCATGTCTACGGTGGCGCGGCGCAGGCTTCCGGTCGTCGGGTCCCGGTCGAGGTCGACGCGGCGCCGACCAGCCGCGGTGTCGACGAGGAGCTGGTCACCGCGTGCCAGTCCTCGGGCGACGGCGACCCAGGCGAGGCAGCGGATCCCGTTGCCGCTCATCTCGGCGGGGCGACCGTCGGCGTTGAAGAGGCGCATCGTGCAGTCGGCTCCGTCAGTCCCGGGAGTGAGCACGAGGAGCCCGTCGGCGCCGACCCCGCGGTGGCGGTCGCAGAGCCGAGCCGCGGTGCCCGCGTTGAGACCTGGGGCCTCGGCCACGAGGAAGTCGTTCCCGGTCGCATGGAGCTTCGTGAGTCGCACGGTCACGGACCCCAGGCTGCCAGTAGGGCGGTGAGGAGGGCGCACGGATTAGTCCCGGTCCCGTACCAGGTGATTCGGGGGTCGCGACGGAACCACATGCGCTGGCGGCGGGCGAACGATCGCGTGTGGCGCACGATGGCATCGAAGACGTCGGCGCCCGGGTCGCGGCCCGCCTCGAGGGCCTCCCCCACTTCCTGGTAGCCGATCCCCTGCGCGGCGGTCCGCCCAAACCCGGGGGTCTCTCGCGCGTCGACGATTTCGGCGACGAGCCCGGCGTGTCGCATGGCGGCGACCCGGGTCGCGATGCGCTGGGCGAGGACGTCGCGGGGTAGCCACACGCCGGCCAGCCTGACCGCAAACGCGGTCGGTCCGGGTGCGCGCACGCCCGGACCGAACGACGAGAAGGGTCGGCCGGTCAACTCGATGACCTCGAGGGCGCGAACGATCCGGCGGGCGTTGTGCGGGTCGATTCGCGCCGCGGCGTCGGGATCCCGGGCGGTCAGCTCGGTGTACGCGGCGGCCACGCCCCCGGGCTGGCGGGTTCTGGCGTCGAGCTCGGCTCGCAGCGTCAGGTCCTCGCCGGGGAACTGGAGGTCGTCGACGACGGCCTGCACATAGAGGCCGGTGCCGCCGACGAGGAGTGCCCGATGGCCGCGGGCCTCGATCTCGCGCACCGCCGCCCGGCCGAGCTGCTGGGTGCGCGCCGCGGACCAGTCCTCGTTCGGCGCGACGACGTCGAGGAGATGGTGGCGTACGGCGCGGCGCTGCGCGACGGTCGGCTTGGCGGTCCCGATGTCGAGGCCCCGGTAGACCTGCATGGAGTCGAGGGACACGATCTCGACGTCGCCGAGCGCCGCGGCGACTTCGAGCGCGAGGGCTGACTTGCCCGACGCGGTGGGTCCGACCAGCGCCAGGTGGCTGACGGTGGACGTCTCCGCGCTCAGCCGGCAGCCACGGGGATGTGCGCCACGAGTTGGCCGGCCAGCCAGTGGGGCGCGGCGTCGGTGACTCGGACTCGGGTGTAGTCGCCCGGGGCGAGGTGGTCCTGGGTGGGCGTGTGGACCAGCTTGCCTTGCCGGGTGCGGCCGCTGAGCCGGGTGGGGTCCCGCTTCGAGGGCCCGTCGACGAGGATCTCCTCGACCCGTCCGATACGGGCCTGGTTGCGCGCGAGGGCGTGGCGCTCGACGACGTCGGTCAGCCGGCGCATGCGGTCCCGGGTCACCGCCGCGGGGACGAGCTGGTCGGTCATCTCGGCGGCCGGCGTCCCGGGGCGCGGCGAGTAGACGAACGTGTAGGCGGCGTCGAAGGCCGCGGTGTCGACGACCGCGAGGGTCGCTTCGAAGTCGGCGTCGGTCTCACCAGGGAAGCCGACGATGAGGTCGGTCGTGACGGCCAGGTCCGGGATGCTCTGGCGGGCGGCGTCGAGGCGGGTCAGGTAGCGCGCCGCGGTGTAGCCGCGGTGCATGCGGGCCAGGGTCCGGTCGCTGCCGGCTTGGAGCGGGAGGTGCAGCTGCTCACAGACCGCGTCGCATTCGGCCATCGCCGCGATGGTCTCGGGGCGGAGATCCTTTGGGTGGGGGGAGGTAAAACGGATTCGGCGCATCCCGTCGACGGCGTCGATGGCGCGGAGCAGGTCAGCGAAGCGGGGGCGGTACTGGCCGGCGCCAAGGTCGCGGCCGTACGAGTTCACGTTCTGACCGAGGAGCGTCACCTCGCTGACCCCGTCGGCGGCGAGCTGCTCGACCTCGCGCACGACGTCCCCGAGGCGGCGGCTGACCTCCGATCCGCGCACGATCGGGACGATGCAGAAGGTGCAGGCGTTGTCGCACCCGAGCTGGATCGTCACCCACGCGGAGTGCCCCGAGGCCCGTTGGGCCGGCAGGACGGCCGGGTCGGCGACGTGCTCCTCGAGGATCTCCACGACGGGCTGCCCGTCCCGGGCCTGGTCGAGGAGGGCGGGAGCGCGGGCGAGGTTGTGGGTCCCGAAGACGACGTCGACGTGCCCGGCCCGCTCCAGGACCCGTTCCCGGTCCTTTTGGGCCAGGCAGCCCCCGACGGCGATCTGGAGGCCCGGCCGGCGTTCCTTGAGGGCCTTGAGGTGGCCCAGGTGCCCGTAGAGCTTGTTGTCGGCGTTCTCGCGGATGCAGCAGGTGTTGAGCACGACCACGTCCGCGGCTTCGACGTCGTCGGTGGGCTCCATCCCCTCGGCCACCAGCAGGCCGGCGAGGCGTTCGGAGTCGTGCTCGTTCATCTGGCACCCGAAGGTGCGCACATGGAAGCGCCGGGTCATACGCGTTGGAGTCTATGGGGGGATCTCTGCCAGGATCGCCGGGCGTGCACGTCACCGTCGGGGCGTTCGTGGTGGCGGCAACCGCGGTGTCCGCCGGCTCGATCGTGCAGGGCTCGGTCGGCTTCGGCTTGAACCTGCTGGCGGCACCGCTCGTGGCCATCGTGGTTCCCGAGGCGCTGCCCGCAACGCTGGTGCTGGTCGCGCTGCCCCTGGCCGTCGGGACCCTTCGCCGCGACCATCACGCCGTCGAGCGGGAGGCGCTGGGGTGGATGCTGCTCGCCGCGGTGCCCGGGACGCTGGTCGGCCTCCTGATCGTGGGCCACGTCAGCGCGACGGACCTGGCGATCGTGGTCGGTGGCATCACCCTCGTCGGGGTGGTGCTGAGCATCATCTCGCCGCCCATCGTGATCAACCCGGCCACGTCGCTGGTGGCCGGCTTCGCGTCCACAGTCTTCGGGACGGCGTCCTCGGTTGGCGGCCCACCGGTCGCGCTCCTGTTCCAGCATCACCGCGGCTCCGTCGCCCGCTCCACGCTGAGCGCCTTCTTCGCCGCCACCGCGGTCCTCGCGCTCCTCGGCTACGTCGCGACGGGCAATATCACGCTCGACCAGCTGGTGTTCGCGCTGACGCTGGTCCCCTTCATGGTCGGCGGCCTGTGGGTGAGCCGGCACCTCCACGGCCTCGTCGACGCCGGCTGGCTTCGCCCCGCGGTGTTGGCCCTCTCGGCGGTCGCGGGCGCCATCGCGATCCTCCACGCCGTGCTGTAACGGGCCCGGACGCGATGGTGGCGGGAGCCGAAGCCCCCGCCACCATCAGCCTGGGCAGGCAGGGGGCAGATCTAGGACTCGACCTCCGCGGGCTCGTCCGCCTCGGCGGCGTCGGCCGTGGGCTCCTCAGTCAGGTCGACCGTCTCGTCGTCGTCGATGCCGACCGCGGCGCGGACCTTCTCGCTGATCTCCAGCATCATGTCGAGGTTGTCAGCCAAGAACTGCTTGGCGTTCTCACGCCCTTGGCCGAGCTGCTCGCCTTCGTAGGTGAACCAGGCCCCGGACTTCTTGACGATTCCGAGTTCCACCCCCACATCGACCAACGAGCCTTCCCGGCTGATGCCCCGCCCGTACATGATGTCGAACTCGGCTTGTTTGAACGGTGCGCTGACCTTGTTCTTGACGACCTTGACCCGGGTTCGGTTCCCGACGACCTCGGCGCCGTCCTTGATCGCTTCCACGCGGCGAATGTCGAGCCGGACCGACGAATAGAACTTCAGAGCCCGACCTCCGGGGGTCGTCTCGGGGCTGTTGTGCACGACTACGCCACCCGCGACGTAGTTGTGGCTTCCCTCGACCTCGAGATCGAAACGGTGCTTCGACCGGGTGGGGGTCTTCACGGTGATTCCCCGGATCGGGACAGGCATCAGTTCGTGACGGGGCGCCACGAACTGTGGGGTGACAGCGAACCGACTCCGGTACCGGGGCAGCAACTTGTACTCCATCGAGGGGTGCACGAACGGCGCGATGAGGGCGTGGAGCTTGGCAGTCTCGTCCTTCGGGAACTGGAGGACGGCCTTCCCCGCCCGGTCGATCAGCTTGGGGGCGATCCCCCAGGTGTCGCGAAGATGCTCGAGCAGACGCTGTCGGGTGGTCGCTTCCATCGCCTCCACGCAGATTTCGGATCGACCGCTGCCGTCCCGGGTGCGCGCCTGGACCCCCTTGGCCCGGAGCGTGAAACATCCGTCGTCCATGTACCAGAGGGCGAGGGCGAGGGGGGTGAGCTGCTTCAGGTAGTCGTGGTTGAACACCTTCTTACCGTGGACGTAGACCGCTCGGCGCAGTTCGGCGAGCTCGGGGAGCGGCCGGGTATCGACGAAGGACGCGCCACCATCGCGCCGGGTCGACCGATACACGCCGACGTTCTCGAGAAGTGATGCCTTCCACTCGCAGTACGCCGCCTGCTTCGCTCCATGGCCGAAGCGGAACCGGGCGCTGTTACCGGACCGAGTGGGCGAGAGTGCCCCGTCTCCCATGAGGGAACCGAGGATGACCTCCCACTGGAAAACGGATAGGCGGGCGGGCACGGCTTGGAGCACGCGGTCCCCGGGCCGAAGGTCCTGTGCCTCTCGCCAACCGCCTGGTGTCCGGATGAGGTGGTTCGCCGTAACCCCGAACCGAGTTTGGCTGGGCTTGCCCGGGTTTGCAACGGTGAACTGGAGAAACTGTTCGGTGAGTCCGTTGTCGAACCAGTTCGTCACCTTTCTCGGGACCATCGCCCCCTGGTCGGGGTCGTAGGAGAGGACCTCGACCGGCAGCCGCTGGTTCACGATCTTGCCGATCTGCTCCTGGGTCCCGTCGGCCAGCGTGATCCGGGTCTCAAATGAGCAACATCCGAACATAACGCCGATCTTTTCCCGGAGCTGGTTGATGAAGACGCAGATGGTGCGGGAGCGGTTGAGGTTGGCGGTGAGCTTGCGGAGCGCTTGGCTCATGAGCCGCGCTTGGAGCCCGACGTGCGTGTCGCCCATCTCGCCTTCGATCTCGGCTCGGGGGACGAGCGCGGCGACCGAGTCGATCACGACGACGTCGAGGGCGCTGGATCGGATGAGCATGTCGGCGATCTCGAGGCCTTGCTCCCCGGTGTCGGGTTGGGAGATGTAGAGCTCGTCGACGTTGACGCCGATGTTCGCGGCGTACACGGGGTCCATGGCGTGCTCGGCGTCGATGTAGGCGCATACGCCGCCGTTGCGTTGGGCTTCGGCGACGACGTGCATGGCGAGCGTCGACTTCCCGGAGGCTTCCGGGCCGAAGATCTCGACGACCCGACCGCGGGGGAGACCGCCGATGCCGAGCGCGATGTCGAGCGCGAGCGCGCCGGTGGAGATCGCCTCCACGCCGACGTGGCCGCGCTCGCCGAGGCGCATGATCGCGCCCTTGCCGTACTGCTTCTCGATCTGACCGACTGCCATCTCGAGCGCCTGCTGCCGTTCCAACGTGGTTCCTCCTGCGTTGCCGGCGATGGCCCGCCGTGCGTGGGGTGCTCAGACCTTCTACGAGGGGTGTGACACGCCTACCCCCGGGAGCGTACCGGCGTGATTACAGGCGTGTAATTCGAACCCAACCGTATTCGAACAGACGTTCGTAATCAAGCATTCTCGAGCGCCAGCTGGCACCACGGCGTGTGGAGGGCCCCCTCGGGGCGAAGATCGCTGCGGACGAGGGCGACCTCGGTCACGGTCCAGGCCGGCCCGACGGGCTCGGGGCCGATGGCTTCGACGGCCCGGGTCACCGGGCGGGGCCGGGCCGCTCGGGCCACGCTCAGGTGGGGGTGGTACCGGCGCGGCTCGGGGACGTGACCGAGCGCGGTGGTGGCGGCGGTGACCGTGGCGGCGAGGTCGGCGAGCGCCTGGTCGGGCTCGACGCCGATCCAGAGCACGGTGGCGCGGCGGGTCGACGGGAACCCTCCGGCTGCGGCGAGCTGGTGGGTGAACGGCGCGCGGCGGGCGAGCGCCGCGCCGGCCGCGGCGGCGAGCGCCTCGGCGTCGTCGACCGTGCCGAGGAACTGGAGGGTGACGTGCCATTGCGGGCGGGGAAGCCAGCGCAGGCGAGGTTCGGTGGCTGCGATCGGCTCGAGGCGTTGGTCGATGGCGTCGAGGACCGCGGGGGGTGGGACGACGGCGAGGAAGGCGCGCTCGAGGCGCGTCACTGCATGGCGTCGAGCCGTAGGCGCAACAGGTTGAGGAGCGAGATGGTGGCGAACTGGCGGACCCGGAACCGGTCGCCGGGGAGCCGGGTCTGGACCGATTCGACGGGGAGGCCGGGGAGCGCCATCGCGAACCATACGGTGCCGATGGGCTGGCCGTCCTGGGGGGTCGGTCCGGCGACGCCGGTGGCCGAGATGCCGACGTCGGCGCCGAGCACGCGTTGGGCTCCGGTCGCCATCTCTTCGGCGCACTCGCGGCTCACGACGTGCTCGGCGGTGACGCCGAGGACGTCGCGCTTGACCTCGGTCGCGTACGACGCGAGCGAGCCGCGGAACGTCGCGCTCGCTCCGGGGACGTCGGCGATCCGGGCGCCGACCAGCCCGCCGGTGAGCGATTCGGCGATGCCGAGCGTCCAGCCGCGGGCGTGGAGGCGCGTGAGCACTGCGTGCTCCATCGTCTCGTCGTCGATGCCGAACACCAGGTCGCCCAGCACGCCGCGCAAGGCGCGCTCTTCGGTCTCGATCAGCTCGCGAGCTTCTTCCTCGGTCTGGCCTTTGGCGGTGACGCGTACGTAGAGGCCTTCGATCCCGCGGGCGAGGAACGCGATCGTCGGGTTGGTCTGCGCGTCGACCCGGTCGGCGATCATCTCGGCGAGTCCGGATTCCGAGGTGCCCCAGGTCTTCAAGGAGCGCGACAGGATGACGGCCCGTTCCCCTGACCGTTCGAGCAGGTCGGGCAGGACATGGTCGGTCACCATTTGCTGCATCTCGTAGGGGACGCCGGGGACCGCGTAGACCACTCGGGTGGCGCCGTCGATGGTCACCTCACACTGCAGTCCGGGGGCGGTGCCGATCGGGTTGGGGATCACGTCGCCGCCGACGGGAACGTCGGCTTGGCGCAGGTTGTTGGCGGGCATGTCGCGTCCCCGGGTGCCGAAGAGCGAGGCGATGTGCTCGATGAGCTCGGGGCGGCGCTCGAGCGTCGTGCCCATCACTTGCGCGATCGCGTCGCGGGTGACGTCGTCGGGGGTGGGTCCGAGCCCGCCGCAGACGATGACTGCGTCGGCGCCGCGCAGCAGGTCACGTAACGCGGTGACCATGCGGGGGAGGTTGTCGCCGACCTTGCGGTGGTCGAAGGTGTCGATGCCGGCGGTGGCGAGCTGCTCTCCGATCCAGGCGCTGTTCGTGTCGACGATCTGGCCGAGGAGCAGCTCGGTGCCGATCGCGAGGACGTCACATCTCACGGCTGGCGCTCACTCCCCGCGGTTGGTGGTCACTGGGGGCGGGGGGCGGGGTGGAGCACGTCGGTGGAGGGTGTCGGTGTGCCCCGCCGGGCAGCGAGGACGAGGTCGACTGCGGAGACGAGCGAGAACACCACCGAGGCCCACAGCGCGATGTTCGCGACGGTGTGCAGGTGCTCGGTCGGCGGGAACAGCACGAAGGCCACGGCGAGGAACTGCACGTTGGCTTTCCATTTTCCGAGCCGGCGGGCTGGGACGGACACGCCGCGCCGACCGGCCAGAGCTCGCCACGCCGAGACGCTGACCTCTCGGGCGACGATGATGAGGACCGGCAGCCACGCGTAGTCGCCTCGGATCGCAAGCGCGACGAGCCCGCCGGTGACGAGGAGCTTGTCGGCGAGCGGGTCGAGGAAGGCGCCGGAGCGGGTGGTGCCGTCGCGTCGCGCGAGCCAGCCGTCGAGCCAGTCGGTGATCCAGAGCACGAGCCAGCCGGCAAACGTCCCCCAGTTGCTGTGGCCGTGGTGCTGGTCGAGGATCCAGGCCAGGACGGGCACGGCGAAGAGCAGCCGGACGAAGGTCACGGCGTTGGCGGGGGTCTTGATGGCGGTCTCGCCGAAGCGGCGGGCGCGCTCGGCGGGAGTCGGCGCGTCGGTCACGCCAACACCTCGATCGGTTCGGCGACGAGGTCCGTGCCGAGCGCTTCCGTGGCTTTCGCTCGAACGATGACGCCGGGCCGGGCGCTGGCTCCGACGAGGCGGATGGTGCCGTCGATCTCGGGTGCTTCGCGGTGGGTGCGTCCGACCAGCTCGCCGGTGTCGGGGTCGACGCCGTCGACGAGCACGGCGAGTTCGGCGCCCACGAGCTGGTCGCGGCCCGCAGCGGTGATGGGCGCTTGGACCTCGTCGCATTCGGCGAGCCATTCGCGGACGACGGTGTCGGGCACGCGGCCGTCCATCGTGGCGGCGGGCGTGCCGGTCTCGGGCGAGTAGGCGAAGAACCCGGCCCAGTCGAGGTGCGCGGCGGCGAGGAAGTCGAGGAGCTGCTCGTGGGCGGCTTCGGTTTCGCCGGGGAACCCGACGATGAACGACGACCGGAACGCGGCGTCGGGTTCGCGGTCTCGGATGCCGTCGATGATGGAGAGGAACCGCTCACCGCTGCCCCACCGGGCCATGCGGGCGAGCAGCGCTCGGTCGGCGTGCTGGAGGGAGAGGTCGAAGTACGGCACGACGCTGGCGGTGTCGAGCATGGTGTCGACGAGCGGGCCGCGCACCTCGCTCGGGTAGAGATAGAGGAGCCGGAGGCGGCGGAGACCGAGGGGCGTCAGCTCCCGGTCCAGGCGGGCGACGAGCGGGGCGAGTGATCCGGGCTCCCCGATGTCGCGTCCGTACCAGGCCAGGTCCTGAGCCACGAGGACGAGCTCGGCGGCGCCGGCTTCGACCAGGCCCCGGCACTCGGTGAGGAGCGCGTCGGGGTGTCGGGAGCGCTGCGCACCGCGAAACGACGGGATGGCGCAGAAGCGACAGGCCCGGTCGCAGCCCTCGGCGACCTTGACGTACGCCCAGGGTGCGAGCGGCGCGGCTCGGGGCAGCTCGAGGAGGTCCCGGACCCCGCGGGGGCGGCGGCGGGGTCCGTCGACGGCCACCGAGGCGAGGTCCGCCTCCCCCGCGAAGCCGACGACCGCGTCGACCTCGGGCAGCGCGGCGGCGAGCTCGTCCCCGGCTCGTTCGGCGAGACAGCCGGTGACGACGAGACGGGCCCCGGGCGCCCGGGCGTCGGCGAGCGAGAGGATGGTGTCGATCGATTCGCGACGGGCGGCGTCGATGAACGCGCACGTGTTGACGACCACCAGGTCAGCCTGGTCGGGTCCGGCGGCGGGCTCGAGTCCGTCGTCGAGCAGTGAGGCCCGCACCTTGTCGGAATCGACGGCGTTCTTCGGGCAGCCGAGCGTTTCGACCCAAAATCGCTCTGCCACACCAGCGATGCTACCGGCGTGCGACACTTCGCCTCGGTGGCTGCGACCCGGTGGTGTCCCTCGTGCGGTGAGAACTACGAGGCGGGGGCTGAGTCGTGCCCCGCGTGCGGGGCGGCGTTGGTCCTCCGTCCACCCCACGATGGTGGCGACCCGGGTGCCCTCGGCGCGGCGGATCTCGTGTCGCTGGGGACGTGGCCTCGCCTCACCGCGCAGATCCTTCGAGCCCGGTTGGAGACCGCGGGGATCAGCGTCTTCGCCCAGTGGGCCGACCCGCTCGACGGGCCCCGCGCGACCCTGGTCGTACTGGCCGACCAGGCCGAGTTTGCGGGCGCGGTCGTCCACGAGATCGACGTCGACGATGAGGTGCCTGACACCTCGCCGGTGGCCTACGTGGCCCGGATCGAGGAGCATCTTTCGGTGGTCGCCGAGCTGCTCGACGAGCTGCGAACCCAGCTCGACGAGGGCGAGGGTCCCGACGACTCGGCGTAGCGGTTCGGGTTCGTGGCTCGTCGGCTCCTGTGGTCCACCGTGGCGCGCGGCCACGGTCCCCGGCCGGGGCGGCGCCGGCTCAGGCTGCGCCCGCCACGCGGCGCAGCGCGCCTTCCACGAGCAGGATCAGCGTCTCTTGCACGTGGGTGCGGCGCCGGGCGTCGCAGAGCACTACGGGCACGTTGGCGGGCACGGCGAGCGCCTCGCGGACGTCTCGAGGATGGTGGGTCGCGACTCCGTCGAAGAGGTTGACGGCGACGACGAACGGCAACCCGAGGTGCTCGAAGTAGTCAACGGCCGCGAAGCATTCCTGGAGCCGGCGGGTGTCGACGAGGACGACGGCCCCGACGGCGCCCCGCACGAGTTCGTCCCAGAGGAACCAGAAGCGGTCCTGACCTGGGGTTCCGAACAGGTAGAGGGCCATGTCGGTGTCGATGGTGATCCGCCCGAAGTCCATGGCCACCGTCGTGCCCCGCTTGGCGCCGCCGAGCGGGCCGGCGTGGTCGACGCCGAGGCTTTCGACGGTCATCTCGGCCTCGGTCCGGAGCGGCTCGATCTCGGAGATGGAACCGACGAAGGTGGTCTTGCCCACCGCGAATCCGCCCGCGATGACGATCTTCATGGTCGTGGGCGCGGCGGCGGGCCGGGCCCGCTGGTCAAAGAGCACGGATGCCATCGAGCAGCCTCTCGAGGAGCCCGGCGTCGGTTGCGGCGGCGGGGGTCGGCGGGTTCACGGTCACGGCACCGAGGGTGCCGAGGTCGTCGACGAGGACGCGCACGACCCCGACCGGGATGGTGAGTCGGCCGGCGAGCTCGGCGATCGAGGTGGGGGCGTCGCAGAGCTCGAGGATGCGGCTGGACTCGGGGGTTTGGGGGTCGAGGTGGGAGTCGGTGGTGGTCGTGCGCACCGTGGTGTCGAGGGCGAGGATGGGCCCGACCGGTCTCGTGCGGCCGCCAGTGAGGACGTAGGGCCGCACGACGCGGGGAAGCCGGGGCGCGGGTCCGCGGGTGGCCACGACGCGCTACTGCGGGAGCGTCGTTTGGAGCTCCGCCACGACCGGCGGGGTCAGCGCGTCGGCGCAGCGCTCGACGAGGACGGCCATCTCGTAGCCGACGAGTCCGGCGTCGCAGGGTCGGCTGGCGGTGACTGCGAGCGCGGAGGTCTCGCTCACGCTCATCACGAACAAGATGGCGTGTTCGAACTCGACGATGGTCTCGTGGACCGCTCCGCCGCGCAGGGGGCCGGCGGCGCCCCGGGCGATGCTCTGGATGCCGGCCGCGACGGCCGAGAGCCGGTCGGCGGCAACCCGGTCGAGCCCGTCGGACATGGCGATGAGGAGTCCGTCGGAGGAGACGACGGCCGCCTGGGTGACCCCCGGGACGCCGGCGACGAAGTTCGACACCAGCCAGTTCAGGTTGCGTGCCTCGGCGCTCAGGCGGATCACTCGTCCTCCTGGTGGTTGCGGCCGTCTTGGACGCCGCGGGTGTGGCGGGTGAGGAGGTCGTGGACGCGCTCGGGTCGGGGCCGCGTCTCGCCCGTGGGGGGGCCGTCGGGTTCGGGGCGGTGCGAGAGGTTCTGGCCGGGGACGCGGGTGACGAGGGCTTCGCCGACGCGTCCGTTGACGGGTCGCATGACGCGTCGGGGCAGTCCATCGCCGGTCGCCGCGGCGGCTCGGGCGGGCTCGGGCGCGGGTTCGGGCTGGGGTGCGGACCCGGGTGGCCCTCCGGCTGGGACTCGGGGAGGTGGTCCGGTGGCGGGTGCTTCGGCGGGCGGGGTGGGTGCCGTGGCGCGCCGCGAGGTGGGCGCGGTCGCGATCGGCTCGAGCACGAGCGCGGGCCCGTCGGCGGGCGGGGGCGGGGACGGTGGTGCCGCCTCGGGTGGCTCGGATCGCGGCTCGCCCCGGGCGAGGATGGTGGCGGGGAGCGCGACGAGCGCCATGGTGCCGACCGGGTTGGCGGGGCGCAGCTGGACGAGGATGCCGTGGCGGGCGGCGAGGTGCGCGACGACGAAGAGGCCGAGGGTGCGCGACAGCGCGAGGCCGGGGGCCGGCGGTCGGGCGAGCAGCGCGTTGATGCGGGCCAGTCGTTCCTCGTCGATGCCGAGGCCCTCGTCGGTGATGCTGATCACGTAGCGCGCCTCGTTGGGGGCGCCGGCGACGACGACGGGGGTGCTGGGTGGCGAGAACGCGGCGGCGTTTTCGAACAGCTCGGCGAGCAGGTGGGTGACGTCGGCGACGGCGTTGCCCGCGACGGCGAGGTCGTCGCCGAACCCGAGGTAGTTGACCCGCGCGAAGTCGGCGATTTCAGCTCCGGCGGCCCGCACGACGTCCACGATGGGGATGGCGGTGCGCCACTGACGGGGCTGCTCCGAGCCCGAGAGGACCAGCAGGCTCTCGGCGTTGCGGCGCATGCGGGTGGAGAGATGGTCGAGCTCGAAGAGCGCGGCGAGATCGTCGGGTTCGTCGGCGTCGCGTTCGAGGTCGTCGAGGAGCGCGAGCTGGCGGTCGAGGAGGCTCTGGTTGCGGCGCGCGAGGTTGACGTAGAGGTCTCCGATGCCTTTGCGGAGCAGCGCGGCCTGCTCCCGGGCGACGGCGACGGCGGCTTGTTGGATGTTGCCGAACGCGGTGGCGAGCTCGCCGATTTCGTCGTTCGACTGCACGGCGATCGGGGCGAGGTGCTCGAGCTGCTCGGCTGACACCTGTCCGCCGCGGCGGACGGTGTCGATGAGTTGGGGCAGGCGACGCTCGGAGACGTTGCGTGCCGCGCGCGTCAGCGCCCGCAACGGTCGGTTGAGGGCCTGCACGAGCGCCCAGGCGAGCGCGAGGACGAGGGCGATCAGCAGGGCGGTGCCGCCGGCGGCGAGCTCGAGGTCGTTGCGGGCGCTCGACTCCTTGACCGCCGCGGTGTGGTCCACGACGGTTTGGACGGCGTCGACGCCGTTGTCGCTGTTGGACTGTCGGGCGAGGAACGTGCGCAGGTAGGTGTAGATATCGACGCGGGTCGCCGGGAAGGCGCTGGGGAGCGCGCCGGGGACGGTCGAGCGGACAGGGTCGGGTGGCGGCGAACCCGTCGCGGCGCGGTACGCGTGTGCCTCGGCGGTGGTCGCGGTCTCAATGAAGGCGCTCGTCGCGGTGTCTTGGTCGTGGATGGCGGCGTCCCAGGCGGCGACGTCGCCGCGGTCGCCGAGCAGCCAGGTCATGACGATCGATGCCTCGTCGGCGGTCGACGCCTGACCGCGGCGCAGGTCGACGACGCCGAGGAGGCTGGTGGAGAGGTCGCGGTCTTGGATGTCGCGGGCGACGGCGGCGGCGGCGGTGAGCGAGCTGGCCGACAGGTCGTTGAAGGTGTTGCCGAAGTTGCCGCCCTCGTCGACGAGGGCGCGGGTGGAGACCTGGAGGGCGCGCAGGCGGGTGGCGATGTCGTCGACGTCTCGGCGGGTGGCGGGGCTGACTTGGCCGGCGAAGGACGGGAGCGCCTGGTAGAGCGACGTGGCGGCGGCGTCGGTGGCGTTGCGAGTGTCGAGGATGAGGGATTTGTCGGCCGGCGGGTTGGGTTGGGTCGTGGCGGCGTACCACTGGGAGGCGACACCTTCGTCGGCGACGCTGCGTCCGACCCGGGCGAGGGCCTCGAATCCGGTGACGACGTGGCCGTACTGCTGCTCGTTGGAGAGCGCGGTGAACCGTCCGTTGATGATGATCCCGGCAAAGCCGATGAGCGCGAAGAGCGGCACGCTCACCACCAAGATGAGCTTGGTCCGGAACGGCAGTTTGCGGAGCATGCAACCCCCGAGGCGCATGCCCACCCCGATGAGGGTTTACGGCAGGGCTTCGCCGCGCCTTGAGGGCCGCTGGGCGGGGTCAGTCCCCGGCGGGGCGGGCCTCGAACTCGTCGACCGTCATGAGGACGTTGCGGGCCTTCGAGCCTTCGGAGGGGCCCACGATGCCTCGGCGCTCGAGGAGGTCCATGAGGCGCCCGGCGCGGGCGAACCCGACCCGGAGCTTGCGCTGGAGCATCGAGGTGGAGCCCAGACCCGAGCGCACCACGAGCTCCATCGCCTCGGCCAGGAGGTCGTCGCCGCCGTCGGAGTCGACCCCCGAGCGGCCGGCGCCGGGGGTCTCCTCGGCGACGCCGTCCACGTAGGCGGGTTCGGTGGTCTGGCGTCGCCAGTGGGCGGTGACCTGGTGGACGCAGGCCTCGTCGACCCAGGCGCCCTGGATCCGCCGGGCCCGCGATTCGGAGGCGGTGATGAGGAGCATGTCGCCTTGCCCGACGAGCTTCTCGGCGCCCGACTGGTCAAGGATGACGCGCGAGTCGGCGAGGCTGGTGACTGAGAAGGCCATGCGGCTCGGGACGTTGGCTTTGATCACGCCGGTGATCACGTCGACCGAGGGCCGTTGGGTGGCGATGACGAGGTGGACGCCGACCGCGCGGGCCATCTGGGCGAGGCGGCAGATGCTGGCTTCGACGTCGCGGGGGGCGACCATCATCAAGTCGTTGAGTTCGTCGACGACGACCACGATGTAGGGGAGGCGTTCGTAGCCGCGGCCGGTGATCGGGTCGGGCTCGTCGCGGGTGGGGAGTTCGCCCCGGTCGAACGCGGCGTTGAAGCCTGCGAGGTCGCGCACACCGACCTCGGCGAGGAGCTCGTAGCGCAGGTCCATCTCGCGTACTGCCCAGTTGAGCGCGTTGGCTGCTTTCTTCGGGTTCGTGACGACCGCGGTGAGGAGGTGGGGTACGTCGTTGTACGCACCGAGCTCGACGCGCTTGGGGTCGACGAGGATGAGTCGCACCTGGTCGGGGGTGTTTCGCATGAGCAGCGAGGTGACCAGCGAGTTGATGCTGCTCGACTTGCCCGCGCCGGTGGCGCCGGCGATGAGGACGTGCGGGAGTGTCGCCAGGTCGAGCATGACGGCCCGGCCCGCGATGTCGCGGCCGAGTCCGACCGCGAGGGGTTCGGGCGTGGCCTTGGCTTCGGGTGAGGCGAGGATGTCGCCGAGCGTGACGAGCTGGCGCACGGTGTTGGGCACTTCGACGCCGATGGCGCTGCGTCCCGGGATGGGGGCGAGGATCCGCACGTCGGGGGACGCCATCGCGTAGGCGACGTCGTGGGCGAGGCTCGTGACTCGGTTGACTTTCACGCCCGGCGCGAGCTCGAGCTCGTAGCGGGTGACGGTGGGGCCGATCGTCATGCCGACCAGGTGGGCGTCGACGCCGTGCTGGTGGAGCGCCTGTTCGAGGACTGCGCCGGCTTGCTCGGCGGAGCGCCGGTCGCTCTTGGCGGCCCCGGAGCGTCCGAGCAGCTTGGCGGGTGGCAGCTTCCAGGCCCCGGGCCGGCCGCGGCGCGCGACGTCGAGCGCCATCTGGCCGCCGGCTTCCTCGACGACGGACACGGGGGGCAAGTCGGGCTGGGTGGTCTCGGCGGGGGTTGGGGTGTCGGCGGGCAGGTCGCGTTCGAGGTCATAGAGATCCGCGATGGCTGCCGCTCGGTCCACGGCCGAGTCGAGCGCGGGGTCGAGCTCGGGGTGGGGCGGGACGTCGTCGGACGGCGAGTCCTCGTCGCCTGGGTCGGGTGTGACGTCGTCGCTCGCGTCGCTCGTCGGCTGGTCGACGGATCGCTGGTCGGTGAGGCGACGGACGCCAGCCGTCCCGGCCTGGGCGGCCCGGCCGAGGACCGTGCTCACTCGTCGCGCGGAGACGCCCGGGGCGAGGAGCGCGCCGAGCACGCCGAGCCCGACGAGCACGACCGACGCACCGACGGTGCCGGCCGCGTCGCGCAACGCTCCGCCGGCGGCTGCCCCGAGGTATCCGCCGGCGCTGCGCAGCGTGGCGACGGGGCCGGTGATCGTGGGTGCTCCGTGCGCAAGGTGCAAGAGCCCGACGACCGAGAGGGCGAGGAGCGCGCTGCCGACTCCGACCCGCAGGGGGGCGGGCTCCGGTGCGGCTGGCTCGTCGACGTCGACGTCGAGCGCGGTAGCGGCATCGGCGGCGGAGGCGGCGCGGCGGGCGGCGGCCGGGCGGGCGAGCAGGCAGGCGAGCCCTCCGAGGATGCACACCGCGGGGACGGCATAGCGGGCTTGGCCGACGAGGGCGCCGAGCGCGTCGGCGAGGCCCTGGCCGACCGAGCCGGCGAGGTTCGACGCCAAGCCGAGCGCGGTGAGGACGCCGAGGACGAGGAGGCCGACCCCGGCGGCGTCGCCCCGGTGGCCTCCAAGCTGGCGGCGGGCCGCGTTGGCGAACTCGTGGCGGGGCGGCTCGGGCGCCGAGCGTCGACCGCGTCCCGCGTTGGGGGCGGCACGGGCGCGGGGAGTCCGGTCGCGCGCGGAACGGGACTTGGTGGTAGTACGGGACGCCACCCGGTCACGCTAACACCAGCCTCAAAAGTGTCAGCGGACACACTGGCCGCTTGGGCCACCGGAGTGGCTCCGGTGAGGGGGTTAGAGGGCGGGGGCGTAGCCGCCGTCGACGGGGTAGACCTGGCCGGTGATCCACTCCGCGGCGTCGCTGCAGAGCAGGACGGCGAGCGGGGCGGGATCGTCGACCCGGCCCAGGCGGCCCACCGGGTAGTTGCGAGCGAGTTTGGTCTCGAGCGCCGGGTCGGCCGCGATTGCGTCGGCGAGCCCGGCGTGCTTCATCGACCCCAGCGAGATGCAGTTGACCGTGACGCCGTCGCGTCCGACTTCGGCGGCGAGGCCGCGCGCGAAGCCCATCGCGGCCGCTTTCGCGGCGCCGTAGACGACCTGGCGGCGCTCGCCGCGGCGTCCCGCGTCGGAGACGATGACGAGGACCCGCCCCCAGCGTCGTTCGATCATCGCGGGGAGGTAGGCGCGGGTGACGTGGAGGACACCGGCGAGGTTCACGCGAAGGACGGGATCCCAGTCGGCGGGATCGGTCTCGATGAAGGGCACCAGCAGCGCGCCGTCGGCCCAGGAGCGCACCCCGCTGCCCGCGTTGTTGACCAGGATGTCGAGGGGTCCGGTGGTCTCGAACATGGCGGCGACCGAGTCGCCCTCGCAGACGTCGGCGACGACGGGCCGGGCCGTTCCGCCCTCGGCGATGATCTCGGCGCACGCCTCCTCGGCGCGCTCCCCCGACAGGTCGTTGATCCAGAGCTCGGCGCCGGCCCGGGCCATCTGGATGGCGATGGCACGCCCGATCCCTGCCCCGGCGCCGGTGACGAGCGCTCTCCGACCGCCGATGAAGTTGGACCAGTCCCGAATGGTCACCCGGTCGTCTCCATCAGACCTCCATGACGACGGGGATCACCGCCGGCCGGCGCCGGGTGCGTTCGTTGATGAGCCGGCCGAGCGCACGACGGGCGCTGCGACGCAAGCCCTCGAAGTCGACGGTGCCGTCCTCGTCGGGTGGGGTGACCGCGGCGCGCACCGCGGCTTTGGCCTCCTCCAGGAGCTCTTCGGCCTCCGCCTCGTACACCCAGCCGCGGGTCACGATCTCGGGTTCGGTGACGAGCTCGCCGGTGGTGCCGTCGACGGTGATGATGACGACGACGAAGCCCTCCTCGGCGAGGCTGCGCCGGTCGCGCAGGACCCCGTGGCCGATGTCGCCGACGATCCCGTCGACGTATTGGTAGCCGGCGGGCACCGCGCGGCGTTCGACCTCCAGGCCGGACCGGTCGAGTGTGACGGCGTCGCCGTCTTCGCAGATCAGGATGTGCTCGGCGGCGACGCCCATCTCCTCGGCGAGGCCGGCGTGGTGGACGAGGTGGCGGTACTCGCCGTGCACGGGGATGAACCATTCAGGTTCGACGATCCCGAGGACGAATTTCAGCTCCTCGCGCGAGGCATGGCCCGAGACGTGCACGTGCGAGGTGTCGTCGTGCAGGACGAGCGCGCCGGCGCGGTGGAGGCCGTCGATCACTCGGTGCACGCTCGGCTCGTTGCCGGGGATCGCATGGGCGGAGAGCACCACGATGTCGTCGCTGCTGACTTTGAACAGTTTGTGTTCGTGGCTGGCCATGAGGGCGAGTGCGCTCATGGGCTCGCCTTGCGAGCCGGTGCAGATCAGGCAGACCTCGCCCGGCGCGTAGCGCGAGACGTCCTCGGCGTCGATAATTCGGTCGACGGGTAGGTCGAGGAGTCCCATCTCTCGTCCGAGGGTCACGTTTTGGGTCATCGAGCGGCCGAGGAACGCGACGCGTCGACCGGCCGCGATCGCCTCCCGGGCGAGCTGTTCGACGCGGTGCAGGTGCGAGGCGAACGACGCGATGATGAAGCGACGGTCGGTGTGCTCACGGAACAGGGCCCGCATCGCGACGCCGATCGTCGACTCCGACTCGGTGAACCCGGGCCGTTCCGCGTTCGTGGAGTCCGAGAGCAGGACGCGGACGCCGGCTCGTCCGAGCTCACCGAGGCGGGCGAGGTCGGTGCGTCGCCCGTCGACCGGGGTGAGGTCGAGCTTGAAGTCGCCGGTGTGCAGGATCGTCCCCGCCGGGGTGGAGTAGGCGACCGCGAAGGCCTGGGGCACCGAGTGGGCGACGGGGATGAACTCGCAGTCGATCGGGCCGATCCGGCGCGTTTCCCCGTCGGCGACGGGCACGAGCTTGGTCCGGCCGAGGAGTCCGGCTTCCTCGATTCGGTTGCGGGCCAAGCCCAGGGAGAGCGGTGAGCCGTAGATGGGGGCCGAGACGTCGCGGAGGAGATAGGCGAGGCCCCCGACGTGGTCCTCGTGGCCGTGGGTGACGACGATCCCGTCCACCTGGTCGGCGTGCTCGCGCAGGAACGTGAAGTCGGGCAGGACCAGGTCGACGCCGGGCATGTCGGCTTCGGGGAACATCAAGCCGCAGTCGACGACGACGAGTCGCCCGCTGACCTCGAGGCAGAAGCAGTTCCGCCCGATCTCGCCGAGACCGCCGAGGAAGACGATCCGGACCGGGGCGCTCATGTCGACGAAGTTACTGCGGCGCGGGACGCCGGGCGCGCCCTGGACCGGCGCGATTCAGCCCGCGGCGCGCCGGTTGTCGGGAGCGTGTCGCTCAGGCAGATGCTCCGGCCCGGTCTTTGGCCACCTCGTCGAGTGTGGCGTACTCCTCGCCGGTGTCGACCCAGTCCTCGAACTGGATGACCTCGATCTCGGTGAATCGTTTGCGGAGCCAGCCGTCGGCGGCGTCGAGCAGTCCGAGCTTCTTGCAGTTCGGGACGATCTTCGAGAACAGCATCGAGGTGAACAGGGGCCGGTCGGGGTCGTGCACGACGACCTTCAAGGCCTCCTTCACGTCGACCCCTAGGCGCTCCCAGACCTCCTGTTGGAGGAATCGGTCTCGCATCCGGACCGCGGCTTCGAAGGCGAACTCCTGGCGCTCGCGGATCTCGGCCGCGGAGAGCTCGGCGTAGTACTCCTTGAGTGACAGCACCCCGAACGCGACGTGGCGGGCCTCGTCGCTCATGACGTAGCGGAGCAGCTTCTTGAGGAGCGGCTCGGTGGTCATCTGTTGCATGAACCCGAACGCGGCGAGCGCGAGGCCCTCGACCATGATCTGCATGCCGAGGTAGGTCATGTCCCAACGGTTATCGGCGACGATGTCGTCGAGGAGCATCTTGAGGTGCGCGTTGATCGGGTAGAAGCCCGACAGCTTCTCGGAGAGGTACCGGCTGAACACCTCGACATGGCGCGCCTCGTCCATGACCTGCGTCGACGCGTAGTACTTGGCGTCGATCCAGGGCACGGTTTCGACGATCTGCGCGGTGCAGATGAGCGCGCCTTGCTCGCCGTGCAAGAACTGGGAGAGCGTCCAGTTCTGCGCCTCGATGTTGTAGGCGAGCCATTCCTTGTCGCCCCAGTTCTGGAAGGGCGTTCCGGTGAGGTCCATGCGTTCGTCGCCCCAGCCGTTCTGGATCTGGTTCGCGACCGCGACCGCTTCCTGGTCGACGTCGGTGTCCCAGGGCAAGTCTCGGGCGTTCCACTGGGACGTCTTGGCCTTGTCGTAGAGCCGCTGGAGCGGTTTTCGGCTCTGCTCGTAATCCCAGGTGAAGATGGCCTCGGCGTTCGCCCGGACCGCGTGCGCGGTTTCGGTGACTTCGGTGTTCGTGACCGCCAAGATGGCGTCGAGGTCGTCGACGTCCTGACGGCCGATCATCTCTTCGGTGCTCGACATGAGGTCACCTCCGGGAGTTGGGGGGATTGGATTGGAGTATCGGGGCTTGGTGGAGAGCAGGAACGATGAACTTGCGCGCGTAGGCACGCACGGTTGCCTCGTCGCGCAGATCGACGGGCGGGGCCGGGGCGCAGAGCAGGCAGAGCGCGACGCGGGCGACCCACTCGGCGGCGCGGGTGGCGTCGAGCTCACCGACGAAGGGAGCGAGGCCGGGGGCGAGCGCGTGGGCTGCCGCGCCGAGGAGGCGGTCACCGCCGGCGAAGCAGAGCTGGGGCAAGAGCCGCTCGGGTTCGAAGTCGGCGACGAAGCGCAGCGCCGGGTGCTGGCCGAGCTCGGTGCCCGCGGTGCCGAGGAGCGCGACGACGGCGTCCTCGAGGGTGGGGGCGTCGGCGGCGGCGGCGCGCAGCGCGTCGACGACGCGTTCCCGTTCGGCGAGCACCGCGGCGTCGAGGACCGCCTGCTTGCTCGGGAAGTAGCGGTAGAGGGTGGCGCGAGAGCAGCCGGCCTCTCGGGCGATGTCGTCGAGCGTGGTCTTGCGGATGCCCTGACGGGCGACGCAAGCCAGCACCGCGGCGATGGCCCGCCCCTCCAGGTCGCGCCGTGCGTCGGGTTCACGCTCGGTGAGCACCGTGGTCACACTTGAGACGATACGACTCTTTTCGTCTCAGCGTCAACGAATGGATCGAGGACCCCCGTACCCATCATGGGCGGAGCGCAGCCGCGACGAGCCCCCACTCCCCGCCTCCCCGCCCTCGCGTCTCGGACAATTCGGGCAGGGCTCGTGGCGCTGCGCCGCCCGCGCCGGCCGGCTCGGCTGGCCGGGGGCCCAAGCCCGTGGGGGGCCGGCGCCGGGGTGCGGGCCGGTGTTCGACGACGCCACGACCGGGGCGGCCCGTGGGACCGCCCCGGTCGTGCGCCGATCGAGTGGTCTAGACCGCAGCCCAGTCGAGGGCGAGCGTGGACGGGTCGCTCGGGTCGACCCGAACGCCGATCTCTGCACCCGGCTGGAGACGGGCGAGGTACACCTGGGGCACCGCGTCGGTGAGCTTCGCCGCGTACGGGGCCTGGCCGGGAACGGTGACCTGGAGGTCGAGGACGACCTGCGGGTTGAAGTTCACCAGCGTGCCGGTTTGGGCGACGTTCGTGACCGTGGCCCGCCCGGGGGTGCCGGTCTGGAGCAGGGCCTGGGACTTCTGGATGTCGGCCTGCATGGCCATGGCGTCGTCGACCGCGGAGCTGGCCCGGCTGATCGAGCTGGGCATGTCGCGCATCATGCCGATCATGCCGGTGCGCTTGCCCTGCGCCTTTTGGATTTCCTTGCCTTGGTCTTTCATCTTCTTGATGTCCTTGAACATTCCCATGCCGACCGCGCTCCTCGACGTGTAGGACCGGCCGGTGCCGGTCACCTGCACACCATTGTGGCCGCCCGTCGCCTCCGGGTCCTGAGTAACCGCTACTCAGCTGCCGGGGACCCGGGTTCGGGGGCGAGGATGCCCCCGAGGAGCTCGGTCGCGACGAGGGTGTGGAGGGCGGCGGGGTCTTCGAGGTCCCAGCGGCCCGGGGTGCCGATGAGCGAGAGGCCCATGCGGGCGAGGTAGTCGGCGGCCTGGTCGACGTCGACCCCGGGGCGCAGGCGGCCGGCTTCGGCTTCGACGGCCAGGAGGGGCCGCAGATAGTCGGTGATGTAGCGCAGCACCCGGTGCTGCTCGACGGTCATGAGGGGCAGCAGGGCTTCGGGTTCGGTGGCGAGGACCCGCTGGAGGACGGCGTGGTCGCGGACGGCCTGGTGGGCGTAGTGCAGCGCCGTCTCGAAGCGGGCCGCGAGGTCGGGGGCGGCGGCGACAGCGTCGGCGAGGCGGGCGAAGAACCGGGTCATCTCCCAGCCGACCGCCTCGCGGAGGAGCTGGTCGCGCCCGCCGGGGAACATCCGGTAGATGGTCGCCCGAGAGACGCGGGACGCCTTGGCGACGTCGTCGAGGGTGGTTTTGGCGAGTCCGGCGTGCGCGATGCACGCGTAGGCGCCGGCGAGGACCGCGTCGCGAGGCTCGGCGGGAGCCGCCACAGCCGCGGCTTAGAGGCCGAGCAGGGGGTCCAGGCCGACCGTGAGTCCGGGCCGGTCGGCCACCGCGCGCACTGCAAGGACAACGCCGGGCATGAACGACGATCGGTCCAGGCTGTCGTGGCGGATGGTCAGGGTCTGGCCCGCCGCGCCCAAGAGAACCTCCTGGTGGGCGACCAGACCTCGGAGCCGCAGCGAATGGACCCGGATCCCGGCTGGCCCTTCGCCCCCCCGGGCCCCCTCGAGGACGACCTGGCGGGTCGGGTCGGGGGCCCACTCCGATGAGGCGGCGGCCATGCGTTGCGCGGTGAGCAGCGCGGTGCCCGACGGGGCGTCGACCTTTTCGTCGTGGTGGAGTTCGATGATCTCCGCCGAATCGAAGAAGGGGGCCGCGAGCTCCGCGAATCGCATCATGAGCACGGCACCGATCGAGAAGTTCGGGGCAAGCACGGCGTTGGCTTTCGACGCTTCGAAGCGGATCCGCAGGGCGTCGAGCTCGTCGGCCCCGAAGCCAGTCGTTCCCACGACGGCGTGGACCCCGTGGTCGGCGCACCAGTCGAGATTCTTGCGGGCCGCGTCGACGACCGTGAAGTCCACGGCGACGTCGGCGTTCGCGTCGACGAGCGCGTCCGCTGATCCAGCAACTTGCAGGCCGGTGTCCGGGATGCCGAGCTGATGGAGATCGATCCCGGCGTGGTAGGGGTCGACGGCCGCGACGAGCTCGACGGCGGGTTCGGCGGCGATGGCGGCGCAGACCGTGCGGCCCATGCGGCCGCCCGCTCCGAACACTCCGACGCGCGTCACGCCTGGAGGCTAGGCGCGCGTGCCGCGAAGCGCTGCTCGTCGAACGGTCCGACCGCGGCGAGGGTGCGGTCCGGGGCGGCAAGGACGCGCTCGACGACCCGGGTCACGTCGGCGGGTGTGACCGCGTCGACGCGGGCCACGAGCTCGTCGAGGCTGGGGACCTCACCGACGGTGATCTCGCTGCGGCCGAGGCGGTGCATCCGCGCGCCCGAGCTCTCCAGCGACAAGGCGAGCGAGCCGCGTAGGTGACCGCGGGCCGATTCGAGCTCCCGGTCCGTGACCCCGCCGTCCTCGACGATGCGGCGCAGTTCGGTGTCGAGCACGTCGAGCAGCTCGTCGACCCGTTCGGGGGAGGTTCCGGCCGAGACCGCCAACACGCCGGTCTCCTCGAGCGCGGCCCGGTAGGAGTACACCGAGTACGCCAGCCCGCGCTTCTCGCGCACCTCCTGGAAGAGGCGCGAGGACATGCCGCCGCCGAGCACCTCGTTGAGGAGGGTCAGGGCGTACCGGTCGGGGTCGTCGTGGCGCAGCGCGCGCATGCCGAGGACGACGTGGGCCTGCTCGGTCGGGCGTTCGAGGATGGCGAGCGGACGGGGCGGCGGGTTCCCCGAGTACCCCTCGCGGGGCGGGCGGGTCCCGCGGGCGGTGTCGAGGCCGGCCTCGAGGAGCTCGAGGACCCGCTCGTGCTCGAGGTTGCCGGCGACGGCAACGACCACGTTGCTGGGGTGGTAGTGGCTGGCGTGGAACTCGGCGATCTCGGGGCGGTGCATCGCCTCGATGGTGTCGGTCGAGCCGATCACCTCGCGCCCGATCGGATGCTCCGGGAACACCGCCTCGGTGAACACGTCCTGCACGAGATCCTCGGGCTCGTCGTCGTGCATGCGGAGCTCTTCGAGGATCACTTGGCGTTCGCACTCGATGTCTTCGGTGCGCAGTGCGGGGCGCCACACGATGTCGGAGAGGATGTCGGCGGCGAGCTCGAGGCGGTCGTCGGGGACCCGCACGTAGTAGGTGGTGAGCTCTTGGGCGGTGAACGCGTTCATGTCGCCGCCGCTCGATTCGATCGCCTCGGCGATCGTCGCCGCGTCGCGGTCCTCGGTGCCCTTGAAGAGCAGATGCTCGAGGAAGTGGCTGACGCCGGCGCGCGACGCGGGTTCGTCGCGGGACCCGGTGCCGACCCAGAACCCCATCGCCACCGAGCGCAGATGGGGAAGAGACTCGGTCACGACGCGCAGTCCCGACGCGAGTTGGGTCCGCCCGATCATGTGACCCTGATCGGCATGGCCTCCCACCGAGTTGAGGTGATCAACGACGCCGGCGACGGCGCTGTCCACCTCCGTCACCGCCACCTCCGCTACGGCTGGGACCACCGGTGCGAGCCGCCTCGGCCGGTCCCAGGTCGCCGAACTCAGCGCGAGCTTGCGTTTCCCACTGGTCCTCGAACGAGGCGACCTCGCGGTCACCGTCCCCCTCGGCGCGCTCGGGAGCGCGCTCCGGCCGGGCCCGGTCACCCCCGTTCCGATCACCCCGATCCCGGTCACCCCGGTCCCGGTCACCCCGGTCCCGGTCACCCCGGTCCCGATCACCCCGGTCCCGATCACCCCGGTCGTCGCGTCGGGGTCGTGCGGCGCTCCGGCTCGGGCCGTCGCCGCCGTCCCCGCCGGGTGCGGCACCGCCGGCCTCGTCGTCGTCTCCGACCAGGACCAGCGAGAGCTTGCCCGCGTTGTCGATGTCGTCGACGCGCACGGTGACCTCGTCGCCGAGGTTCAAGACGTCCTCCACCCGGTCGATGCGTTTGCCCCGACCGAGCTTGGAGATGTGGAGCAGGCCGTCCTTGCCGGGCAGCACGTTGACAAACGCCCCGAACTTCGTGACGTTCACGACCCGGCCGGTGTACTCGGCGCCGAGATCCGCGGTCGGCGGGTCGAGGATCAGCTCGATCCGCCGGCGGGCTTCCTCGACGGCGGACGATTCCTTCGAACCGACCGTGACCGTCCCCACCGTGCCGTCGTCGGACACCGAGACGTCGGCCCCGGTCTCCTGGGTGATGGTGTTGATGACCTTGCCCTTCGGCCCGATGACCTCGCCGATCTTGTCGATCGGGATCTCGAAGCTGATGATCTTGGGGGCAGTCGGCCGCACGTCGTCACGGGGGGCGCCGATCGCGCCCGCCATCACGTCGAGGATCGCCAATCGCGCCTCTTTGGCTTGGTGTAGCGCTCGGGTGAGCACGTCGGCGGGGAGACCGTCGATCTTGGTGTCGAGCTGNNTTGAAGTCCATGTCGCCGAAGGCGTCCTCGGTGCCGAGAATGTCGGTGAGCGTCGTGTACTTGCCCTCGGCGTACACCAACCCCATCGCGATCCCAGCCACCGGCGCCTTGATCGGGACGCCGGCGTCCATCAGACACAACGACGAGCCGCACACCGACGCCATTGACGTCGAACCGTTCGAGGACAGGACGTCCGAGACGACGCGCAGCGTGTAGGGCCACTCCTCCTTGCTTGGGATCACCGGCACGAGGGCCCGCTCGGCCAACGCGCCGTGGCCGATCTCGCGGCGCTTCGGGGACCCGACCCGGCCCGTCTCTCCGGTCGAGAACGGCGGGAAGTTGTAGTGGTGCATGTACCGCTTGCGGTCGTCGATGCCGATGGTGTCGAGCATCTGCTCCATGCGGGGCATGCCGAGCGTGGTGACCGAGAGCACCTGCGTCTCGCCCCGCTGGAACAGGCCGGTGCCGTGGGCGGTGGGGATGATGCCGACCTCGGCGGAGAGCGGACGGATGTCGGTGGTCGACCGGCCGTCGATGCGGACGCCCTCGTCGACGATGCGCTTGCGCACGACTTGCTTCTGCAGGGCCCGGAAGGCCTTGCGGACCTGCCCGGCGCGGTCGGCGTAGGGGGCGGCGTCGCTTCCGGCCAGCTCGGCGGTGACCGCCGAGTCGAGCTCGTCGAGGCGGTGGTTGCGGGCGGTCTTGTCGGCGATGGCCATCGCCTCGGCGGTGTCGGCCCGTACGGCGTCCGCGACGGCGTCAAAGACGTCCGAGTCGTAGTCGAAGCGCGGCTCGTATTCGATCGTCTTGATCGGGCCCGACGCTTCTTGGACCTGGTGGACGAGTTGGAGCTGGAGGTCGATCGAGGCGTTGATCCAGCGCTTGCACCACTCGAGCCCGTCGGCAATCAGGTCCTCGGTGATCTTGGGTGCGCCGTCCTCGTAGAGGCGCCAGGTGGCTTCGGTGCCTCCGGCTTCGACCATCATGATCGCGACGTCGCCGTCGGCGAGGCGTCGACCAGCGACGACCATCTCGAACGTCGATTCGTCGCCCTGCTGGTAGGTGGGGTGGGCGATCCATTCGCCGTCGCGGTGGGCGATGCGCACGGCGCCGATCGGGCCGTTGAAGGGGATTCCCGACACCATGAGCGCCGCGGACGCGCCGTTGATCGACGCGATGTCGTGGGGGTTTTCGAGGTCCGCGCCGAGGATGGTGGCGATGACCTGCACCTCGTTGCGGAATCCCTCGGGGAACGACGGTCGCAGCGGGCGGTCGGTCAGGCGGCAGGTGAGGACCGCTTGCTCACCGGGGCGGCCCTCCCGCCGGAAGAACGAGCCGGGGATCTTCCCGGCCGCGTACATGCGCTCTTCAACGTCGACGGTGAGTGGGAAGAAATCGATGCCCTCGCGGGGCTTGCTGGTGACGACCGTCGACAACAAGGTGGTGTCACCGAGCTGGACGAAGACGGCGCCGTCGGCGAGGTTGGCAAGACGACCGGTTTCGAACGACAGCAGTTTGCCGTCATCCGAGACAGGGCCCGAAACTCGGGTGGGTGATGGCACGGGAACGTGCTCCTCTCGTTACAAGAAGCGGCGGTTCCCAGTGGTCAGGGTCCGGACGGGATGCTTCCTCGGGGGGAAGCCCGGCCGGGCACTGGCGACTGACAACCGGCGCTCGATTACCGACGCAGTCCGAGCTTGGCGATGAGCGCCCGGTACCGCTCGACGTTGTTACGCCGGAGGTAGTCGAGCAACCGACGCCGACGGCCAACCATCGTGAGCAGACCCCGACGGGAGTGATGGTCCTTGGAATGGACCTTCAGGTGCTCCGTCAGGTGATTGATGCGCTCCGTGAGGAGCGAGATCTGAACCTCGGGCGAGCCGGTATCGGTCTCGTGGAGGCGATGCTCAGCGATGGTGGCGGAAGTGTCGGGCATACGTTGGGCTCAGAACCTGTGTGCGGAAGCGCTCAGGCTACCAGACCTCGGTCGCTGGCCCCGAAGCGGTCCTGGAGCAGTGGAATCTGGTCGCGGGGGCGGTCGGTCGCTGCCCGCAACGCCCGGGCGCGGCGACACCGGCGGGCGGGGCGGCGCTCGAATTGCCGAGGGCTCAGATCTTCACGGCTTCCCGAGTCGCCGCGACGTCGCGTTGCATCTGCGCGACGAGGTCGTCGACCGACTCGAAGCGCTCCTCGCCGTGCAGCCACTTCGCGATGCGAACCTTGACCGTTTGGCCGTAGAGATCGTCGTCGAAGTCCAGCACGTGCACCTCGAGCACCGAGGCGGCCGCGTCGTCGTAGAACGTGGGGCGGCGCCCCCAAGAGATGGCGCCGACCCGTTCGACGCCGTCTTGGGCCACGAACGTGCCGGCGTAGATCCCATCGGCGGGGAGGCAGCTGCGGGCGGGGACGGCGACGTTCGCGGTGGGGAAGCCGAGCGTGCGGCCGCGCCGGTCGCCGACGACGACGGTGCCGCGCACCTCGTGGGGTCGAGCTGGCCGTCCAAGCATGCGGGCCGCGTCGCCGACGCGGCCCTGGGCGAGCAGCGCCCGAATCGCGGTCGACGAGTAGGGCGCGCCGCTCGGGTCGCCCTCGACCGGGACGAGCCCGACGCCGACAACCTCAAAGCCCAGCTCGGCGCCCATCTGTTCGAGGAGGTGCACGGTGCCGTGGCGGCGATAGCCGAAATGGAAGTCGGCGCCGACCACGACGAGGCGAGCGCCGAGTCCGGCGACGAGCACCTCGCGGATGAAGTCCTCGGCGGTCTCGTGACTGCGGGCCTCGTCGAAGGCAAGCACGGAGGTGGTGTCGACGAAGCCGGTGGCGTCAAGCAGCTCGAGCTTCTGGTCGAGGAAGGTGAGCGTGCAGGGCGCAGATTCTGGTCGAACCACTTCAGCGGGATGCCGGTCGAAGGTAAGACAGATCGCCTCGTGGTCGCGGGCCGCGGCGAGGTCGCGCACGAAGCGAAGCACCGCCTGGTGGCCCAGGTGGACACCGTCGTACGCACCGATCGTGACGACCGACCCGCGGGGGTTCGGTTCGTAGGCGACGAGGTCATGCACGACGCGCACGTTCAGACCTCCGCGCCGGGTTTCGCCACGACGACCGCGGGCTTGATCCCGGCGTTGCGTCGCTCGTAGACGGCGAGCAGCTCGCCGCCGGCGTCGATGAGCGCGAACGGGCCCGGTCCGAGGGGCTCCTCCAACGCCGAGCACGGGAAGGTGACGCCGTGACGGACCGCTCGCGCCTGCTCCTCGTTGACGTCGATAGGTTCGAGGTCTCGCATCGCGACCAGCGGGGAGAGCAGCGCGGTGTCGGGGTCGTCGGCGACGGTGTCGAGCGGTCGGGCTTCGTCGACGGTGAACGAGCCGACCCGCAGGCGTCGCAGCCGCGCGAGATGCGCGGGTCCACCGAGGGCGGCGCCGAGGTCGGCGGCGAGCGAGCGGACGTAGGTGCCGCTGCTGCACTCGACCAGCACCGTCGCCACCGGGTAGGGGCCGGGTTGGAACGCCTCGATGTCGAACCGGTCGACACGGACGGGGCGGGGCGCCCGTTCGACGGTCTCGCCCTCGCGGGCGAGGTCGTGGAGGCGGCGGCCTCCCACTTTCACCGCGCTGACCATGGGGGGGATCTGCTGGATCGGGCCGATGAAGCGCCGGGTGGCGACCTCGACCTCGTCGCGGGTGACGGGGAGCGGTCGGCGGTCGAGGACGTCGCCGGCCGCGTCGAGGGTGGTGGTGGCGACGCCGAACATCACGTCACCCCGGTAGGCCTTGCCGGTGTCGGCGAGGAAGCGCAAGAGGCGCGTGACGCGGCCGAGGCCGACGAGCAGAACCCCGGTGGCGTCCGGATCGAGGGTGCCGGCGTGTCCGACGCGGCGCTGGCCGTAGACGTGGCGTAGGCGCGCCACGACGTCGTGGGAGGTGCACCCGGGGGGTTTGTCGACCACGACGAGGCCGTCGCGCACGGCGCCGGCGCCGGATCAGAGGGCGGCGCGGATGCGCGCGACGGTGGTTGGGACGTCCAGCTCGGAGGTGAAGCCGGCGGCGTACTGGTGGCCGCCCCCGCCGTGGGCCTGCGCGATCCGGCACACGTCGGTGCCGCCCAGCGACCGGAGGCTGACCCGCACCGTCCCGTCCGGTTCCTCTTTGAGGACGCAGGTCACCTCGGCCTCCTCGGCCCGGCGGAGGATGTCGATGAGGCCTTCGACCTCGTCGATCGTGACCTGATGGCGTTGGAGCATGTCCTGGGTCACCGCGGTCCACACGAAGCGCTGTTCGCGCACCAGCTCGGCGTTGGCGAGCGCCTCGGCGAGGAGCTGCAGGTACGCGAAGCGATGCTCCTCGAAGAGGGTCCGCGACAGGCGGGCGACCGGCACGTCGAACTCGGTGAGTCGGCGGGCCAGGTCGAACACCGCCGGGGTGGTGGTGTCGTACTGGAATCGGCCGGTGTCGCAGACGATCGCCGCGTAGAGGCACACCGCGGCGTCTCGGCACAGGGGCAGGCCGAGCGTGTCGACGAGGCGCTGCACGACCCAGCCGCTCGCCGCGGCCTGCGGCTCGATGACGTTCACCGTGCCGTATCGGTCGTTCGAGATGTGATGGTCGATGACGATCAGCTCGCGTGCCGAGGTGGCGGCCGGCTCGAGGTCGCCGAGTCGGTCGAGCGACCCGCAGTCGAAGGTGAGCATCACGTCGGGCTCGGAGGGGAAGTCTTCGGGCTTGCTGAGGAGTTCCAGGCCGGGCAGCTCGCGGTAGTGCGGCGCGACGACGAACGGGGAGGGGAACGACGCGACGACATCGACGTCCGCGGCGCGCAAGACGTGGAACAGGCCGAGCATCGACCCGAGCGCGTCGCCGTCGGGGTTCACGTGGCAGGCGAGGGCCACCTGGCGCGCGTCGCGGACCAGCTGCGCGGCGCGGGTCAGGTCCGTGTCGGTCATTGCTGGTGCTCCCCGGGGGCCCGGTCGTGACGGTGCAGCCCCCGCAGGATCTCCTCCACCCGCTGCCCCCGCTCGATGGCCGGATCCTCCCGGAAGTGCAGGAGCGGAAGGTACTTCAGGCGAACCTCGCGGCCCAGCACGCGCCGCAGGTGCGGCGCCGCGGCTTGGAGCGCGGCGAGGGTCGCCTCGTCTTGGCGGCCGAGGGCCGAGTAGTAGACGGTGGCGTGACGCAGGTCCGGGCTCACGTCGACCCCGGTGAGCGTGACCATCGCGAGGCGCGGGTCGGAGAGCCGCTCGAGCTCGTCGGCCAGGCTCTCGTGGACGACCTCGTTGACTCGCAGGGTGCGGGCGAAACGGCGCCGGGGCTGGACCATCACCACTCCTGGAGCCCGCCGTCGGGCGGGACCAGCTCGGCTCGTTCCACGCCCAGGAGCTCGACACCGGCGGCCCGGTCCACGAAGCGCTCGACGGTGGCGAGCACCTCGCGGAGGTGACCGTCGCTCTCGGCGACCGCGGCCACGCCTAGCGCGGCCCGCTGCCAGGTGTCCTGGTGGTCGACCTCGGCGACCGAGACGCGCAGTTTGTGACGCAGCCCGTCGACGATGGGGCGGACGGCGGCGCGTTTGGACTTCAGGGATCGGCTGTCGGGAATCCAGAGCTCGAAGCGCAGCGCGGCTGCATGCATGACCCCCATTGTGCCGGGGCTACCGTCGAGGCGATGCGACGGCCGGTGGCGATCCTGGCCCTGAGCGCCGCGCTGGTGCTGGCTCCCGGGCTCGCCGGGGTCGCCCAGGCCGGCGTGGCGGGTGGTGTCCGGCGTCCCTCGGCGAGGACGCTCGCCGCCGAGGTCTGCGAGGACATGGTCCGCAACGCCCTCGCGGCGAGCCTCGGCACCCAGCTGCCCGGCGCGCAGCAGGGCTCCTGGGCGGGCAACGTCTTCACCTGTCTCTATCCCCTGCCCGGCGGCCAGTTCGTGCTGCGCGTGAACCAGTTCGCCTCCAAGCAGCGGGCCCATCTGGCCTTCACCCGTCTCGCCCGGGCCGCGCGGGGCTCGACCCGGCTGAACGGGATCGGCGACCGGGCCTTCCAGGCCCGCGACGGGATCCTCGAGGTCTGGAAGGACCAGTTCGTGCTCGACGCCGACCCCTCGGCCGTGCCCCCGCCGATCGGCAAGTCCGACCTGGCGTTCGCTGCGGTCGTCGCGGTGATGGGCTGCTGGTAGGGCCGCGGCGCACCGCGGATGGCCGTTGGGGACGTCACAGCCTCGGGCCAGAATGGGCCGGGCGGCACACGAGAGGGATCCACGTTGGCAGCCACCATCGAGCCGGGCCGTCCGGCCGCTGTCGCGCCCGAGCGGCGGTGACCACCGTCGCGGCGCGTCCCGACCGCGCGCGCGGCACGGCGACCCCGGGTCAGCTGCACCTGCCGGGCGCCGCCGGGGACGGCTTCCATCCCGCGGTGGCGGAATGGTTCCGGCGCCGGTTCCCGGGCGGCCCGACCGCGCCGCAACGTGAGGGATGGCAGCACATCGCGGCGGGGCTCGACACGCTCATCGCGGCGCCGACCGGGTCGGGCAAGACCCTCGCCGGGTTCCTCGTCGGCATCGATCGTCTGTACCGGGCTCACGACGCGGGGGAGCCCGTCGAGGGCGTCACCCGGGTGGTGTACGTCTCGCCGTTGAAGGCGCTCGCGGTCGACATCGCGGAGAACCTCGAACGGCCGCTGGCGGAGATCGCGGCGATCGCAGCGGAGCTCGGGCTTCTGGCACCGGCGGTGCGCGTCGCGGTCCGCACCGGCGACACGCCCAGCTCGCAGCGCGCCGCGATGCTGCGCCGGCCGCCCAGCTTCGTCGTGACGACCCCCGAGTCGCTGTATCTGCTGGTGACCAGCGCCCGGAGCCGCGAGGTGCTCCGCACCGTCGAGACGGTCATCGTCGACGAGATCCACGCCGTGGCACGCGACAAGCGCGGCTCGCACCTGGCCCTCACGCTGGAGCGACTCGAGGCGCTGTGCGAGCAGCGGCCCAGCCGGATCGGGCTGTCGGCGACGCAACGCCCGATCGAGACCGTCGCGCGGCTGCTGGTCGGCGATCGGCCCGCGCCGGCGATCGTCGACGTCGGCCACCAGCGCGACCTGGACCTCGCGCTCGAACTCCCCGAGGGTGAGCTCGAGGCGGTGACCTCCGCCGAGCAGATGAGCGACGTGCTCGACCGCATCGCCGAGCTCGTCCGCCAGCATCGCACGACGCTGGTGTTCGTGAACACGCGGCGCCTCGCCGAACGGCTCGCGCATCTGCTCGGGGAGCGGCTCGGCGACGACGTCGTGGCCGCCCATCACGGGAGCCTGTCGAAGGACCGCCGCCACCGGGTCGAGACCCGCTTGCGGGCCGGTGACCTCAAGGCCCTCGTCGCGACCGCGTCGCTCGAGCTGGGCATCGACATCGGCCCGGTCGAGCTCGTGTGCCAGATCGGCTCGCCCCGCAGCATCGCCACGTTCTTGCAGCGGGTCGGCCGGTCGAACCACAGCCGGGCTGGGACGCCGAAGGGGCGCCTCTATCCGCTCACCCGCGACGAGCTGGTGGAGTGCGCGGCGTTGCTCGTCGCGGTGCGGGCTGGGCGCCTCGACGCCATCCACCCGCCCCACCTGCCCCTCGACATCGTGGCGCAACACGTCGTCGCCGAGACCGCCACGACCGAGTGGCGCACCGACGATCTCTACGAGCTCGTCCGGCGCGCCGCGCCCTACACCGACTTGACCCGGGCCCAGTTTGACGAGGTCCTCGACCTGGTCGCGCACGGGATCCAGACCGGGCGGGGCCGGCGGGGCGCCCACGTCCACCTCGACTCGGTGAACGGCGAGGTCCGGGGGCGCAAGGGGGCGGCACTGGCCGCGTTGACCTCTGGGGGGGCCATCCCCGAGATCGGCGACTATCGGGTGGTCACCGAACCCGACGACACGTTCATCGGCACCGTCAACGAGGACTGGGCCGTGGAATCGATGGCGGGTGACATCTTCTTGCTCGGGACGCACGCCTGGCAGATCCGCAGGATCGAGGCGGGTGTCGTGCGGGTACGCGACGCGGCCGGCGCGCCGCCGACCGTGCCGTTCTGGACCGGCGAGGCGCCGGCCCGCACCGCCGAGCTCTCCGCGGAGGTCTCGACGCTGCGGGCCACGGTCGACGAGTACCTGGCGAGCAGCGACCCGGACGGCGCCCGACGGTTCGTCGCCGACACCGGCGGTCTCAGCGACGAAGCGGCGGCGATGATCGTCGACTACGTGGCGGTGGGGCGCGCCACGCTCGGGGCGGTGCCCACGCAGCACCAGCTGGTCCTCGAACGGTTCTTCGACGAGGCGGGCGGCATGCAGCTCGTCGTGCACTCCCCCTACGGCGGGCGGATCAACCGGGCGCTGGGCCTCGCGCTGCGCAAGAAGTTCTGTCGCGCGTTCAACTTCGAGTTGCAGGCCGCCGCGAACGACGACGCGGTGGTTCTCTCCCTCGGCCCGCACCACAGCTTCCCGCTCGAGGACGTGGCGCGGTACGTGAGCAGCGCGACGGTGGAGGAGACGCTGCGCCAGGCGATCCTCGACTCGCCGATGTTCCTCGCCCGGTGGCGCTGGAATCTCAACCGGGCGCTGATCGTGCTGCGGTTCCGGAACGGGCGTCGGAACCCGCCGCCGATCCAGCGCATGGAGGCCGACGACCTCCTGGCCGCGGTGTTTCCCCAGGCGGCCGCCTGCCAGGAGAACGTGACCGGCCCGATCGAGATCCCCGATCACCTCCTAGTGCGCCAGACGATCACCGACACGCTGCACGAAGCGCTCGACGTCGACGGGGTCCGGGCGTTGCTCGCCGACCTCGAGGCGGGGACGGTGGCCGTGCATTGCGTCGAGACGACCGAGCCGTCGGTGCTGGCGCACGAGATCCTCACCGCCCGTCCCTACGCGTTCCTCGACGACGCCGAGCTCCAGGACCGCCGCACCAACGCGGTGACCCTGCGCCGCGGGCTGGCCGTGGACCTCACCGCCATCGGCGCGCTCGAGCCCGCCGCGATCGAGCGGGTCCGGGTCGAGGTGGCCCCGGAGCCGACCAGCGACGACGACCTCCACGACCTGCTGTGCTCCGTCGTGGTGACCCCCGCCCGGGACGAGTGGCGCGCCCTCTGGGACGAGCTGTCCACTCGGGGACGCGGGCAGGTCATCGAGCACGGCGGCCAGGAACTGTGGTGCGCGACCGAGCAGCGGGAGACGGCCGGGCGGGCGCTCGACGGTGACGACCAGGCCGGCGCGGCCGTGCTGCGCGGTCATCTCGAGCTCCTCGCGGTCACGACGGTCGAGGCGCTCGCGTCGGTGACGACGTTGGCGCGGGCGCGGGTCGTGGCCGGGCTCGCCGTCCTCGAACGTGACGGGTTCGTGCTCCAGGGCCACTACACGGGCGGCACGGAACCGGAGTGGGTCGCCCGTCGATTGCTGGCCCGCATGCACTCGTACTCGCGGCGGAGTCGCCGACACAGCGTGCAGGCGGTCACCGCGCGGGACTTCATGCGCTTCCTCCTCCGCTGGCAGCACGCCGCGCCGGGGACCCAGCTCGCCGGGGAGGCCGGCCTGCGCGCGGTGATCGAGCAGCTCCAGGGCAGTGTCACGGCGGCGGCGGCGTGGGAGCCCGAGCTGCTCGCCCGACGAGTGCAGGACTACCGGCCGGGCTGGCTCGATCGGCTGTGCCACGACGGGGAAGTCGGCTGGCTTCGCCTCACTCCCCGACCCCGGGACGACCCCGACAGCCCGGGTGCGGCACCGTCGAAGGCGACGCCGATCTCGGTGGTGTTCCGCCAGGACCTGGGCTGGCTGCTCGCCGCGGCACGCGGGGGTGGCGATCCGGTCGAGCCGACCATCGGCGCGACCGCCGAGGTGCTCGACGTGCTGCGCGACCGGGGCGCGTGCTTCGCCGCGGATCTGGCCGCCGCGACGCGGCGCCTGCCCGACGACGTGGACCGGGCCCTGTGGGACGGCGTCGCCCGCGGTCTCGTCACCTCGGACGGCTTCGAGGCGATCCGGGCCCGGGTCGGCGGCATCGCACGCCGCGACCCGCGCCGCCTCTCGCGGCTGCGGCGCAGCGCCGACCTGGCCCGCTCGGCCGCGGGCCGCTGGTCGCTCGTCCCCGCCACGGGCGCCGACCTGGACCGAGACGAACTCGCCGAAGCCGTCGCGGAGCTGCTCTTGAACCGCTGGGGGGTCGTGTGTCGCGATCTCGCCCTCCACGACTCGATCCCGTTCCCGTGGCGCGACGTCCAGTGGGCGCTGCGACGCCTCGAGGACCGGGGGCTCGTCCAGGGCGGCCGGTTCGTGACCGGCTTCAGCGGCGAGCAATACGCGCTGCCGAGCGCGGTCGAGCAGCTCGCCCACGTGCGCCGGCTCCCGAGGACCGGCGAGCGGATCGTCGTGAACGCCGCCGACCCACTCAACCTCATCGGGGTCATCGTCCCCGGAAGCACGGTCCCCGCCATTCGGGCGCGCCACGTCGCGTTCGTCGACGGGCTCGCCGAGGACACCCCGGCAGTCGAGGCGCTCCCCGCGTAACCGGCCCTGCGGATCTGAGCCGGGGGTGAGGACCGGGGGCGGCACCGGGCCTCGGACGCCCCGGCTGGGACCCACTCGCCACCATCAGCCCTCGCTGAGGTCCGCGGCACGATCGTCCAGCGACGTTCGGAGCGAGGCGGGCGCGTCGCGGTCCCCGCGCGGTCAGGGCTCGGGGGTGTATCTGCGGTCCGGATCGATCGGGCTCATGAGGCCGACGTCGCGGCGGTCGGGGTCCTCGACGATGGCGTAGCGGGCTCCCCAGAACGCGTCGTAGGGGGGTTGTCGGCTGGCGTATCCGGCCGCGATCAGCTCGGCGTACTTCGCGTCGACGGCATCACGCGAGGACAACGAGAAGCCGAGCACGGTCCCGGCGCCGGGGCGTCCCGCTCGGACCCCGGCGTGCCAGATCTTGGCCATCGCCGGGTCGTCGAATTCGAAGCTGACCCCGGGCATGCTCACCCCCACGTGGTGGGCACCCGAGCCGGGTGGCCATTCCATCGGCTCGTCGGGGATGGTCAGGCCGAGACGACGGTAGAAGTCCAGCGTGGCGTTGAGGTCCTCGGCGACCAGGTTCACCTGGTCGAACGGCGCCGGCGGGTCAGGCATCGAGCATCACCTCGTGGCCGGAAGCGGGTGGATGCCATCATCCTGGCCGGGTGGCGCGGGCCGGGCGGCGCGGGTCAGGACAGGGTGCGGGCGATCTCTTTGAGCTCGTAGGTCTCGATGACGTCGCCGCTCTTGAGGTCCTGGAAGTCAGAGAGTCCGATGCCGCACTCGAAGCCCGCCTGGACCTCGCGGGCGTCGTCCTTGAACCGCTTCAGCGACGTGATCGTCCCGTTCCAGATGACGACGCTGTCGCGTAGGAACCGCACCCTCGACCCGCGGGTGATCGTGCCGTTCTGGACGTAGCAGCCGGCAACCTTGCCGACTCGGGGTACCGAGAACACCTCGCGGACCTCGGCGTCGCCGGTGACGATCTCTTCGAACTCGGGTTGCAGGAGGCCGACGAGCGCGGCGGTCACGTCCTCGAGGACCTGGTAGATGACCTCGTAGAGGCGAAGCTCGACGTCCTCGGTCGCCGCGAGCTCGCGCGCTTTGCGGTCGGGTCGGACGTTGAACCCGACGACGGTGGCGTTGGACACCGCGGCGAGGTTGATGTCCGATTCGGTGATCCCGCCGACGCCGCGATGGACGAACGAGAGCCGGACCTCCTCGTGGTCCTGGTCGAGCTTGCGGAGCGAGTCGGTGACGGCTTCGAGCGACCCTTGGGCGTCGGACTTCAAGACGAGGTTGAGCGTGGCGACCTCGCCGCGCTGGACCATGGCGAAGATGTCCTCGAGGCGGGCCCCGCCGGCGAGGGTCATGGGGTGGGCCATGCCCGCGGCGCGGCGGCGTCGAGCTCGAGCCTCGGCGACGGTGCGGGCGGTCTTGTCGTTGGGGGCGACGCGCAGCTCGTCGCCGGCGAGGGGCACCGCGTCGAGTCCGAGGACCTCGACGGGCATCGAGGGGATCGCTTCTTTCACGTCGCGGCCGTGGTCGTCGAACATGGCGCGCACGCGGCCCCAGCCGTTGCCGGCGACGAACGGCTCGCCGACTCGCAGCGTGCCGGTTTCGACGAGGGCGGTGACGACCGGGCCGCGACCCTGGTCGAGGTTCGACTCGAGCACGAACGCCCGGGCGGGGGCTTTGGGGTTGGCGGTGAGCTCCTCGACGTCGGCGACGAGCGCGATCGCCTCGAGCAGGTCCTCGACGCCGAGACCGGCGGGGGCCGCGACTTCGACCACGATGGCCTCGCCGCCCCATTCCTCGGGTACGAGCCCTTGCTCGACGAGCTGTTGGCGGACCCGCTGGGTGTCGGCGTCGTCGCGGTCGACCTTGGTGATCGCGACGATGGTCGGCACCTCGGCGGCGCGGGCGTGGTTGATCGCCTCGATCGTCTGGGGCATGACGCCGTCGTCGGCGGCNNCGGGCGTGTCGATGAACGTGATGCGTCGGTCGTTCCAGTCGGCCTGGTAGGCGCCGATGCGCTGGGTGATCCCACCCGCCTCGCCGGCCGCGACGTTGGTCGACCGGATCGCGTCGAGCAGCGTCG
>PLJD01000089.1 GCA_003140175.1 Actinomycetota bacterium
CACTTGCCGTCGTAGCCGAGGATGCGGGTGCGCGTGGCGTAGTCGCGGAGGCCGTCGAGTTCCCGGATCTTGAGGTACGGGCCGTCGATGACCTGCAAGCCGTTCGCGCGTCCAGCCATGAGGATCTTCGAGAAGACGTAGTGGAAGTGGTCGCCGGGGTACTCGGGGATCTGCACCCCCCCGGTGAGGACGGGCATCTCGGTGGAGGCGGCGAAGTCGGCGGGGCCGAACACGATCGTCTCGAGACGATCCGATGCCCCACAGATGCGCTCGACGTTGATGAGCCCCCGGGCGGTCTCGATCTGGGGCTCGATCCCAACCCGGCTCTGGCGCCCGATCGTCGCCTCGATCTGGGTCAAGAGCATGTCCAGGGCGCGAACCTCGGCGCCGGACTGGACCTTGGGCAACATGAGCTCGTCGAGACGCTCCGAGGCGTTCTCGACCACGTGCACGACGTCGCGGTACGTCCACTTGGTGTCCCAGGCGTTCACCCGCACGCAGAGGACGACGTCGCCCCAGTCCTGGTCGTTGATGGCCTTCACGACGTTGTCGCGCGCCGCTTCCTTCTCGAGCGGCGCGACCGAGTCCTCGAGGTCGAGGAACACCATGTCGGCACCCAACCCGGGGGCCTTGGCGAGCATCTTGGGACTCGAGCCCGGCACGGACAGGCACGACCGGCGGGGCAAGTTGCGGGAGCGCTCCGTCACGGCGACCACGGTACCCTCGTCGTGTGCCCGACGCCGCGCCGACGCACACGCTGCACGAGCTCGCCGACGGTGTGCTGGCGTGGCTGCAACCGGGTGGGGAGACCGGTGTGGCCAACGCGGGGGTGATCGTCGACGACGACGGGATCACCGTCGTCGACACGCTGATGGTGCGTTCGCAGTGGGAGCCCTTCGCCGCCGCGGTCGCCGCCCTCGAGCGTCCGGTGCGCCGCGTGGTGCTCACCCACGCGCACATCGACCACGTGGGTGGCACCAAGGCGTTCGCGGCTGCGGCGGTGTACGCGACGCCGCCGACCAGCGCGCTGCTCGACCAGACCATGCCGATCGAGTCGTACAAGGCGTTCATGCCGGCGTTCGCCGACGAGTTCGACGACCTTGCCGAGGCGGGCACCCGCCCGGTGACCCACGAGGTCGACGGGGCGGCGAGCCTGACCCCCCGGGTCGAGCTGCTGCCGGCGTCCGGCCACACCCCGGGGGACCTGGTCGTGCTCGTCGCCGACGCCGACGTCTGCTTCGCCGGCGATCTGTGCTTCTTCGGCGTGACCCCACTCGCCTTCCAGGGGGACCCCGCCACCTGGGCCGACATGCTCGACGCGATCGTCGAGCTCGCCGACACGATCGTGCCCGGCCACGGCCCGGTCGGCGCTGAACGTGAGGTGCGCGAGCTCCAGGACTACCTCCGTCACTGCGTCGCGGGCGACATCCCGCCCGGACCGTGGGACGCGTGGGCGGAGCGGGCCGAGCGCGACCCGATCAACATCGAGCGCGCCGCCGCGTTGGCCGCCGGGCGCGACGAGATGCCGCCGTCGATGCTGCGTGCCATCGGGCTCGGCTGAGCCCACACCCCAGGCGGGCGGAGATGTGCAGGCCGGTCGTCAGGTGACGTTGGCGCGAAAGAAGGCGATCGTGCGGTCCCAGGCGGTCGCGGTGTGCTCAGCGTGGAACACCTCGGGGCGGTGGTGGTTGGTGAACGCGTGGTCGGCGTCGGGGTAGATGAAGAACTCGGCGTGCTTGCCGAGGCCGTGCAGCTGGGCTTCGAGCGCGTGGACCTGGTCGGGGCTGGCGAAGTCGTCGTTCTCGGCGTAGTGGCCCTGGACCGGCGCGGTGAGCCGCGCGTAGTCGGGTTGCGCGCCCGGCCACGGGACGATCCCGTAGTACGGCGCGACCGCGGCGACCTGGTCGGGTTGCAGGGTGGCGAGCCACAAGGCGAGGCCGCCGCCCATGCAGTAGCCGGTGACCCCGACCCGTTTCGAGGTCACCGCCGGGTTGGCGAGTAACGCGCCGATGGCGCCGCTCATGTCCTTGGCGGCGCGCTCAATGTTCAAGGCCATCATCAGCTTGGCGGCCTCGTCGGGCTCGGAGGTCAACTCACCCCGGTACAGGTCGGGGGCGAGGGCCACGAAGCCGTCGCGGGCGAACGCGTCGCAGGTCTCAGTGATCTGGTCGTTGAGCCCCCACCATTCCTGGATGACGACGACGCCGGGGCCGGACCCCGAATCGGGGACAGCCAGGTAGCCGCGACCCTCGGAGCCGTTGCTCGCAAAGGTGACAATCGATCCGGCCATCCCGGCACCCCCTGGGTCGGCACCGGCGGGTCGCCAATGCTTCGCCCGCCGCTGCGTCGCACGCTACCTTCCAGCCTGGCAGGAGGGCCGTGCCGTGGCGAAGAACCCGGACTCGACGCTGACGTTGGTGACGAGCCGGGGCGGCTCGCGGACCCTCGACGACTGGACGACGATGTTCCATCTCTGTCTCGTCGTCTTGGCCCCGACGCCGGCCGGGTCGGCGTGGATCCCGGTCGCGCAGCGGATCTTCGCCACCTTCGGAGATGCCGATTGTCATTGCGCGTTCGTGATCCCCGGAAACCACCAGGTCGCGGAGCGGCTGCTCGGCGACGTCGAGTCCAAGATCCTCACCTTCGTGGACCCCAACCTCGAGTTGGTCCACGGCCTCGGACTGGAACGCCTGCCGGCGTTCGTGCATCTGCGCCAGGACACGGCGCTCGTCGCGTCGGCCGAAGGCTGGGATCCCCGGGCCTGGCAGCAGGTCGCACGGGAGGTCGGCGCTGCGATGGCTTGGACCGTGCCGGAGGTCGCCGGGCCCGACGACCCCCGCCCGACCCCCGGATGGCTCGTTTCAGCGCTCTGACCTGGGGTGACGCGCTCGGCGGGGCTCCGATCCTGGCGATGCGGGGTCGGGATGCCTAGGGTGAAACCAAGCCCGCACGTCGTCGTTTGTTAGATGACGTCCGGGCGTCTTGCGAGAGACGACGAGTCACCCTGAACCCGAGCCGGTGAGCTGCCCCATGCTGCGAGTCCCCCACTGCACCCGAGCGTTGCTGCTCGCCGTGCTCCTCGGAGCTGCGGGGGTCAGCACGTTCACCGTTGCGCAGGCGGGAGCCTCGACCGGCACCCAAACGGGGCCGAATCTCCAACAGCAAGCGGCGACCCTCGAGGCCCAGATCAGCGCCAACGCGACGAAGCTCGACGCGATCAACGAGCAGATCAACGGGGCGCAGGTCCAGCTCCAGCAGGCCGACGCCACCATCGCCGACGCGCAGGCCCGTATCGCGGCGGCGAGGGCCCAGACCGATCAGCTCCAGGCCCTCGTCGAGCAGCGGGCGGTGTCGATCTACCAGAGCGCCAGCAACGGCGCGGACACCGGGATCTTCAACATCGACCCGAGCGAGCTGGCCAGCAGCCAGAAATACACCGCGGCGGCGAGCGACCAGGACAACGCGCTCATCGACCAGCTCAACCAGTCCCGCCAGGAGCTGAACTCTCGGGAGAAGGCCGCCCAGAGCGCCAAAGTCGAGGCGGAGAAGCAGCAGGCGGCGCTCGCGGCCGCCCAGGCCAGCTTCCAGGCCTCCACTGGCTCCTACAACGCGCTGCTGGGCCAGGTGAAGGGCCAGCTGGTGAGCCTCGTCGCCCAGGCCCAAGCCCAGCAGGCCGCCCAGGTAGCCGGCCCGGTCGCGACCCGCGGCGGCAGCAACGACGCCGGCCCCACGACCTTCTCGGGTCCGCTGCCCCCGGCGAGCGGGTCGGCCGGCCGGGCGATCGCGTACGCCCAAGCCCAGCTCGGCAAGCCGTACTGCTACGCCGGGACCGGCCCCGGCTGCTTCGACTGCTCGGGCCTCACCATGGAGGCGTGGGGTGCGGCGGGTGTCGGCATGGACCACTTTTCGGGTGACCAGTACGCCAGCTTCCCCCACGTCCCGATGAACGCGCTCCAGCCGGGCGACTTGGTGTTCACCGCCGACCCGGGCCAGCACGTGGGCCTCTACGTCGGTGGCGGCGAGGTCATCCATGCGCCCCACACGGGCACGGTCGTGAGCTACATCGGCGTGGGCTACTTCTCCCTCGCGGCGCGGCCCTAACCCGCCGCCAGCCGGTCGTCCCGAAGCGAGTCGGGGTGTGACCGAGCGCGGCGGAGCCGTGCGCCTCACCGACTTCTCCCACGGTGCAGGCTGCGCCTGCAAGCTCTCACCGGCGGACCTGCGCACCGTGCTGGGGTTGATGCGGGGGAGCAGCGCGGCGGCGGACCCGGATCTGCTCGTCGGCTACGACACCGCGGACGACGCCGCCGTGTACCGCCTCCGCGACGACCTCGCGGTGGTCGTCACCACCGACTTCTTCACCCCGATCGTCGACGACCCCTACGACTGGGGCCGCATCGCGGCGACCAACGCCCTCTCCGACGTCTACGCGATGGGCGGCGTGCCGCTCGTGGCGCTGAACCTTGTCGCCTGGCCCCGCGAGGGTCTGCGCTTCGAGCTGCTCGCCCGGGTCCTCGACGGCGGCGCCGACGTCATCTCCACCGCCGGCGCGGTGGTTGCGGGCGGCCACTCGATCGACGACCCCGAACCCAAGTACGGGCTCGCCGTGGTCGGCACCGTGCACCCCGACCGGGTCCTCACCAACGCCGGAGCCCAGGCAGGAGACGCGGTCGTGCTCACCAAGCCGATCGGCCTCGGGGTGATCTCCACCGCGGTGAAACGCGGCGCCGTACCGCCGCCGCTGGTCGAGACCGCGGTGACGGTCATGACCACTCTGAACGCCGACGCGCGCGACGCCGCGCTTGCGCTCGGACCCGCCGTGCACGCCGCGACCGACGTGACCGGCTTCGGGCTCCTCGGGCACCTGCACGAGCTGCTCGCCGCGTCGGGCGTCGCGGCCGAGGTCGACCCGGCCGCGGTGCCGGTCCTCGACGGGGTCCGGGCCCTCCTCGACGCGGGGATGGTCGCCGGCGGCACGCAACGCAACCACGCCTTCGTGACCGAGACCGCCCCCGTCGACTGGGGTGGGCTCCCCTTCGCCGAGCAGCTGCTCCTCACCGACGCCCAGACCTCGGGCGGGCTGCTCCTCGCCGTCGACCCGGCCCGGGTCGATGACCTCGTCGCCGAGCTCCAGGCCCGCTCGGCGCTCGCCGCCGCCGTCGTCGCCCGACTCGTCGACGGGCCGCCCGGGGCGATCCGGGTCCGGGAGGCACCGGCCGGCTGAAGCCGCACGCCACCCCCGCCATCCGCTACCTGGCCCCCAGCATTCGATGGACGGCGACGGAGGGCTCGGAGCGGTGCGCACGCAAGCCCGGCGGGGGGCGACCTTCGCCGGTCTCCTGGCGGCTGGGGNNCGCCATCGACGCCAAGGGCGCGGCCGGCGGCACCGAGACCGGCACCGGCGGGCTCGGCGGCGAGGCAACCGCGACGATCACGGTCACCGCCGGGCAGGTTCTGCAGGTGAACGTCGGCGGCCAAGGCTCGCCCGGCGGCGACGGCACCGGCGGCGCCGGCGGGTCCAACGGCGGCGCGGGCGGCG
>PLJD01000020.1 GCA_003140175.1 Actinomycetota bacterium
GGCGCCCGCTACAACCGCGACACCCTCGACGTGACCTTCAAGGGCAAGAACATCGCTGAGGTGCTCGGCCTGTCGATCGAGGAGGGGCTCAGCTTCTTCGCCAACCAGCCGACGATTGCCCGACACCTCCAGACCCTCGTCGACGTCGGCCTCGGGTACGTGCGCCTCGGCCAGCCGGCCCCGACCTTGTCGGGGGGCGAAGCCCAGCGGGTCAAGCTCTCCGCCGAGCTCGGCAAGCGCGCCACCGGGCGCACCATCTACCTCCTCGACGAGCCGACCACTGGCTTGCATTTCGAAGACGTCCGCCGACTCCTCGGCGTGCTGGACCGCCTGGTGCAGGCCGGCAACACGGTGCTCGTCATCGAGCACAACCTCGACGTCATCAAGTCGGCCGACTGGGTCGTGGACCTGGGACCCGAGGGTGGCGAGGCCGGGGGCAGCGTCGTCGCCGAGGGCCCACCCGAGCACGTGGCCAAGACCCCCGCCAGCCACACCGGCCGATACCTCGCCCCGCTCCTCGGCCTCGCGTGACCCGGCCCGGGTCGCGGCCGGCCGCGGCCGCCCGTCGCGACCCCCCGCGGGCGCCTCGATGAGCGCGGACGACTGGGAGACCCACGCCGGGTGGTGGCAACGCCACTTCACCGACGGCGTCGACCCCGAGTACGAGGAGCAGATCTTGCCCCTCGCCGAGACGCACCTGGCCGGTGCCCGCCAGGTCCTCGACGTGGGCTGCGGCGAGGGGCAGCTGTCCCGCCGGGTCGCCCGCCGCGGCGCCGCCGTGATGGGCGTCGACCCCACCGCGGGCCAGCTCGTCACCGCGGCCGCCCGCGGCGGCGGGGTCCGTTACACCCGGGGCGCGGCGGAGGCGCTCCCGTTCTCCACCGCGAGCTTCGACGGGGCGGTCATCTGCTTGACCCTCGAGCACCTGGACCCCTTCGAGCCCGCCGTCCATGAGGTGGCCCGGGTCCTGGCCCCCGGTGGGGTGTTCTGCTTGTTCTTGAACCATCCCCTGCTCCAAGCCCCGGGGAGCGGCTGGATCGACGACCACATCCTCGAGGAGCAGTACTGGCGGGTTGGGCCCTATCTGCCCGACGACGTCGCCATGGAAGAGGTGTCGCCCGGCATCAGGTTGCCCTTCATGCACCGCCCGCTCAGCCGATACATCAACGTGATGGCTGACCGCGGGCTCCTCGTGGAGCACATGGACGAGCCGCCGCCCCCGCCGGGCTTCGTCGCCAAAGCGCCGGAGTACGCCGAGGCGGCGACGATTCCTCGTCTGCTCCTGCTGCGCGCCCGCAAGCACGAGTGAGCGCGATCGCCGTCGCACCGCCCCGCCCGGCGGTGCCGTCGGCGTCGCCCCCCAACCGGCTCCGGGTGCTCCGCCGGCCCCTCGCGGCCTGCGCCCTCCTGCTCGTCGTCTACGTCGGCCTCTCGTACGCCAAGGACCCGCGCGCGTTCCTCAGCACCGACACGGGAGGGAAGGTGGCGACGCTGCGGGCGATGGACGCCCGCCATGACCTGAGCCCCGATCTGGGCTACTGGGCACACGCCGTCGATCCCCACGGCGTGTACCACCCGATCGCGCTCACCCAGCAGGTGGGCGGCCAGTGGGTGAACGTGACCACCCTCCCGATGATCTACGCGGCGTATCCGCTCTACGAGCTGGGCGGGCTGCGCGCCATCTTGTTGCTGCCGATGCTGGGTGGCGTGCTGAGCGCGCTCGGCGCCCGGGCACTGGACCGACGACTCGGCGGGCGCGGCGACCTCGCCTTCTGGCTGGTGGGGCTCGCGACCCCCGTCGTCGTGTACTCCATCGACTTCTGGGAGCACACCCTCGGTCTCGCGGCCATGGTGTGGGGAATCGTCGTGCTCTTCGACGTCGCCGACCGGCGCGCCGGCTGGCACGCTGACTGGCGAGGCGCGCTGGTCGGCGGAGCGCTGTTCGGCTTGGCCGCCACGATGCGCACCGAGGCACTGGTCTACGCGGCGGCCACCGTGGCGGTGGTGGCATGGTCGACGCGCGGCCGAGGCATCGGCTCGCTGGTCCGCCTCGGCACCGCCGCGCTCGGCGGCCTCGCCCTCCCACTGCTCGCCAACCAGGCGCTCGAGGAGCTCGTCTTGGGCACCGGGCTGCGCGCCGCGCGGGCGGCGAACGCCGCGTCGGTCGGCGGCCTCCATCTCGTGGCCCGCGTCGAGGACGCGCTCACCACCACCGTCGGCCTGAACGACTACCGCGGCGCGCTCGACTGGATCCTCGGCGGACTCATCGTGGTGGCCCTCGCGGTGGCCGCCCGCTGGCTGCTCGCCACCGACGGGCGACGACGGCGTCTGGGCTGGGTGGCCCTCGCCGTCGCCGTGCTGTTCTACGCGCTGCGGCTCAAAGACGGCCTGGGGTTCCTCCCCGGCCTGCTCATCGCGTCGCCGCTCGCGGTCGCCGGCCTCGTCGTGGCCGGCCACCGCCCCGAGTTCCGACGGCCCGTCGCGATCGCGCTGCTCGCCCTGCCCGTGGTCTGGGTGTTCGAGTACGGCGGCGGCGCCGAACCCCAATGGGGCGGCCGCTACGAACTGTGCTCGGGTCTGCTCCTCGCCGTGGTCGCCGCCGTCGCGCTCGAACGCGTCCCCTGGCGCCACGCGGTGGCGGTCGTCGCGGTCGCCGGTGCGATCAGCGCCGCCGGCCTGGCGTGGCTCTCGGTGCGCAGCCACGCCTTCGCGCACGTCGAAACCGTCGTCGCCGCCGAACCGAACCCGGTCGTGACGACCGACTTCCCCCACTTCTTCCGGGAGGGGGGCGCCTTCTACACGCCGACCCGGCGCTGGCTGACCGCCGAGACCCCGAGCCAGCTGCCCGGCGCGGCCCGGCTCCTGGCCCGCCTCGACACGCCCTCGTTCACCCTGGTGAGCCTCCAGGCCCAGCAAGCCCCGGCCCGGCTGGGACCGTACGTGCGGGGGCCGGCCCGCCTGGTGCCGCTGTTCTCGGGCAACACGGTGCACCTCACCCAATACACCCGGCCCTAACCGCGGAGTCGGGCTCAGCAGCGCCGCCCAACTGGCCGATACACCCAGCCATGCGACGACTCGCTCGCCTGGCGATCAACGCCGGGACGGCGCTGTGTGTGCTCGGCCTCGGCGCGGCCCACGCCGCCGCACACGGCTACTCGATGACCGCCTCGTCGCGCTTCGCCTGGTCGGTGGGCTACGTCGCCGCCCTCACCGTCGCCGCTTACGGCGTCGGCCTGCCCGACCTGCCCCGCACCCGCCGCCACGCCCTGCTCGCCGCGCTCGGCGCGACCGCCACCGCGGCCGCCGCCATCTCGGTCGTCGAGCTCTTCGTCGGCGACGCGCTGCTGCCCCGCGCCGTCGTGTTCGGGTCAGCGCTGGTGCTCGTGCCCTGGTACGTGCTCTGCGCGCGGGTGGCCGGCGACGCGCGGTCGCGAGCGGAGGACCGAGACCGAGTCATCCTCGTCGGCGACGTCGACGAGGTCGGTCTCCTGCGCGCCGAGCTCGACCGGGCCCCCGAACGTCACGCGGTCGTCGTCGCCGCGGTCACGCCCGAAGAGGTGGCGCTCGACGACCCGCCCTGCGTGCCGCTCCTCGACCTCGCCGACGCGGCGCGGGCCACGGTGCTGGTCCTGAGCCGACGCGCGCAGAGCGACGACGACGTGGTCCTCCAAGCGGCGCGGCTCCACGAGCGTGGCGTCCGGGTCCGGACCCTGTCGCTGTTCTACGAGCAATGGCTCGGGAAGCTCCCGGTCGGTGAGCTCGAGCGGGTGTCGCTGCTCTTCGACGTCGGCGAGGTCCACGCGCCCCACTACGCGCAGGCGAAGCGGCTCTTCGACCTGTGCCTCGCCGCCGCCGGCGCGGTCGCGCTCGTCGCGGTCACGCCGTTGGTCGTGGCGGCCAACGGGATCGCCAACCGGGGGCCGCTGCTGTACCGCCAGCCCCGGGTTGGGCGCGACGGGCAGCTGTTCTCGATCCTGAAGTTCCGCACCATGCACTGCGTCGACCCGGCCGGCGACCCGACCGCCGAGGACGACCCCCGGGTGACCCGCTTCGGGCGGGTCCTGCGCCGCAGCCACCTCGACGAGCTGCCCCAGGTGCTGAACATCCTGCGCGGCGAGCTGTCGGTGGTCGGCCCCCGCCCCGAGCAGCCCCACCTCGTCTCGGAGCTCTCCGCCAAGCTGCCCTTCTATCGGCTCCGCCACCTGGTCCGCCCCGGCCTGACCGGCTGGGCGCAGGTCAAGTACCGCTACGCGGGTACCGACGTCGAAGCGCTCGAGAAGCTCCAGTACGAGTTCTTCTACCTCCGTCGTCAGAGCCTCGCGCTCGACGTGCGCATCGTCGGGCGGACGCTGCGGTCGGTCATCGGACGCGACGGACGCTGACGTGACGCTCGCCACCGAGACACCGGCGTGGACCGGCCCGCCCTCCGAGGAGGCCCGGGCGGCCACCCGCGGCTCCCTCGCGCTCAGCGTCCTGCAGACCGCCGGTCGTCTCCTCGCGGTCGGGTTCGTGCTCGTCGCCACCCGAGCGCTCGCCCCGGCCGCGTTCGGCCGGTACTCGACCGCGTCGGCGTACGTCGTCATCGGTGGTCTGCTCGCCGACTTCGGGACGACGGCGGTGATCGTCCGCCGGGTCAGCCTGGACCCGGAGGGCGCCGACGACCTCCTCTCCCGCACGCTGCTCGCCTGCTTGGCCCTCGGGTTGGGTTCGATGCTGGTGGTCGGCGCGGTGGCGATCCTCGCCGGATACCCGGCGACGACCCGGACCGACGTCTTCATCGCCGCGTTGGCGCTCCCGCCCGCCGGATGCCTGACCTCGCTGCTCGGCGCCTTCGACGGTCGAGGACTCATCAGCCGTCGGGCGCTGCTCACCTTCTTGCAGCTCTCGGTGATGGCGCTGGGCGGGACCGTCGGGGTGGTCGTCGCGGGCGCCCGCGGCGCGGTCGTGGCGCTCCCCGCCGCGTCGTTCCTCGCGCTCATCGTCGCCGCGGTCACCGCCCGGCGCAGCGGGGTCTGGTCGCTACGGCTACGCCGCGACATTTCCACCTCGTGGAGCTTGCTGCGCGACGCGCTGCCGTTCGGGCTGCTCGGCGGCGTCACCGCGTTGCAGCTGCGCTTCGACGTCGTGCTGTTGTCCATTGTCGGCTCGGCGGCGGCGACCGCCCGCTACGACCTCGCCGTGCGCGCCCTCGAGGCGATCTCCTACCTCGGCACCGTCGTGGCCGCGCCCGCCCTGTTCATCTTGAGTCGTCGGTTGGGCTGCGGCGACCGGGAGGGAAGCCAGCGGGCCCTCGACCAGGCCGCCCGGTTCCTCGCCCTCGTCGGCGTGGCGGCCTCGGCGCTGCTCATCGGGCTGCACGGGCCGCTCACCGTGCTGGCCTTCGGGAGCCGCTACCGGGGCGTCGCGGTCCCGCTGGCGATCGCCGGCGGTCAGCTGTGGCTCGCCTTCCTGGCCGGGCTCCAAAGCTCGGCGATCCTCGCCGGGGCGCGGGTCTGGCGGGCCGTGCCGGTGACCACCGCCGTGGTCGGGATGATCATCGTCTTGGACGTCGCGCTCGTCCCGCCGTTCGGCGCGGTCGGCGCCGCGGCCGCCACCGTCGCGGGCAGCGTGGTCATGGTGGTCGCCCTGGGTCGCTTCCTCTCCCGCACCGCGGGGCTACGGACCCCGCTGCCCGCGCCGGGCGTCCTCCTCGCCGGGGTGCTCACCGTCGCGGTCTCCGCCGCGCTGGCCCCGGTGGGCCTCCTCGTCGCCGCGCCGGCGGCGGGGCTCGTCTTCGTCGCCGTCGTGTTCGCGACCGGCGCCGTGACCCGATCCGACCTGGTCCGCGTCCGAGCCCTCACCCGGCGGGCGCCGGCGGCGACCCGATGAGCGCCCCGCCGCGGCGCGCGGCCGTCATCGTCGTGGCGCAGCACCGTCCCGCCGCGCTGCGGCGGCTGCTCGTCGGCCTGCGCCACCCGGTCCTCGAACTGGTCGTCGTCACCGTCGGGGATGACCCCGCGTGGCGACGAGCAGCACGGGGAGCGGTCGTGCTCAGCGCGAGCGCTGACCGGGACGCTCCGGGGCGTGACGCCGTGCTGCGCGCCGCGGTGGCGGCG
>PLJD01000005.1 GCA_003140175.1 Actinomycetota bacterium
AATTAGGAATTATCGTGGCCGACCTCTGGAAGGTCCTCGGGTACGACGAGATCGCTGGCGACATCGCTCACGCGCTCGATGCCAGCGCGGGCATCAAGGTCCTCGAAGGTCCCCCCGGTGTCGGCAAATCGTGGCTCGCTAGGGGCATCGGCGCGCTGTGGGAACACGGCGGTGGCAGCACAGTTGTCGCTCAGGGAGATTCCACAATGAGCGACATTGACTTGTACCCGTTCGGCTTCGCGATGGCGGGCTTACCGAGCGGATGGGCACGCGTTGCGCCCGCCGCCGAAGGTGTCGCAAAGGTCGCAGAGACGCTGCTTGGCACTGCCGGGATTATCACGACGATCATTCAAGGACTCGCAGCTACTCGGCAAGGTCTCCGTCATCGTCGAACCATCTTCCTTGGTGAGCGTGAACAAGAGGTGCTCTACGACCTCGAACGCCTCAGCAGAAAGAAGCCGATCCTGCTGATTGCGGACAATCTGCATTGGTGGGATCGAGCTTCACTCAATTTGCTGCGGATGCTCTACGACCCTCGAATGTACGCAGCGCTTCCATTTCTGATCGGAGCCCGCGTCCTCGCGGTGCAGACACCGCCGCCATACCAGCAAGTCGCGAATCCGGACGCTCACGAAGCCCTCTTGTCAACCGAAGGGACGACCCGTCTCGAGCTGCGTCGCATCCCGCGCGAAGGGTTCGCCGATGTTCTCGTCGCGCTTGGTGCGACACCCAGACCATCGTCACAAGTGACTGACGCGGTGTACTCACTGTCGGGAGGGCATCTCGCACTTGCGAGGCGGGCTTCGGTCCGGCTTGCCGCCGGCGAAGCTCAAGAGTTTCTTGCCGCTGCACATACTGACGCGTTCGTTCGGATGCTGCTGAGTGACAGGATTCGTTCGCTCGGCGATCTGGGCAAAAAGGCGGTCGATCTGCTGCAGGTCGCGGCTGCGCTAGGTTTGACGTTCCGGCGCGATGAGCTGGTCTGCGCCTCCGATGGTGGCGACACTGAGACATCTCGCCTGTTACGCCTGTGCCGCGATGAGGAACTCCTCGAACTGTCTGACGGAATCGGCAGATTCGTGCACGACCTCTACCGTGGCTACTTCCTCGAAGCGGGAGATCTTGATTCCGTCGGCATCCATGAGCGACTCTCTGACTGTCTGCGGGTTCTCCGCCCAGCGGAGTACGACCTTCGATGTCTCAATGCGATCGCCGCCGAACGTGCTATCGAAGCGGGCACCTTCGGCGTCCTGATGGCGTTACAGCGACAGCGCGAAGGCCGCCCGTCAAATGAGTTGCCCCAAGAGATCGTCGAGATCGTACGAGCGGGTGGGATGCGGACCCTTGTCGACCGGTTCGCATCCGCACTCACCGATCTCAAGTCGTACCGCTTTGGAGAGTGCCTCGCTGGTCTCGACCGTCTCCCTCGAGACATGACCAAGCCACTCCAGGCCGAAGCCGACTACCTGCGCGCTATGTGCCTGATGTCAACTCGAAGTGAAGTCGACCGTGGTGAGGGCAGGGCCCTGCTCGCGACATGGTCCGGCTACGAAGACGAAGAGCCCGAACTCGGCTGCCGGTTGGCGCGACTGAGACTCTACGGGCTGGCCATGATGGTCGACAAGCAGCCGGCCCGAGAGCTGGAGGGCCGCATCCGGCAGCTTCTCATCGAGCGCGTCAGCTTCGATGTCTCGGCACGAGACGAGCTGTACGCGATGGACCGATGCGCGGGCAGCCTCTATTGGCCCGACATATCACTAGTGCGAAACCGCGAAGCCGCAGCGCATTTCGGGCCTGTTGAAGACGAGGCCGTCATTCGCAGGCCCGTCGAGTATTACCGATGCCTGGTGAATCTCGGCTCGTCCCTCATCTCGAATGCACGCTACGACGAAGCGAGACACGTCTACGACGATGTGGAGCGCCTGGTGGCGGCGTACCCGGACGGCGTGTTCCCGCGACCCGACTACCCGCGTATGAACCTCCTCCTCGCTCAGTACCGCGCCGGCGAGGTGGACGCGCCAAGCGCGGTCGACCGTCAGCGTGCAATCGCGACTTCGCTGAAATCCGAAAGCGATCCCTTCTACGTCGACAACGCGCTGGCCGTGTATCTCGCACTGGCAGGATCTGCCACAGACGCGGTCGACATCTTCGATGGTCTCGAGGCCACGCTTGTCGGAGACCGGCGAGACCCAGAGCCCAGCATGGTGTACCTGATCGGGGCGAACCGCTGTGGGGCGCGATTTCTCTCGGGCGATGTCCCGGCCGCGCAGGCGGAATGGGATGCTCTCACGGGCGTTGTCAACCGGATTGCATATCCAATACAGCCGATACTGCTACGAAGGCATGAACTTCTTGCCGAAGTGTTCGCAACGGCTGGGGCGATGTCACCCCGCGACTTCGACGAATACCTTGTCGTGCACTCGCCGGATGAGTTCGGGCCGCTATGGAATAACTTTGGTCGCGGCTTCAGAATGCCGGAAGTCGAGTTCTGGCGGGAGAATTAGAGGACGCCGTTGGCAGCAAGGGTCGCGCCGACAACGATCCGTAAGAACTCGGCGTGGCTGAAACCGAGGTCTGTCAACGAGCTGAACGCCGAACTGGCGGTGCTGAGCCCAGGCGAGACCCCGACGTCGATCACCCAGACGCCACCGCCATCGTCAACACGAAAGTCGATACGAGCGAACGCTTCAAGCTCCAGGACGTTGAACGCTCCCAAAGCGGCCCGGGTGAGCCGATCTCCGACTTCTGTTGGCGCGATGAAACTGCGATAGGTGACGCCCGCATGGTTGAGATTGTCGTCAATGGTCATGACGGCATTTGGATCACCTGGAGCCTTTGCGAGTATCGCTTCCACCGGTGGGGTCGCAAAACGCCCCGGAGCCGAGAAAACGGGCACACAGACCTCTGGGCCGGACACAAACTCTTGAACAGTGACCGCCTGGCCGATCTCGTGGGCGATCGCTGACACCCGGTCATCGCACGTCTCATCGACGATAAAGATTGACTCCTCAGTGACCCCGACAGACCAGGACTCGTACGTTGACTTTGCGATGACTTTTGTCCCCAGCTCAGGTGCCCGGTTGCCCGCCCACGCCGAGTCGAGTCGGTAGTGCCACACCCGGGGGGTTGGCACACCCAGGGCTCGTAGCAGGGTGAAGTAATGAAACTTGTGCCGGCCAAGCGCGCACGCGTACGCGTTCGAGTTCGAGCAGATGAGACCGTACGAGTCGGCGATAGCGGGGATCAGCGCCTTGCGGCCTGGTTCAAAGCCGTCGTGTGCGATGCCGCCTTCGATGCCGTTGTACAGCACCTTCAGGCTGCGTTCGACCCTTTGGACATGGCCGCTAGCGAGAGCCGCCAACAGTGGCCCTTCACCGTCGAACAACTCGACGTACGAGCCAACCGATCGGAATGCATCGACCATCTGGTCAAGCTGCTGGTCCGATACGCAACGTTGAGCAAAGAACGCTCGGGCGATGCCGGGACGCTCCTCTACCCTGCTCGGCCGGTCATACGTCAGAAAGAGCGCCAAATCTCGCGCTCTCGCCGCCACGGCCCGCTCAAGAGCCTGCAGCCGGTCCCGCTCGCCGCCGTGTCTCTCGGCCACGATAATTCCTAATT
>PLJD01000017.1 GCA_003140175.1 Actinomycetota bacterium
CGAACAGCACCTTCCCGTCGGCGACCTCGGGGGAGGAGAAGATCCGCGTCCCGTCGACGGTGGGCCGGGGCGGCAGCGACGGCTGGCCGGTGTAGTCGTGGCGCCAGTAGAGCGCGCCGGTATGCGCATTGAGCGCGTAGAGCGTGTATCCCCCACCGAAGATCACGAGGTCGGGTCGGGTCCCGTTCCCCGGTTGGAACCATGCCGAGGCGGTCACCAGCCCGCCGTCGGAGCTGAAGTCACGCACCGGCTCACCGGGGTACGGGGTGACGGCGTCTTGGGGGGAGAGCTGGTACTTCCACACGAGGTGCCCGGTGGCCAGGTCGACCGCGTAGAACACGTCGTCCCACGAGCCCGCGTACACGGTGCCGTCGACGACGGTCGGGGTTGCGGTCACCGCGTCGCCGGTCGGAAAGAACCACGCCGGGTGGAGGGTCGGCGCGGTGGCCTCGGTCAGCGTGGTCTCGCCGTGGAACGTGTGCTGGGCATCGTGACCGTACGTCGGCCAGTCGGCCGGCCCGGGCTTGGTGATCGGCGAGCGGGCTCGGCGGATGCTCGCACCCGCCGAGCCCGGCGTGAGCTCGGTCCCGATCGCCAGCCCCAGCGCGAGCACCAGCGCGACGAGGCCGGCGACCGGAGCCGCGGCGTCGCGCCGGCGGGCGCGACCTGTCCAGCGGGCCACCGGCCGAACCGTTCGACGCTCAGCCATCGCTCGGGGCCTTTACCCCTTCCCCGCCTCGGCGGGGGTCTCGGGGCTCGGGGCGGGAGTCCGATGGGTCGGGAAGGGGCACACCTGATGGGCGCCTTCGACGCAGATGGTGGCGCTGGTCGGAAACGCGAAGCCCGTCGCGATGACTTGGGGCGCGCTCGGTTCGTGGTTGTTCCCGAAGGTCACGCGCGCGACCCGTCCCTGCATGTCCTGGGGGCCGCAGTTCCCGAGGCCGGCACCCGCACAGGTGATGTGAATGTCAACGAAGTACAGGGTGCCGTCGGGAGCGATCGCCATCCCGAACGGGTTGTATCCCGAGGGATCCTGGCCGAACTGGTCGAGTGTCTCGCCCGGCACGCCCGGCCGGTTCGTGACCGGCTGGCCGTGCGAGTTGAACCATGCGATCGAAGGGTTCCCGAAGAGGGATGAGACGGCGTAGCAGCCGCACGTCGGGTCGTTCGCCACGCCGGACGGCACCGGGAGGGTGTCCCCCGTCCCCTGCACGAACACCGAGTCGCGGACCTGGCTTCGCGGGTAGACGCCGTGGGGGCACTGGCTCGCCCGGCGCGGGAAGGACGAGTGGTCGAACTCGACGACGCTGCCCGGGAAGCCACCCGACGCGGAGCCAGCCTGTGGCAGCAACAGGTTGTCGTTCGGCATCGTCGCCATCATCCCCGGCTGGGACAGACCTCCCGACCCGTCGACGTGATGGTCACCGTCGACCCCGCCGGTGGTCGGGCCGTAGAGGATGCACGACTGCGTGTACGACGGCGCGAACCATTCGACGAGCCGCCCATCGGTGGGGATCGGAAAGGCTCCTTGGGCGGTGCCGATGTCGTCGGCGAACACGTTGTGCTGGGCGTCGACCGCGCAGCCTGTGTACGTCGACTGGCCGTTGTAGACACCGCGCACGGGCGGGGAATCCTCACCGGGGTCCTTCGAGGTCATCTTGTAAGGGCCGGGCACGTACAGGTTCTTGCCCGTCCAGACGCCGCTCCGCGCGATGAGCTCCTCACCGATCGGCGGCTGCTTGTAGGGCCGGTGGGGTGGGCCGCCCGGGTTGTGCTGGCTGGGCTGGGTCGGGTCGTAGCCCACGACGAAGCGTCCCGTGCCGTCGTTCAGCAGGCACATCTGACCGTTGGGGTCCCAGGGGGTGACCAGCTGGCCTTGGGCGTTAGTCGCGGAGGCGTAGTAGTCCTCCTCCTCGTCTTGGTCCCAGTACACGACGTAGCCCGTCTTGGGCGCTCGAACGGCGCTCGAGTTCGTCCCCGACGGGCTGCCACCGGCCGGCGCCACCAGCATCGCCCAGGCCGCCACCGCGCTGGCCAGGAACGCACCGGCGACGATCGACCGTGCCACTCGATGTCGACGCATCGCGTCGCCTCCCCCCGCTGGTCATCGCGCCGCGAGCCGGACCTTGGCTGCGCGGCCGGCGTGACCCTACTGGCAGCCCAGCGTCGCGGCCCGCGTCGTTCGTGCCCACCGGCGCTCGAGCCGGGCGACGCGGCTATGGGTCGCGGGGTAGCCCGAGGACGCGCTCGGCGATGATGTTGCGCTGGATCTCACTGGTGCCGCCGGCGATGGTGAGGTTGCGGTTGAAGAGAAACCCGCGACTCCAGGCCAAGCCGTCGCCCGCCGCGACGGCTCCTTCGGGGCCGAGCAGGCTGAGGCCGACCTCTTGGACGTGCTGGTCGTGGAGGACACCGAGCAGTTTGCGGACTGACGCCTCCGAGCCGCTGGGGTCGGCGCCAGCGAGGGCCGCGAGCGTCAGACGAAACCCGAGGCAAGCGAGCGCGTGGGCGGTGACGACGACCCCGCCGACCTCGTCGAGGACGCGGGGGTCCGGCGGGCCGCTGGCGGCGACCGCGCGCAGGATCTGCTCGGGGCCATGCCCGAAGGCCATGCCGCCGCCCATGAACACCCGCTCGTTCGCCAGCGTGGTCCGGGCTGCCCGCCAGCCGTCTCCGGGCCGGCCGATCAGACAGTCGTCGGGAATGAAGGCGCCGTCGAAGAACACCTCGTTGAACATCGATTCGCCGGTCAATTCGCGCAGCGGCCGGATGTCGACGCCGTCGGTGTTGCGCATGTCGAGCATGAAGCAGGAGATCCCGTCGTGCTTCGGCGCGTTGGGGTCGCTGCGGGCGAGGAGGATCCCCCAGTGCGCGTCGCGGGCCATCGATGTCCAGACCTTCTGGCCGGTCACGAGCCATCCACCCTCGACCTGGGTGGCCTGGGTGGTGAGGCTGGCAAGGTCAGAGCCGGCTCCGGGTTCGCTGAAGAGCTGGCACCAATGGATCTCGCCGCGCAGCGTGGGCGGGATCCAACGCTCCTGCTGCTCGCGGGTCCCGTAGACGATGACCGGTGGGAGCGCCCAGCTGCCGACCATGATCCCGGGGCGGCGAACGTGCGCCCGCCGGAACTCCTCGTCGATGAGGAGCTGCTCGACGGCGCGAGCGTCGCGACCCCAAGGCTTGGGCCACGTCGGCGTGAGGTAGCCGGCCTCTGCGACGCGGCGTCGCTGCTCGTCGGGGGGAAGGTCGGTGACCTCGTCGAGAAACGAGCGCAGCTCGTCGCGCACGGTCGCGGCCTCGGAACCGAGATCCACGGTGAGGCGTCGGCGGACGCCACCGAGCGCGAGCTCGGCAGTGCGGACTCGCCACGCGCGCGCCGGTCCGAGCAGATTGTTCAGCGACATCGCTCGCTTGAGGTACAGGTGCGCGTCGTGCTCCCAGGTGAAGCCGATCCCGCCGTGGACCTGGATGGTGGCCGCGCCGACCCCGGCGAGCTCGTCGGCGGCGAACGCCAACGCCAACGTCGCGGCCCGGTGCCGCTCGGCTGGGCCGGCGCAGTCAGCGGCCCAGCACGCGTAGTACCCCGCGGCCCGAGCCAGCTCGACGGCGCGCAGCATGTCGGCGCAGAGATGCTGGACGGCCTGGAACGAGCCGATCGGCGCCCCAAACTGGCGCCGTTCCCGCGCGTAGTCGACCGACAGTTCCAGCGCGCGTGCCGCGGCCCCGACCCCGTCGACCACCGCGGCGATATGGAGCCGGTCGAGGGTCGCCGCGACGGCGTCGGTGGCGTCGCCCGAGCCGAGCCGCTGGGCGGGCGTGTCGTGGAGGCGCACCGTGCCCTGCTTGTGGCTGCCGTCCACCGTCGGCGTCGGCGTGATCTCGGTGTCCTTGGCCGCGACTGCGAACACGCCAAGCCCCTCGCCGAGCGCGGCGACCACCAGCAGCACGTCCGCGGCGCGTGCGTCGGGGACGTGCACCTTGGTGCCCGACACCCGCCACTCGTTCCCAACCGAGGTGGCGCTCGTCGCGGGGGCATCGATGCGGGCCCGTCGCCCCGGCTCGAAGAGCGCGACCGTCCCGATCTGGTCCCCGGTCGCCACCCCGCCGAGCCGCGGATGCGCGTCCCACGCCCCGAGCGCGTCGACCAGGCTCACCGCGCCGATCGCGCTCGACACGAACGGGCCGGGATGCACCGCGCGTCCCAGCTCCTCGACGACGACCGCCATGTCGACCATGCCCTGTCCGGCGCCGCCCCGGCCCTCGGGTGCGAGCAGGCCCACGACCCCGAGGTCGGCGAGGCCCTGCCACACCAGATCGGTGAACCCGCGGTCGTCGTCGTACATCGCCCGGACGTACGGGATCGGCGCCTGGTCGGCGAGGAAACGCCGCACCGAGTCGCGCAGCTGCTCTTGTTCGCTGGAGAACTCGAAGTCCAACCTGACGCTCCATCCCTGAGAACCCCACCGCGTGCACACCGTGGTCGGCGGTCGGCGCAGGGACGGTACCGATGGCAGGCCGAGCGGCCAAACCGGCCCCGGGTCGGCCCGGTCGCGCGTGGGCGGTAGCGTCCCGACGTGCGGTTGCGCTACGGAGACGCCGAGGAGACGTACCGAGCCGAGCTGGTGGGCTGGCTCGAGGTGCACGCCCCGGCCCGGGCGCTCCTCACCCGGCCCAAGCGCTCGAGCGCCGACCTGCCCGACTGGGCGCGGGACTGGCAGCGTTCCCTGTTCGACGCCGGCTGGCTCATCCCCGGCTGGCCACCCGAGCTCGGCGGCCGCAACGCCTCCCCGGCCGAGCAGATGATCTACTTCGAGGAGATGAAGCGGCGCGAGATCCCGCGCAGCCTCAACCCCCAAGGGCTCGGCATCATCGCCCCGTCGCTGCGCGACTACGGGACCCCCGAGCAACAGCAGCGATGGCTGCTGCCCACGCTGCGGGCCGAGATCGCCTGGTGCCTCGGGATGAGCGAGCCGGGCGCCGGCAGCGACCTGGCCAGCCTGCAGACCCGAGCCGTGCTCGACGGGGACCACTTCGTCGTGAATGGCCAGAAGGTCTGGACCTCCGGCGCGCACCACGCCGACTGGTGCATGTGCTTCGTGCGGACCAACACCGACGTCCCCAAGCACCAAGGGATCAGCGTCTTGATCATCGACATGACGTCGCCGGGAATCGACGTCCGGCCGATCCCCGAGCTGACCGAGCGGGACTATGTCGATTTCAACGAGGTGTTCTTCACCGACGTCGTCGTGCCCCAGGCCCACCTGCTCGGCGAGCTCAACCACGGTTGGGCGCTGACCCAGGGATCACTGGCCCACGAGCGGGCGATGCTGTGGGTGGAGTACGCCTACGACGTCCAGCGGGCCCTCGACGCGATGATCCGCCTCGCCGACGAGCCCGGCGCGGACGGGCGTCCGCTGCGCGCCGACGCCCGCTACCGCGACGAGGTCGCCGCCTTCTACGTCGACGCCCAAGCGCTCCTGCTCATGGGGTACCGCGGCTTCTCGAAGTTCATGCGGGGCCGATCGGCACCCGAGCACTCGCTGTTGAAGCTCTACGGGAGCGAGACGCTCCAACGCCTCCTGCTCGCGGGGAGCGAATGGCTCGGCCCGACCGGCGTCGACACCCGCATCTTCGGCCCCGCCATGTGGCGTCAGGGTTCGTGGATCGTGCAGTACCTGCGTTCGTTCTCGGGGACGATCCCCGGGGGCACCAGCGAGATCCAGCGCAACATCATCGCCGAGCGCGTGCTCGGCCTCCCACGGGCGTAGGGGAACCATGACCGAACATGAGCTCACCGCCGGCGACGTAGCTCGCATGCGAACACCGCTGTGGGAGCAGGCCAAAACCGCGATCGCCCAGGGACACCCCGGCGACGCGGTCGCGCTCATCGACCGAGCCGTCGACCAGTGGGCCGCGCTCAAGGACTACTCGATCAACTGGATCACCTCCCTGCTCACGTTCATCGGCGAGGAGCTGGGGGAGGAGGCAGTCGAACAGGCGCTGCGCAAGACCGGCGACGAGTTCGTCCGGCCTCGGCGCGACACCGGCACCGACTGGGGATCGCTGCCCGCCTCGGCCCGGGCGAAGATCATCGCCCGAGCCATGCTCGCCAACATGGGCGCGGTCGAGGTCGAAGAAGACGACGAGAAGATCATCTTGTCGTTCCGCTGCGGCAGCGGCGGCAAGCTCATCGACGACGGCCGCTACGAGGGAGAGCATCCCTACCTGCTCCTCCGGGACCGCGCGCCGCGCACCTTCATGCGCGACGAGCTCTGGGGGTACTGCGCGCACTGCTCGGTCAACAACGAGATCCAAGCCGTCGAGTGGGGCGGGAGCCCGGCGAGTATCGAGCACCCACCCCACGCCGCCGGCGAGCCGTGCGTGCACCACATCTACAAGGACGTGTCCAAGATCCCCGACTCGGCCTACGAGCGGATCGGGATGACACCCCCCGAACGCTGAGGAGGACGACATGGCCACCGACTACGTCGCCTGCTACCGAGACACTCGCACGACCCTGACCACCCTGACCGGCGAACTCGACGACGCCGGCCGGGCCCGGCCCGTACCGGCCACACCGGGCTGGGACGTCCGCGACGTCGTGGGTCACGTGGTCGGTATCGCCGCCGACCTGCTCGACGGGAACCTGACCGGGGTCGGCAGCGACGAGTGGACCGCAGCGCAGGTCGACTCCCGCCGGGGCATGCCGTTCGCCGAGGTGCTCGGCGAGTGGAGCGAACGGGCCCCCGTGCTCGAAGAGCAAGTCGCCAGCTGGCCACCCGAGCTCGCCAGCCAGCTCGTCGGCGACCTCGCGGTGCACGACCTCGATGTCCGCAGCGCGCTCGGCCGCCGCGACGGTCGCGACACCCCAGCCACCCAGGTCGCGTTCGACCACTACGCGCACGAGCTCGCCGGCCGCCTCAACGAGGCCGGCGTGGGCGCGGTCCGCTTCGAGGTTCCTGAGACGTCGATCGTGCTGGGGAGCGGCGACCCGTCGGTGAGCGTCACCGCGCCCCGCTTCGAGCTGCTCCGGGCCCTCGCCGGCCGCCGCAGCGAGACGCAGATCCGCGCCTATCGCTGGGACGGCGACCCCGGCCAGGTCGTCGCGATCCTGGCCGCGTACCCGATGCGCGACACCGCCCTCGAGGAGTAGCGCCCGTCGCCGCCAAGCCCCCCGCTCACGCCCGGGTGAGGGGGGTCGGCGAGGATGTCAGCGCGCCGGGTCGGGGTCCGCGCCGCCGGGTCGGATCTCGACGAGCACGTCACCGGTGTCGAGCGTGGTCGCGACCTCGCCCGGCCGAAGGACCAGGGTCGTGAACGGCCATTGCACGAGCGCCGGTCCGGTGATGCTCGGTCCGGGTCGCAGCGCGTCCCCGTCGTAGACCGGGGCCTCGTGCCAGGCGTCGCCGGTGTGGACCGTGCGCCGCGTGCTCGGCGTCGACGCCGGGCCGGACGCGAGGACCGGCCACCGGGGTGCGTCGACGAGGCCGGTCGCGCTGAGGCGCAGTCCCCGCACCGTCGGCTCCTGGGACCGGGCCTCGATGAGACGCGCCGCCTCGTTCTCCCGGTGGAACGCCTCGACGGCCGCGCCGACGTCCTCGCGGGTGATCGGGGCGGACGGGCGGCGGGGGAGTGGGAGTGCTCGGTCGAAGGTCTGCCCGGGGTACACGAGGTTCAGCATCCAGGTCAGGCGAACTCGGTCGGTGGGGACACTCGCGGCGGCGAGTTCGGCGCGGGCTGCCGCTTCGAGCTCGTCGGCGAGGGCGTTCAGGTGGGAGCAGTCGACGGCTCGCCAGTCGACGAGGTAGGTGCGGCTGGCGTCGACGACGTGGTCCGCGCTGACGAGCCCGAGCGCGGAGAAGCCCGGAGCGGCGCGGGGGATGAGGACCCGGCGCATCCCGAGCGCCGCGGCCTGGGTGGTGGCGTGCACCGGTCCCATGCCGCCGAAGGCGACGAGGTCGAGGCGGCGCGGGTCGGCGCCGGCCAGCGCGAGGACCCGCCGCACCGCGTCGGTCATGTGCGCGTCGACGATGCGCACCATCGCGACCGCGGCTTCCTCGGCGCCGACGTCGAGCTCCTTGCCGAGCCGTTCGAGCGCGCCGAGCGCCGCGTCGACGTCGAGGTGGCGCCGGCCCCCGAAGAACCCGGCGGGGTCGAGCCGTCCGAGGACCAGGTCGGCGTCGGTGACGGTCGGTGCCGTGCCGCCCTGCCCGTAGCAGGCCGGGCCGGGCTCGCTGCCCGCCGAGTCGGGGCCGACGTGGAGCACCCCGCCCGCGTCGACGTGGGCGATCGACCCGCCCCCGGCGCCGACCGCGTGGATGTCGACCATCGGCAGCCCGATGCAGTAGCGATGCCGCCAGTTCCAGTCGCTGGTCAGCTCGGGCTGGCCGCCGCGGATCAGGCACACGTCGTAGCTCGTGCCGCCCATGTCGACGCTGACCACGTCGCCGAGCCCCGCCTGGCCCGCGGCGCGTGCCGCGGCGACGACCCCGCCGGTCGGGCCCGACCCGATGGTGGCGACCGCTCGCCGCCCGATCGCGTCTGGGGTCGCGACCCCGCCCGCCGACGTCGCGATGAGCAGCTCGCGGGCGAACCCGGCGGCGCGGACGCGTGCCTCGAGTCGCTGCAGGTACCGGACGATGGGGGGGCCGACGTAGGCGTTCACGAGGGTGGTCGAGGTGCGCTCGAACTCGGGCGGTTTCGGGTACACCTCGTGGGACAGGGAGACCAGCTCGACGTCGGGGTACTCGTCGAGGATCAGCTCCCGGGCGCGCCGCTCATGGTCCGCGTTCACGTAGGAATGGAGGAACACGACCGCGATCGACGTGACCCCGAAGCGGCGCAGCCGGCGGGTGGCGTGGCGGACCGCCTCCTCGTCGAGGGGCGTCTCGACCTCGCCCTCGGCGGTGAGCCGCTCCGGGATCTCGAGGCGGACGCGCCGCCGGGCGATGGGGAGCGGCGCCGGGTACGCCGGGTCCCAGATGTCCTCCTTGTAGCAGCGGCGCAGCTCGATCTCGTCCCGGAAACCTGCGGTGACGAGCAGCCCGGTCGGCGCGCCCCGCATCTGGATCATGGTGTTGTCGCCGGTGGTGGTGCCGTGCACGATCGACGTGGTCCGGGCGAGGAGCGCGCCGAGCTCGACGTGCTCGGCGGCGGCGAGCGCGGTGAGGCCGGTGAGGACCCCTTCGGACTGGTCCGCCGGTGTCGTCGGGGTCTTCTCGAGCACCACCGACCCGTCGGGTCGCACCAGGACGAGGTCGGTGAACGTTCCGCCGACGTCGACCCCGATCCGGGCGTCGCTCACCCCGGCGGCCGCCGGTTGGAGCCGGACCGGCTCGCGCGGCGGGCCGCGGTCGCCGGCTCGTCGATCGCCAGGGTCAGGTCCTCAAGCGAGCCGGTGAGGATCACGCCGTAGCGTTCCCGGGCCGCGTCGACCGACACGTACTCGTCCCACACGTCGTCGAGGACCGCCGCCGGGTCGCGGGCGAGCGGGTCGCCCCAGCCGCCGCCGCCGCCGAACTGGTAGACGAGCCGGTCGCCGGTCTCCATGCGAACCCCGGCGACCGACGGGGCCACCACGACCTCGCGTTCGGTGTCGGCGCTGATGATGCACTCGTCGGGGGCGCCGTGCTCCCCACCCGCGATGCCGGGATGGATGTGGCGTCGGTTCACGACGTACTGGTTCACGAGCGTGGGGGCGCGGACCTCTTTGACGAACTCCGACCCGCACCCGCCGCGCCATTGGCCCGCCCCGCCCGAATCGGTGCGGTAGTTGCGGCCCCGCAGCAGGTGCGGGAACAGCGCCTCGTTGATCTCGGCCGACGCCTTGATGAGGTTGCCGTTCGAGGCCACCAGGGCGCCCCAGCCGTCGACGTCTCGCACCGCGTTCACCCAGCCGGCGTTCACCTCGCCGCCGTGGTCGAAGAACGGCTGGCCGGTGCGCGGGTCGTGGTCCCCCCACATCTGGCGCGGGCTGCCGTACTTGTAGGTCTGGGGCGCGCAGCGGTCGGGGAGGATCTGGGCCATCGCGAGCGCGATCGCGTCGCCGACCTCGACGCCGGGATGGTGCGTCCCGCTCGAGACCGGCTTGCCCTCGATCGGGTTCACGCACGTGCCCTCGGGCACCCGCAGCTCCACGCAGTCGAAGAAGCCTTCGTTCTTGGGGATCGACGGGTCGACGAGGCTCGCCAGCTGGGCGATCGTGTACCCGCGGGTGTTCCCGAACGTCGACCAGGCCTGGATCTCGGGCCGGTCGTCGGAGCCCGCGAAGTCCACGATCAGGTGGTCGCCGTCCACCGTCACGGCGACGTGCACGTGGATGTCTTCGTGCCCGGCGGGGTCGGCGTCGACGTAGACGTCGGCCGCGTAGCAGCCGTCGGGCCAGCGGGTGATCTCGTCGGCGAAGCGGCGGTGGGCGTCGTCGATGGTCCAGTCGACCGCGGCCCGCACCGCCTCGGTGCCGTAGGCGTCGACGACCTCGCCGAGGCGGCGAACGCCGAGCTGCGCGGCCCCGACCTGGGACCGCAGGTCGCCGACGAAGCCCGCCAGCCGGTTGTTGGCGCGCATGGTGAGGACGACGTCGCGGCGTTCCCGACCGGCCTCGACGATCTTCAGCAGCGGGTAGCGGGTGCCTTCCGACCAGATGTCCTGGGCGAAGACGTTGTACCCGCCGGCCCGCGCGCCGCCGGTGTCGCCGTGGTGGCATTGGATCGAGGCGACCAGGACTAGCTCGCCGTCGGCGAAGACCGGAGCGAACACGTTGAAGTCCGGCAGGTGACCGCCGCCGTGGTACGGGTCGTTGGCGACGAGCACATCGCCCGGGTACAGCTCGTCGCCGAGAAAGTCGAGCGCGAAGCGCACCGGGAGCGTGCTCGAGAGCATGAACTGCGGGATACCGACCGACAGGGCCGCGAGGCGACCCTGCGAGTCGAGGATCGTCGCGTTGCGCTCGTTGCTCTGATTCAGGATGGGCGTCGTCGCGGTGCGCGACACGTACGTCGCCATCTCGAAGCAGACGGTCTCCATCGCCGAGCGGATCACCTCGGCGGTCACCGCGTCGAACGCGGCGCGCGCCTCAGGCACGAAGCACCCGGCCCGGGCGCGCGGCGAGCGCCTCGGGCACCGGGTCGCCGTCGACCCGGATCGGGGTCCCGTTGACCACCACGTGCGCGACACCACCGGGCTGGTCCGCGACGAGCCGTTCCCCGTCGGCGGGGAAGTCCCGGATCCGCCGCAGCGGACCGGGCGCCACGGTGTCCGCGTCGAACACCGTGACATCGGCGGCCCGGCCCGGCGCCAGGACGCCCCGGTCGGCGAACCCGAACACGCCGGCGGGCTCGCCGGTCAACTTGTGCACCGCCTCCTCGAGGCTGAGCACCTCGCGTTCGCGGACCCAGTTGCCGAGCAGATCGGTCGGGAGGCACGCGTCGCAGAGCTGGCCGACGTGCGCGCCCGCGTCGGAGAGCCCGATCAGCATCCCGTCCTGGCGCAGCAGCGTCGCGATCATCTCCTCGTCGTCGTTGGCGAGCACGGTCCGGACCCGCGTCGTGAGATCCTCCGAGACCGCCAGGTCCAAGAGCGCTTCGAGCGGCTCGAGCCCTCGCGACGTGGCGTACGCCGCGATGTTCTGACCCTCGAGCTCGGGATGGTCGCGGCTCTCGGCGATCGTGACCGTGTCCCACCGGGGACGGAACACGCGGCTGTGCGCCAACTCGTCCTGCGCGATGCGCCGCCACTCCGGATCGCGGTACGCGGCGAGCCGATCCTCGGGTGGCCGGGCCAGCAGCGACGCGAAGGACGCCACCGTGTTGAACGTGAACGGCTCGGCGAGCGTCATCCGGAACGTCAGCGGCCGGCAGGTCACCTGCGGCCACACGTCGGCACCCGCCGCCCGCTCGGTCGCGGACAGCTCCGCCATCCTCGACGCGAACGGCGAGCCCTTGATCGTGAGCAGCGCGGTCCACGTGAACGGACGCCCGATGCGGTGCTGGAGCTGGTACACGTCCGTGTGCTGGATCCGTTCGCCGGGCGTGAACTCCGCCACGCCGCGCCCCAGGTCGTGGAGCGGGGTGAGGAGGGTCTCGAGCTCGGGCAGGCTGGCTAGACGCGACGGCACCGGGCGGCCGCCGTCGCCGGCGTGCGTGGGCGCGGAGCTGGTCGCGAACCCTGCCGCGCCGGCCGCGACTGCCTCGCGCACGACGTCGGCCATCTGGGCCAGCTCATCGGACGTCGGCTGCTCGCGCTCGTAGCCTTCGTCGCCCATGACGAAGAGGCGCACCGCGGTGTGCCCGACGTACGCGGTGTAGTTCAACGCGGTGCCGTGACGCTCCACCGTGTCGAGGTACTCGGGGAACGTCTCGAACTCCCAGGGGATCCCCGCCTCGAGCGTCGAGAGGCTCATGTCCTCGACGTGTTGGAGGGTGCGTCCGATGAGCGACCGATGCTCAGGCCGGCACGGCGCGATCGAGAAGCCGCAGTTGCCGGCCACCACGCTCGTCACCCCATGCCACGACGAGGGGGTGAGCGCCGGGTCCCAGAACACCTGCGCGTCGTAGTGGGTGTGGATGTCGATGAACCCCGGCGCCACGACGTGGCCACTGGCGTCGAGCTCGTGGCGGCCCTCGAGGCGAGGTCCGATCTCGGCGATGCGGTCGCCGTCGATGGCGACGTCGGCCGTTCGGCCCGGCGCGCCGGTCCCGTCGACGACCGTGCCGCCGCGGATCACCCAGTCGTGCGCCATCGCCCGACCTCCTCGTCCCCCGGCTCGTCGTGGTGGGCTCGTCCGGGTGGGTCGGGCCGGCTGTCCGTCCCGGGCGCAGATCGACCCTATTACGATGCCGCGACGTGAACCTGCTCCCCGCCTCGCCTGGGAAGCGCTGCGCGCCGGACCCGGTCCCGCCCGAGGTCCGGACCGCGGAGGACCGGTGAGCGCGCTGCCCGATGCCATGCGGGTCGCGGTGTACCAGCGGCCCGGCGAGCTCACCGTCGAGGAACGCCCGGTGCCCACGGTCGGGGCCCGCGACGTGCTCCTGGCGGTCAGCCACTGCGGGATCTGCGGCAGCGACATCCACTTCGTCCTCGAGGGCTGGGGCCGCCCCGGCGCCGTCGAGGGCCACGAGTTCACCGGCCAGGTCGTGGCGGTGGGCTCCGCCGTCACCCGCTGGGCGGTCGGCGACGAGGTGGTCGGCGGGCCCAGCCCCCGCTGCGGGACCTGCGAGTACTGCCGCGCCGGGCGGCCCTCCCTCTGCACCGGGCGCAACACGCCCGGCATGAGCGCCCACCGCGACGGCGCATTCGCCGAGTACACCCTCGTCCACGAGGACGCGCTGCTGCGCATCCCCGACGGACTCTCGTTGCGGGCCGGCGCGCTCGCCGAGCCGCTCGCCGTCGCCCTCCACGGCCTCACCCGGGGTGGGGTGCAGGCCGGCCAGCGGATCCTGGTCACCGGCGCGGGCCCGATCGGGTCGCTCTGCGTCGCCGCCGCCCGGGCGCGGGGTGTCACCGACGTCGTCGTGAGCGAACCGCATCCTCGTCGGCGCGCCCTCGCGGAACGACTCGGCGCGTCGGTCGTCGAGCCCGACGCGCTCGTCGCCCCCCCGTCGCCCGGTGACGTCACCGAGCACCCCTTCGACGTCGCCCTCGAGTGCTCGGGCCACGCGGTGGCGATGGAAGCCGCGCTGGGTCAGCTGAAGCGGGGCGGGACGCTCGTCCTCGTCGGCGCCGGCATCAAGGCGCCCCGCCTCGACGCCAACCGGATCCTGTTGAACGAGCTCCTCGTCACCGGCGCGTTCGTCTACGACGCCGACGGCTTCGACCGTGCCCTCGAGCTCCTGACCCGGCCCGGCTTTCCGACCGACGTGCTCATCGAGCACGACGACGTGTCGCTCGACGGGCTCTACGACGCGCTGGTCGGGCTCCACGACGGAGCGTTGGCCGCCAAGGTGATGATCGTTCCCGGCCGAGAGGGGGACCGATGACCTCGGTCACGACACGAAAGCCACGGTTCAACCACGTCGCCATGAGCCTGCCATCCGACCTGCTCGGCCCGACGCACCGCGAGGAGATCGTCCGCTTCTACGGCGACGTGTTCGGCTGGGAGGAACAGCCGGTCATGACGCTCGACCATCAGCGGCTCGTGCTGTCGGCCTACACCTACGAGCAGTTCGTCTTCCTCATCGCCGACGACTCGCCGATGGAGTGTCCCCACCTCGACCACTTCGGGATCTCGGTCGCCACCGAGGCCGAGCTTGACGACATGCTGGCCCGCGCCCGCCGCTACCAGGAGCATGACGACCGGGTCGACATCGTCGACAAGAAGGTCGAGGACCACGGGATGCTGGCGATCACCAGCTTCTACGTGCGCTACCTCCTCCCGATGATGGTCGAGGTGCAATGGTGGGACTTCAAGGAGCTCACCCCGCCCCGTGCCTGACGCCACCCTCGCGACTACCACCACCCCCGAGACGTCCACGCCGGAGCTGACCGGCCCGGCGCGGGTCCGCGAGCTCTGGCGGCGCTGGCGGCGCGAGAAGGAGGACCCCGAGCCCTTCTACTCGATGCTCGCCACCGAGACCGTGCGGCGGCTCGAGCGCCGGTATCGGCCGGTGGCCGGCCAGCAAGTTCTCGACCTCGGCTGCGGACCTGGCTTCTACACGACCGCGTTTCGTCGGCGTGGCGCGACGGTCACCCCCCTCGACGGCTCCTTCGACGAGCTTGACCTGACCGGCCGCCCACCCGACGGCGCGGTGCTCGCCGACGCCGGACGGGCCCCGTTTCCCGACGCCGGCTTCGACGCCGTGTTCTGCTCGAACCTGCTGGAGCACGCCCGCGACACCGGAGCCATCGTCGGCGAGGTGGCGCGGCTCCTCCGACCGGGCGGGTGGGGCTACGTGTCGTGGACCAACTGGTACTCGCCGTGGGGCGGCCACGACATGACCCCCTACCAGTTCCTCGGCCCCGAGCGGGGGCCGCGCCTCTACGAGGCGCGCCACGGGCCGCCCCGCAAGAACCGCTACGGCGAGGGCCTCTTCGCCGTCCACATCGGGCCCACGTTGCGCCTCGCCCGCGCCCACCCCGACCTGATCGTCGAGCACGTCGAGCCGCGCTACTGGCCCTGGGCGTCCTGGCTCACCCGAGTCCCCGCGGTCCGCGAGGTCCTGTGCTGGAACTGCGTGCTGTACCTCACCCGGCGGTGAACGGAGATGGCTGACCTCCCCGACGCCCCGCTGCGCTACGGCGCGTTCGCGCCCCAGGGCTGGAAGCTCGAATACTCGGGGTGGAGCGCCGTCGACGCCTGGAACCGCACCGTCGAGCTCTCCCAGCTCGCCGAGCAGCTCCGCTACGAGCATCTCTGGGTCTACGACCACGTCGAGACCGTCCCCCGCCGCGAGCCGACCCACGTCTTCGAGGCGTTCACGACCCTCGCCGCGCTCTCGCAACGCACCGCGACGATCCGTCTCGGCCAGCTCGTGACGTGCTCCTCGTATCGCTCCGCCGGCCTCCTCGCCAAAGAGACGGCGATGGTCGACGTGATGAGCGGCGGGCGACTCATCCTCGGGCTCGGCGCCGGCTGGTACGAACGCGAGTACCAGGCGTACGGCTACGAGTACGCGCCCGCGCCCACCCGCCTCGCGGTGCTCGACGAGACGGTCCGGGCCGTGCGGGCGCTCTGGACCGACGAGACGGTCACCTTCGACGGCCAGCACCTGCACTTCGACGGCGCCTACTGCGACCCCAAGCCCCTCCAGCGCCTCCCGCCGATCTGGATCGGTGGCGGCGGGGAGCGCGTCACCTTGCGGATCGCGGCCGCCCACGCCGACGCCACGAACTGGCAAGTCGGCCTGGACGCCTTCGTGCACAAGTCGGAAGTCCTACGCCAGCACTGCGAGCAGGTCGGCCGGCCGTTCGAGGCGATCGTGCGGACCCACGGTCCCGACTGTCGGATCTTCGACACCGAACGCGACCGGCAGACCTGGCTCGACGCCCCCGACGGCGGGGACCTCTGGGGCGGCGGCGATCCCCACCAGTACGCCCAGGACAACCTGGTCGGGACCGTCGAGCAGGTCACCGAGAAGGTGCAGGCCTTCGTCGACGCGGGCTGTCGGGAATTCGTGCTCTGGTTTCGCGACTACCCGGCCAGCGACAGCCTCGAGGCGTTCGCGACCCAGGTCCGCCCGAACGTCGAACCGTGAAGCCACCCGCATAAGGTTCCGCCGTGTCCGTCGAAGTGCCGGCGCCGGGAGCGACGCTCGAGACGCCCGCCGGGCGCCCCCGAGTCCCCTGGGCCGCCCTCGCCGTGGCCGGCATCCTGGTCGTCACCGTCGCGCTCCGATTCCGGACCACCTCGGACCTGTGGCTCGACGAGGCCCTGTCGGTCAACATCGCCCGGCTGCCGCTGTCCCAGCTGCACGGCGCGCTCCGCCACGACGGCGCACCACCTCTCTATTACGCGCTGCTCCATTTCTGGATCCGCGCCTTTGGCGTCGGGAACCTCGCCGTCCGGTCCCTGTCGGGCCTGATCTCGGTCGCGACGCTGCCCGTCGCCTGGTTTGCCGGCAAACGCCTCGGCGGCCGCCGGGTCGGCTGGCTGGCGGTGCTCGTCGTCGCCGCGTCGCCGTACGCGGTCACCTACGCGACGTCGGCCCGCATGTACGCCCTCGTCATGCTGCTCGTGTTCGTCGGCTACCTCATGGTGCTGCGGGCCCTGGAGCAGCCCCGCCTCGGACGCTTGGCGCCCGTCGCGCTCGTCACCGCCCTGCTCGTCTACACCCAGTACTGGTGCTTCTACCTGCTGGCGGTGGCCGGATTCCTCCTCGTCGTGCGGGCGGTGCGGGTCGGACCCGGCGAGGTCCGACGGGCCACGACCCGGGTCGTCGGCGCGGTCGTCGTCGGCGGCCTCACCTTCATCCCGTGGCTCCCGACCTTCGTCTACCAGGCCGGTCACACCGGGACGCCGTGGGGTAACGCCCGCGTGCCCTGGTCGGCGGTGGCCGACACGATCTTGCGATTCGCGGGTAGCGACCAGAACGGCGAGACGTTCATCCTCATCTTCGTGCTCGTCACCCTCGTCGTCTTCGGCATCTTCGGCCGGGGTCGCGACGGCCACACCGTCGAGCTCGACCTCCGCACCCAGCCCGGCACCCGCCGGGAGGCGCTCCTCGTGGCCGGGACCCTGGGCCTCGGCACCACCGCGTCGTTCGTCCTCGGCAGCGCCTTCGACGCCCGGTACGCGTCGGTCATGTTCCCGTTCTTCGCGCTGCTCGCCGCCGTGGGGATCAGCCTCTTCGTCGACCGGCGGGTCCGGGCCGGCGTCCTCGCGGCCGTCGTCGCGGTCGGGATCGTCGGCGGGGTCCGGAACTACACCACGAACCGCACCCAGGCGTCGCAGTCGACGAGCATCATCGCGGCCGAGTCCCGGCCGGGCGACGTCGTCGCCTACTGCCCGGACCAGGTCGGGCCCTCGGCCAGCCGGTTGCTGCGCACCGTCCCCGGGCTCGTGCAGCTGACCTTCCCTGACGGCGGGTCGCCCGACCGGGTCAACTGGGTCGACTACGTCGATCGCATCCAGGCCGCCAGCCCCCAGCGGTTCGCGAACCGGGTGCTGAACCTCGCCGGATCGCACACCATCTGGTTCGTCTACGCGTACGGGTACAACCACGTCGAGGGCAAATGTGAGGCGATCACCGCCGCGCTCAGCCAAGCGCGCCCGCATTCCTCGCCGCGTGTCGTCCCGAACGACATGTTCGACGAGTTCATGGGTCTCACCGTCTACCGCCCGTGAGTCGCACGCTTCGCCGCCTTGGCGACACCCGGTTCGTGCGCGACGACCTGCGAGCCGCGCTCATACCGTGGCTCGTCGCTCGCGCCATCGTCGGCGCCGCGTTGGCCATGGCCCGCTTCAGCGACGACCAGATCGGCAAGCACCCCGGGCCGGTCCAGCTCCGCCAAGGGCTCTTCGCCTGGGACGCGGCCTTCTACCGCGACCTCGCCACCCACGGCTACACCGGCCTCTCCCGCGCCGCGCTGCGCTTCTTCCCCCTCGTTCCGCTGCTCACCCGCGGGCTCAGCGAGGTGTTCCTCGGCCACGAAGGCGTGGCGCTCCTCGTGGTGGCGAACGTCTCCGCGCTCGTCTTCGCCGCACTCCTGCACCGCCTCGCGCTCCTCGAGACCGGCGACGCCGCCCTCGCCCGCCGGGCGGCCTGGTTCGGAGCCGTGTTCCCCCCCTTTGCGGTGCTCGTGCTCGGCTACGCCGACGCCACCGCCATGGCGCTCGCCGCCGGCGTCTTCCTCGCGCTCCGCACCCGGCGTTACGGGTGGGCCATCCCCCTCGGAATTCTCGCCGGGCTGTGTCGCCCGGTCGGCGTTTTGCTCGTCGCGCCCGCCGCGCTGGAGGTCGCGCACGGCTGGTGGTCGGCGGGTGGTCGGGAACGGGTCGTGCGGATCGGCGCCGTCGTCGCCCCCGCGCTCGGCTTGAGTGCGTTCCTCGCCTACTCGGGCGTCGCGTTCGGTGACGCCTTCGAGCCCCTGACCATCCAGAACCGGGCCAGCCTGCGCGGCCGCTTCGAGTTCCCCGTCACCAGCCTCGTGAACGGCGTCCGCGACCTCGTGCACGCCGGACGCTTCGGCCCCGGGCTGCACGTGATCTGGGCGCTCGGATTCGCGGCCCTGCTCGTCGTGGTGTGGCGGCGCCTCCCCGGCTCGTACACCGCGTACGCCGCGGTCGCGCTCGTGCTCGGCCTCGCCGCGCACAACCTCGACTCGTTCGAGCGCTACGCGGCGAGCACGCTGCCGTTCCTCCTCGCGGTGGCGATCCTCACCGCGCGCCCCAAGGTCGAGCGGGCGGCCCTCACCCTCGCCGCGGCCGGCCTGTTCGCCTACGCGCTGCTCGCCTTCTTCGGGGTGTCCGTACCCTGAACCACCCGAGGGCCCGCCGGGCGTCGGTAGGCTGGCGTGTCCCGTGAGCGAGTCCGTCGAATCCTCGGGCCGTCCCGACGTCGTCATCATCGGCGCCGGGCCGGCCGGCCTCACCGCCGCCTACCAGCTCTCCAAACGCGGTGTGGCGTCCACCATCCTCGAGGCCGACGACGTGGTGGGCGGCATCAGCCGCACCGCGGTGCGCGACGGATGGCGCTTCGACATCGGCGGCCACCGGTTTTTCACGAAGGTCCCACCCGTCGAGGCGCTCTGGTTCGAGATCCTCGGCCCCGACGACTTCTTGCGCCGACCCCGCAAGAGCCGCATCTACTACGACGAGAAGTTCATCGACTACCCGTTGGCTCCCATCAACGCGTTGCGGAGCCTCGGGTTCCTCGAGGCGGTCCGCTGCGTCGGCTCCTACGTCTGGGCTCGGATCCACCCGCCGAAAGACCAGACCAACCTCGAGGGCTTCTACGCCGCCCGCTTCGGATGGCGGCTCTACCGCATCTTCTTCAAGACCTACACCGAGAAGGTCTGGGGTGTCCCCGTCTCGGAGATCGAAGCCGACTGGGGTGCCCAGCGGGTCAAGGACCTCTCCTTGTTCCGCGCCGTCTGGGAGGCGCTGAAGCCCAAGTGGATCCGACGCGGCCAGGACAAGTCCCAGCAGGTCACCAGCCTCATCGAGGAGTTCAACTACCCGAAGTACGGGCCGGGAATGATGTGGGAGCGAGCCGCGGAACTCGTCACCGCCCGCGGAACCAAGATCGTGTTCGAGTCCTGCGTCAACACGGTGCATCACCACGACGGACGCGCCACCGCCGTCACCGCGACCACCGACGGCGTACCGACCCGCTATGACTGCACGCACGTCATCTCGTCGATGCCGCTCGGCGCGCTCGTCCGGGCCATGGACCCACGCCCACCCGCCGAGGTCCTCGCCGCGGCCGATGGCCTCACCTACCGGGACTTCATCACCGTGGCCTTGGTCGTTCCGGAGGATCGGGTCCCGTGGGACGACAACTGGATCTACATCCACGCCCCGGAGGTCCAGACGATGCGGATCCAGAACTTCGGCTCGTGGTCGCCCTACCTGGTCAAGGACGGTCGCAACGTCTTGGGCCTCGAGTACACGGTGCTCGAGCGCGATCCGGCCTGGACCGCTCCCGACGCCGACCTCATCGAGCAGGGCAAGCGGGAGCTCGAGCAGCTCGGTCTCGTGCAGTCCGCCGACGTGGAGGCCGGCTACGTCGTGCGGATGCCGAAGGCCTACCCGATGTACGACGCGACCTTCAAGGCCAACGTGGAGGTGCTGCGGACCTGGCTGGCCGAGCACGCCGCGAATGTGTTCCCGGTCGGCCGCAACGGGATGCACCGGTACAACAACCAAGACCACTCGATGTACACCGCGATGCTCTCGGTGGAGAACATCTTCGGCGCCGACCACGATGTCTGGACGGTCAACGTCGAAGCCGACTACCACGAGGAGCACACCGACTCGGCCGGGAGCGACTCCTAGCTGCCGCTGACGCCGGGGACCGCTTCGACGGTCGGGAACCCATCGGGAGGGGAGCGGCCGGTAGGCTCGCTCGAGTGAAGCGAGTCGGGATTCTCGTGGTCGCGTACAACGCGGCGTCGACCCTCGCCGCAGTGCTCGACCGGATCCCCCGTGACTTCGTGGGCCGCATCGAGCAGGTGCTCGTCGCCGACGACCACAGCCAGGATTCGACCTACCTGGTTGGGGTCGGCTACCAGCGGACCGTCTCGGACCTGCCGCTCACGGTGGTGCGCCACTCGAGGAACCTCGGCTACGGCGGGAACCAGAAGGCCGGCTATCGGTGGGCGATCGAGCACGGTCTGGATGTTGTCGTGTTGCTCCACGGAGACGGCCAGTACGCCCCCGAGCTCCTCCCCGCGATGATCGAGCCGCTCGACCTCGACAAGTGCGACGCGGTGCTCGGTTCGCGCATGATGGAGCCGGGCGCGGCCCGCCGGGGCGGGATGCCGCTCTACAAGTACGCGGGCAACCGGATCCTCTCCACGGTGCAGAACGCGGTCGTCGGCACCCACCTCAGCGAGTGGCATAGCGGCTACCGCGCGTACCGGGTCGACGCGCTGCGCGATATCCCGTTCGAGTCGAACTCCGACGGCTTCGACTTCGACACCCAGATCATCCTCCAGCTCCACGAGGCCGGGAAACGGATCGACGAGGTGCCGATCAGCACGTACTACGGCGACGAGGTCTGTTACGTGAACGGCATCGGGTACGCGTTCGACGTGACCCGGGCGGTGCTGCGCTACCGGGCCCAGAAGATGGGTTTCGGGTCCGATGACCTGGCCTTCGCCAGCGGCGAGTACGAGCGCAAGCTCGACCCGGGCACCTCCCACGGGCGGCTGCTGAGCTGGCTGGAGGCCCGCCGGCCGAGCCGGGTGCTCGACCTGGGCTGCGCCGACGGCGCGCTCGGCGAGCAGCTGCGGGTCCACGGTCACGAGGTCACCGGTGTCGACCTCGAGGAGCACCCCGGTGCCGCGGCTCGGCTGGACCGGTTCGTGCAAGCCGATCTCGAGACCGGCATCCCGGCCGAGGTCGGGGACGGCTACGACGTCGTCCTCGCGGCCGATGTGCTCGAGCATGTCCGATCACCCGGCGCGCTCCTTGCCGACGCGGCGGCCCGTCTCGCACCGGGCGGTTCGGTGGCGACGAGTGTCCCGAACTTCGCGCACTGGTACCCGCGGCTGCGCGTCGCGCTCGGACGCTTCGACTACGACCGCCGGGGGATCCTCGACCGGGGACACCTGCGGTTCTTCACGCGGCGCAGCTTCGAGCGGCTGGTGCGCGCCCAGCACCTCACGGTGCGGCGGCGCGAGGCGGTCGGTCTGCCGTTCGAGGTCGTCGAACGCGGTGCGTCAACCCCGGGTCGGCGGCGTCGCCGCCCCCTCGAGCGGGTCGAGCAGGCCCTCGTCGCGCTGTGGCCGACCCTGTTCGCCTACCAGTTCCTCTACGAACTCGCCCCGGAGCCGGAGTAGCTCAGCTCGTCAGCCGGTCGCAGAGCGGCGTCGGGGTCGCGCGGGTGCCCAGCCGTCCTCCGAACGTCGCGGCCAGCGTGCCGGTCGGGTCTCGCGCCACGGTCGCCGCGCCGCCGATCACGTTGACGCCCAGACCCACGTCGAGGACGGTGCGTCCGTCGAGCGCGACGCTCACGATCGGCACCAGCGGATCGACGACGACGTCCACGTCGTAGGCGCTTCCCGGCTTGACGCGCTGGGACGGTCCCGCGTAGCGGTTGTTGACGGATCCCTTGACCACGGGCGAGTACTCGAACGCGACGCGGTCCCCACCCTCGAAGCGCACGAGCACCAACCCCGCAGCCGCGGCCGTCCCCGTCGCGACGAGCGGCTCGACCGTCCCCGGTCGAGCGTCAGGGAACTGCACGCCGAGATGCACCCGCCCGGTCGCCGGGGTGCGCTCGACCGCGTGCCACTCGCGACCGTCGGACCAGGCCAGGGCGGCGCAGTCGCCAACCACGAGGAACTGGCCGTTCGGGCCCACCACGGACGGGATCGCCGAGCCTCGAACCACGTCGGAGGGTCGGCCGCCGGGGATCCGGTCGTGGACGTCAAGCTGGAAGCCGATCCATCCGGCGCGGGTCGCGTCGGTGACCCCTACACCGTCGGCCCGCTGGTATTGGAGGGCCAGGGCGAGGTTCACGAAGCAGGTCCAGACCACCAGGACGGCGAGCGCCCCGACTGCGGTCCGCACCACGACTCGGCGAGTGCCGGGCCGGGCCGCCCACCGGGCGCAGACGTAGAAGCCGACGATCGCGCCGACGCTCACCGCGGGGATGAAGTCGCCCATGTAGCGGTTGGCGATGAAACCAAACGCGAGGACGCTCGCGCAGCCCACCAGCCCGGCGAGGATCGGGATCCGAAGCGTCGTGGCCCGAAGCCATTCCGGGCGGGGCGGTCGGAAGCACGCGACGACGGCGATCACCCACAGCACGAAGAGCGCGGTCATCGACGCGGTGACGCTCGACGTGAAGTCGAGCGACGCGAAATGCGCGCTCCCAAAGACCCGGGCTGGCCCCGCAAACGTGACCCACGGGAACAGACGGTCGAACGCGAGTGCGTCGGGTCGCAGGTACTGCACGACCGTCGTGGGCACGAACCGAATGCCGGTGAGCGGATTGGCGTGCTGCGCGGCTTGGCGGGCCTTTTCGAAGCGCACCAGGAACTGCTTATCGAGCGGCAACCCGAACGCCGACCCGAACTTCGTGATGTTCACATACGCGTACAACGTCAACGGGGCCACGATGGCCAGCCACACCCACCTGAGCCTGATCCCGTCCGTGCGGTCGGCCACTTCGGGCCACCCGACCGTCCGGGCGAGCACACTCGGGTGACCACCCGGGCGGCCCCGCCGTCGTCTGAGCCCAGCCGCCGAGCGCGCCGCGGCGATCAGCACCAGCGCCGCGACTGCACCGAGCCCTACCGAGACGCGCGACATCACGGCGAGGGTCGTCATCACCCCGGCCCACGCCAACGACCGGCCACCACCGTCGAGCGCGAACTGGGTTGCGTAGAACAGGGCCGCGGTGGTCAGCGCGACGCCCCAGAGGATCGCCTCGTGGTACACCACGGTGCGACTGGCCAGAAAGAAGATCGACGACCCGGCCGCCAGGACGAACGCCAGCACCGCGGTGCCGACGGTCTCGAGCCGACCGATGGGCGCGGTGCCGCGCACGGTCTGGCGGGTCAGCCACGCGAAGCGGCTCGCGAACACCGCGAACACCACGTAGGCGAGCAGCATCGACACCCCGGTGAGGCGGCCGTCGAGGGCGTGGGTGAACGCGACGAACGGGAGCCGCAGCAGCGCCGGCCACGGCCCGAAGTACAGGTAGTTGCGGCCGTGGATCACGAAGGACTCGTAGAGCGCCGCGCCGGTCGGGGGCACGTTCCAATGCCCGTGGAGCCACGCCCGAGCTTGGACTTCGTAGAATCCGCCCAGCGGGTCCTTGCGGAACAGGTTCCAGTCCGGGCCGAGCAGCAGCCAGACGAAGATCCCGCCCGCGCCGCCGAAGCCGGCGGTGCACGACCACAGGAACTGGCGACGGTCGCCCCGCGCCACCGCGCTCGTCATGGCCGGGACCCTAGAGCCTCCCACGCTCCGACCGGGGGTGGGATCAGCCTCCCGAACATCGCAAGCGCTCGCTCGTTGAAAACAAGTGTGCTGGCGTCGCAGACGAGGTGGTCCGCATCAGACCGGCGCTCCGCGGGTTGCCATCGCCACTGGAGCCTCCGGGATTCGGCGGAGCTCTCGTCACCGACGCTCGCCACCCGGCGCGCTCACGGCGGTCGTCCCAGATTCGATCCGGTCGCCGGATGCGCGCGGGCCGCTACTCGGTCGCGTCTCGATCCCGGTCAGATCGACGCGTTCCGAGGCCGGGATGGCGGCGCCCACGCGTGAAGTCCCGCAGGCCCCACCACGTGACGAGCGACAGCTCCTCGGTGGCGACCGTGAGCGACATCTTGGATTGACCCCGGACCCGGTCCGTAAACACGATCGGGACCTCGACGATGCGCCCCCCCCACCGCCATACCCGATAGCTCGTCTCGATCTGGAAGCCGTAGCCCCTTGACCGCGTGTCTGCGTAATTGATCGCCTTGAGCGTGTCGGCCCGGTAGGCGCGGAAGCCTGACGTGGTGTCGCGGAGCTTGTAGCCGAGGACTCGAGCCGCGTAGAGGTTGCCGTACTTCGACATCGCCCGGCGGAGCCGGGGCCAGTGGGGGATCGAGCCGCCCGGCACGTACCGCGACCCGATGATCAGGTCCGCGGTAGCGGACGCGGCGGGCCCAACGAGGGAAGGGAGCGCCGCGGGGTCATGGGAGAGATCGGCGTCCATCTGGCAGAGGACCTCGTAGCCGCGGTCGAGACCCCAGGCGAACCCGGATCGGTACGCGGACCCGAGGCCGCTCTTCGTGGCCCGCTCCAAGACCTCGATCTGGCCGAGCTCGGCCGCCGCGGCCCGGGCCACGTCCGCGGTCCCGTCGGGACTGGAGTCGTCGACGACGAGGACGTCCGCGTCGGGTACCGCGGCGCGCGTTCGGCGCAACACTTCGGTGAGGTTGCCGGCTTCCTCGTAGGTCGGGATGACCACGAGTGTTCGCATCCAGGCGAGCCTATCGACTTCGCGCTACGGCACCGGAGCGTTGCCGTGGGCGCAACGTTGGAGCAGCACGTACAGAGCGTCGTTCTTGACCGTGCAGAAGTGCTGCTTCAAGACGTCGTTGGGTTCCTCTGGTCCGTAGAGCCTCGAGTCGTTGGGTTCGGTCCAGTGGTCCCAGACTCGAGACAAGATGACGATGTTCGCCGAGGCGACGTCCTTTGACAACCGGGAGTTCTTCGCGTTGGCGAGACCTGGGTCCATCTCGATGAAGTACGTCGCCGGGGTCAGCGTCGGGAGCAGGAAGTAGATGAACGCGTCGCTGTACGGAGTCTTGCGCAGGTCACCGGTTCCCACGAAGAGACGCTCGCCGGGCTTGGAGATCTTGTCCGCCACCTTCAGGATCTGGGTGAGCTGGACCTGGACCGAGCGGCGACCGGCGTAGAAGTCCCGACCGTCGTTCTTGATCTCGAAGGAAGCCCGGTGAAGCCCGAACGTCTGGGCGGACACGTCCGCGTAGTCCCGCAGCGTGTAGTTCGGGATGGCGAGATACAAGAACGCGAGGAAGGGCACGATGCCACCAGCCAGCAGCTTTGTCGCGCTCAGGGTCGGGCGCCACGCGCGGAGAACCTCGACCCCCGCGACCGGAACGAAAGCGAATGGCACGCAGCTCACCCATGCGACATGCGCCGTGTCGGGACGCTGCAAGGCCTGGGGCAAGATCCCGACCGAGAACGCCGCGACGAGCACCAACGTGAAGCTGCGCAGGCTGCCCGGCTCCCGACGGCGGAACCACCACGCGACGACGGCCAGCGTCGGGACCACGAAGACCAGCAACAAGAACCACACGGTCAACTGGGCAGGGGCAGGAATGGTGGGGAGCCACTTCAGCGCGCCGCGCTCACCGGCAAGCTGGAGGAACGAATCGAACTGGTGGAGCGAGGGAGGAATCGGGAGGCTGCGTCCACCCCGCAGGTTGAACACCGGGTCGATGATCATGCCCTGGATCGAGTTGTGGAGTCCCGCCATCGCGATCTGCACGAGGTACAGGGAGAGCACCGCGGCCGCCGCGCTGAGCTCCCGTATGCGTGCGCCGCGGGCCAGGCGAGGTACCAAGAAGATCGAGACGAGGGTCACGGCGAGCACGAGGTCGGGCCGGTAGAGGATCGCCATCCCAAACAGCGCCCCGCTGGCGAGCGCGAGGCGGTTCGCGCCTCGCGTGGTCCGGGCCCGGGTCGCGCCGATCCCCGCGGCGATGCCGAACAGGGCGAAGGCGACCGCCCCGTTCCAGGCCAGGTCCGTGAGCGCGATGGGGGGCAGGATGATGAGCGCGGTGATCGTCGCGCCCGCGACCGCGAGGATCCGGCCCCACGATCGGAGCAGGAGGACGAAGACACCGAAGATGATGCCGAGCAGCTGGGCCAAGGCGACCAGGCGCTCGGCGAGCAGCGACACGCCGAACACCTTGAAGACTCCAGCCAGCACCCACACGCCCCCCGGACCGTAGAGGTACAGGAAATCCTTGTTCGGCACCATGCCGCGCAGGAACTGCTCGCCGAACACGAGCATGAACCCTTCCTCCATCGGACCGCCCTGACGGAGCAGCAGGCCGCGCAGTGGGACCGCGACCACGACCAGCAGGCCCATTGCCGCCAGGAGCGTGCGCTGACGAGAGGTCAGCTTCGCAACGAGCCTCGACACATCACTCCTGTCACACCTCCGACGAGCGAGGCACTCACCGCCCCGCACACGGTCGCGGCCCACCCGTTGCCCCGCAGCTGCCAGCACGCTCGGCCCGAGCCCTGGCGCCAGGCGAGAGGGTACCGTCTCGTCCTGTCCGCCCCTTGATCACCGTCCCGGCCGACGGCGAAGGGGACGCGCTCGCGTCGAAGCTGGTGAGCTCCGCGGCGTCCGACCGTCAGGCGACGTCGTCGACGACGACGGGTCTCGGGACGGACCGCCGCCGCCGCTAAGGCCTCGCATGCGAGCGTGCGGCAGCCCCCGTTGCACCTTGGGGTCGGCGCCGCGGTCCGCACCGCCCTGCACTCCGCGGCGGCCGAGGGCCCCGAACGCGTCGTGCTCATCGACCGCCAGCCCGACCCCGACCGCGTGACGGCACGGCGCGGCGCCCGCGGACGCCGACCTTGTCATCGGCCGCCGCTTCGCACGCGGCGGCCCCGTCGACCCGGTCGGGCGGACCGCCGGCGAGCGAACCTGACGGCACGGCACACCATCTGAGGAGCGTGATGGGTAGAGTTCCCCGAATGCTCGCCCGGTTGAGCGTCGAGTCGCGTCGCTTTTATGCCTGGCTCGCTGCCGCCCTCGCGACCGGGCTCGCGGTTCGCCTCGTCTACGCGATCCACTACAAGTGGGATCAGACCGTCTACGGCGACTCCGCCTACTTCTTCTACCAAGCGCGGGCGATCGTCGAGGGCCACTGGTTCGTCGACCCGCTGCGCTGGCAGTGGGCCCATCAGGGCTTCCACGCGGGAGCCGAGCACCCCCCGGTGTACACGCTGTTCCTCACGATCCCCGATCTCCTCGGCTTCGGGACGTTCCGCGAGGCGATGATCGCCAGCGTCCTGCTGGGCTCGTTGACCGTCGTGGTGATCGGCCTCATCGGTCGGGAGATCGGCGGATCGAAGCTCGGCATCGTGGCGGCCTTCCTGGCCGCGATCTACGCCAATCTCTGGATCAACGACGCCCTCGTGCTCTCCGAGACTGTCGCCGCGCTGGCGATCGCGCTGTTCGTGCTCTTCGCCTACAAGTTCTGGAAACATCCGACGTGGCGCAACGCGGCGTGGTTCGGATTGTTCGCCGGGCTCGCGGTGCTGACTCGCGCCGAGATCGCGTTCCTGGTCCCGTGCCTCGGTCTGGCGCTCGCCCTGACCGCCCGGACCCTGTCGCGCCGCAAGCAGCTGGAACGTCTCGGCGTGATGGCCCTCCTCGTCGCGCTGCCGATCGTGCCGTGGGTGACGTACAACATGACGCGCTTTGACCATGCGGTGACCTTGTCGACTGGGGGTGAATTCACCCTCGCCAATACGAACTGCGCGGGCAGCTACTACGGCCCCCGGGTCGGCTGGTGGGACGCGAACTGTCTCGCCAACCGCTACCAACAAAAAGGCGACGAATCCACGGTGGCACTGCACTACGAACACCAGGGTCTGAACTACGTCGAGGGCCACCTCAGCCGACTCCCGGTGGTACTCCTGGCGCGGATCGGACGGATGTGGGGCCTCTACCAGCCCATACAGCAGCTCCCGTTGGAGGACTTCGAGGACGGTCGAGGTCCCCGCACCATCACGAAGCTCGCCCTGGTCGAGTACTACGCGTTGGCGATCCTCGCCGTCGGCGGGCTCGTCATGCTCCGCCGCCGCCGAGTGATCATCTATCCACTCGTGTCGTTGGCGGTCATCGCGACCGTCGCGGCGATGCTCGCGTTCGGCTCGACCCGATACCGCGTCCCCGCCGAGATTGCCATCGTCGTCGCGGCCGCGGTGCCACTCACCGCGTTCCTCGACCGCGCCGCGGACCAGCTGCGGCCCCCCCAGCTCTCCAGCGGCCCCCCCGAGCCTGGCCCCGACCCGCCCCGACCCACCGAACGGACCGATGAGACCGTCGGGGCGCCGTCGGGCGGCTAACCGAGCCGCCGATCAGGCGGGCGGGCAGACGTTGGTCGTGAGCTTGAGGGTGCGAGCGTTGTACGCCGTCGACATGGTGTACACGGGATCTTGACGCCACGAACCCGACTGCCAGTTGCGTGCTGGCGCGGAGAGGTCGAGTGGTGTCCGCAGCGTGCCATAGACCAGCTGGCCGAGCCGGGCCGCGCCGGCGGGGCACAGATGCTGCCCGTCGACCTTGCGGAGGCGCTCCAAATGCCCGCCAGCCCCGGGGAGGAACATCGCGTAGTGGCCGTTGGGGCCGTCGAAGGTGGCGTCGGACGACACCCAGTGGACGGCGGGCCGCGATGCTGCCTGCGCCTCGATGATGCTGTTGAGGTTGCGGCGCTGGGCGTCGTTCTCGAAGCGGGCGGCGCCGGGCAGCTCGCCGATCCAGGCGACCTGGGCGCCGCGCGAGGTGAGCAGGTCCATCACCTGCCCGATGAGGGTGCCGTACGCGGCGGGGTGCGCGGCGGCGTAGGCCAGGTCGAAGCCTCCGAGGAGGATCGCCACCCCGGTCGGTTGCGTCGCGTCGAGGATCCGGGTGTAGTCGGTGCGCCAATCGGCCTTGGTGAGGCTGTAGCCGGGGAACGCCCGCCGGTAGACCGTCACCCGCTTCGTGGACTGCAGGATCGCCTGGACGCCCGGGGCTCCGTCGACCATGACCGAGTCGCCCAGGATCGTGACCACCTGATGCGGGTGGGGGGCCGCCCGCCCCGGATGGGTGGTCGCGGTCGCGGCTCCGATCCCGGTTGCCAGCGTGCCCAGGGCAACCACGACGAGCGCGACGAGTCCACGGCGGACGGCGGGCATGGGCGGCGATGCTACGGGAGCGGCCGTCGGGGACCGCCGCGCGTCCGGGCCGGACGGGCGGCCGTCGCTAGGCTTCGGGGCTTCCCTGCCCGCCGGAGGTCCTGTGGACAGCCGCGACGTCGAGCCCGCGCCCGGTTCCGGGCCGGCCGACGCCAAGCTTGGTGACATCGCCGCCGCCGCCGGGCTGCGACGGATCCATCTCCTGGCCTGGCGGGACCTCGACGACCCCGAGGCCGGAGGGTCCGAGCTCCACGCCCACATGATCGCGGCCCGCTGGGCCCGGGCCGGCCTCGAGGTGACGATGCGCACCTCGTTCGCGGCCGACCATCCCCAGGTCAGCCACCGCGACGGCTACCGGGTGATTCGCAAGGCGGGCCGCTACCTCGTGTTCCCCCGCGCCGCGCTTGCCGAACGAGCCGGGTTCCACGGGCCCAGCGACGGGCTCGTCGAGATCTGGAACGGCATGCCGTTCTTCTCCCCGCTGTGGGCGCGGGGCCCCCGGGTGGTGTTCCTCCATCACCTCCACGCCGAGATGTGGAACATGACGCTGTCACCCGACCTCGCCCGCCTCGGACGATTCGTCGAAGCCCGCCTCGCCCCGCCGCTCTACCGGCGCACCAGCATCGTGACCCTCTCGGAGTCCTCGAAGCAGGAACTGGTCAGCGAGATGGGATTCCGGGCCGCCCGGGTCCGGGTCGTCCACCCCGGCGTCGACGCCCGGTTCAGCCCCGGAGCCGAGCAGGCACCGCGCCCCACCGTGCTCGCGGTGGGCCGGCTCGTACCGGTGAAGCGCTTCCACGCCCTCCTCGACGCGCTCGTGGAGCTGCGGACCCGCATCCCCGATCTCGAGGCGATCATCGTCGGCGAGGGCTACGAGCGCGAGGCGATCGAGGCCCGCCGCCGCGACGCCGACGCCGAAGACTGGGTCCACCTCGCGGGACGAGTCGACGACGACACCCTCTTGGATCTCTACCGGCGCTCCTGGGTGCTGGCCAGCGCGTCGGCTCGCGAAGGCTGGGGCATGACGATCACCGAAGCCGCCGCGTGCGGCACCCCGGCGGTCGTGACCGACATCGCCGGGCACCGCGACGCGGTCGTCGCCGACCAGAGCGGACTGCTCGTCGCCGACCCGCACCAGCTCGCCGACGCGCTCGGCCGGGTGCTGACCGACTCCACCCTCCGGGCCCGGCTGGGCGACGGCGCGCTCGCGCGTGCCGCCGAGTGCAGCTGGGATGCCACCGCCGTCGGGACGCTCGAAGCGTTAGCGGCGGACGCGGTGCGGCGCCGCTCAGCGTGAGCCAACCGTTGCGGTCGCGCGTCCGGCGTGACTGGTCCATCCGTGACTGGTCGGTGCCGATCCTCGCCGCGATCGCCTACATCCCGTTCTTCTTGTCGAGCCCAGGTGAGGTCAGCGCCGACACGAAGGCCTACCTGTATCTGAACCCGGGCCGGCTGCTGGCCAGCGCCGCGTTCCTCTGGGATCCCAACTACGGCGCGGGCACCGTGCCCCACCAGAACATCGGCTACCTGTTCCCGATGGGGCCTTACTACTGGCTCACCAACGTGGTCGGCATCCCCGCCTGGATCGCGCAACGCTTCTGGCTCGGCAGCATCACCTTCGCCGCCGGGGTCGGCGTGCTGTACCTGCTCTCGACCCTGAACTGGAAGCATCGGGGCGCCGCCTTCGTCGCCGCCCTCGTCTACGCGCTCACCCCCTACCAGCTGGCCTACACGGCGCGGATCTCGGCGGTGCTGCTGCCCTGGGCGGGCCTGCCGTGGATGGTCGCGCTCACCATCCGCTCGGTGCGGCGCGGCGGCTGGCGCGACCCGGCCTTGTTCGCGCTGGTGGTCCTCGTCATCGGCGGGACGAACGCCACCTCCTTGTTGCTCGCCGGGCTCGCCCCCGCGCTGTGGGTCATCCTCGCCGTCGTCCTAGGTGAAGTGTCGCTCCAGCGCGCCCTGGCCGCCTGCCTGCGCATCGGCGTGCTCGTGCTCACCACCTCGCTGTGGTGGATCTTCGGGCTGGTCGACCAGGGCAAGTACGGCATCAACTATCTCGACGTGTCCGAGACGGTGAAGACCGTCTCGTCGGGCTCGTCGCCGACCGAGGTGCTGCGGGGACTCGGGAACTGGTTCTTCTACGGCGGCGACGCCGTCGGCACGTGGATCAACCAGTCGATCGACTTCACCCAGCACCGGTGGCTGATCCTGGTCAGCTTCGCCATCCCGCTCCTCGCCCTCGCCGCGGCGATGATCATCCGCTGGCGGCATCGCGCCTACTTCGCCGCCCTCGTCGTCGTCGGCACGGTCGTCGCCGTCGGTGCCTACCCCTACAGCAACCCCACCTCGCTCGGGTCGATCTTCAAAGGCTTCGCCACCGGCTCCAGCGTCGGGCTCGCCCTGCGCAGCACCCCCCGGGCCGTCCCCCTCGTCGCGCTCGGCGTCGCCGGCCTCATCGCGGCCGGACTCGCCGCGTTGGCGCCGCTGCACCGCTGGACGCGCCTCACCGCGGTCGGCCTGGCCGGCGCGTTGGCCCTCATCAACTTCGTGCCGGTCTGGCGGGACGGCTACGTCGCCGACCGGGTCGCGTTCCCCGAGAACATCCCCTCCTACTGGACCAAAGCCGGCGCCGCGATCCAGGCGGTGGGGGACAGCACCCGGGCGATGGAGCTCCCCGGGTCNNTCACCCCAGTCCGCCAACCTGCTGATCGCGCTCGACCACCGCCTCCAAGAAGGCACCTTCGAGCCGGCGTCACTCGCCCCGGTCGCCCGCATGATGAACAGCGGCACCGTCGTGCTGCGCACCGACCTGCAGTACGAGCGCTACAACACCCCCGAGCCCCGCGTCCTGTGGCAGGAGTTCACCAACCCGNNCCGCTCTTCAACGAGCACGACCTGATCACCGCCACCACACCCTGGCCGCCGAAGGTCGCGCTCTTCCCGGTCAGCGGGGTCGCCAACATCGTGAGCGCCGCGCCGACCACCCAGCCCGTCGTGGTCGACGGCGACGGCGAAGGCCTCGTCGACCTGGCCGCCGCCGGCGTGTTGAACGGCGAGAGCACCGTGCTGTACTCCGCCGCGCTCAAGGGCAGCTCGTTGACCCAGGCGCTGCACTCCGGTGCGGATCTGGTCGTCACCGACTCGAACCGCAAGCGGGCCGAACGGTGGGGGAACGTCCGCGACTCGACGGGATACACCGAGACCGCCAACGAGCAGCCCCTCGTCGTCGACTCCGAGGACTTCCGTCTGACCCCGTTCCCCGGCGCGGGGACCGACACCCAGACCGTCGACCAGCTGGGCGGCGTGCAGAGCGTCGAGGCCACCAGCTACGGCCAGCACGCCTACTACACGCCCGACGAACGCCCGACCAACGCGCTCGACGGCGACCCCAACACCGCGTGGCGGGTCGCCGGCGAGGACAACCCGGTCGGCCAGCAGCTCCAGATCAAGCTCGACTCCCCGGTCACCACCGATCACATCAACCTGGTCCAGCCCCTCACCGGGGACAACTTCCGCACCCTCACCCAGGTCCAGCTGCTCTTCGACGGCGCACACCCGGTGACGGTCAATCTCGGGCCGAGCTCCCTCGTCGAGGCCGGGCAGACCGTGGCGTTCTCCCGGCGCCGGTTCCATGAGCTCACCATCGTGCTCGAGGCCACCAACATCGGCACCCGGGCCGGGTACGGCGGGATCAACGGCGTCGGGTTCTCCGAGGTCCGCATCCCCGGCGTGCACGCCGACCAGACCGTCCGGCTCCCCACCGACCTGCTCCAACGGGCCGGGACGGCGTCGCTCCAGCACACCCTGGTGCTCGAGATGTCCCGGCTGCGCTACGACCCCAGCGCCCGCTACCGCCAGGACGAGGAGCTCGACCTCGCCCGGACCTTCACCCTGCCCACCGCACGCGGCTTCACGCTCACCGGGCAGGCCCGCGTCGACCCCAACGCCCCCGACACGGTCCTCGACTCGGTGCTGGGCACCACCGGGCCCGGCGTCGCCTACAGCGCCTCGGCGCACCTCGCCGGCGACACCGCGGCGCGCGCGTCGAGCGCCTTCGACGGCGCCGCGACTACCGCGTGGACGACACCGTTCGGGAACCCGATCGGCCAGTGGGTCGAAGCCACCCTCGCCGCCCCGATCACGATGGACCACCTGAACCTGGCGGTCGTCGCCGACGGTAAGCACTCCGTGCCCACCCAGCTGCAGCTCTCCACCGACAGCGGCACGACGCGCACCATCACCGTCCCGGCGATCACCGACCAGCCCGTCGAGGGTGCCACCGTCAGCGTGCCGGTGTCGTTCCCCGCCGTCACCGGCCGCGCGTTTCGGCTCACCATCACCGCGGTGCGCCCCGAAACCACCGTCGACTACACCACCCACCAGCCCATCGACCTCCCCGTCGCCATCGCCGAGGCCGGCATGCCCGGCGTCGCCGGGCCTGCCCACCCCGCCACCGTCGACAGCGGATGTCGAAGCGACCTGCTCAGCGTCGACGGCCACGCGGTCCCGGTCCGGATCACCGGGTCGAGCACCGCCGCGGTCAGCGACAACACCCTGTCCCTCGCCGCCTGCGACACCACCCCCGAGCTCTCCGCCGGGCACCACACCCTCAACTCGGTGCCGGGCCAGGCCCTCGGGCTCGACGTCGACCGGGTCGTGCTCACCTCCGCCCCCGGCGGCGCGCCCGCCCTACCCACCGCGCTCGGCACGCCCCGCACCGCGACGCACTCCACGGTCACGGTCACCAGCTCGGGGACGACGAGCTTCAACCTGTCGGTGCACTCCAGCGACGGCAAGCCGATGTGGCTCATCCTCGGTCAGAGCTACGACGCCGGCTGGCAGGCGACCGTCAGCGGCGGCGCCAAGCTCATCGGCAAGCAGCTCGTGAACGGCTACGCCAACGGCTGGGAGATCGCCCCGACGAAGGCCGGGACGTTCACCGTCCAGCTCCGCTGGGTCGGCCAGACCCTCATCTGGATCGGCCTCGCCCTCTCGGGACTCGCGATCCTCGCCTGCCTCGCGCTGATCTGGATCGAGCGACGACGCCGACCCGACCTCGACGTCCGCGACCCCGAGCCCCGCCTCGCCAACCCGCTCGTCTCCGGCGGCGCGCGACCACCCCCACGGGTGATCGCCGTCACCGCGCTCATCGCCGGCGTCGCCGCCGGCGTCTCAACCCGACCCTGGATCGGCCTGTTCGTCGCGGCCGCGGTCGCCGCCGCGCTCTGCTGGCCGCGGGCGCGCGTCGTGCTCACCGCCGGCACCGTCGGCTCGCTCGGCCTCGCCGCCCTGTACGTCATCGTCCAACAGGGCCGCTACCGGTACCCGGCGATCTTCAGCTGGCCGTCGAACTTCGGCAGCGCCGCCGACCTCGCCTGGCTCGCCGTGATGCTCCTCGGCGCCGACGCGGTCGTCCAGATCGTGCGCCACCGCGTCGCCCGCCACCCCGAACCACCCGACCCGGCCGGGGAGCCCGAGCCGGCCGTGCACGCCTGACACCAGCACCAGCGCGGGTCTGACCCGACCGGGCGAGCACGCTGCCGCCGGCCCCGACTCGTAGACTGAGCGGCCCGACCAGAGGATTCCGACCTTGGCTTGGCTTGGAGTCGTCGCGATCGTCGGGCTCGTCATCTGCGGGTTGGGCGAGCTGCGCGACGCCCTCAGGAAACGCAAAGAGCGCAAGCTCCCACCCGGCGCCGTACTCCCCCCGAGCCGCTGGACCGGGCGACGCCTCGCGCTCTGCAGCGTCGGCGGAATCCTGGCCCTCGCGCTCATCGGCTTCCTCGTCAACCTGGCCCTGCCCACTCCCAAGACGGTCAAGATCTCGACCAAGGAGACGACCACCGCCTCGACCGCCACCACCACCACGACCACCCCGACCGCGACGCTCCCACCCGCGGGCCGGCCACCCTCCGAGGTCCACGTCGCGGTGCTGAATGCCAGCGGCGTCGCCAAAGCCGCGGCGACGAAAGCCGCCGCGCTCGGCACCCTCGGCTACGCCATCGTCGGCACTGGCAACGCGCCCGTCCAGACCACGACCATCGTCGAGTGCAAACCGGCTTTCAGCATCGAGGCCACCGTCCTCGCCACCGCGGTCGGCCCCGGCACCACCGTGGCGCCCTTCCCCGCCACCGCCCCGGCCGGCGCCGCCGCCGCCGACTGCGTCGTCATCCTCGGCAAATAGAGACCCTTCGGAGTTCCTCGGCCAGTGCGCCACGCCAGCTGAGCGTGGCGGGCACCGCTGATCCGCGCCCACTATGCTCCCCGTCATCATTTACCAGACCCGATCTCGCTGGACTCGTACCCTCCTCGTCGCCGGGCTCGGCACCGCCCTCGCCTTCGCCCTGCCCGCCACCGCGCAGGCCAAGGGTCACCCCCACGGCTCCACGACCACGACCACCAAACCGGCGGGCAGCACCCAGAGCAAGGCCGTCGCGAAGCTCGTGATCAAGGCCAACTCGATCGGCCACGTCTCGGTCGAGCCGGCCGGGACCACCACCTTCACCCCCGCCACGAACGGCGAGTCGCTCCACGTCGGCGACACCGTCCAAACCGACAGCGTCGGCCTCGCCGAGATCGACTACGCCAGCGACTCGTACACGCGACTCGACGTCAGCACCACGTTCACGATCACCAAGCTCACCGACAGCCAAGGCAACCGTCAGGTCAATGGGACCCTCCAGACCGGTGAGACCTGGAACCGCACCGTGGCGCTCACCCAAAGCGAATCGTTCCAGCAGCAAGGGGGCGGCACCACCGCCGCGGTGGCCGGCACCGCCTTCGTCGTCGACTGCACCAGCCCCACCCAGTGCACCTTCACCGGCGTGATCGACAACGTCACCCTGACCGGCAGCGGCGGCCAGACCCAGACCCTCAACCCTCTCTCCCAGTGCGTCTCCACCAGCGGGACCCTCTGCACCGCCCCGTCGCAGCTCACCCCCGACCAGCTCGCGCTCATCCAGTGGATCCAGACCAACGTCTTCCTCGACTACATCGAGCACGGCCTCGGCAACGGCATCTTCCAACCCTTCAGCGGAACCGCCACCGTCACCAACGGCGTCGTGCAGTCCTTCACCCCCTCGACCCCCAACCAGGGCTTCACGCCGACGACACCGAACTCGCCGCCGCCACCGCCCCCGACTCCACAGCCCATGGTCGATCAGACCGATCCGGTCTGTCAGCCGGTGGGAGTTGGATGTACCCCCGAGGCGGGGAACCTGACGACGGCGGGCGACGACACGATTACCGCCGACTCGCTCAGCTTTCAGCTCTCGGGCGGCAGCGACAACGGATTGAGTTTCTCGTACCAGTTCACGGCGCTGAACACCTCGCACGGGAGGTTCATGGACACCACCGACAGCACCACGGTGGATATGGTGACGCTCTACAAGCCGTCGACAGCCTTTCAGTACACCCCCGTGGGCGACCCCGATACCGATCCAGTCGATTCGTTCACGTACCAGGCTGTCGACAACAACACCCCCACTGCCGTGTCACCAACCAAGGCCACGGTCCAGATCACGGTGCACAACCCGGGCACTGGCGAGCCGGACTAGCGTGTCGGTCGGTGACCGGCCATCTCGTCAACTCGGCTGACTCCCACGTTGTCGAGCCGCTGGACCTGTGGGTGCAGCGGCTCCCGGCTCAGCTGAAGGACCGGGCGCCGCGCATCGCGGAGGTCGATGGCGAGCCGCGGCTGCTCGTCGAGGGGATGGTGCCGCGCCGAATGGGCGGCGGCGGAAGCGGCGAGACCGACCAGCCGGAGCGCGAGCGCGCCGGGGACAGTCACTTCCGAGCCGGGGCATGGGACCCGGATCAGCGCATCGTCGACCTCGACGAGGACGGCGTCTGGGGTGAGGTGCTCTACCCGACGATCGCGCTGTTCGGGTTCATGATCCCGGATCCGGAGCTGCGCTGGGCGAGCTGTCGGGCGTACAACGACTGGCTGGCCGAGACGTTCGCCGCGCAGTCGCAGCGCTTCGCGGGGGCGGCGATGGTCGCGGTGCAAGAGATCGAGCCCGCGGTGGCGGAGATCCAGCGGGTTGCGGCGCTGGGCCTGCGGTCGATCATGCTCCCGATGCAGGCCCCCGACGGCCGTCCCTACAACTCGTCCGAGTACGACCCGGTGTGGGCCGCCGCCCAGGCACACGGGATGCCGGTGAGCTTCCATGTCGGGACCGGCTCGAACCCGGTCACCGAGCGGGGACTCGGCGGCGCGGTCATCAACTACGTCGAGGTCGGCCTCGGCGCGCAGCGCACGCTCGGCTACCTCGCCGCCTCAGGGGTCCTCGAGCGGTTCCCGGACCTGCACGTGGTGATGGTCGAATGCGGGGCGGGGTGGCTCGCCTGGCTGCTCGAGCGCATGGACGAGGCGTTCGAGGAGCACCAGCAATGGGTGCAGCCCAAGCTGGCCGAACCTCCTTCTTTTTATGTGCGTCGCCAGGGCCACGTCACGTTCGGCAACGATGCGGCCGGGGTCATCAACCGGGGCTTCACCGGCATCGAGTCGCTCCTGTGGGCCTCGGACTATCCGCACCCCGAGGGAACCTGGCCCCACACCCAAGACACGCTGGAGCGGATCTTCGCCGGCGTGCCCGCGCCGGAACGGGAGCGGGTCACCTACTCCACGACCGCACGCCTGTACGGCCTCCAAGCCCCCGCTGCGTGAGCGGCGACGGGCGGCTCCAGGTCTGCCTCCCGACCGGGTCGGGGTAGGTTGCCGGCGTGGCGGACCAGCCGAAGTCGTTCAACCTGTCGCCCGAGATCCACGAGTACCTCGTGGCGCGGGGCACGCCCCCCGACGAGGTGCAGCGCTGGCTGATCGGCGAGACCAAGAGCCGGGTCGGCGACTTCGCGGGGATGCAGATCGCCCCCGAGCAGGGTGCCTTCATGACGCTGCTGACTCGGCTGCTCGACGCGCGCAGCGCGGTCGAGGTGGGCACGTTCACCGGCTACTCGTCGCTGTGCATCGCTCGGGGACTCGCCCCGGGGGGCCGGCTGGTGTGCTGCGACGTCAGTGAGGACTGGACGGGTCTCGCCCGCGAGGCGTGGGACCGGGCCGGGGTCGCCGACCGCATCGAGCTGCGGATCGCGCCGGCGCTCGACACGCTGCGGGCCCTGCCCACCGACGCGACCATCGACCTGGCGTTCATCGACGCCGACAAGCCGAACTACGCCGGCTACTACCTGGAGCTGCTGACCCGGCTGCGCCCGAACGGGGTGATCCTGGTCGACAACACGCTCTGGCACGGCTCGGTCGTGGACGAGTCCCGCCAGGACGAGAACGTGCTGGCCATCCGGGCGTTCAACGACCTGGTGGCGCAAGACGACCGCGTCGATTCGGTGTTGCTCCCGATCAGCGACGGGCTGACGCTGCTCCGCAAACGCTGAGCCGTCCGCCTACGCATCGAGGCGGAGCCGGCCCGGGGCGAGGACCTGTCCCCGCACGCCGGTGCGCAGCCCCTCGCACGGGGTGAGACGCGCGACGCGGTTCGTGAGTGCGAGTTCCCCGTCGACGGCGTCGACCTGCCAGCGCTGCTCGTCGTAGACGAGGACGTCGTCGCCGGGCGCGGAGACGGCGCTGGTGGGACCGAGCCGCAGCCACCGCGCGGTGGGCACACCGCTCGCTTCGAGGCGCTGCTGGGCGTCCGCGTCGGCGGCGGCGACCGCGCCGACAGTCGCGAAGACCGTCCCGAGGTCCGCGCCGAGGGTCTCCACACCGTCGCAGACCGACGCGTCGACGCCGAGCACGACGTGGGGGTGAAGCTGGCGGACGAGCGACACGGTGCGGAAGGCGTCGTAGGGGGTCGCGTCGGCCGACGAGTAGCGGGCGCCGAGCAGCCCGGCGGCCTGCTCGAAGGGCGCGACGTGGATGGCCTGGGACAGCAGCGAGACGATGAGGACGAGGCCCCGGTCGCCGAGCCCGAGGTCGACGAGGCGGGGGGCCAGCGCGGCGGCCTCGTCGTCGATGTCGTGCTGGGAGACGGGCCAGGTGAGCACCGTGTCGCCGACGACCACCCGTCCGACGCCCCAGACCGCGGGCGGGTCCTCGAAGCGGGCCGCGAAGCTCACGAGCGCGCCACCCGGGGGATCTTGTGGGGCGGACCCTGGCGGAGCAGCACGTCCTGCTCGACCAGCTCGACGTCGGGGGCGACGCCGACCGTGGCGTGGACGGCGTCGGTGACGCGGGTGCGAACGTCGGGGAGCCCGCGGCCGCCGGGGGACGAGTACCCGACCCGCAGGCGCAACACGTCGGCTTCGCGCCCGGCGCGGATCACCTGGAACAGCCCGGCCTGGGTCTCGGGCACGCTCTCGATCGCCCCCCACACGTCGCCGGGCAGGATCGAGACGCCGTCGACGATGACCTCGTCGCTCTTGCGTCCGAGGGGCCAGATGCGACCGTGGGTGCGGCCGCAGGCGCACGGCTCGGTGGTCCGGCGCACGATGTCGTCCGAGCGGTATCGGACCAGGGGAGCGACCTTGTCGATGAGGGTGGTGGAGACGAGCTCGCCGCGCTCGCCGTCGGCGGCGGGCTGCCCCCCGTCGGGGTCGAGATGCTCGATGAAGGCGGTGTCTTCCCAGTAATGGCAGCCGTCGTGCGCCGCGCACTCGGTGGCGGCGCCGACGTCGCCGAGGCTGGTCTGCAGGAACAGCTCGAGGCCCCACGATTCGACGCGGGCGCGCGCTCGAGGCCCGATCGGCTCGCCGGCGAACACGACGCCCCGATACGAGCGGAACGTCTCGGCGAGGTCCTCGCCGAGGGCGGCCGCGGCGGCCTCGATCATCATCACCAGCGGCCCCGACAGCGTGTACCAACCGGTGGGGCGCAGCTCGCGGCTGAACCGGAACAGCTGGGCGACATCCTCGGGCTGATGGTCGACGAACACAGGGGTCGCACCGACGCCGCGGACCGTGTCGTGGATTGCCGGACCCCGGAACGTGAAGAGGCAGTGGAGGAAGTGGTCGCCGGGGCGAACCCCCTGCTCCCAGAACTCGCGCACCAAGAAGGTGGGTCCCCGACCCGCGTACGGCGCGGGGGTCGGGTCGCCGGTGGTGCCCGACGTCGAGAAGATCGCGCTGAAGATCTTCTGGAGGCTCGGGTCGTCTGGGTCCAGGCAGAGCAGCCCGCCGTAGGGGTCGCCGTGGCGGTCCCGAAAGGCGCGGATCGAGTCCTTGTCGATGAACGGCACCCGCGCCTGGAACTCGTCCATCGACGTCACGTCGGCGGGGGTCACCCCGGCGGCTTGCCAGGTCTCGCGGATCAGCGCCGAGCGCTCATACGCCCAGGGCACGAGGTCGCCGAGCAATTTCTCGTCGCGGCGACGCTCGATCTCCGTCCGGGGCATGGTCTCAATCTCGGGCGAGAAGTAACGCCGCGTTGGGTCGAGGGCGGTCACCGGCCCTCGCCGGTCCGCCGGGTTCCCCGACTGGCCGCCATGCATCGAGTCGTGGTGCACCCCGACCAGGCTGACACGCACGTCAGGCTACGCGGCTCCCCGCTCCCGCGACCGGTGGGGACTCGCGTGCCGATGCCATACTGACCTGCGTCCGTGGCCGAGCTGTCCACTCTGGCGGGCGGCTCAGGCGACCGGTGCCTCGACGGACCGGTCGGAAACCAGGACGTCGCCATCATCTGGGGGGACCGTGGCGGAGGCAGGGGCACCGGCCCTGATCGTTGAGGATGTGAGCGTCGGCTTCGGCGGACTCCTCGCCCTCGACTCCGTGTCGCTCAGCGTCGTTCCCGGCGAGATCGTCGGGGTGATCGGCCCGAACGGTGCCGGCAAGACGACGCTCTTCAACGTCGTGTCCGGTTTCGTGTCGCCGAGGGAAGGCCGCATCGTGCTCGCCGGCCGCGAGATGCGGCGGCTGCGCCCCCATCAGCTGGCGAAGCTGGGGGTGGGCCGCACCCTGCAGGGCATCGGGTTGTGGTCCCAGCTCACCGTGCTGGAGAACGTCATGGCGGGCGCGCAGGTGTCGGCACGAGCTGGGCTCGGCGCGGCGCTGCTCGGTTCGCGCCGCTCCTCGCGTGACGAGAAGGCGCTCGCGGATCGTGCCCGCAGCGTGCTCGAGGAATTGCAGGTCGGCGACGTCGCCGGCCGTGTTCCCTCGACGCTGCCGTACGCGACCCAGAAGCGGGTCGCGCTGGCCAGGACGCTGGTCGCGTCGCCGACCCTGCTGCTCCTCGACGAACCGGCGAGCGGGCTGAGCGATGCCGAGTTGGCCTCCCTCGGGCAGCTGCTGCGCCAGCTGACGAACCGGATGGCGATCGTGTTGGTCGAACATCACATGGACCTTGTGATGTCGGTCTGCGACCGGGTGGTCGTCCTCGACGCGGGCCGCGTGATCGCGTCGGGCACTCCCGACGAGGTCAAGGGCAACCCGGCGGTCACCGCGGCCTATCTTGGCGGCGAGGTCGAGCCGGTCACCGCCGGCGGGTCTCGTGACGGAAGGGTCGCCGGTGCTGACCGTTGAGGGGCTGACCACCAGCTACGGGGCGATCGAAGCCCTGCGCGCGGTGTCGTTCACGGTGCCGGACGGGTCGATCACGGCCGTGCTCGGCGCCAACGGCGCGGGGAAGACCACCCTGTTGCGCTCGATGACCGGGCTGGTGAAACCCCGGGCGGGCACCGTCCGCTACGACGGCACCGACCTGTTGAAGCTGCCGGTCGAGGACGTGGTTCGCCACGGCGTCGCCCACGTCCCGGAGGGCCGCAGCGTCGTCAAGGAGCTGACCATCGACGAGAACCTTCGCCTCGGTGGCCTCTTTCGTCCAGACCGAGCCGACCGGCGTCGAGCGCTCGGCGAGGTGTACGAGCTGTTCCCGCAGCTGACCCAGCGCCGGCGCGCCGCGGCGTTCACCCTCTCGGGCGGCGAGTCCCAGATGCTCGCGATCGGCCGGGCTCTGATGAGCCGACCGCGGGTCCTACTCCTCGACGAGCCCTCGCTGGGCCTTGCCCCCCTCGTCGTGGGCCAGATCATGCGGCTCTTGCGAGACCTGACCCGAAGTGAGCAGCTCACGGTGCTGCTCGTCGAGCAGAACGCCCGCACCGCCCTCTCGATCGCCGACCAAGCCGTCGTGTTGTACCTCGGGCAGGTCGTGCTCGCCGACGACGCCCGCCGCGTCGCCGACGACGCCGATCTGATGCACCACTACCTGGGATTCTGATGCGCCACCGGTCGTGCACCCTCCACCGCGAGCCCTCCGACCGTGGAGGCTCCCGTTGCTGAACGAGACCCTCAACGGCATCACCAGCGGCGCGATCTACGCGTCGATCGCGCTCGCCTTGGTACTGATCTGGCGCGGGACGCGAATCGTGAACTTCGCCGCCGGTGGTATGGCCATGGTCAGCGCCTTCATCGCGCTGTCCGTCATCGACGCCGGCGCGAGCTACTGGGTGGCGTTCGTCGCCGCGCTGGGGTTCGGCCTCGTCGCCGGCGCGGTGATCGAACGGGTGCTGATCCGCCCGGTCGAATCGAAGCCGCCGCTCACCGCGGTGATCCTGACCTTCGGGCTCCTCATCCTCATCGAGTCGATCGCCGGCATGATCTGGGGTGGAGGGTCGCCCCGCACGCTCCCGACCGCCACGTTCTCCATCAAGGGCCTCAACATCGGCGGTCAAACCGTCGCCCTGTCACCCTTCGACCTGTTCGTCATCGGCGCGGTGCTCCTCACCATGGTGCTCCTCATTGTCTTGTTCCGCGCCACGAACGTCGGCCTCCGGATGCGGGCCGCCGCCTTCGAGCCCGAGACCGCCCGACTACTCGGCGTCCGCGTCGGGAGGATGCTCAGTCTCGGCTGGGCATTGGCGTCCCTCGTCGGCGCGCTGGCTGGCGTGCTGGTGGCCCCGAAGCTCTTCTTGTCCCCGAACTTCATGGACGCGCCGCTCGTGTACGGCTTCGCGGCCGCGGTCATCGGCGGGCTCGACAGCCCGGTCGGGGCGGTCGCGGGCGGGCTGGCCCTCGGGCTGGTGACCAGCTACGTCGGCGGCTGGCAGGCGCTCGGACCGAGCCTCGAGGTCATGGGTGTCCTGGTCCTCCTGATTGTCGTGCTGATGGTCCGACCCGAGGGCCTGTTCAGCGGGATCAAGCCGAGGCGGGTCTGATGAGCCCCGACCGCGTCCGCCAGACACCCGCCGAGGCGTCGTCGTCCCCGAACGGGGGACGCGACGTCGCCGGCCCGGGCGCGACGCAGACGGCGCTCGGGCGCGCCAACTCCGCCGCCAATCCGCCGGCCAGCCGCCAACCCGGGAGCCGAACCTGGCTGCCCACCCAGCCGCTGCTACGGCATCTCCTGGTCGCGGCCGGCGGCCTCGTCGTGATCTATGCCATCACGTCGTCCGCGAGCTCGTACCACAACTTCGAGATCGCCCAGGTCGGCGCGTACGTGGTCGCGATCGCCGGCCTCACCGTCCTCACCGGCCTGAACGGCCAGATCTCGCTCGGGCACGGCGCCCTGATGGGAATCGGCGGGTACGCCGGCGCGCTCATCGGCTTGCACTCCAACCTGCCGCTCGTGGCCGTGCTGGTTCTCGCGACCGTCGCGGCCGCGCTCGCCGGCGTGGTCATCGGGCTCGGAGCCGCCCGGCTGCGCGGGCCCTACCTGGCCGGGGCCACCCTCGCCCTCGCGGTCGGGCTGCCCAACGTCGTCTACCGCTGGCCCGGAGAGCTCGGTGGCGGTACCGGCCTGACCATCGTCCAGCCGACCCCGCCGTCGTTCCTCGGGACGAACTTCGACCCCCAGGAATGGCTGGCCTGGATCTCGGCGATCTGCGCGGTGATCACACTGGTCGTGCTGGCGAATCTGATTCGGAGCCGATACGGCCGATCGTTCCGCGCCGTGCGGGACGACGAGATCGCCGCGTCCCTGGCCGGCATTCACGTGGCGCGGACCCAGATCCTCGCGTTCGTGGTCAGCGCGGCCTGTGCCGGGCTGGGCGGCGCGCTGTTCGCGCTGTCGATCGGGACGGTGAACCCGGGCAGCTTTCCTCTCAGCCTCTCCATCGCGTTGCTGGCCGGCATGGTCATCGGTGGCCTGGGCAGCCTCACCGGCGCGATCTGGGGGGCGATCCTGATCGTGTTCCTGCCTCAGTGGGCGACGTCGCTCTCGAACCACTTCGGCCTCTCGAAGGCGATCAGCTCGAACCTCGCGTTCGGTATCTACGGTCTGGCCCTGGTCGTCGCCATGCTGGTGGCTCCGGGCGGAATCCAAGGCGGCGTCCGCCGCCTCGGCCATGGTGTGCGCGCTCTGCGAGCGCGCTCGAGTACCCCCGCCTCGGCGGGGCTGAACGAGTGACAGCTATGAGCAGGAGATCGGGTTCAATCGGACCAGCATCCTGCTCCGCCTATACAGGGGGAAACATGAGCAAACGCTCTGGTAACGCCCGGTGGCGGTTCCGAACCGTGGCGGTGAGCGC
>PLJD01000003.1:0-26286 GCA_003140175.1 Actinomycetota bacterium
CACAGAGATTCCGACACCCTCTCACCGGACTCCCGCCTCACGTGCAGGCCGCCCTCACCATCCTCGCGGCCCTCGACTCACCCCTCCCGCTCTCCCTACTCGGATCGGTCGTGGGCAAACGGGGCGACCAGCTCCTTGACGAAGTCGGAGCGTTCGTCAGCGAGGTCGAACTCGACGGTACGGCCGCAGTAGTCCTCGCCATTCCGCTCGGTGGCGTCGCCCATACCCGGCGCTCCGAACTTCTGGCGGCGACTCTCCGACACCTGCTCGACCTCGCCGCGGACCGCGCACAAAGACCCCTGGCAACGACTCAGGTCAGAAACATCGCCCGCCTCGCCGATCAGGTCCTTGCCACTGACCCTCCCTTGGTTGCACACGCCTTTCCCGTCGCCGAGAAGCTCTTCAAGACAACTGGCAACATGCAGCTAGCCTTAACGACCTCCCGACTCTCCTTGCGCGCCAGCGAGCATCCGCCAGCGAGTGCGTCTGTAGTCTCCGATCAGCAGCTCCGCGACCGCGCACAAACCTTGATCTGCGGCGAGTCATGGGTCTTGCAGCGAATCGGCGAACTCGATGAGGCCGACCGACTCGCTCTCGAAAGCCTCGAACTCGGCAAGCGCCTCGGCTGGGATCGCAACACTGCGTACTGCCTCAAGTGCCGCGGTCGACTACTTCGCATGCGCGGAGTCGTCGCCGACGACCCCAACGATCGCAACCGACTCAGCTCCGAGAGTGAAACGCTCCTGCGCGCCGCGATCGCGGCATTCAGCTCCTCGACGGAGTTTGGTCCCGATCATCCCGAGGTCGGCGATTGCCGCAGCCTCCTCGCCCGAACCCTGTTCGTCGCCGGTCGACGCAGGGAAGCCTGGTCCGAGTTGATGGCCGCGCACGACCTCCTCGAGCGTGAGCAAGGGCAGAAGGACTGGGCCGACGCTTTCATCCTGGAGGCCGAGATGCTCGCCGACGAGAACGATGCCCGCGGCGCCCTCGACTGTCTGAACAGAGTGCTCGAGGCGTTCCCAGCCAGTCCCGACACCGACGCCACTGAGATCTCGGCACGGGCGCTCGCGTTACGCGGCCGCGTGCGCGCGGCCCAGGACTCAGTCGCTGCGGCAAGCGACCTCGATCACGCAGCAGCGCTCTACGAGGCACTTGAGGACCACTACCGAGCCGACCAACAGACGTGGGCTCGGCTCTGCATCTTGAACGCAGTGCCCCTTGAGCTCCAAGGTCATCTCGATGAGGAGCACGTCAGCGTCCGTGTTGCAGCCGTGTCGATCTTCGAACGTGGGCTCAGCGCGTCGTCGAGCCGAGCCGTGGGGCAACGCCGCGGGGCGTCACGAGCCCACATTCGTCAGGTCATCTCAGAGGCCCGCTTGGAAGCCCACCGCCGCGAACTTCGATGGCGGTGAAGGCGAAGGCCGCGTGGAGTAGCGCGGCCGCACGGCGACTCATCGAAGTAGCAGGTGGTGATCTCACGCTGGAGGACGCCATCGTCCGCGTGGTCGCCCAACTTCGGGGATCCAGCTCGGGACCACCGACGAACCTCCGCGAGATCGGCGACCAACTCGGCGTTGAGCCGTGGAGCGCCGAGCCCCTGCCTGTAGCCGGAGAGCTACGGCACGAAGGCGGCAAGCTCAAGATCGCGTACGCATCGGGCCTGCCCTCCGGTCGCCGGCGCTTCACGATCGCTCACGAGCTCGGTCACGCCTTTTTCGAGCGATCCGGGCCGCGCTGCCCCCGCCGAGGAAAGGAACTCGAGCGAATCTGCGACCTATTTGCCGTCGAGCTCCTTATGCCCGCAGCCCAAATAGGGGAAGTGTTCGCCCCGCGCACCCCAGACTCGGTATTTGAGGCCGCCGAGCGTTTCGATGTTTCCATCACTGCAGCGATGTACCGCTTTGCCGAGTTGACTCGAAGTCAAGCAGTCCTCGACAACGGCCGCCAGCGCTCGGGAACCATACGCGCGCTCACAGTGCCCCACCCCGGTCTGGACAGCCTGATCGACGAGTCGCGGCGCAATCGACAGGCCGAGGCTGTTGTCAGACTCGACCGCAATCAGAGCTGGAACGGCAGTTGGCTCGTTCGCGCGTCAAACAACGCTCGTGGCCACCTCGTACTCGTTACAGCCAGACCGGTCAACCCCGATAGCGCGCCTTGAGGCGCATGCGGGCGCGGGCGCTGCTGTCTGCTGCGCCGTCAAACTCCACGCCCCAAAAAGGGGCGTCTGTGCCAGTGGCCGCTCTTCGAGCCCCTCTTTGAGCGACGAGTCACGCGGACTTGACGCGGTGCTTAGGGCACTGCGGGATGGCAGCGATGATCTGAATGCGGTGCTACGACGATTCACAGCGACATCTGGCTCTAGCCAGACAGAATGCGAAGCCGCCGCAAGCGCTCCCGACGTTCGACTCCGACTAATCGCACACGGTGTTCGACACGTCGTTGAGGACAGCCTGGGGTAGGTTTGAACTCTGGCTGTTTGAGCGGGCGCGCGTTGAGGACTCGAATCCCGCCTTGTAAGGGCGGGTCGGGGTGATCCGCTGACCTGCGGGTTCGCCGAGAATCACCGGCTGAGCAGCCCAAACGACTACTCGCCGATGCCCGTCAGTTCGCAGCGTTTCGCGTCCTTCTGTGTCCGATCTGTGTCGCGAGCCGAGTCCGAGCAATCGTCTGCCGACGATCACGATGATCGGGGACAAGTGCCGACGTCCGATGTGCCGAGCAGAGGACGCTGAGTCCCTTCCGCCCACGCCCGTGACCGGGGCAGATGACAGGAAGTGTGCGTTGACCGGGCGAGGCGTCACGCCGGCCAGCGACATGACGGACCCACACGACGGCGCTCCTCACAGCCGCGCGACTCCCGGTGGTTGTGGCTAGGGTCTGCATTGCAGGATCCGCGAGCGGCCGGTCGAGCCCCGTTGGGCTGGGTGAGTTTGACGTCCTCGAAGGAGACGCCCGCGCCATGACCTTCGGACGAGTCTGGCTCGTGTCGACAAGCCTGCTGTTCGCGGTGTCGATGCTGTGGAGCCTGGCGACACCGATCGGAGCGGCTCCCGACGAGCCCGCTCAGCTGATCAAGGCCGCGGCGACCGTGCGCGGTGAGCTGACCGGGACGGCGGTGCGCGGGCAACCCCGAGCCGTGGTGCGCATGAAGGTTCCCGAGGCGTTCGCGGCGGCCAGGGAGATCCCGAACTGCTTCGCGGGTAAGCCGACCCAACCGGCGAGCTGTGCTCCGAAATGGCAGGACTCCAAGCGGTTGGTCTATACGACCACCTACGTCGGGCGCTATCCACGCTCGGTGATTGACGAACGCGGAACGCTCGTGCTTCGACGCGACCGCGAGGCAGTGTCTCATCGGTGGCCGGACCTTGTCGGCCGTGGGATCAGGAGGAGGGCGCCGACCGCGGCCAGGAGGGCGGCGAAGACGAAGCCCCAGGCGGGGTTGGTGATCGTCCAGAGGGTGCCCACGACGACGCTGGAGGTCAGGTCTCCGACTCCTTCGACGAGGCCGAGGAGGCCGAAGCCTCGTCCGCGCACGGAGGGTTCGAGGAGTTCGGCTGCGTAGGACCCCTGGGCGGTTTCGACCATGCCGGTCGAGGCGCCGACCGCGGCGAACAGGACGCCCAACACGGCGATGTTGGGCGATGCGGGTATGAAGGCCACGCAGGCGAGCGCGAAGAGGACGATTCCGGCGATCAACACGGCTCGGCGTCCGAGGCGGTCGGCGAGTGCGCCCGCCGGGTAGGCGGCGACCGAGTTGGCGGCGTTGTGGAGGGCGTAGAGCAGCACGGCGATGACGACCGCGTCGGTGGTGCTTCGGCCTGCGTCGTGCAACAGGTCGGTCGCGCGCAGGATTAGCAAGGTGGCTGAGAAGTTGCCGATTCCGTAAAGGCCGATACCCGCAAGGAGTCTGCGATATTGGCCCGGCGTGTTCAGAAGATCACGCATCGCGCCGGTGACTTGGCGGGTGGCGCGCTGGATGCGTGGGGTCTCGGCGACCAGGGTCAAGACCGCGAGGGCGGCGAAGAGGCCGGGGATAAGGCTGATGCCGAACAGCCAGCGGTAGCCGATCGTGACGATGAGCGGAGCGGCAAGGAGCGGCCCGATGAGTGCGCCGAGGGAATCCATGGTTCGCTCGACCCCGAAAGCCCGACCGAGTTGGGCTTCGGGGACGGCACCGGAGAGCAGCGAGTCTCGGGCGGGTGCCTTGCCGCCCCGGGCGATCCAGGACACCCCGTGGGCGACCGCGACGAACGGCCAGGTGTTGGCGAGCGCGAAGGCGCCATGGCCGAGCGCGGTGATGACATAGCCGCCGGCGGTGACCTCGCGGCGGTCAACGCCAGGACGATCAGCCAGCACGCCGCCGACGGCCGTGGCGGCTGAGAGGGACGCGTCGGCGGCGCCTTCGATCGCGCCGAGCGCGGCGGCGCTAGCGCCAATGGAGCGCAGGTATCCGGGCAGCGCGGCGGTTGCCATCTCGTGGCCGGTGTCGGAGAGCAGGCTGCCCAGACCGATGCCGACGACGCTGCGGTTGCGCAGCACGTGGTCGGCGCTGAGGTGCCGGATCCCGGGAATTCTTAGCCGCTTCTGGTTCATGGCTTCTGACCGTCGCCCGGACAGGCGTCGACGACGACGGCTCGGTAGCTCTGTTCGTCGCGCTCGATCTGGTTCCAGCAGCCGGTGCGCTGGGGAATCGCGGATGGGTCCTGCGGGGTGTTGTGACAGAGGGAGGCCAGGATGGCTCGGTTCACCGCGTCGTGAGCGACCAGCACGATCGGATCAGTCTCGAGCTGGAGCAGGTCACGGGCGCCCAGCACGACGCGGCTGATGAGGGCGCTGGCTGGCTCGACGTCGGGTGCCCGGTCGAGCCCTGCGAAGCTCGTTTCGATTTGGGCGCGGGGAGAGCCGGTCCAGGGCCCGTAGTCGCGATCGATGAACCGCTCGTCGACGTCAAGGCGAGTGCCGCTCATCGCGGCGATCGCAGCAGCCGTCTGCGAGGCGCGCCGCAGCGGGCTGGTGACAACCCCGCAGATGGCAACGTCTCGAAAGAGGTCGGCGAGGGCGTGGGCTTGCTCCTGCCCGAGCTCATCCAGGGGCTCGTCGGCATGTCCTCGCAGGCGATCCTCGGCGTTGAGGCGGGTCTGACCGTGGCGAACGAGGTACAGCATGGCGACGCGGCTGCCCGTCAGCGTCCGCCGGTGACGAGCACCCCGGCGGCCACGGTTGCTCGCCCAGCGGTCGGTCCGCGTGAATCGGTTGCCGGATCCCAGCGCGAGCCTTGTGCTGACAGTCGATATCGCTTAGCAGCGAATTTGGCGGCCCTATCAGCCAGGTCTCGGACAGTCTCGGCGACCAGGTGCAACTCGGCACGCATCGTTGCTCCCGCACGGAGATTCGGTGCTGAGGAGCCATCAGCCCCGCTGAGGGCGGTTTTGGCGAGCTCCATCGCCACCTCGGAGGCTATCGGACCCATCGCCGGAGAACGGTCCCAGATGAGCGCGGCTCCTATTGCGAGCTCACCGCTTGGCCTCAAGCGCGCTGATGAAGCGCATCGAAGGCCTGCGAGCGGAGGCCATCCTCTAGACACGGAACCGTTCAAGGTTGGGCGCTATCGGCCCACGATGAGCTCCGTCGGGACGCGCGAGTCTGCCTCGAACGGCTCATCGATGACCGCATACAGCGACGCCAAGCGTCCCACCGAGGTCCTCTCTCGGCCAGAGCGGGATACGCTGCCCGTACGGTGATGGAGCTCGCCGGAACCGCCCTCGTCGGCTGATGGCTCCTACTCGGAACGGCTCGGCCTGCCCGGGAGGACCATGATTAGCGATCCGAAGCACTTGGAGCGCGTCGCCGGCCAGCTTGTCGGAACCGCCGAATCCTCTGATCCGCAACTGGCGATGCGCGCTCAGCGGATCGCTGACCGGCTCGCCGCTGGACGCTTTCACATTGCGGTCCTCGGCGAGTTCAAGCGAGGCAAGTCGACGTTCATCAACGCGCTCCTCGGTCGCGACGTTCTGCCGACCGGCGTACTGCCACTGACCGCCGTGCTCACCGAGGTTCGTTTTGGGTCTGAGCGTGCGACCGTCGTCCATCTCGACGGGACACGTCGAAACGTCGGCGTCGACGAGATCGCTGACTACGTGACTGAGCAGCGCAATCCGGGCAACGAACGGCGCATCGAGCGCGTCGAGGTCCACGTCCCGGTGCCTTTACTCGAGAGTGGCGTCGTGCTCATTGACACTCCCGGCCTCGGCTCGGTCTACCGCCACAACACCGAGGCTGGACGCGCGGCGATCCTCGAAGCAGACGGGGCGATCGTGATGTTGTCAGCCGACTCGCCGCTATCAGAGCAGGAGCACGAACTGATGAGCGTGCTCGCCGAACGCCAAGCGCGGACCTTCGTCGTCGTGAACAAGGCAGACCATCTCGATCCTGGTGGCCTGGAGATGGTTCGGCGATTCATCACCGAGACGGTCACCGCCGAGCTTGGCCACAAACCTGAGCTCTTCTGCCTCGCCGCTCGCCCAGCGCTCATCGCTCGTCGGGAGCGGCGCCAGCCCGGATCCGAGTCGGTCGACTTCTCACTGTTCCTGTCAACGTTCGAGCACTTCGTTGCGGCAGATCTCGTGGGGACCCACATTGCGGCCGCCCGCACCCAGCTGGCGCGCGTTGGTCAGGAACTGCTCGATGCGTTAACGGTGCGCGCCGCGGCCGTCGACTTCGACGTCGCGACCTTGACCCGACGAGTGAACGAATTCCGGACGGCTGCCCAGGCCCAGCAGCGTGCCTTTGAAGAGGACCGGGTGCTTCTAGCACACGAAACCGAAACGCTTGTGCGTGACCTCGGACAACGCCTCGCCCACTTCTCGACAGCCGCGGCGGCGCGCTGGCAGCCCGAACTTGAAGAGGCCGCAGCCGAGCTGCCGGTGGGGCACCTCGAAGAGGGCCTGCGAGCCATCGTCGAACGCCGCGTGCACCTAGAGTTCGAAGCCTTCCGCGACGCCGAAGCAGCACGGGTCGAACACGCATGGCGCGAACTCGCCGAGCGGTTCCGCACGCGGACCCAGGATCGGGTGAATGCGGTGCGGGACGCCGCCGCGGATCTATTCGCGGTCGAGCTTCCATCGGTCGCGGTCCCTACGGTTGCAGAGGAACGCGAGCGCTTCTTCTACCTGTTCTTGCACGTCGGATCCTCGACCGAGTCCCTCGGCCGGCTGGCGCGCCGGATGTTCCCGCAGTCGTACGTACGACGCCGTCTGCTTGCACAGGCGTGCAGGCATCTGACGTCGGAGTTCGATAAGCACGCCGGCCGAGCCCGTTGGGACCTGGCCCAGCGACTTGAAGGGGTCCGCCTTCGTTTCGAGGCCACCATGCGCTGCGAACTCGCCGACGCGGTTGCTGCGATTCTCCGTGCCGCGGGTCGTGCCGAGAAACTCCGATCCGTCTCCGAAGCGGAGCGGGCGCGCACAATCTTGGACGATGAACAGGCACGCTCGATCGCTTCGCTTGCAGCCGCCCTGCAAAGCGACGACGACTGACCCTAAGTGCGGTTACGGCACGTCCATTCGCATCGGTCGGATGCGACGGTGGGCGGATCACGTCGAGGGAGTCGACCTATTCGATCGTCGGGAACACCGCGTTCGTCGCGATCAACGCTTGACGGCCTCGCGCTTCAGCGGCTCGCGGCACTCCCCCGCTCCTGGCCAGCCAGCGGTGCTCCGGCTCATGAGCACCGGACAAGTCGGGTGTTCCGGGTTCACGACGTCCAGCACGGTGTCGATCACGCCATGGATGGGGCATCGCCACTGAATCTCGGGCACGGAGACTGACCATACGCCCAGTGAGGATCCAGTCGAAGCGTCGCCTCCGCGTCGGGGGCGTCGATGTCTCCGATGCTCAGATATCTGCGAACCAGCCCACCGTCTCGATCCTTGTCTTGGTGCCGTCGCTCGACTGCAACCCCGTCACCAAGCTCAGTGCGCCGGGCCGCGGCCTTGCATGCCGTATGAGGCCTGCGGGAGTTCCTGTTCGATGACGAGCAACCGGTTGTACTTGGCGACCCGCTCACCTCGGGCGGGTGCACCGGCTTTTAGTTGCCCGCAGCCGAGCGCGACGGTGAAGTCGGCGATGAACGGGTCAACAGTCTCGCCGGAACGGTGCGAGACCATCTGGGCGTAGCCGGCTTGGCGGCACCGATGGATGGCCTCGAGCGTCTCGCTGACGGTGCCGATCTGGTTCACCTTGATCAGCGCGGCGTTGGCGACGCCCCGGCTGATGCCCTCGGCGATGATGTCGGGGTTGGTGACGAAGATGTCATCACCGACGAGTTGGATCCGGTCCCCGAGCCGCTCGGTTAAGCGCTGCCAACCACCCCAGTCGTTCTCGGCGAGGCCATCTTCGATGGACCAGATCGGGTAGCGCTCGAGCATCGCCTCGAAGCGGTCGATGAGCTGCTCGCTGGTCAAGGACTCGCCGGCGAGGTGGTAGGTGCCGTCGTCGGCTTGGAACTCTGAAGCGGCAGGATCAAGGGCGATGGCGACCCCCTGCGGGCCGGCGTCGTAGCCGGCGGCAGTAATCGCGCCCACCAGCAGCTCGAGTGCCGCCTCGGGGGTGTCGAGCTCGGGGGCGAAGCCGCCTTCATCGCCCAGGCCGGTCGACATACCGGCTTCGTGCAACTGACCCCGAAGCGTCGCGTAGATCTCGCTTCCGGCTCGCAGTGCCTCCCGGTAGGACGGAGCGCCCACTGGAGCGACCATGAACTCTTGGAACTCGAGGGCGTTTTGGGCGTGGACGCCGCCGTTGAGGACGTTGAAGTGCGGGACCGGCAGCCGCGGCTCCGTCTCCGGCGAGAGCCAGCGGTACAGAGGCACACCGTCAACTTGAGCCATGGCCCGGGCCACCGCCATGGACACACCAATGGTCGAGTTCGCTCCCAACCGGCTCTTGTCCGGATTGCCATCCAGTCGGCACAACAGCTCGTCCACCTCAGCCAGACTCCCGAACGGTCTGCCCGAGAGCGCGTCAGCGATCTCACCTTCGACCTTCATCACCGCTCGCTGCACGCCACTTCCGGCGTAACGCTCCGGGTCGCCGTCACGAAGCTCCACGGCCTCGCGGGTTCACATGGACGCCCCCGCAGGGACGCCGGAGCACGCTGTGACACCACCAGCCAGCGTGACGGTCACCTTGAGTGTCGGGCGTGAACGCGAATCGAGGATCTCCATGGCTTGCAAGTTGCTGATCTCAGGCACGCGTACATCCTTCAGTTTGAAGTATCAGTCCCGCAAAGCGAGGAGCCAGCCTCGATAAGCGCGCTCAGCGCGTCGGACCGCCTGACGCGCCATAGCGGCCGGCTCCCGATGCACCGGAGCCCGCTTCGTCATAGGTGGTGCCGCACGTCGGCGTTCATGATGGCTCCGTCAACGAACGAGAAGAACTGGCGGACCTCGTCGAGGGTGACGTCAAGGTCATCAGTCGCCCAGGCGGACGTGGCGAGCCTCCTCCAACGGCTAGCCGGTCTCGGTCCCCGGTAACCGCACAAGCCCGCTCGCCCCCCCTCGGCCATCTCCTATACATGGCGCACGGCGGTCGCGCGCTTCACGCCCCCCATCGTGCACCGGCGGGGCGCCCTCCCGCGTGCGCGCCCTCCGCGCGGAAACCTTGGCTCACCGGTCGACACCATGACCCTAACCCGACCTTCGCACCCGAGCCGCCCGACGGAACCCCATCCCAAACCCGACGAGACGAAATGACAGAGGCGAGCCCAGGACGGCAAGAGACAACTCCAACCCTCGATCCCAGCTACTACCAGGCTTATACATCTAAGCCGGTCGCGGGTTGATCAGCTCGACGCCGTGCCAAGCCTGCTTCCGCGTCAATGGCCGAGCCCGAGCAGCACCGAACCCACGATCGCGAGGACCGCGGAAAGCGCGGCAGGCGGCTTCTGCGTCCCGACGAGCCGCGGTAGCTCACCGCCGTCATAAGTCTGTTGAAAGTCCTCGGGATTCATCCAGAGGATGAGAGCCGCGGCGCTGAGCGCCAGGACGGCGGCTATCCCTGAAACTATGTAGCCGACAACATCGATCGGCTCAGTCTCACACGCGCCTGTGACGCCAAGAGACGATCCCGCCGCCCCCGCTGCTGCGGGTGGGCGACCCTCTCAACAGGGCACCTTGCCGGACTCGTGACCGGGCACGTTCTTGACCCCTGTAGCGAGCGCGTTCTCGAAGCCCTGCGCGACTGTGGCCTCTCCGCCCGTGCCGGCATCGACGCCCACCATCTTGCCTTTGACGCCGGCCGTATAGATAGAACCCCCCTGACCGCAGACGGTCACCAACTGAGTCGACATGTACGGCAAGGTGACATTCAGCGAGCCCCTTGCCAGCCGCGTCCAACAGCACCGTCCCGCGCCGTTGGGTCGGACCAGCTTGGCGACGACGAACCGAGGCTTGTAAGGGCGGGTCCGGGTGATCCGCTGACCTCGTGGTTCGTCGAGAATCGCCGGCTGAGCAGGCCAAACGACTACCCGCCGGTGCTCGTCCGTCCGCGTTTCTCGTCCTTCTGTGTCGCGCGCGGAGCCCGAGCGATCGTCAGCTGACGATGACGATGATCGGGGACAAGTGCCGAGTGCGACGGGCCGAGCAGAGGACACTGAGTCCTCTCCGGCGCGCGTTCGTGACCTGGCCAGATGACAACAACCGTGCGTTCACCTGCTGATTCGAGTATCCACCGGTGAGCAGCAGTGGGCGTCGTTTCTCGCCCTCCCGCGGCCCCACCGCGGCCCCAAAGTGACGCTCGTGTGAGGCCCCAAGCTCCGCACTCCTTCGGAGGCCCGATGGGGTTGCCAGGGCAACGTTACGGCGCGAAATCGGGCGGCACCCTCCGTTGACGTCTGCGGGCCGACCGGCGTCAGGCACACGTACATATAGAAGAGGAAAGGGGTGGACGGGATCGCCCTGTGCGCCGGCACCCACAGGCTTCCGGTCGCCCCCTCGCCTCGCCGGGGCTCGCCGCACCGTGCGCCGCATGAAGGGTGTCATTATTCGGTCACGCGGCGCGACGGTCGTATTCGTTGATAAGTCCACCGAAGAGCGGTTGGCGGATCACGGGGCCGTGCTTGGGCGCTGCTCGAGGTACGGGCTCGGGTGGTGCGAGATCGACGCTTCGGTGGGGTCGGTGCTGGTTGTAGTGCCCGACGTAGTCGTCGAGCACCGTCTGGAGGTGCCGGCGGCCTCGGGTGAGCGTCCAGTCGAGACACTCTTGGCGGACCTTGCGGACAAAGCGTTCGGCGTAGGCGTTCGCCTTGGGTGCACGAACCGGTGTCCGGATCACTGGATGCCCTCTGAGCCGAAGACCTCATCGAACGCTCGGGTGAACTTGGTATCCCGGTCTCGAATGAGGAACCGGGCCGGGGCGAGGTCGGTGGTCATGGTGAGGTTGCGGGCTTGCTGGGCGACCCAGGCACCGTTGGGTGCTGGCGTGATACCCGCCAGATGCACCCGGCGGCTCCCAAGCTCGATGAAGAACAACACGTACAGCCGACGCAGCCAGAGCATCTCGACGGTGAAGAAGTCACAGGCCAACACCCCGTGAGCCTGGGTCCGAAGGAACGTCGACCAGTTCGGGCCGCCACGACGGGGCGCGGGGCCGAGCCCGGCCTGGCGCAGAACCCGCTGCACCGTACTCGCCGAGACGCGAATGCCCAGGTGGCGCAGCTCGCCGACGATCCGCAGGTAGCCCCACCGTGAGTTCTCGACCGCCAAGCGAAGCACGAGCTCCCGGGCTTGGTCGGCGATGGGCGGGCGGCCCAGCTTGGGGTAGGTCCAGCGGCGACGCACCAGATCGCGATGCCAACGCAGGATCGTGGCCGGGGTGACCACAAACGCCGACCATCGAGCCCGGGGAACCAAACGAGACAGCACCGCCAACGTCGCTCGATCCGCGGGCCCGAGGTCAAGACGGCGCACCTGACGGCGCAGGACCTCGAGCTGATGCCGCAAGACCGCGATCTCCACATCCTTCGCGACACGGGATCGGAAACGGCCGCTGAGGACATCCAGGAACCGACGGACCAGCAGGTACACGAAGCGGCACAACATCACGCAACACTGCTCGACACCGCCCGCGACCGACTAATGACACCCTTCACCCGAACGCGGCCGCGACCTCAGCGACCTTCCAGTGCTCCTCGAGCACCCGCCGCACCAGCAGCACACGACTCGACGGGCAGAACTTGGCGTTAGCGTGAAGTTTCACCGGGACCCTCCTGGGGGCTGATGGCGTTAGGCACCACCAGTCTCCAAGGAGGCCCGGACTGACGAACGTCTCTGGGATCTACAACTAGACCCTTGACAGGCCGTTCCACATCAGCCAGTGAACTTGGGGGCGACGACCAGCGCGGTCGGGCAGCTGTCGGTGCTCGGGTCGTAGTTGATCGTGACTTGCCCGTTGCCGGTATTGGTGCCCTGCGACTCGAGGGCCGCGCCCGTCCCGAGGAACGAGGATCCGCCGCCACCGCCGCCGGCCTCAGCCACCGCTGTCACCGCTGTGGCCTCGAAAGCGCCGCCGCCACCGCCAAAGCCGGCGCCGCCACCACCACCGCCGCCGTTTACGCCGCCGCCGCCGCCACCGAAGCCGACGCCGCCACCGCCACCACCGCCATGGTCGACGATGACTACCCCCCCGTGGCCGCCGCTCCCACCGCTGTCATCTCAGACGCCCCCGGTGCCCCCACTTCCCGAGCCCGAACCGGCGCCGCCGGTTCCGGAGGTGCCGCCGCCACCGGGCTGTCCAACTCCGGTGGAGGCGCCAGCGCCAGCGCCGCCGCCGCCGCCGCCCACGCCGTTGAGGCCCGTGCCGCCACCGCCGCCCGCGGTGCCGCCGCCTGGACCGCCCGTGCCCGGCGTGCTCGGGGTGCCGGAGCCGCCACCGCCGCCGCTACCAAGGATGACTCCGCTGGTGGTTCCGGCGCCCGCACCGCCGCCTCCGCTCGCGGTGCCGCCACCACCACCGAAGCCGACGCCGCCACCGCCGAAGCCGGCCATGTTCACGGCGCCACCCGCGCCTCCTGCGTCGCCAGCAGTGGAGGGGGCGCCGGAACCGCCACCGCCACCGCCACCCGCGACGACCAGTGCGGCGCCACTCGCGGTGGTGACCGCCGACGCGCCGCCACCGCCGCCACCGCCAGCAGAGGCGCCATCGAAGAAGCCGGCGCCGCCGCCGCCGCCGATGCCGCCGTTACCAGCGGCGCTGATCGTGCCGGGTGCCCCAGTCGCGGCCACGAACACGCTCAGCGTCCCGCCTGCGGTTACCGCGACCCGCGCGGTCACCGTCGCGGCGGCACCCCCCGCCCCACCGGAGTTCGCGTCGCTAGAAACGAATCCTGTCCCACCTGAGCCGCCCGCAGCAGTGATGGTCACGAAACAGATCCCCGCCGGCACCGCGAACGACGCCGCGCCCGACGTTTGGAACGGCTGTGAGACCGGTGCCGCCCCCGCCGGGCCTGACCCGGCCGCCAACGCCGCCACCCCCACCAGGGCCATCGCCGCGGCGCCCAGGCCCGCACCAGCCACGCGCAATCCCACTGGGACTCCCCCCACCCGTTCCGGCCGTGCGGCTCAGAACCCCCAAAACGTACCACCGCCCCGGCGAAGCGACCCGGATCGCCTCTGGCCGCGCGACCCACCACTCGTCTAACAAGCCAGAGGATCGACGCGGCGGCGCCGAACCGCTCGCCAGGTTCGCCGACTAGGACCCATCGCTACTCAGGCGCGCACAACTAGGCGAGGCTGGCTCCGGGTCAGCGGGTCGTGATCCGCTCGCCGACGCGATCGAATGCGCCGAGGACGAGACAGGCGGCTAGCGGTCTGCCCGGGTGAACTCGGGGGCGACGACCAGCGCGGTTGGGCAGCTGTCGGTGCTCGGGTCGTAGCTGATGGTCACCTGGCCGTTGCGGGTATTAGTGCCCTGCGACTCGAGGGCCGCGCCCGTCCCGACGAACGAGGATCCGCCGCCCGAACTGAAGCCACCGGCGGCGCTTTCGACTCCACAATAGTGGCCGCGTCTTTGATCATGCTGTGGGGCCCCGACAACCTCCAAATCGAGCTCTGCGTCCAGCCCGGGGTGAGCGCCAGCTGAACCCGTTCTCGTTTGCTCGTGCACCGATTGTGCGCACCGAGCGGCGCCAGACCTCGACGAGCCAGAGAGCTTTTGTCGGCGCGGGCCCAAGCGCCACGAACCTGCACCGGCACCGGTCCCGTTGGGGCTGATGGTCCAGGTGCCGTTGGCTCCGCCCTGCCAGCAGCGGGTTGGTTCGCAAACTGAGTGCCCACCGTGGTGGTGGGGCTTTCAATGGATTTGCGGGCTCGTCGGGGAGCGCCCGACCGGGCAGCGGCGCGACCTCAGACCGTAATGTTGGGAGGGATCGAGCCGATCGCGAGGCGACCGGCGAGCCTCGACCAGCCGCGCGGCTCGGGCATCACGCCAGCCAGCTATAACGACAGGCCCACACGACGGCGCTCCTCACAGCCGCGCGACTCCCGGTGGTTGTCGCTAGGGTCTGCATTGCAGGATCCGCGAGCGGCCGGTCGAGCCGCGTTGGGCTGGGTGAGTTTGACGTCCTCGAAGGAGGGCCTCGGGGCATGGCGTTCGGACGGGTCTGGCTCGTCTCGACGGGCTTGCTGTTCGCGGTGTCGATGCTGTGGAGCCTGGCGACGCCGATCGGAGGGGCTCCCGACGAGCCCGCTCAGCTGATCAAGGCCGCGGCGACGGTGCGCGGTGAGCTGACCGGGACGGGGGTGCGCGGGCAGGCTCGAGCCGTGGTGCGCATGAAGGTTCCCGAGGCGTTCGCCGCGGCCAACAAGATCCCGGACTGCTTCCGGTTCCGTCCGACCCAACCGGCGAGCTGTGCTCCGAAATGGCAAGACTCCAAGCGGCTCGTCTATACGACCACCTACGTCGGGCGCTATCCACCCCTCTACTACTTCTTCGTTGGCCTTCCGAGCCTCATCTCGGCTTCCTCGGTCGCGGTCCGCACGATGCGAGCGATCGGTGCCGCGATCAGCGCCATCTTGTTGGGTCTCGCGATCGCCACCGCGGCGACCTGGTCGCGCTCGCGACTGCTGATCGTCGCAATCGCGGTCGCGGCGACACCGCTCGTCATGTTCCTGTCCGGCGCCGTCAACCCCAACAGCATGGAGATCGCCGCCGCGGTCTGTGCCTGGGTAGCCGGCATCGTCCTAGTCGTCGAGCACGTCGAGCATCCGCCGCGGGCACTGGTCGTCGTGTTCGTGGTCGCGGGCGTGATCCTGGAACTCAGCCGCGCCCTCTCGCCCCTGTGGATGGTCGGGATCCTCGGCGTCCTCTGGCTCCTCGACCCACCCCGGACCCGTCGGCTGGCGTGCCGACTGGGCCCGACCCGGACCGGCCTGGTGACGCTCGGGGTGGTGGGAGCCGGAGCCGGGATCTACTCCCTCGCCCTGCACACCTACGCGATCCTGCCCGCCGGCCCTCCGGTCCGCCCGAGCACCTCCACGCTGCACATCGTCGAAGCCGCCTTCGGTCACACGACGCAATATCTGAACCAGGCGATCGGCGTGTTCGGCTGGCCCGACACGCCCTCGCCCGCGGTCACGATCGCGCTCTGGTTCGCGGCGATCGGCACCATCCTGGTCCTCGGACTGGCGGCCTCGCGCCGACGCCAGGCGCTGTGTCTCGCTGCTGTCGCGGTCGCCGCGATCGTGGTCCCCACGGCCATCACCGTCTCGCACGCGCGCGTCGACGGCTTTGTGGGCCAGGCACGCGACTTCTTCCCCATCTTCGTCGGCTTGCCGCTCTTGGCGGGTGCTCTGATCTTCGAGACGTCCCTCGACGCACGAGTACCCCGCCGGGTCGCGGTCCTGGTGCTCTCGGGGCTCGCCGTCGCTGGATTCGCCGCCTTCGTCGTCGCGTTGCAACGCAACGTCGTCGGGACGGCCGCGGCGTTCGACCGACTCCTGGACCCCGGTCCGAACGCATGGCACCCACCGGTCGCACCCTCGTTGCTCATCATCGGCGCCGCGGCGGTGATCGCCGCGCTCAGCGCCTGGCTGGCCTACCTCAGCCTCGCCCCAGCGAGGTCACTGGCCTCGGTGTGAGTCCTCGGTGGTCAATTCCCGCACGCCCGGCCGAGCATCTGGTCTGGGTGTCGGCGTGCCTGGGCTGGTGGTCGAAAGCACGTGCCAGAGGCGGAGCAGCGCCGGGTGGGCTCGGAGTCTCGTCGTCTCCGACGCCCGGGGCGGTCGCCGCAGCAAGGCTGTCACGCCGAGCGCCCCCCCGAGCGGTGCGAACACGAGCGCGGGCAGCTGGTAGCGCCAGGAGAACTCGTAGATGTCGGCGCCCAGCAGGAGGATCAACCCGACCAGGGTCGCCAGCAGGCATGCTGCTTGCAGGCCGGACCGACGGGCGCGGCCCACGCCCACCGCGCCGAGGAGCCCGGCGAGGAAGGCCGCGCCGAGGAGCGGGCCGGGGGCGAATCCGATGCTGAGCTGGTAGTCGCGCAGGAACTCGGTGAGGGCCGTGACGGTGGTTGGCTTGCCACCGCCGTAGGTCTGGGTGACCGGCTGGGGATCGTGGGGTGGGAACGTGGGATAGGTCACCTGGAACTGCCAACGGCTGACTGGGACGTCGTTGTGCGAGGTGGTGGGTGAGAGCGCGAAGCCCTTGATGAAATCGGCCAGCACCGCGTGCATGAGGTCCAGCGGCTGATGTCGAAAGACGCGGACAGCGAAGTTGCGGAGGACCTGGTTCGTGGTCTCGCCCGGGGGTGGGTGAACCTCCTTGTCGAGCACGTTGATGTGCGCGTAGTTGTCAACGCCCAGTCGGTGACCGAGAGGCTGTGGGGGGCACAGCACCCGCTCGTAGGACGGCAGCTCGAGATGCCGGCAATCCACGATCGTCGCGGCGCGGCCGTAGATCACGCTGGCGTCCGCGGTGCTCAAACCGATCCGGCCCGCGACGGCGGAGAAGTACGCGCCGTACCCGACGACGGGAAGCGCGAAGGCCGCGGTGAGCACCGCGGCCTGCCCGAGCCGTCGCCAGCCGCCCGGGCTGGCCAGCGCGGCGAACAGCGCCGCCGGCGCGACGAGCGGAAGCCCGACCGTGCGGACGCTGACCGACACCCCGAGCAGCAACCCGCCGACGGCCAGCGCCGACCAGGTGGAGCGTCGACGCCAGAGCAGCACGACGACCGCGGCGACAATGAGTGCCTCGAAGAGCGTCTCCGACAACAGGTTGTGCTCGATCTGGAGCTGGTAGGCGTCGAGCATGAGCGGGGCGATCGCCAGCGCGGCCAGCCACGGTCGTACTCGGTACCGCAGGAGGAGCGTGTAGATCGCGACGCCCATCGCCAGGCCGAGGACGTGTTGCGCGACGGCGACCGTGGCGAGGTTCCCGGCCCACAGCAGCGGGCGGAGCACGATCGCGTTGTATCCGATCGGCTCGGTCAGGGTCGGGTTGAGCGCGCGCACGTTTTCGAGGTACCGGTAGGAATCGATGTAGAGGAGCGCGGGACGGTACGCGATCTGGGTGACGACGCGCAGCGCCACGCCAGCAAAGAACACGACCAGGAAGCACCAGTGGCGGCGCGCCCTGGCCGCCCGCCTCCGGCGCACCTCCGGTCCCAGCCCGCGCCGGGCGCCGGTCGACGCCGCGGGGCCCGACTCCAGCCCCGCCTCGGTGCGGGGGATCACCGGACCCCGTCGGTCGCCGGCCACGTCGGCACCTCACGGAGCGATGACGCTCGGGTGCGCGGCGGCGCCACCGTGCGGGTCGAGCAGCGCAGGGGCATCAACGAGCGACACTTCCTGGGCGATTGATGACCTCGGGAACTTCGCCACTCGCGCCGCCGTCGCCGTGTGCGATGGGCAGTCCGGCGGCGACCCAGGCCGCGTATCCACCAAGCACGTCGGAGACGTCGGGGTATCCGCGGTGTGCCAGGAGGCTGGCTGCGATGAGGGAGCGGTAGCCGCTGGCGCAGTAGGTCACGACCGGTCGAGCGGCGTCGAGACTCGCCAGGCAGTCGGCCACGATGGGCAGTGGGATCCGCCGCGCGTCCGTCAGGGTGCCCGCCGCGGTCTCACTGGGGCTGCGCACGTCGACGAGTTGGAGGTCGGGTTCGAGGCCGCGGAGTTCAGCGAGTCGCTCGATGGTGACCCGCGAGCTTGGCTCGATGAGCTCGGGTCGTGTTGCGAGCACCTGGCCTGGATCGGCGAGTTGACCGACGACGCGGTCGAACCCGACTCGGGCCAACCGGATGCGGCTCTCGAGACTCGCCGTGGGGTCGCCGACGAGGACGAGGTCACGGTACGGATCGAGCACGTCGGCGGCCCATTCGGCGAAGCGGCCCTGGAGTCCCACGCTGAGGGCTCCTCGCAGATGTCGCGCCGCGAAGTCTGCCGGCTCTCGGGTATCGAGGAGTACAGCCCCAGCTCGCTCGCATTCCTGGACCTCGCCGATGTCGAGGAGCGGCGGCGCCGAGTCCTCGTCGAGCAGCGGCCGCCGCTCTCGGTTCCGGCGGGCGTCGAACTCGAAGTAGCGCGGCCGCACGGGTTGCCCTTCGACCACGGCTCTCACGAACTCGTCCTCTGACATAGGCGCAAGCGCATAGTTCGATCGCCGCTGCTCGGCGAGCGTGGAACTCGTCTCGTTCGAGAGCTGCCTTCCACACGACGACCCCGCTCCATGCGCCGGGAACACGCGGGTCGCATCAGGCAAACCCAGGAGCTTGTCGTGCAGCGAGTGATGCAATCGTCGGGCCAGGACATCGGCCGACAGTCCCGCGCCGGCCGAGGCGAGCAGATCAGGACGGCCGACGTCGCCCACGAACAGGGTGTCACCCGTCAAGACCCCGTAGGGGATCTCGTCAGTGGGGTGCTCGTAGACGACGACGCAGATCGACTCTGGGGTATGGCCCGGCGTCGCGAGTATCTCGAGGGTCACCTCACCCAACGACAGGCGCTCACCGTCGCGCAGCGGCACCGTCTCGAAATCCAGGTCGGCGGCCTCTCCAAAGGAGATGACGGCGCCGGTGAGGGCGGCGAGCTCAAGGTGGCCGCTGAGGAAGTCCGCGTGCAGATGCGTCTCGATGATCCGTTCGATGCGCAGATCCCAGTCGGCAGCCTCATCGAGATACACGCGCGCGTCACGTCTTGGGTCCACGACCACCGCGCGCCCCGTCGTCTGGTCACCAATCAGATACGACGCATGCGAGAGACAAGCCAGATAGTGCTGGGTGAAGATCATCCCCGCCTCATCCCCTCCGCCGGACCATGGCGGACCATGGCGGACCACGATGGCCACGACCTGGCCTCCTCACGAGCTTCGACACGCCGCGCGGCTCGGGCATCACGCCGGCCAGCGACTGATAACAGGCCGATACGACGCCGACTTCTCAGGGGAACGGCTCGCCGCGGTGATCGTGCAGGGTCTGGAACGAGTCTCGGGCACCGGTCGCCTAGGAAGGTGGCGGTTGTCCGTGCACGTACAGCGTTGTCGCGAACGAGGCAGGAATCACGACCTGCCAGTGGTGGGCTTGCAGGGTTGAGCGACTCACCCGGAGCACACCGGTGGTCACGCCAGCCCGCGACATGGTGAAGTCCCACGTGTTGCCCTGGTCGATGACCTCATTCACCGTCGTGGTCTGCATCGGCTGCGCGACGCCGAGCAGGATGACGTCGTCGGGACGGCCGTTGGTGAGCGCGACGTTGAAGTCGTAGTGCGTCGGGTTCACGAGCACGACCTGGCTGACGAAACTCGGGCCTTGCAGGAGGCGTCCCATGAGCACGAAGACCGCGAGCAGCACGAGCACGGCCACGACGCCAAGCACGTTGCTCGGGATGCGCAGCTCGGTGGGGCGGGTTTCGAGTTCAGCCAGTGAGCTCATCAAGATCCTCCACGTCGTCGCCATCGGCCGGTCTGGTAGCCCGACTGAGCGAGACCGAAATCGCCGATTCAACGGCGTCGTCAGCTCGCCGTCGCAGCAGCATGGGCGACGTCGGTCCGAGACTGTCACCGACCACTGGTTCCATCGGCGCCGCGAGCCGGCCTGACCGCGACCCGCATCGAGGTTCGGTCTTCATTCGATCTTGGCGGCCGCGAGCGCTGAGCCGGTTGCCCGGACCGGGTTCGCGGGGCGGCGCCAGTTGACGTGGGGTCGCAACGCGGCACGGTCGACGCGCTCCTGGTATCGCCGCACGATCGGGAACATGGAACTGATCAGCGTCTCCGAGAGGTGATGGGGGTCAAGGCCCATCTCGACCAGCCGACGGTGCGTGACCTGATAGTGGTGCGCGTCGGCCTCGATGCGAGGGTTCTCGAGCCAGTCGATGTCCACGACACTCGGAGAGGCGTGGCGCACAACCTGGGCCAGCTCGGCGATAGTCACGGACTCGGTCATCTGGTTGAAGACCCGAAACTCGCCGGGTTCGGCTGGGTGCTCGACGCTGAGCCGCAGGCATTCGGTCGTGTCTCGGATGTCGATGATCCCCCGAGTCTGGGACCCGGACCCGTAGACGGTGAGCGGCTCGCCGAGCACCGCTTGGATCACGAACCGGTTCAGGACGGTCCCGAAGATGGCGTCGTAGTCGAACCGGGTGGCGAGCCGCTCGTCGATCGCCGTCTCGGGGGTCTGCTGGCCGTACACGATGCCTTGGTTCAGGTCCGTGGCTCGAAGCCCCCAGGTGCGGCAGGCGAACTCGATGTTGTGGCTGTCGTGCACCTTCGAGAGGTGGTAATAGGACCCGGGCCGCTTCGGATACAAGACCCGATCGGTGCGGCCCTTATGGGTGACGTCGAGCCATCCCTCTTCGATGTCGATGTTGGGGGTCCCGTACTCGCCCATCGTGCCGAGCTTCACCAGATGGATGCTCGGGTCGATCTCCTGGATGGCAAAGAGGAGGTTGAGCGTCCCGAGGACGTTGTTGTGCTGGGTGTAGACCGCGTGCTGGCGATCGATCATCGAATACGGAGCAGAACGCTGCTCAGCGAAATGGACAATCGCCTCCGGGGCGAACTCCCTGATCACCTCGTAGAGGGCCTCGGCGTCGGCTAGATCGACCACGAAAGACTGCACGTCACGCCCGGTGTGTTCCCGCCAGGCGTCAACGCGGGTGGGCAGCGACTCGATGGGGACCAGACTCTCGACGCCCATCTCCTCGTCGTAGCGACGCCGCGCGAAGTTGTCGAGGACGGCGATCTCGTGGCCAGCCCGGGAGAGGTGCAGCGCCGTCGGCCACCCGAGGTACCCGTCTCCGCCCAAAACGAAAACCCGCATCCTTGCCTCCCGTCAGCTTGCGTGGACCCTTCGTGTCCCTCGCCAGGTACTTGGGCGGCACGTCGGGTGCACAGCCCGCTGAGCGGAATGCCAGGTGTCTCGGTTGGCCGCCACGATCCGACCGGACAAGCTCAGGCTAGCGGTTCCCGCCTAAAAGCCGCCTAAGAGCCGCCTAAGAGCTGACCTACCAGTCGGAGTTTGTCGCCGGGTTCGGCGCCAGACCGCCCGCTCGAAGCTCGCCGGGACCCCGCCGACGCCCGTCTCGTCGAGGTCGTCGACGGTCGGGGCGAGCACCGAGGGGCGCGAACACCAGCGCCGGGAGCTCGTAGCGCCACGAGAACTCGAAGAAGTCCACAGCCCAGGAGCAGCCCAAGCCCGCACAGGGCCACCACAGGCAGCCCGCAGGTCCGAGCGTCGGGACCGCCCGACGCCGGCGCCCACCAAGCCGAGGAGGAACCCAGCGGCGAGGACCTGCTCCGCGTTCATGCCGGCGGGCGGGCGGATCTTTGCCACCAAGCCCCTGGTGTGCGCTCGCCGGGGGACCCACTCGGGCATAGGACCGCTCGTAGGACGGGAGCCGCAACGTCTGGCAGTCCACGATCGACACCGCTCGGCCATAAAGGGACCCCACGTCGTCACCGGAGAGCCCGACGTGACCGGTCACCGCCGCGAAGCAGGCGCCGTAGTGGCGCCGCCATCAGATCAGCGGTGCCACGCCAAGTCTGGATGACCCGTGAGGACCGGCCAAGTCCGGGCTTGGTGGCCTGCGTGAGGCGAGGTGATGCGTGAGCGCCGGGCAGCCCAGATAGCACGACCATCATGGACCTGGGCCAGACGGTCCTCACGCTCCAATGCTGCGGTCCGAGCCCTTATCCAACCCGCGTCCCGCGCAAGCCGGCTGGCGGGTCTTGTGCGCGCCGGGTTGACAGCGAGAGACTGGGTGGGCGCGGGGTGAGGCTGGCTCGGGTACTGGAGTCACTGGGGGGAGCGAAGCGGTGGGCCACGCGGTGCAGTGTCCGGGCTGTCACCAGGTCGTGGATGTCAGTCGCCCCGCTGGTGTCGAGTTTCGAGTCGCGCGGAGCCGTACCAACGCCGGTCAGGAAGCGATCAGGATCACGATCGGACAAATCATTGTGCACGAATGTCGACTCTGTCGCGATGGCGAGTGGCGGTAGATCCTGCCGAAAAGCCAATCCTCAGAAATGGCCGTTTGGCTGTGGTGGGTGCGGCGGTGTCGAAGAGGGTGTCGGAGAGGGGACTTGAACCCCTACGCCCTTGCGGGCACTAGCCCCTCAAGCCGGTAGGTGCCGTGACGGCGGGTGTCGCCGCGTGACGTTTGCCGACTGGGTCTCGTGCTACCTCGCGCTCGACAACGACGTCGACCCGGACCCCATCGACGCCATCGCCCAGCTGAAGGCCTCGCTCAGCCGGTGGGGCGCCGGTCCGTGACCGACGAAAGCGCCGGTTGCCTCCACGGCCAGAGCGTGCTTTGCTCCGGTGGAGAATCAAGCGCCTCGTCATCGACGGGGCTCAACGGGCGGAGGTTCAGATGTTTCATCGAACGCGGGGATTCACCCCGGTATTGCTGCTCAGCGCAGCGGCCGTGTTCCTGGGAGTGCTCGCACCGGCGTTCGCCGGCGTCGCGGCGGCAGCGAGCGGCAAGCCCTCGTTGGATCTGTGCGTGGTCGAGCCGGGTTTCGCCACACCCGGCGACACCTTCGCGCTCACCACCACCGGGCCGAAGAACTTCAGTGACACCGCGACCCTCCAAGCCTCGGCCTGTGGCTCGTACAACTCGCTGCCGGCGTCGGGCTCGTTCACCGTGCTGGTCGCCGACACACCGGCGGTGAGGGTGACCGACGAGGCGCTGCCGGCAGCGAGCGTGCCGGATCCACTGTCGGTGTTCGTCAGCGAAAGGATTGGCGATTCAACCAGCGCCGAGACCTGAAGGAGGTTGATCTGGTGGTATTCATTTGACCCTCCGGTCGATGACGCCCACCCGAATGCCATCTCCAAGGGAAGTCCATCCGAGCCAAGCCACGCGCTCGGTACACCCGAGGGGTCGGTCGGAAGCGCTCCGGTCACGTATTTCCACACGGTACCCGCAGCACCGTTCTTCAATGGCTCGGTGGCGAACAGGTAGTCGCCGACGGGAACCGCGACACCCGAAGCGCTGGCGAATACACTTGAAGCGGTGGTGTTCAAGACGACCTCTTCGGGCACCGCCAGTCCGGTGCGCGACGTGGGCGCCTTCGAGTCAAGCGTGAGTCCAGTGGCGAGGTTCAACTGGCCGAGCAGACAGTAGCCGGCCGTTCCGTTCCCGGGTCCGCGCACGCCCATGGACTCAGGCACGGCCGGTGTCGATCCCGCGCACCCCGTGCCGCTGAAGGCGTAGTTCTCGTAGTTGCCATAGACGTCCGCTCCGAAGCCGAGGTAGCCGTTGGGCACTCCGGGGGTCGCACCGTTGGCGGCGTAACCCAGGGATCCACCGGCGGGCCCGGTCGTTGTCGGAGGCACGGGATCGGAGGGATTGGCCGCCGCCAGGTCGAAGGAGATTCCGTCGGCCCCGGTGCCGTTGAACTGATACGAGTCCCACGAAACGTCAAGCCCGTTCGACGTCGGCAAGGCGCTCGTGCTGTAGATGGTGCCCACTTGGTTGCCGCCGTTGGTCGTCAGCTGAAGAGCTCCGCTGCCCGCGGCGTCACCACCCGAACTCTGGCAATCAGGAACCGGGGTGGCGGAGGTATTCGTGCCGGCGGTCAGGCACACGCCGGTGCTGCCCGTCGGGAACGACCACGCCGAAGTGGACGTCGTCGCGTTGGTGAAGGGTTCTGTGAGCAGACTCGTGCCGGCGGCGCCAGCGACATCGGGGAGCGCAACCGTAAGGAGGCCACCCACCAACAGGACCGGCATCACGAATCGCGTCAACCTGGCCAAGGTGCCCGTCTCTCCAATAGCGGCCTGCCCCACGCCAGACCTTGCTCTCAGTTGACTTCAATTTAGTACAAGGTTCGTGCCAAACCGATGATTGAACGATGAACCCGCGCTCGATGGGTCGGGCGACGTGGAAGGGTCTTGGGCGGTCCTGTGCCTTCATGACTCGGTTCGAAGCGCACGTCAACGCGTCTGGCCCCGCAGAGAAACTGCGTGGAGGCGAACGCGCTGCCCTCGTCGAAGACGCTCGCCGCCTCGCGACAGCGCGAGCACGGTGTCGCCTCGTCGTAGCCGAACTTCGGCGTGCCGCAGGTCGCCGCCAGATCGCGCTGCGAGACACCGCCGATCGTCGCGTCGTGCTCCGTCTACGTCGCGATGTCGAGCAGCACTGAAGCAAAAACGGTTCAAAAACCAGGCATTCACGTGACGAGTTGACCAACCTCGCCAAAGTTGCGTTCGCCACCTCGTCCGGCAGGCTGGATCGAAAGCCCTCGTAGCTCAGCGGATAGAGCATTGGCCTCCGAAGCCATGTGCCCGGGTTCGAGTCCCGGCGGGGGCACCATCTCAGCGAAGGTTTTGAAAGTTCTCTCTGCTGTTGAAGCAACACACCTGGTTCGAGTCGTCCTAGTGAGGCGGTCGGAGAACCAGGTTGACCGCGACGCAACCCTTCGACGATCGCGAGACTTGGGGACGCCGACGTAAGTCTTTCGTGTGCGCAAGAATCGGCTACCGGGGAGTGGTAGCCCGGCACGGAAGAGTGTGTGACAACGTTAAGCTTCGCCCTCTCGGGCGAATGCTGACACGTCCCCAAAGCGGCTACTGCGCCGTTATCTCCGTCCGCCGGTTACGAGCGGCGGTGTAAGGACGAAAAGCGAACCTCGACGCCCCGTACCCAATCACGACGTAACGTGCGTTCTTCACGTGAAGCGGAACCAGCGCGTGTGCAAGATACGCCTCGACGATGTGAGCGCGATGTACTCCCAGGAAACTATCGCGTTGAGTGGTACCCGTGGAACTCGCGAAACCACTCAGCGATAGCCGGGTAAGTTCGTCGCGAGTCACGGCAACTGCGAATACATTCAACTGGTGACGCGCGTGCCCAGTCAGGGCCCAGGAGTCGTTGGCGAAGTACACCACGAGGCGCAGGAAAGCCTTCTCTGACACAAGCCGGATCACTGTCGCGGCGGCCGCGTAGGACGCGTCGCCGGCCTGATTGGCGTCGACGATGCAAGTGCCGGCCGGCGCTTTGAAGGTGATACGGCCGGTCGAGGAGTTCACGGTACAGCCCGACGTGGAGCTCGCATTCTTGGAGAAGGTGACCGGGTTGCCCGAGGCACCGCCGGTCGCCGCGACAGTGAAGGTGTCACCGACACGCCGCGAGCTCGGCGGCCTGTTGGTGAACGTGATGGTTTGGGGAAGCAGCGACGAGGTCACCGACTGCTGCGCCTGGGTCGCGGCATAATTGGCGTCGCCGGACTGGTTGGCGTCGACCTTGCAGGCACCCACGGCAACGAAGGTAACCGTCGTGCCGCTAATCGAACAGATCGAGCTCGACGAAGCGTCGACGGTGAACGTGACCGGGTTACCCGAGGCGCCCCCGGTGGCGCTGACGGTATAAGTGTCACCGATGTGCGACGAGCTCGGCGGGGTGTTGGTGAACGTGATGGTCTGGGTGGCGAGCGACGTGCCCGTCGAGGCCGGAGTCGGGTTGACGGTGATCGAGTCGGTGCCCGAGGTCGAGGTGGTGTAGCTGTAGTTGGTGTTGGACGACGAGGGGCTCGCGGGGATGTAGACCGCGTCGACCGACGTGTAGGTGCCCGCGGCGAGCTGGCTGGCGGTGAGCGCGCAGCTGAAGGTGGCCGAGAAGGCGCCGCTCGCGGTCAGGCTCGAGGTGCAGAGCTGGGTCGGGCCCGCGCCGTAGTTCACGGTCACGGTCCCCAGGGGGTTGCCGTCACCCGAGACGCCGGTGACGGTGCCGGTGAAGGTCTGGGTCTCGGCGTTGTAGGTGACCGGCGAGGTCACCGTGGCGAGCGACGTGCCCGTCG
>PLJD01000003.1:26292-27961 GCA_003140175.1 Actinomycetota bacterium
CGGTGATCGAGTCGGTGCCCGACGAGCCCGCGTAGTTCGTGTTGGTCGGTGTGAGGATGGCCGTGAGGGTCCTCGCGCCGGTGGTGCCGGGGGACCACGAGCAGGTGGCCGTGGTCGTGGCGCTCACCGATCCGCAGCCGCTGATGGTGGTGCCGTTGTCCTCGAAGTTGACGGTGCCGGCGGGTGTGCCTGCGGCGGGCGCGACCACCGTGACCGTCGCCGTGTAGGTGACCGACTGACCGGACACCGACGGGTTCAGCGACGACCCGACGACCGTCGTGGTCGAACCGTGGTTCACCGTTTCGGTCAGGACGGGTGATGTGCTGGTCACGTAGTTCGCACTGCCGTTGTAGTGGCCGGTGATCGCGTGCGCCCCCACCGTCAGCGCGTTGGTGGTGCAGGTGGCGACACCGGCGACCAACGTGACCCCACCGCACCCAGCGATGGCGGCCGCGCCGTTGTCGAATGCCACCTTCCCAGTCGGTGTGCCAGATCCGGGGGCGTTGGCGGTCACTGTGGCGGTGAACGTCACCGACTGGCCGAACACGGTCGGGTTCACCGTCGCGGTCACCACCGTGGTGGTCGGGTCAGCGGTCACGACCTGGGTCATGACGGCAGAGGTGCTCGCGGTGTTGCTCGCGTCACCGCTGTAGACCGCGGTGATGTTGTGCGAGGCCACCGTCGGCGACACGATGCACGACGCGGAGCCGGCGGCCATCACCACCGCGACGCAACCGGCGATGTTGGCGCCACCGTCGCGGAACGTGATCGTGCCGGTCACCGTCGGACCGCCGGCGACGGACGCCGTGTACTGAATGCTCTGCCCGAACACGGACGGGTTCGCACTGGAGGTGACCATCGTCGTTGTGGTGCTGCGCACCGTCTGTGTGAGCGCGGGTGACGTGCTCGTGGTGAAGTTGCCGTCCCCGCTGTAGACCGCGTTGATGGTGTGCACGCCGGCCGCGAGCGCGTTGGTTGCGCAGGTCGCGGTCCCCGCCACGCCGAGGATCTGGGCGGCGCAGCCGGCGATCGCGACGCCGCCGTCCTCGAACGCGACGCTGCCGGTGCGCGTCCCCGATGCTGGACCGACCGCGGTGACGTTCGCGGTGAAGGTGACGGTGACGCCGGTGCTCGACGGATTCAGTGACGACACGACCTTGGTCGTGGTCGCGCCCTGGTTGACGGTCTGCGTGAAGGGCGCCGATGTGCTGGTCGCGAAGTTGGCATCACCGCTGTAGGTGGCGGTGATTGTGTTCGCGCCGACGGTCAGCGTGTTCGTGACGCATGTGGCCTTCCCCGAGGCCGGCACGACCTGCGCACTGCAGCCCGCGATGTCGACGCCGCCAACCTGAAAGTCGACAGTCCCGGTTCGCGCCCCGGAGGCGGGTGCCATGGCCGTGACGTTGGCGGTGAGCGTTACGTTCGCGCCGGTACTCGAGGGGTTGGCAGACGAGCTGAGCGCGACCGCGGTCGTGCCGAGGTTCACCGTCTGGGTGATGGCGGCGGCTGTCGACCCCGTGAAATGGGCGTCACCGCTGTAGACCGCGGTGATGTTGTGCGAGGCCACCGTCGGCGACACGATGCACGACGCGGAGCCGGCGGCCATCACCACCGCGACGCAACCGGCGATGTTGGCGCCACCGTCGCGGAACGTGATCGTGCCGGTCAC